>NZ_BOMI01000147.1 GCF_016862115.1 Paractinoplanes deccanensis
AGGGGGCCATCAGGCCGTACGGCCTGATGGCCCCTTTCAGTCGAGTTCCGCCGGCACCGTCACCACGTCGACCAGGGCGTTCTTGCGCAGCAATGTCATCGGCAGGTTCTGGCCGATCGCCGGGCCCAGCATGAGCCTCTGCAGCTCCTGCACGGTCTGCACCGGCTTGCCGCCCGCGGTCAGCAGGATGTCGCCCAGGTAGATGCCCGCCTTTGCCGGCCGGGCTTCCCGGGACCACCTCCACGACCCGCAGGCCGAGCTTCTGGTCGATGCGGGCCGCCAGCTGCGGCGGCAGCGGCGTGGGCACGCCGGCGACCCCGAGCCAGGCCCGGCGGACGCGGCCCGAGGCCACCAGCTCGCCGATGATCGAGCGGGTGGTGGCGTTGATCGGCACCGCCAGGCCCAGGCCGTAGCCGGCCACCGCGGTGTTGATGCCGACGACCGTGCCGGTGGAGTCGGCCAGGGCGCCGCCGGAGTTGCCCGGGTTCAGGGCCGCGTCGGTCTGGATGACGCTGTCGATGATGCGGACCCGGCGGCCGTCGCGGGCGGGCAGGGATCTGCCCAGGCCGGACACCACGCCGGCGGTCACCGAGCCGGCCAGGCCCATCGGGTTGCCGACGGCGACCACGAGCTGGCCGATCTGGAGGGCGTCGGCGTTGCCGAGGGGCGCGGCGGGCGCGCCCGAGTTGTGCACCCGGACCACGGCGAGGTCGGAGAGCGGGTCGGCGCCGATCACCTCGAACTTCGTCTCGGTGCCGTCGGCGAAGGTGGCTGTGCCGCTCGTGGCGCCTGCCACCACGTGCGCGTTGGTCAGGAGGAAGCCGTCGTCGGTGAAGGTGACCGCGGAGCCTGCGCCGGCGCTACGGGCGGTGCGGACGGACAGGGCGGCCACGGAGGGGAGGAGTTTGGTGGCGACGCCGGTCACCACACGGCTGTAGGCATCGAGTGCCCCGGATTCGACACCCGTGTGTTCGGTATCCATGACGGTCTCAACATTCCGTGCCGAGACATCGATGCCGTACGGGTGTCCGCCCATGGCGAACACGTACCGGTCACGCATAGTCGCGGCCGTCGCACAGAAAGTCCGACCGGCCGATGGCGCCGCGCGGTTGTATGAGTCGTGACGGACGTATGACGAGCCCGGAGGGTAGGGAATGGTCATCGCCGACCGGCCGATGCCAACCGACATCGTGGACCGCCTCCTGTGGCGGGACGCTCAGAGCATGCTCGGGCGGCACGCCGAAGCGGGGCACGACGGCAACTGTGTCTGGTGTGGATGGCGGTGGCCCTGCGCGCCCCGCCGGCTCGCCGAGCGGGCCGAGGCGGCCTCGCGGCGGCCCTGGCGGGAAGCGTGGACCGTGCGGCACGACCTGAACAGCATCCGGGCGATGCCCGCCATGCGCGCCGGCTCCGACGAGCGCCGGAGCAGGGTGAGCAAGCCACGCAACAGCGGTTATTTCAACTGAATCTTCGACGTCGCCGTTCGCTTGACCTCCCCCGGCAGGCCACGGCTTCGCAGCCCGGCGACGTCTCCCGGCGGTGAGTTCGCTGCGCCCCGCCAGCGCCGCGGCCTCCCGCATCAGGACCCGCCCTTGTAACTGGCAGGACCGGCACGCCTCCGCCGGTCCAGCGCCTCCGGCCAGGCGCGACCCCCGGTTCGGGCGGGGCGGTTGGCGGGAGCGCGTGACCACAGGTTCCCCCGTTCCATCACGGTCGCGCGCTCCCGCCCACCAACGTGAGCTCCCAGCGAAGCTCACCCACGAAGCGCCGGGCCCGCGCCAGCAAGGGCCCGGCAGGACAAGGAGGCAAGGCAGGACGACCCCGGCGCGCCCGACCCGGCAAGACCGGGCGCACCAAAGGTTAGGTAAGGCTAAGTTGACGTCGCCCGGCGGTCAATCGTGCGCCGCGCCGCATATGTCACAGGCCGGCGCCGCACACGCCGCCGACACGCTGCCGACCCGCCGCACACGCCACCGGCGGGCGGGCAGAAAGAACGTTCGTTCTATCGAACGGGAGCGGACCCGGACCGGGCACCGGCCGGCGTGAGCGCCCGCGAATACCGCAACTGCCGCACCGGCACCCCGTTGATCGGCTCGACACGGTCCGCGCCGTCCGCCGACCAGCCGCCGCGCTCGTAGAAGCGCCGCGCGACACCGTTCTCCTCGAGCACCCACAGCACCGCCCGCGAGCCGCCCACGGCGCCGAGCTGATCGAGCGCGTTCACCATCAGGCGGCGCCCGATCCCCGTGCCGACCAGGCCCGGCGCCACGTGGATCGCGTACAGCTCGGCGCATCCCGGCGTCTCGCTCGGCCCCACGTACGTGAAACCGACGATCTCCCCGTCCCGGTCCGCGACCGTCATCGTGTGGGTCTCGCGCTCCCATTTCCACCGCTCGGCCCACCACTCGCCGAACCCCTCCTCGGACCGGGCCGCCAGGATCTCCGGCGCGAGGATGTGGGCATAGGCCGCCACGCGCGAGCGCTGGTGCACCGCCCCCACCGCATAGAGATCAAATTCCTCGGCCGTACGGAGGGACAGGCTCATCCCTCGACGGTAGCCGGGCGGCGCGCGGGCACGGTGACGCGCATCAGGTCCTCCGCGATGACGATCTCGCCGTCGAACTCGGCGCGGGCCTCCTCGAGGAACCGCAGCGGATCGGTGTAGCGCTGCGAGAAGTGCGTCAGCAGCAGCTTCCGTACGCCCGACTCGCGCGCGACCGCCCCGGCCTGCGCCGCCGTCAGGTGCCCGACCATCGCGGCCATCTCCGCGTCCTCGGTCAGGAACGTCGACTCGATGACGAGCAGGTCGACGCCCTCCGCCAGCCGGAACACGTTGTCGCAGAGGCCCGTGTCCATCACGAACGCGAAGCTCTGCCCCGGCCGCTCCACGCTCACCTCGTCGAGCGTCACGTCACCGAGGCGTCCCTCGCGTTGCAGCGTGCCCACGGCCGGCCCTGCGATGCCGCGCGCGGCCAGCAGCTCGGGCACCAGGCGGCGGGCGTTCGGTTCGTCGAGGCGATAGCCGTACGTGGGCAGCGAATGCCAGAGGGGCAGCGCCGTGAGGCGCCCCGCGGACGTCTCCACCGCGTGGCTCGCGCCCTCGACCGGCGACGCGACGATGTCGGCGTTGTCCCAGTAGCTCGTCGCGTGCCGCAGGCGGTCGTAGAACTCCTGACCGGCGGCCGGGTAGTGCACCGCGACCGGATGGGTGACCTTGTCGAGCGAGATGCGCTGGAGGATGCCCGGCAGGCCCAGGCTGTGGTCGCCGTGGAAGTGGGTGATGCAGACGCGCCGGATGGGGGTGACGGCGAGGCCCGCGAACAGCATCTGGCGCTGGGTGCCCTCGCCGGGGTCGAAGAGGATCACCTCGTCGTCCCAGCGCAGGAGGTAGCCGTTGTGGTTGCGGTGCCGGGTGGGCACCTGGCTCGCGCTTCCCAGTACGACCAGCTCGCGCATGTGAGATCCCCGGATATGAAGCGACCCCTGGGGACTTCCACGCGCAAGCACGTGGTCCGGTCGGACAAGGCCGGATCCCCAGGGGTCGGGTGGCTGTCTGGTATTCGCCGAACCGCTGCCACACGGTCTCGACGTACTACTTCGAACGAAGCTGTCGAGGACAGCGGCTAGCGGACAGCCACCTCACGAGTCCCGTTGCTATACAACTTCGGACCACCTCCCTTCACGTGTACGGCCACGTTAACCAGCCGAGGGGCCCTTCGCCAATGCTTTTTGAATCACTACAGACGCGGGAATACTCGCGGGGACATTTCGGTGCCTTCCACCGCGAGTGAGGCGGGGCCGACGATCAGCGGGTCGGGAGCGCCGACGACCTCGGGGTCCTTGTTGGCGTAGTCGAACCGGTTGAGCACGTGGCGCATGGCCTCCAGCCGGGCGCGCTTCTTGTCGTTGCTCTTCACCACGGTCCACGGCGCGTCGGCGGTGTCGGTGTAGAAGAACATCGCCTCCTTCGCCTCGGTGTAGTCGCCCCACTTGTCGAGCGAGGCGAGGTCGTTCGGCGAGAGCTTCCACTGCCGTACGGGATCGACCTGGCGGATCGCGAAGCGGGTGCGCTGCTCGCCCTGGGTGACCGAGAACCAGAACTTGACCAGGTGGATGCCGGAGCGCACCAGCATGCGCTCGAGCTCGGGGGTCTGCCGCATGAACTCCAGGTACTCCGCGCGGGTGCAGAAGCCCATGACGCGCTCCACGCCGGCGCGGTTGTACCAGGACCGGTCGAACAGCACGATCTCGCCGGCGGCCGGCAGGTGCTTGATGTAGCGCTGGTAGTACCACTGGGTGCTCTCGCGCTCGTTCGGCTTCTCCAGCGCGACCACGGAGGCGCCCCGCGGGTTGAGGTGCTCCATGAAGCGCTTGATCGTGCCGCCCTTGCCGGCCGCGTCCCGGCCCTCGAAGAGGATCAGCAGCCGCTCGCCGGTCTCCTTGCACCAGTTCTGCAGCTTGAGCAGCTCGATCTGGAGCAGCCGCTTGTGGTGGTCGTAGTCGGCGCGGGGCATCCGCTCGTCGTACGGATAGTCCTCGCGCCAGGTGTCGACCGGGCTGCCGTCCGCGTTGAGCAGCACCGGGTCATCGTCGTCGTCATCGGCGACCCGGTAGCCGCCGAGCTCCGCGACGGAACCCTCGTACGGCTCGCTGATCTGCTCTTCGACCTCTTGGAACTCCGCCTCCGCCTGCATGACCGTCATACTTACCCAGCGAAAGTGAACATCAGCCGATCCACTTCCGAAGCTTCTTCGCCCGCGAGGCCTCCACGACCGCCGGCAGCTGCGCGTGGGTCTCGGCGCCGACCTGCTCCTGGCGGCCGTAGAGCACGCCGAACCAGAAGCCGGAGCCGTCGCGCTCGCCGAGCTCCTGGAGCAGTTCGCGGGCGACCACCGAGTCCTGGTGGGCGCCGAGGACGTCCTGAAGGTCGGTCAGGGCCTTGACCAGCTGCTTGCCCGGCTTGCCGGCCTGCGCCTCGAAGACCTCGACCGCATAACGAGCCCTCTTGTACGCCTTGCGCGCCTCGTGCAGCTCCGCGTCGACGCCGTCGGCGAGCGCCTGGTCGAGCAGCCCGTCGGCCTTCGCCAGGCTCTTACGGGCGCGGGCCAGCGGATCCTTCTCGGCGGTCCGCTGCTCGGCGAGCTCGTCGATGCGGTCGAGCAGGGCGAGGTAGCGCTCGCTCTCCAGGGCCTCGCCGAGGGCCTGCCGGCCCCGCTCCACCTGGGCGTCGAGGTGCTCGCGGACGCGGGCGGCCACCGGCTCGAACTCGGGTCCCTGGATCTCGGCGAGCAGCTTCTGCTCCTGCACCTGCCCGTCCCGGACCTCGCCGAGCAGGTCGGCGAGCCACTTGAGCTCGGCGCCGATCTCCTGGGCGTCCGGGAAGGTGCGCTTGAACGTCTTCAGGGTGCTGCGCAGCCGCCGGGTGCCGACGCGCATCTTGTGCACCGCTTCGGGCTCGCCCTGGCGCACCCCCGGGTCGAACCCGGTGATCGCGTCGCGCTGCTCACGGGCGTACCGCAGAACCGGATCCTTGGGGGTCTTGGCGGCCTTGCCGGGCCGGGGGTTGCCGAGCGCGCGGGCGACCTTGGAGGGCCCCGCGGCCGGCCGCGCACCGGCGCTCTCCAGCGCCCGGCCGATCTTGTCGAGCAGGGCCGCGTCACCGTCGACGAGCTCGACCTCGACCTCCTGCCAGCGCTGCTCCTCGCCGTCCCGCTCGGCGATCACCTGGTCCTGCGCGATCAGGGCGAGCGTGGTGCCGTCGGCCTTCTTGAGCGGCGTCTCGACCCGATGGGTACGAAGCCGCGCGACCGGCCTGAGCCGCTGCCGCCGGATGATCGACCGGACCAGGCCGGCCAGCTGCTCGGGCACCAGGTCGGGGTTGCCGTTGAGCGGCAGCCGATGCTCCTTGCGGCTGAACCCCTCGCCGGGCGTCTTCAGATGCCAGCCGGCGTCGCTGCCCCCGCTGCGCCGGCGCAGGGTCCGCCGGTGCCGCAGCAGGGTCAGCTCGTCGGTGTCGAAATAGGTCGCATCCAGGTCATGGGTCTGCGCCGCGTCGGCGCTGCTGACTCCCGAGACGCCGGCGAGGTCCGGCAACTCGAAGCCGTCGGGCACGTCGTATTTACGTTCCGTTTCGCTGGCGATCTCCATGCGTTCATGGTGCCCGACTTCTCGCGCTCAACACAGAGAACTGATTGGCAGGTTGTGCACAGCCGGATCTCAGGAAGACAGGGCATCGTGGAAGGCCACTTCGCCATGCACGGAGGTACCGCGTGGAAAAGCCCGACCGTCGCCCGGTGTCGCTGGCCGGCCTCGGCCTGATCAGCGCCGGGGCCGTCCTCGGCCTGGCGCTCGCCGGCCCGGCCTCGGCCGCACCCTCGACCGACCAGCCGCTGAAGCAGCGACCGGCCCCCACGGCCGAAAAGGACCAGCCTTAGGCCCGTACGGACCTGACGGTCCGCAGGTAGAGCGCCCGCGAATAGGCGGCCGACGCCGCGCTGTAGTACATGGTCGCCAGCCCGACGTGAAAGCTGTTGTTGGTCAGCGCGTTCTTCGAGTTCGCCGACGCCGCCCACCGGATCTCCGCATCGGACTCGCTGATCCCCTTGCGGGCACAGCGCAGCCGGTTCATCTCCTTGCCCGTCTTCCACGTCTCCAGCGCCGCCTCGGCCTCCCGCATCATCGCCCGAGCCTGCTCGGCCAGCGATTCCGCAAGATTCCAGGCGTGACGTTCCTCGTCGTTCGAGAAGGACGGCATGGTTCACCTCCCGCACTACCGCTACTCGATCTCAGTGTGCGGACGATGTCGGGACATGTCGATCTTTTCCACCCTGACGCATGAAATAGCCCGCCGCCGGTTGCAGCCGTTCAGGGCCGGGCGCCGCGCAACTCCGAACGCCACTCCGCGAAGCGGGTACGCACGGCCGCGAGCTGCTCCGGCGTGATGCCATACAGATCGAAGTCGGCATCGGTGATCTGCCTCAGCGCTCCCAGAGCGTCGGCAAAGATCACCGGGTCGAACCCGTCGTCGGCCCTCGCGGCGAGTTCAAGAAGTCGTTCGCGTGTGTACCGCCCGCTCTGCACCGCGGCGTCGACGTCAAGGACGTCACGGGTCTCGGCGTGGCCAAACAGCGCACACATCTTGTTGGCGACGGCGTCGTCCGGATGGAGCACCGGGCCGATGCTCAGCTGAACCGGTTCGTGGGCTCGCCAGTCGGCGGAAAGCTCCAACTTCTCCGGCTCCGAGCCGGGGCGGCTTCGGTCCGCGAGAAGAAGCCGCGCAAAGGTGTCGTTACGGATCACGGCCCTCACGGTGTACCCGTGCGCATCCAGGGCCGCGATGACCGTTTCGACGGCCGAAGAAAAGTCGCCGCGGCGCTGCCAGTCGGTGAACAGGTCGACGTCCCCGCTGAGGCGCTGACCCATGCCGTGGGCGCTCACCGCATATCCGCCGGCGAGGGCGAACCCGTAACCGGCGGCGACTTCCAAAGCGATCTGGGTGATGCGGGTGTGGCGAGGGTCCACCTCAGGCCGCCGGGTCGTGGCGCCGACGCCCCAACTCGGGGAAGCGATCCTCCCAACGCCGGCGCAACGCGGCGGGCAGCCACATGGTCGGCCAGAGGGCGAGCAGCGTGCTTCGATCGAGGTACTGGCTCAGGTCCTCCGGCGTCGCGGCCTCGTTGAGAACGGTGCGGTACAGGTCGACGATCCGCCCCGGCTGGCCCAAGTCATAGCGGGAGCTTCCCGACCACTTGAGGTGCGGTGGCAGAACGACGACGCCCGTGGTGGGGCCGGTGAGGGATTCGAGGCCGTCGGGCACGACGACGGGCTTCGCGTAGCCCTGCCCGGGCGGCCGCTTGTCCGCTGTCATCACACCCTCCTCCGTCAACGACCCTACTGCCTGACACGGGCGGTGTGGGTCGCGCACATCGAGATCCGGCCCGGCGGGAAAGCACCACCGCCCGCCTCGGCGACTGTCCACTCCCCGGAAGCGTGGGCCAACGGGATGGAACGCTGAAACGAGCTGAGCCCGCACCAGCCGCGGCGAGTGCGAGCCCAGGTCAAACGACCGTCACTTGGTGCGGGCCACGCCCACCGGGCACGTCATGCCGTTCGGGCCGTGGTTGCAGTAGCCGTAGGGGTTCTTCGCGTCGGACAGATACTGCTGGTGGTAGTCCTCGGCGTAGTAGTAGCTGCCCAGCGGGCGGATCTCTGTGGTGATCGTTCCGTGCTTGGCGGCCGTGACGATGGGCTGGAAGGCCTCCAGCGAGGCCTTCGCGATGCGGGCCTGGTCGTCGGTGGTCGTGTAGATCGTGGAGCGGTACTGGGTGCCGACGTCGTTGCCCTGGCGCATGCCCTGGGTGGGGTCGTGGTTCTCCCAGAACGCCTTCAGCAGGTCCTCGTACTGGATCTTGCTGGGGTCGTAGACGACCTGGACCACCTCGGCGTGGCCGGTGTGGCCGGAGCAGACCTCCTCGTAGGTGGGGTTGCGGGTGAAACCGCCGGCGTAGCCCACCGAGGTCGAGTGGACGCCGGGGAGGCGCCAGAAGATGCGCTCGGCGCCCCAGAAACAGCCCATGCCGAACACTGCCACCTCGTAGCCGGCCGGCCAGGGGCCCTGGAGCGGGGTGCCCAGCACGACGTGCTCGGCGGCCACCGGCATCTCGAGGGGGCGGCCCGGCAGGGCCTGGTCGGGGGTTACCAGCTCGGGCTTCTTGAACCGTAGGAACACGGTCACTCCCTTCATCCGGTCTGTGCAACGCCCGAGGGCAGTCCATCCTTACCCGCCAGCGCGGCGGCGATCGACGCGGCGAAGCCGGCGGCCTCCTCGTCGCTGTCGTAGCGGTGGCGGGGCCAGAAGAAGCCGCGCAGGCCGTCGCCTTTCGTCCTGGGTACGACGTGGAAGTGCAGATGTGCCACGGACTGGGAGACGATGTTGTTGTTCGCCACGAATGTCCCCGTCGATCCGAGGGCGGCGGGCACCGCGGCGGCGATGGCCTGCACGAGCCCGAAATATCCGGGCAGGAGCGCGGCGGGCAGATCGGGCAGGGTCACGACGTGCTCGCGCGGCACCACCAGCACATGTCCCTTGAAGACGGGACGGATATCGAGGAAGCCCACCCCATCAGGAGTGTCGGCGACCTTGAAGGCCGGAACCGTCCCCGCCACGATGCCACAGAACAAGCAGTCCGCCACCAGCTGAGACTAGCCTTGCCCAGCATGACCGCTAACGACTACGGGTTCGACACCCTCGCCATCCACGCGGGCCAGGATCCGGATCCCCGGACCGGCGCGGTGGTGCCTCCGATCTACCAGACGAGCACGTACGCCCAGGACGCCGTCGGTGCGCCGCGGCTCGGCTACGAGTACAGCCGCTCGAGCAACCCGACCCGGGACGCGCTCCAGGAGTGCCTCGCGGCGATCGAGGGCGGGCGCCGTGGCCTCGCCTTCGCGAGCGGTCTGTCGGCCGAGGACACGCTTCTGCGTACGGTGTGCCGGCCGGGCGATCACGTGGTGATCCCGGACGACGCGTACGGCGGCACCTTCCGCCTCTTCTCGAAGGTGCTGGAGAACTGGGGCCTCGACTGGACGGCCGTGCCGCTCGAGGACCTCGACGCCGTACGGGCCGCGTTCCGCCCCGGCCACACCAAGCTCATCTGGGCCGAGACGCCGACCAACCCGCTGCTCAACGTCGCCGACATCGCCGCGCTCGCGGGTCTCGCGCACGAGTACGACGCGCTGCTCGTCGTCGACAACACGTTCGCGTCGCCGTACCTCCAGCAGCCCATCTCGCTCGGCGCCGACGTCGTCGTCCACTCGACCACGAAATACCTGGGTGGACACTCCGACGTGGTCGGTGGGGCGCTGGTCACCGCCACCGACGACCTCGGCGACGAGCTCGCCTTCCACCAGAACGCCATGGGCGGCGTCAGCGGCCCGTTCGACGCGTGGCTGACGCTGCGGGGCATCAAGACCCTGGGCGTACGGATGGACCGGCACTGTGACAACGCGGAGCGCGTCGTGGCCTTCCTGCGGGAGCACCCGGCCGTGGCGAGCGTCCTCTACCCGGGCATCGAGGACCACCCCGGTCACGAGGTCGCGGCGAAGCAGATGCGGCGCTTCGGCGGCATGGTGTCGTTCCGCGCGGCGGGTGGCATGGAGCAGGCGATCGCCATCTGCAACCGGACGAAGCTCTTCGTGCTCGCGGAGTCGCTGGGCGGGGTCGAGTCGCTGATCGAGCACCCGGGTCAGATGACACACCTGTCGGCTGCGGGCTCCGCGCTTGAAGTCCCCGCCGATCTCGTGCGACTGTCTGTCGGCATCGAGACCGTTGACGATCTGCTCGCCGACCTCGAGCAGGCATTGGGCTGACATATACGGAGCGGGGCATGACGGACGGGACCTGGGTCGGAGCCACGGCGAAGCAGATCGCCCGGGCGGTGCGGCGCGGAGACGTGACCGCCACCCAGGTCGTCGCCGACCACCTCGAACAGATCGCCGTCACCGACCCGTCGCTCGACGCGTTCCGGGTGGTGCGCGGCGGTGAGGCGATCACCGAGGCCGAGAAGGTCGACGACCAGGAGGACCTGTCCAACCTGCCGCTGGCCGGCGTGCCGGTCGCGGTCAAGGAGAACACCGCGGTGGCCGGCCTGCCGGTCTGGTCCGGCTCGGCGGCGGTGCGCTCGGCTGTCGCCGAGGAGGACCACGAGGTGGTACGGAGGCTGCGCGGCGCCGGCGCGGTGGTCGTGGGCGTGACGCGCATGCCGGAGATGGGCCTGTGGGCGGTCACCGACGACGACGAGGTGGCCACCCGCAACCCCTGGGACCTCGACCGTACGCCGGGAGGCTCCTCGGGCGGGTCGGCGGCGGCCGTCGCCGCGGGCCTGGTGCCGATCGCCCAGGGCAACGACGGGCTCGGCTCGATCCGCATCCCGGCCGCCTGCTGCGGTCTGGTCGGCCTCAAGCCGGGCCGGGGCGTGGTCCCGGCCGAGCTGGGCGTCGGCAGCTGGTTCGGTCTGGCGGAGAACGGCGTGCTCACCACCACGGTGTCCGACGCGGCGCTGGGCTTCTCGGTGCTCGCCGGCCGCGACCCGGTGAAGCTGGTGGAGCCGTCCCGGCTGCGGATCGGCGTCTCCACCCGGCCGCCGATCGTCGGCGTACGCCTCGACGAGCCGAACGCCGAGGCCGTCGCCGCCGCGTCGAAGCTGCTCGTGCGGGCCGGGCACGACACGATCACCGCCGATCCGCGCTACCCCCAGTCGCTCGGCGTGGGCACGCTCGCCACGTGGTTCGCCGCCGCGTACGTGGAATCGGCGGATTTTGATCTCGCACGGCTCCAGCCGCGCACCCGGCAGCACATCCGGCTCGGCAAGTGGGCCATGCGCGCGGGCCTGGTCCGGCGCAAGCAGCGCGACGCGTTCCGGGAGCGCTCGATCGGGTTCTTCGCCGACAGGTCGATCGACCTGCTGCTCACCCCGGCGCTCGCCACCGCGCCGCCGCTCGCCGACGGCCACGCTGGGGGCACCTGGCGGGCCAACATGTCCGTGAGCATGCGGTACGCCCCGTACGCGGCGCCCTGGAACGTCGCCGGGCTGCCGGCGATCGTGGTGCCGGTCGGCGTACGGCCCGATGGTCTGCCCCTCGCCGTGCAGCTGGTGGGCCCGCCGGACTCGGAGACCCTGCTGCTCGCCGTCGCCGGCCAGTTCGAAGTGATGAACCCCTGGCGGCGTCACGCCTTCGGGTGATCGGTGGCACGATTCAGGGCATGACTGGTGCCCCCCTTCCGCTCGACCTCCTGACGCTCGCCGACATCGAGGCGGCACGCAGTCTGCTGGCCGGTGTGGTCAAGACCACGCCCCTGATCGAGTCCCGCCCGCTCTCCGAGATCACCGGCACGGGCGCGTGGCTGAAGTGCGAGAACCAGCAGCGCGCCGGCTCGTACAAGGTCCGCGGCGCGTACACCCGGATCAGCCGCCTGTCGGAGGCCGAGCGTTCGCGCGGCGTCGTGGCTGCCAGCGCAGGCAACCACGCGCAGGGTGTGGCGCTCGCCGCCGAGCTGCTCGGCGCCCAGGCCACCGTCTTCATGCCGGAGGGCGCGCCGCTGCCCAAGGTCACGGCGACCCGGGGGTACGGCGCGGCGATCGAGTACGCGGGGACGAACGTCGACGACTCGCTCGTGGCCGCGCAGCGGTTCGCCGAGCGGACCGGCGCGGTGCTGATCCACCCGTTCGACCATCCGGACGTCATCGCCGGGCAGGGCACCGTCGCCCTGGAGATCCTCGACCAGCTGCCGTCGGCGACGACCATCGTCACCGCTGTGGGCGGCGGCGGGCTGATCTCGGGCATCGCGGTGGCGGCCAAGGCGCTGCGGCCGGACATCCGGGTGGTCGGCGTGCAGGCGGCCGGCGCCGCGGCGTACCCGCCCTCGCTCGCCGCCGGATCGCCGCAGAAGCTCGACCAGGGCGTCACCATCGCCGACGGCATCTGCGTGCTGCGGCCCGGCGACCTGAACTTCGCGCACGTCAGCAAGCTCGTCGACGAGGTCGTCACGGTCACCGACGAGGACCTGTCGGCGGCGCTGCTCGTGCTGCTCGAACGGCACAAGATGGTGGTGGAGCCGGCCGGGGGAGCGGCCTTCGCGGCGCTGCTGACCGGCGCCTACGTGCCGCCGGCGGACGGGCCGGTGGTGGCCGTGCTCTCCGGCGGCAACATCGACCCGATGCTGCTGCTTCGCGTGATCGAGCACGGTCTGGCCTCGGCGGGCCGCTTCCTGCGCCTCGCGGTGCGCTGCGACGACCGGCCGGGTGAGCTGGCCCGGCTGCTGGGCCGCATCGCCGAGCTGCGGGCGAACGTGGTGGAGGTGGGCCACTCGCGGCAGAGCCCGCGCCTGGGCTTCGGCCAGGTGGAGGTGGCGCTGTCGGTCGAGACCCGCGGGCCGGACCACTCGGACGTGCTGATCGGCACGCTGCGCGAGAACGGCTACCGGGTGTCGCTGCTGGCCGACGCGACGCCGTAGGACCGCATATGACAAGAGGGGCCCGCGTGCGACGCGGACCCCTCGGGAAGTGCTGTGGTCAGCCCTCGAACGGGCCGAACTTGACCACCGTGACCTTGATGTCGGCGCCGCTGGGCGCCGTGTAGGTGACGGTCTGGCCCTCGCCCGCGCCGAGGATCGCCTTGCCGAGCGCCGACTCGGGGCTGTAGACGGTGAGGTCGGTCGTCGAGGAGATCTCGCGCGAGCCCAGCAGGAAGGTCTCGGTGTCGCTCTGGTCGTCGTCGAAGTAGATCGTGACGACGGAGCCGGGGCCCACCTTGTCGTTCGTGGGGGCCTCGCCGACCTCGGCGTTGCGCAGGAACTCCTTCAAGTAAAGGATCCGGCCTTCCTGGCGGCTCTGCTCCTCGCGGGCGGCGTGGTAGCCGCCGTTCTCGCGCAGGTCGCCCTCCTCGCGGCGGGCGTTGATCTCGGCAGCCACCTCGGGGCGCGCGGCGATCAGCTCGTCAAGCTCGGCCTGCAGCCGGTCGTGAGCGTCCTGAGAAAGCCAAGTCTTGGGCGCCTCTGAACTGGACACGGTCGATCTCCTCGGATGGAACGGGCACGGCTGGGACGGAACGCGTTCGCCATCACAAAGATGGTGAACGGAGCGAATTACTTAGCTTACCAGCGGTATGCACGGGGCCGGGATCGCGCGATTTCGGGCTGGACATACCCCGGTCAGGCGGCGGGACTGCACCCCAGGACGTCGCCGACGGAGCCCCGCTTGGTGGTGGTCACCGTCTCTTTGACCTCGACGTCGGTCTCGCCCTTGGGCGGCGTCACGACGACCGTGCGGCGGCCGACCTCGAAACCGTCGTAGTCGCGGGCCCGCAGCGTGCAGCTCGCGGACTGGCCGGCCGGGACGCGCACCCGGAACTGGATGACCATCTCTTTGTCGGTCGGCTCCGACCAGCCGACGATCTGCGCGTCGTAGTCGGTCTGGCCGAACCGCTGGTAGAGCTTCAGCGACACCACGAGCGAGACGGCGAGGACCGCGACCAGGACGAGGAGAGGCAGCACCGACCGGCGGCGGCCGGAACGGCGCCGTCCGTATCGGCCCGGCGGGAAGACCGGGGCTGTGGTGCGCGTCTCGCTCACCTGACGACCTCTCGTGCGTTTGTTGTCGGTGGGATCCGCCAGAATGGCAGGGTCCGTTGAGCATTGTTCAGGGCAGTGGAGGCCATCCCGGTGCGGGCCGTCCCGGCGACCTGCGGCACCCCGTGGTCCGGGTAGGCCCTGAACAACACTCATTCTCGCAGCCGACACCGGCCCGCTCGCCGCGGGTCCGGTCCGAGGAGATTTCAGTGGCTGAGCAGTTGCGTCTCATGGCGGTGCACGCGCACCCCGACGACGAGTCCAGCAAGGGCGCGGCGACCATGGCGAAGTACGTCGCCGAGGGTGTCCAGGTGCTGGTCGCGACGTGTACGGGTGGCGAGCGCGGCAGCGTGCTCAACCCCAAGATGGACCGCCCCGAGGTGCTGGCCGACATCACCAACATCCGCCGTGCCGAGATGGCGCGGGCCCGTGAGATCCTCGGCGTCGAGCAGTCGTGGCTCGGCTTCATCGACTCGGGCCTGCCCGAGGGCGACCCGCTGCCGCCGCTGCCGGAGGGTTGCTTCGGCCTGCAAGATCCCGAGACCGCGGCGATCCCGCTGATCAAGCTGATCCGCGAGTTCCGGCCGCACGTCATGACGACGTACGACGAGAACGGCGGCTACCCGCACCCCGACCACATCATGTGCCACAAGATCTCGGTGGTGGCCTTCGAGGCGGCCGGCGACCCGGAGAAGTACCCCGAGCTGGGTGAGCCGTGGCAGCCGCTGAAGCTCTACTACAACTCCGGCTGGACCCGCGCCCGCATGCTCGCGCTGCACGAGGGCATGATCGCGGCGGGCCTCGAGTCGCCGTACACGGAATGGCTCGAGAAGAGCGCCGACCGCGAGGACCGCGGCGACAAGATCACCACGCGGGTCGAGTGCGGCGAGTACTTCGAGGTCCGCGACGAGGCGCTGCGCGCCCACGCCACCCAGGTCGACCCGGACGGCTTCTGGTTCAAGATCCCGCTGGAGCTTCAGCAGAAGGTGTGGCCGACCGAGGACTTCGAGCTGGCCCGCTCGCTGGTCGACAGCCCGATCCCCGAGTCGGATCTGTTCGCGGGCGTCCGTGAACGCGTCGAGACGCACTAGTACCCTCGTGAGCATGGGCACTTTTGCCGTCAACAACTTCGGTGACACCCGCTCGGGCGGCCTGGCCGGCCCGATGGGTCTCTTCATCATCGTGCTGCTGTCCATAGCAACAGTTCTGCTGATCCGCAATATGAACAAGCGCGTGCGTCGGCTTCCCGACAGTTTTCCTGACGTAAGGCAGACACAGCGTGAGGCCGAGATTGCTCGGCTGAATGCGGATCTCGAGCGTTCCGAGGCCGGAACGGCCGCCGATGGCGTCGATGCGGATCGATCGGCGGAACCCCCGGCGGCCACGGAGGACGAGGTCAAAGCCGTTACTACCGAGCGTGACCGAGGCTCGGCGGACGGCGACGCGCGCGGCGTTTGACCTCGTCGGAGGGGGTTCGATCAACTCGGCGGCGGGCACGGTCCGTATTGGTCTGACGTATGGGTAATACGGGCCGTTCGTCAAGCCCTGTTGTGTTCATCGGTATTGATTTAGCCTTCCGCCGGGGGCTTCACCGCTCCCGATCCCTGCGCGGAAGGGGGCGCCGAAAATGACCATTCCCCGCCCGCGATTTTCTCCCACGCAGATGCACGTGCATCCGCCAGTGCCACCGGTGCGCAGGCCGATGAAGCGGGGCCCGCGATGACCGCGCCGCCCGTCGCCCGCCGCTCGTGGCTCGACGTCGCCGGCCTCGCCGGGCGTCCCCAGGGCGTGCGCGTCCTGACCGCCGCGGTCGCCGTGGCGGCCCTCGCTCTCGTCGTGCTCGGCGTGCTGCTGCCCGTCGACCGGCCCGCCGACCGGCCGCTCACCCCGCTGGCCGGCGTGGCGCTCGCCGTGGCCGTGGTCGCCGCCGGCCAGCTCGCCCGCCTCCGGTTCCGGCTCGGCCGCGGCTTCGTCTCCGTCTCGTGGGGCGAGGCCGCGTTCATCATCGGCTTCGTCGTCGCCCCGCCCGGCTGGGTGCCCGCGGCCACCCTGCTCGGCGCCGTCGTCGCCTGGGCGCTGCTCGCCTGGTGGCAGTCGATGCACAACGTCGCCGAGGTGGTCCACCTGGCGGCCTCGCTCAGCCTCGGCGCGGCCGGTGCCACGGTGGTGGCCGGCGCGATCGCGGGCGACGCCGCGGTGCTGAGCACCCGCACCACGATCGGCCTGGTCGTCGGCGCTCTCACCTATCTGGTCGTGACCTTCGGGCTGGCGGTGCTGACCCTCGCGCTGCACCGCGACGCCCCGGCCACCCAGATCCTGGTGCGGGCCTCGTACGCCAAGATCCCCATGTTCGTCGGCAACGTGGTCGTCGGCCTGGCCGCGGTGATCGCGCTGGTCAAGGGCCCGCTCTGGCTGCTCGCGTTCCCGCCGGTGCTGTGGCTGCTCCAGCGCACCTACCGCTTCCACCTGCGCTCCGAGGAGGAACGCCGCATGTGGGAGGCGTTCGCCGCGGCCACGGCGAGCCTGCCCGGCGGCACCGAGAGCGAGATCGCCGAGGCCGGCCTGCGCGCCGCGCTCGACGTCTTCGGCGCCCGGCGCGTCGAGATCGAGGTGCGCGGCCCCGACGGCGAGCGCCGCTACGCCGAGGACGGCCCCGGCCAGGACAACGCGGTCGCCGGCCTGCCCGGCCCGGCGATCACCCGCTCGATGGCGGTCGACGGCGACCTGGTCGGCGAGCTCACCGTCTGGCTCTCCGAGCCCACCCTGCCCGTCCCGCGCGACGAGGCCGCCATCTCCGCCTTCGGCGACGCGCTCGCCGGCGCGCTGCACGACGCGGCGGCGCGCAAGCAGGTGGCCGAGCTGAGCCGGCGCGTCGCCCACGACAGCCGCCACGACCGGCTCACCGGGCTGCTCGACCGCGCCACCCTGCTCGCCGACGGCGACCAGCTGCTGCGCACCGTCGACCGCCACCGCACGGTCGCGCTGCTGCTGCTCGACATCAACGACTTCCGCGAGGTCAACGGCACCCTCGGCCACCGCCACGGCGACGAGCTTCTGCGCGTGGTCGCCGAACGGCTCGCCGAGACGGCCCGCGACGGCGAACTGGTCGCCCGCACCGGCGACGACGAGTTCGCGCTGCTCGTGCCGGCCGTGGCGACCCTGACCGACTCGGCGGCGCCGCGCCACGAGACGCCCAGCCCGCTGCCGCTCGCCCTGCGCCGGGCCCGCGAGCTGGTCGAAGCCCTGGGCCGCCCGATGGAGGTGTCCAGCGTCCGGCTCGCCGTCGAGGTGGCGGTCGGCGTCGCGGTCGCCCCGGCGGCGCGCGCCGACGTCGCGGAACTCGTACGGCGGGCGTCCCTGGCCCTGCACGAGGCGAAAAGGCAGGAGGTGACGGTCGCCGCCTTCGACGCGGCCCAGGACGCGGTCACCACGGACGGCCTGGCGCTGCTGGCCGAGCTCCAGGACGCGCTGGCCGCCGACGACCAGATCCTGCTCCACCTGCAACCCGCCGTCGACCTGGTCACCGCGGCCCCGACCGGCGTCGAGGCGCTCGTCCGCTGGCGCCACCCGCGCCGCGGCCAGCTCTCACCCGACGAGTTCATCCCGACCGTCGAACACACGGAGCTGCACAGCGCCTTCACCCGCCGCGTGCTCGACCTGGCCCTCGACGCCGCCGGCATGTGGCACGCGGCCGGCGTCGACGTGCCGGTGTCGGTGAACGTGCCGGCCCGCAGCCTGCTCGACCCGGCCTTCCCGGCCCAGGTCCTCGACTCGCTGCGCCGCCACCACGCCCCCGCGTCCCGCCTGGTCCTCGAGATCACCGAGTCGGTGGCAGTCAGCGAGGAACGCGTCGTCGACGAGGTCCTGGCCGAGCTCCGCGACGCCGGCATCCAGCTCTCCCTGGACGACTTCGGCACCGGCTACTCGTCGCTGTCGATAGTGACCCGAGCCCCCGTCGACGAGATCAAAATCGACCGCTCCTTCGTCGACGACATGATCGAGTCCGCGGCCGCGGGCGCGGTGGTCCGCGGAGCCGTCGAACTGGGCGCCCGCCTGGGCGTGCGGGTAGTGGCCGAAGGCGTCGAAACGACGGAGCAGCGGGCGGCGCTGATCGCGCTGGGCTGCCCGACGGCGCAGGGATACCACTTCTGCCGCCCGATGCCGGCGGACCGGATCGTGCAGACGCTGGTGCAGCTGAACGAGGCGGCGCCGGCGACGATCCACCCGTTGCGGGCGGACGACGCGGTTTAGGGCGGTCGGCTGGGGTCGGCCCAGGTTGTTGGTCTTGGGTGCGGGCGTTTGCGTGGCTTTGGCGGCTATCGGGGGTTTGCGCTCTCGTCGATTCCTGTCTTGCCGCTCGCCGTCTCCCGTCCGTTGGTCCGCCCACAGGTCCGCCCACAGGCCCGCCCACAGGCCCGCCCACAGGCCCGCCCTCCCAGGGGGACCCCCGCCTCTGGGCATCAGTGTCGCGGAATGCGGGCGATCTTGCCGCGGCGCCTGTGGATAACCAGTTCTGTGGACAGCGAAGTGGCACTGACGGGCGCGGCGCGGTTGGGTGGGGCAGTGCGCTTCAGGCGGCGGGCGGTGCGCTTCGGGTGGCTGGCGGTGCGGGTGGCGGGCGGTGCGGTGGTGGGCGGCGGCGGTGCGGTGGTGGGTGGCGGGCGGTGCGGTGTGGGCGGCGGGCGTCGTGGCGCGGGTGCGGTGGCTCGGGTCGGGGTAGCCAGCGGTGTCCGCGACCGTCGAGCGGCGTGGGTGGGCGTCTGGCGCGGGTGAGGTGGTGCGCGGGGGTAGCCGCTGGCGTCGGCGTGGGTGGCGACATGGCGGGTTGGTGGTGCGCCGCGGGCAGCCGGCGATGCGGTCTGGGCGGCGGTGAGCGTGCGTGGGCGTCGTGGCGTGCGTGGGGCATGCCGGCGCGGCGTGGCCGCCGAGAGCAACGGCGCGGCGTGGCGGGGGCGGCCGAGGGCAACGGTGGCCGAGCGCGGCGGTGCAGGGGTGGGCGGCATGTGTGGGCGCGGCAAGCGGGGCCGTGACGGACGGTCTCGCCGGATGGTGTGGTGGGGAGTGGGAACGGGGAGCGGTCGTCTAGCGCTCAGGGCGCGTCGGGGAACGGGCCGTGAGAGGGTGGAAGCATGGCCAACCGCCTCGGTGATGCGACGTCTCCCTATCTGCTTCAGCACAAGGACAACCCCGTTGACTGGTGGCAATGGGGGGAGGAGGCGTTCGCCGAGGCGCGGCGGCGGGATGTGCCGGTGCTGATCTCGGTGGGGTATGCGGCCTGTCACTGGTGTCATGTGATGGCGCATGAGTCCTTCGAGGACGAGCAGATCGCCAAGCTGTTGAACGACGGCTTTGTGTCGATCAAGGTGGATCGGGAGGAGCGGCCCGACGTCGACGCCGTCTACATGACCGCTACGCAGGCTATGACGGGGCAGGGTGGGTGGCCCATGACCGTCTTTGCCACGCCTACGGGTGAGCCGTTCTTCTGTGGCACCTACTACCCCAAGAGCAACTTCGGGCGCTTGATCACCTCCGTCACCAAGGCATGGCAGGAGCAGCGGGCGCAGGTGATCGAGCAGGGTGCCTCCGTGGTCAAGGCGATCGGCGGGGCGCAGCTCGTCGGCGGGCCGGTGGCGCCGATCTCGGCGGAGCTGCTCGAGGCGGGGGCTTCGGGGCTGCTCAAGGAGCAGGACGAGATCAACGGCGGGTTCGGTGGGGCGCCGAAGTTTCCGCCGCACATGGGGATGCTCTTCCTGCTGCGCCATCACCAGCGGACCGGGTCCGCCGAGGCGCTCGAGGTCGTCCGGCACGCTGCCGAGCGGATGGGGCGCGGGGGCATCTACGACCAGCTCGGTGGGGGGTTCGCGCGCTACGCGGTGGACGCCACCTGGACCGTGCCGCATTTCGAGAAGATGCTGTACGACAACGCGCTGCTGCTGCGGGCGTACACCCAGCTCTGGCGGCTCACCGGTGACGTGTACGCGCGGCGGATCGCCGACGAGACCGCGACGTTCCTGCTGCGCGACCTCGGCACCCCGGAGGGCGGGCTCGCCTCGGCGCTCGACGCGGACACCGACGGGGTCGAGGGGCTGACGTACGCGTGGACGCCCGCCCAGCTCACCGAGGTGCTCGGCGAGGAGGACGGTGCCTGGGCCGCCGATCTCTTCAACGTCACCGAGGAGGGGACGTTCGAGCACGGCAGTAGCGTGCTGGTGCTGGCCCGCGACATCGACGCGGCCGAGCCGGCGCTTGCCGAGCGCTGGCGCGGCGTACGGCAGAGGCTCTATGACGCTCGCCGTGACCGGCCGCAGCCCGCGCGGGACGACAAAGTGGTCGCCTCCTGGAACGGGCTCGCCGTGACCGCGCTGGCCGAGCACGCCGTCCTGACCGGCAACGACGCCTCGCGGGAAGCGGCGATCCGGATCGCGGACGTGCTGGCCACGCGGCATGTGGTCGACGGGCGGCTGCGGCGCGTGTCCCGGGACGGCGTGGTGGGCGAGCCCGCCGGGGTGCTCGAGGACTACGGCTGCGTGGCGGAGGGGTTCCTCGCCGTGCACCAGCTCACCGCGGACGGGCGGTGGCTCGACGCCGCGCGGCAGCTGCTCGACGTGGCGCTCGCGCGGTTCGCCACCGGGCAGGGCGGGTTCTACGACACCGCGGACGACGCCGAGAAGCTTGTCACCCGGCCGGCGGACCCCACGGACAACGCGACGCCGTCGGGGGTGTCGTCGATCGTGGCGGCGCTGGTGTCCTGCTCCGCGCTCAGCGGGGAACCGGAGTACCGGGAGGCCGCGGACGCCGCGCTCGCCACCGTCGGGCCGCTGATCGGCGGGCATCCGCGCTTCGCCGGCTATGCGGCGGCGGTGGCCGAGGCGGCGCTGTCCGGCCCGTACGAGATCGCGATCGCCACCACGGACCCGGTGGGGGATCCGCTGGTCGCCGAGGCGCACCGCAGTGCCCCGGCGGGCGCGGTGGTGGTGGCCGGCGAGCCCGATCGGCCCGGTGTGCCGCTGCTCGCGGACCGGCCGCTGCTCGACGGGGTGCCCACGGCGTACGTGTGCAAGGGTTTCGTCTGTGAGAGGCCGGTCACGAGCCCGGCCGACCTGATCGCCCGCTTGCAGGCTTGAGCTGGGGCGTCGCTACGCTTGGCGTGCGATGGATACCCGAACCGGTCTGCCCGTAGTCGGCATGGTGGGCGGCGGCCAACTGGCCCGGATGACCCACCAGGCCGCGATCTCCCTCGGCCAATCACTGCGCGTGCTCAGCGAGTCGCCCGACGACAGCGCGGCGCTGGTCGCCGCCGACGTGCGGATCGGCACCCACACCGACCTGGCGGCGCTGCGCGAGTTCGCGAAGGGCTGCGAGGCCGTCACCTTCGACCACGAACACGTGCCCACCGAGCACATCGAGGCGCTCGAAGCCGAGGGCGTCAAGATCTTCCCCGGCTCGGGGGCGCTCGTCTTCGCCCAGGACAAGGGCATGATGCGGGAGCGGCTGGCCGCCCTGAAGGCGCCCGTCCCGCGCTGGCGCCGCGTAAACGATATTTCTGATATGTCAGAAATTGGGTGGCCCGTAGTGGCGAAGGCGACCCGCGGCGGCTACGACGGCCGTGGCGTCTGGGTGCTCGACGACGAGAAGGCCGCCGCCGAGCTCATCGCCACCGGCACCCCGCTGATCGTCGAGGAGAAGGTCGCGCTCAAGCGCGAGCTCGCGGCCCTGGTGGCGCGGTCCCCGTTCGGCCAGGTCGCGGCGTACCCCGTGGTCGAGACCGTGCAGAAGGACGGCATCTGCGTCGAGGTGCTGGCCCCGGCCCCCGGCCTCCCCGAGGATTTGGCCGTGCAGGCCCAGCAGCTCGCCATCGACCTGGCGAACGCGCTCGGCGTCGTCGGCCTGCTCGCCGTCGAGCTCTTCGAGACCGACGAGGGCATCGTGGTCAACGAGCTGGCGATGCGCCCGCACAACTCCGGCCACTGGACCATCGAGGGCGCCCGCACGTCCCAGTTCGAGCAGCACCTGCGCGCCGTCCTCGACTACCCGATGGGCGAGACGTCGCTGACCGCCCCGGCCGTGGTGATGGCCAACGTGCTCGGCGGCGCGCCCGGCGGCATCTCGATCGACGAGCGCCTGCACCACCTCTTCGCCGAGGACCCCGGCGCCCGCGTCCACCTCTACGGCAAGCAGGTCCGCCCCGGCCGCAAGATCGGCCACGTCACCGTGCTGGGTGACGACATGACGTCGGTGCGGGCCCGCGCGGCCCGCGCCGCCCGCTGGCTCCAGGAAGGCGCGTAATGGCACTCCAGCCCCAGGTCGGCATCATCATGGGCAGCGACTCCGACTGGCCCACGATGGAGGCCGCCGCGCTGGCGCTGGCCGAGTTCGAGGTGCCGTTCGAGGTGGGCGTCGTCTCCGCCCACCGCACCGTGCGCAAGATGGTCGACTACGCCGAGTCCGCCGCCGGCCGCGGCCTGCGGGCCATCATCGCGGGCGCCGGCGGCGCGGCCCACCTGCCCGGCATGGTCGCCGCGCTGACGCCGCTGCCGGTGATCGGCGTGCCGGTGCCGCTCAAGCACCTCGACGGCATGGACTCGCTGCTGTCCATCGTCCAGATGCCGGCCGGCGTCCCGGTCGCCACCGTCTCGATCGGTGGCGCCCGCAACGCCGGCCTGCTCGCCGTCCGCATCCTCGGCGCGAGCGACCCCGCGCTCCGCACGAAGATGTCCAACTTCCAGGCCGGTCTCGAAAAGCTCGTCGCCGAGAAGGACGCCGCGCTCCGCGACCAGCTCCTGGGATAGCCCGGCTACTGGACGACCGTGTTGCGGCCGGTGCCGCCGTAGAGCTTGTCCGTGCCGGTGCCGCCGACGAGGGTGTCGTTGCCCGCGTAGCCGTAGAGGCTGTCGTTGCCGGCGCCGCCGTAGAGGCTGTCGTTGCCCGGGCCGCCGACGAGCCCGTCGTTGCCGGCACCGCCCCAGATGCGGTCGTTGCCGGCGATGCCGTTGAGCGAGTCGTTGCCCTCGTCGCCGTAGATCAGGTCGTTGCCGTAGCCGGCGATCACGGTGTCGTTGCCGGAGCCGCCGCTGATCCAGTTGCTGCCCGCCGAGTCGTCCAGGTAGTCGTGGCCCGGGCCGCCGGAGAGCGAGTCGCTGCCGGCCTTGCCGTACAGCAGGTCGTTGCCGGTGCCGCCGGCCAGCCGGTCGTAGCCGGTGCCGCCGACCAGCGTGTCCTTGCCGGCGTGGCCCGCGGCGTACATCTGCACCCCGCTCTTGTTCTGGACCTTGTCGTCCTTGTCGCCGAGGAAGACGTTCACCTGGATCGGCGTGCGGGTGGCGGTGCAGCGGACCTTGGTCTTGTCGCCCTTGACCGCCTTGCAGCCCTTGCCGGCCTTGACGGCGACCTTGTCGTCGAAGGTGATCGTGCGGCCCGAGACGGTGACGACCAGCGAGTTGGCCTGGCCGGTCGCGGCGACGAAGCCGACCTCGGCGCCGTTGACCTGCGTCTTGGCGGCGGGGGTGGCGGCCTGCGCCGGAGCGGTGAAGAGGACCGTGGTGGCCACGGCGCCCGCCGCGATTCCGATGGCGCGCAGAGCCTTGCGGTTGACCAAGAACATGACTATTCCCCCGTGATTCTGGATCGATTGAGCGGTCTCGTTCGCCGCGATGCCAGAATCCTAAGAGGATCACGTCGCCGGCCGACTCACGGTTTCGTGCCATGCGCCGCCGGCCGCTTCCGGCGAATGGCGCGGTAGGGTCGTCCCATGGTGCGGCGCTGGGGTTCGTCGATCGTTCTGGCTGCTGCGGGCCTCTTTCTCGGCGGGGTCCTGCTCGCCCAGGGTCGTGTCGTTTCCGCGGTGGTCGTCTTCGTGCTTTTCGTGGCCTTCGCGGCCGTGACGTCGCCGCCGGGATTCCCGCGTTCGGTGAGCGATGCGGAGGCGCGGGCGGCGAGCGCTCGGGACGGGCACGCCATCGTCTATTGGCGACCCGGATGTCCCTATTGCGCGCGGCTGCGGGTGTCGCTGGGCCGGCGGGCGTCGCGGTTGCACTGGGTGGACATCTGGGCCGATCCGGCCGGCGCCGCGACAGTGCGAGACATCACGGGTGGTGACGAGACGGTCCCGACCGTCGTCACGCCCAGTGAGTCGTTCGTCAACCCGTCGCCCCTGCTGGTGCGTCAACTCGCGCTTCATTAAGAGGTACGCCTTTTCGGCCGGTCCCCGCCGTCGGCACGAGGGCTCCGTCGTGGTCACTCTCCGCGTGCCGGTGCCGGGTTGTCCCGTCACTTGCGCCCTCAAGGGCACAACCGAGCGCACGGGGCCCGCCGGAGCGCCGGACGTGCGTAACTTGGGCCTGTGCCTGATGAGCCCCTGAAGACGTACAGCATCGAAGTGAATGGGATCGCGCAACGGTTCCATGTGGCCGGCGAGGGACCGATCTGCGTGATGCACTCGGGCGGACCCGGGATCGACTGGTCCTATCTGCGTATGCCGCTCGTCGAGGAATATCTGACCGCGGTCTATGTCGAACCGGTGGGAACGGGCGAATCCGGGCGGCTTCCGGCGCATCCCCATGGGTACGGCATCGACGCGTACGTGCCGTTTCTCGACGCCGTTGTGGAACATGTCGGCGCGTCCTATGTGCTCGGCCATTCGCACGGCGGATTCGTCGCGCAGAAATACGCGCTGTCGCGACCGGATCGGCTGACCGGGCTGATCCTGTACGGGACGGCGCCGTGCACGGGACCGGACTTCGAGGCGCTGGCGCAGCGCAATGCCGAGCGGCAGCGGGAACGGCTCGCGCACCGGCCTTCCATGGCGGAGGTCCTGGCGGCGCTGGACGCCGACTGGCCGTCGACCGACGCCGGCGCGACCGCGCGGATCCGGGCGACGCTGCCGCTGTACTTTGCGGACTACTGGGGAGCGGAGGAGCGGTTCGAGCCGTTCCGGGACGCGTTCCGCAGCTGGAAGGTCTTCGGCGACGGCACCGACTTCGACGTGCGCGACCGGCTCGGCGAGATCACGGCGCCGACGCTGGCCGTGGCCGGGACGTACGACTGGATCTGCGACCCGTCGTGGTCCCGCGAGATCGCCGCGGGCATTCCGGGCGGGCAGTACGCCGAGCAGACGGCGAGCGGGCATTTCGGGCACGTGGAGGAGCCCGAGGGCTTCGCCGAGATCATCGCGAAGTTCATCGGAGCGTGACGGTCTCGGGGCGGTGACGTGACGGTGCTTGGCGGAGCGTGACGGTTCCCTGAGGCGCTGACGTGCGGTGCTTGGCGGAGCGTGATGGCTTCTTGGGGCGGTGACGGGCGGTGCTTGGCGGAGCGTGATGGCTTCTTTGGGCGGTGACGGGCGGTGCGTGGCGGAGCGTGACGGCTTCGGCGGGCGGGGTGCCGGGACCGCGGGTAGGGTCGTGATCATGAGTTCGGCGATTGACCTGCACGGCGCACCGCACGTCGCCCGCTACCTCGAGACGGACGGCGAGGACGGCTTCCACTGGCGCAACGGGACCGAGATCCTGATCCTCTTCACCAAGGGCCGCAAGTCCGGCGAGGAGCGCTCGCACGCCCTGATCTTCCGCGAGCACGGCGACGACTACCTGGTGGTCGCGTCCAAGGGCGGCACCGACGCGCCCCCGGCCTGGTTCGTCAACCTCCAGGCCGACCCCGAGGTGGAGGTCCAGATCAAGGGCGACCGGTTCCCCGCCCGTGCCCGCGTCGCCACCCCGGCGGAGAAGCCGGAGATGTGGGCCACGATGGCCGAGGTCTGGCCCGACTACGACGAATACCAGAAGAAGACGGACCGCGAGATCCCCGTGGTCGTCCTCGAACGCGCCTGACCGTTGCCTGCCGGAGCAGCCACCTCGGCGCAGGCCGGCTGCTCCGGGCCGGGGCCCGTCGGTTGACGGCCGCCGCCGTTGATCGGCGCCCGTCGGTTGAGGCCCATCGCGTTGATCGGCGCTCGTTGGCCGAGGCCCGCCGCCGTTGATCGGCGCCCGTTGGCTGAGCGCCGCCGTTGATCGGTGCTCGTTGGCTGAGCGCCGCCGTTGATCGGTGCTCGTTGGCTGAGCGCCGCCGTTGATCGGCTTCCGTCACAATGGCGGGCATGACCGTGCAGATCACGCCGCTCGTCGATGCGCTGGTGCGGAACCGGCTCGCCTGGCTGGCCTCCGGCGAGGACGGGCGGCCGCTCGGCACGGCCTTCCTGCGCCTGCCCCCGGGCGGCGGCTACGCGGACCTGGAGCTCGACGTCCATCCCGCCGAGCGCCGCTGCGGTGTGGGCACGAGCCTGCTCCAGGCCGTCGTCGAGGCCGCCGGCACCCGGGACGGGCTGCGCAGCCTGCTGACCCAGCCCGTCCGCGAGGATTCCCCCGGCGACCTCTTCTGCGCCGCTCGCGGGCTGCGCCGGGTGCTGCGGCTCACCTACACCCGCCTGCCCCTGGACGGCCCGCTGCCCACCCACGCCGACGTGCGCGGCTACCGCCTGGTCCACTGGGAGGGCACCGTCCCCGGCGAGCTGGCCGCCACGTTCGCCCGGTCGCGCAGCGCGATGGACGACATGCCGATGGACGACGCCGACTACACCCCCGATCCGTGGGACGTCGACCGCGTGCACGCCGTGGCCGACGCGGTGTCACGCCGCGGCGAGATCCTCTGCGTCACCGCGGCCCTGAGCGACGACGGCGAGATCGCCGGCTTCACCGAGCTGGTCGTCCCCGGCGACGGCCGAGGCGACGCCCAGCACTACGGCACGGGCGTCCTGCCCGCACATCGCGGCCACGGTCTGGCACGCTGGATGAAGGCTGCCCAGATCGCCCGGGTCCGCGCGCGGTTCCCCGCCCTGGCCGGCCTGCTGGCCGACACTGCCGACAGCAATGCCGCCATGCGGCGGGTCAACGATTCGCTCGGTTATGTGCCGACCCACCGAAGCCTGCTCTATCAGCACGACCTGCCCGGCCCGCGGTGAGCTTGGGGAACCGCCGGCATCATCCGCGCGAGCCACGCCGCCCCAGCACGCGCCGAAGCGTTTGTCGTGCCGGCTCGCCCCTCAGGCGGCTCCAGTCACAGGGCCCACCCTCCCAGGGGGCCCCCGTCCAACGCAGCCATTGTCGCGAAATCCGCCCGATCTTGCGCTGTCTGGCTGTGGATAACGGGTGTTGTGGAAAACCCGCCGACCGGCGCCGAAGTGCCAAGGCCGGCTGCGTTGGGGCGGAGCCGCTCGGTCGGACGTGCGGGTGGTAGGGCGGCCCGATGGCGCGCTTGGGCGGGCGCTGCGTTGTAGCGGCGACCTGGCCGGGCTCGTCCGGCTGTCAGTTCTGGCGGTCTGTCAGCGCTGTCCGGCTGGGTGTATCGGGTGTAGCGGGGAGCTGCCCGGACGGGCAGGTAATGGCTGTCCGGGAGGGACGAGGGATTCGGGTTGAGCGTCAGTGGCGGGTACAACCCGGCGGCGGCCCGCGGGAAGTGACCCACCACCAAGGCCGATGCTTGCGGCGGGTGCTTCCGCTACTCCGTACCTCTTGGGTCAGCGCATGCGGACCAGCGCGCCCCGCAACCCCTCGCGGGTGCGGCGCCGGTTCTCGTTCGTGGCGCCCACCCAGAGCAGGATCACGCCGAGCGGTACCAGCACCAGCCACGGTCCCACCAGGGTGACCGCGAAGTGGATGGCGGCGAAGACGGTGGCCAGCGCGCCGACGACCACCGGGGCCTGCTGGCGGTTGCGGGAGCCGATGATCAGGGTGGCCACGGCGCCGAGCAGGAGGAGGACCTCGCGGAGCTCGCCGCCGTTGCCGGCCAGGACTATGCCCATGGTGGGGACGAAGGCGGCCAGCAGGGCGACGCCGTAGGCCGCCCAACTGCTCAGGTCGGGGCGGAAGCGGCTCTCGATGACGCCGACCACCAGGGCCAGGGCGGCGAAGGGCAGGGTGTACGCCTCGGGCAGCGCCACGTCGGCGAGGGCGATGAACAGCCACCAGCCGACGATCTCGAAGCCCACCGCCAGCCAGAACAGCAGGCGGCGCTGGCCGGCGGGGCGGCCCGCGCGGGAGGCGGCCAGGCCCAGCACGGCGCCCCAGGCGGCGAAGAGGGCGGCCAGGTGGGCGGGGGAGTCGAAGGCCAGGATGCCGGCGAGGATGGCGGAGGCGTAGCCGCTCCACTCGACCGTCTGGGCCTCCGTCTTGTATTGCGGCAGGCCCATGCGGGGCACGGTGGCCTCGAGGATCAGCAGGGCCGCGCCGACCGCGAGGACGCCGAAGGCGGCCCAGGGGCGCTGGACGCCGGCGGCGATGGCGGCGGTCAGGACGAAGAACTGGCCCATCACGGCGGTGAAGAGCCAGCCGAGCACGCGGGCGTGGCGGCTGCGGCCGCCGAGCGCGGCGACCAGGCCGACGCCGATGGCCGAGCCGAGGGTGAACAGCGTGAGGCGCTGCTGGGCGAGGCTGCCGGCCAGGCCCGCGTTGCCGGCCAGCAGGCCGATCACGAAGACGATGGTGCGCGTGGTGCGCAGCAGCGACGCGTGGGTGGCCACCGGGGGCGGGGTCAGCGCCAGGCCCAGCATCGAGATGGTGAAGACGACCAGGGCGGCCGACGTCGCGGCCGGGAACGGGGCGTGCAGGGCGATCGGGGCGATCAGCAGGGTGACGGCGAGGCCGGGCAGGATGACCGGGACCGCCTCGGACGCCTTGCCGCCGAAGCCGATCGCGGCCAGCGCGGCGGCGCCGGTGAGCAGCACGATCGCCAGGACGCTGGTGCCGTCGACGTAGCCGGAGGCGGGCTGGGACAGCGCCGGGATCGGGCCGTCCCAGATGTGCTGCACCTGGGCCAGCGGGTCGACCAGGGCGGCCTTGAGGGCCGGGGCGATCGAGAAGAGAGCCAGGACGGTGGGTACGAGCGCCAGCACCACGGCGCTGGTGGCCGGGTCGACGAGCCAGCGGCCGCTCAGGCCGAGCGGGCGGCGCGGGCCGCGGAAGCGCGTGTTCGACCAGTAGTGGTCGCGGGCCAGCGTGATGCCGGGCGCGGGGGTGGAGCCGCGCAGCAGCTCGGCCATCACGCCGAGCAGGGCGGCGGCCGCCGCGTACAGGGCCGTGGAATAGGGGGTGGGGATCGAGACGAACGCGGTCACGGTCGCGCCGAGCACCAGGCCGACGGTCGCCCAGGGCAGGTATTGCGGGATCCAGCGGCCGGCGAGCGCGAGCAGCGCGAGGCTCAGGCTGGAGGCGGCCAGGGCGGCGGTGAGCGCGACCTGGGCGTCGTGGCCCTGGTCGACGGCGACCGAGGCCAGCACGCCGGGCAGCGCCAGCAGCACCGAGCCGGTGGCCGCACCGCCGATCTGGGCGCGGTGGCGGGGCATGCCGGTGTCGTCGCGGGCCAGGTCGCTCTCGGTCACCGTGAACGGCGCCCAGAAGCGGCCGGGGCCCTCCGCGGCGAGCTCGTCGTCGACCGGGTCGGGGATCTCGGCCACCGGCGAGCGGGCCATCGCGGCGGCGAGCAGGCCGATCATCACGATCGCGAGCAGCGCCAGCGCGGTGGACCAGGGGCGGGCCAGGCCGGCGCCGACCGCGTAGAGCAGGACCACGGCCGCGGCGCCGGCCCGGCACAGCGCGGCGCGCGGGTCGATCGTGGCGACGGCGGCCATCACGTAGCCGACGGCGACCGCCGCGCTGATCAGCAGCGGCGACCACCACGGCAGGCCCAGGGCGAAGGGCGCGCCGATCGTGGCCAGCGCGCCGCAGACCGCGGAGATCAGGTAGGAGAACGGGCGCGGCGCGGCGATGGCGGCCGCGAAGGCGACCATGAGCAGCGCGAACGGAGCCTGCCACGCTCCCGCGCCGGGGGTGGGGTAGCGGCTCAGGTCGGCGTCCCACACGTCGCCGAGCACGGAGATGACGCGGGCCGCGCCGGCCAGGGCGAGGTAGCCGGCGATCGCGCCGACCACGATGCCGGCGACCGCGAGGCCGCGGTTGGGCCCGCGGCTCCAGTCGGCCGGCAGCACGGCCACGCCGAACGCGACGATCAGCACGACCACGCCGGCGACGGCGAGCGGGGCGCTCGGGAAGGCCAGCGCGAAGACCCGGGCGAGCGCGCCGCAGATGGCGACGGTGGCGGCCGCGGCGGCGATGTCGGGGCCGTCGAGCACCCGGTCGCTGCGCCGGCCGTTGTCGATCGACTTGGCGAAGAAGAGCAGGCCCGCGGCGACCAGCAGCAGCACGCCCACCCACACGTCGGGCGCGGTGGCGCCGGGAGCGAGCAGCGCGGCGAGGGCCAGCGCGATCGCGCCGAGGCCGGTGCCGGCGGTGAGCGGCAGGCTGATCTCGCGGCGGGCCACCTGGAACACCGCGGCGTAGCTCAGCGTGGCGGCCACGGCGAGGAAGCCGACGGCCAGCGCGGGAACGGTGACGGCCTCGGTGGGCGGCGGCCCGTCGCCGCGGTCCGAGACGGCGAGCGCGGCGGTGACCACGGCGCCGGGCAGGGCCAGCGCGGCGGCACCGGACGCCCAGTCGCCGACCAGCCAGGCGTACAGCCGGATCGGGATCTGCCGGGCCGCCACGGCGATCATCACGCCGGCGCCGGCCAGCGCGGTGAGCACGGCGGCGGTGAGCCACGGCGCGCTGAGCGCGGACCCGGCGCCGAAGAGGCCGACGACGGCCGCCGCGGCGACGTGCACGATCGCGATGCGGCGGGTGGTGGCGGCCAGGCCGGCCGCGCCGATGCCGACGGCGGCGATGACCAGCGGCCAGGGCGCCTCCGACCAGCGCATGCTCAGCGACGCGGGCACGGCCAGGGCGGTCAGCGCGACGCCGGCGACCGCGCCCTCGTGGCGGACGTCGCGGGGCAGCGCCAGCGCGGCGGCGATCGTGACGATCAGCGCGCTGAACGCGAGCAGCCAGCCCTGTCCCTGGGTGGCCTCGGCCAGCTTCGCCGCGTACCCCTCGGTGTCGGCCTGCCAGATCGGGCGGGCGGCCTGCAACGGCGCGAGGCCGGCCCGCAGGCAGTCGATGGTGAGCACCACGCCGACGATGCCGAGCGCGATCGCCGAGGCGATCTGGGGACCGCGCCGCACCTCGGCGGGGAGCAGGGTGACGAGGGCGCCGACCACCGCGACCGTGGCGGCGGCGACCGCGATGGTCCAGCGCGGCGACACCACGTCGGCGATCCGCGCGGCGGAGCCGGCCAGGGCCAGGGCCAGCACGCCGCCGGCGATGTTGCGGGCGGTCAGGTTGTCGAGCAGCCACGCGGCGGCCACGCCGGTGAGCGCTGCCAGCACCACGATCAGGCCGGAGCGCACCGCGTCGGGCACGGCCTGGGCCTGGAGCAGCGCCACCGAGGAATAGAGCAGGGCACCGGCGGTGGCGACGCAGAGCAGGGCGAACGTGAGCTCGCGCAGCCAGTCGGCGGACGGCGGGGTGGCCGGCGGGGCGAGCGGCACGGAGCCGGCCGCGGGAGCGCCCGCCGGGCGCGGGCCGGGGAAGATGCGGCTGCGCAGCCAGCGCCGCTTCGGCCCGGTGAGCCCCGAGATGATCAGGTCGGGCTCCTCGGGCGCCGACTCCGGGCGGGCGGGCGCGTCCTCCGCGTAGGCCGAGGGGTCGGCCGGGTCGGGAGCGTCCTGGCGGCGGCCGAAGTCGGCGTGGCCGGCGCGCCGGGCGTCGTCGGCCTCGGCGAGCGTCTCGCGGTCGGCGGCGACCGGGCGGCCGATCGGCCAGCGCGGCAGCAGCCGTCCGCGGCGGATCACCGTGGTGAGCAGCAGCAGGTCGAGCACGGCCACGACCGTCAGGGCCATGCCCCATCCGGCCGGGCTCTGGATCATCGGCTCGGCGAGCAGCAGGGGCACGGGTTGCACGGCGACGACGGTCGCGTAGCGCGGGGCGGCCAGCCGGGTCACGCCCGCGTACAGGAAACTCGCGACCGCGGTGATCGCGAAGGTGATGCCGAGATAGAGCGGGACGGGCACGTCCGTGCCGCCGGTCATCTCGCTGCCGTGCAGGGCGAACAACGTCATCGGCAGCAGCACCAGGCCGACGCCGGCGACCGTCTCGGCCGTCGAGCTCAGCCCGCGCCGCGCGATGCCGGGCGCGGCGACCAGCGCGATCGCGGTGGCCATGGCGAGGATCAGCGCCCGGGCGAGCGGGTTGCTCACCGCGACGCCGGCGAAGACGACGGCGGCGACGCCGATCAGCAGCGCGCCCAGGGCCAGCGTGATGTTCTGCACCGACTGGGAGGAGGCCTCGGGCGGGTGCGCGTCGCCGCCGGTGAAGCTCGCGACCCGGCGCGGCGGGGGAGCGACCCGCTCGGTCGGGGGCGGGTCGTCGACCAGCGCGGTGACCCCGTCGGTGGCGACGCCGGGCGGACCGGAGTGCGCCGTCCCGCGCGCGGCCCAGTCGGGTGGCGGGCCGGCGGGGCGGGCCGTGCGGCGCGGCGGCGGAGGAGGCGGCTCCTCGTCGACCACGGTGTCGCCGGGCGGCGGGGGCGGCGGGCCCTGATCGGGGTACTCGTCGCCGGGGCGACGGCGTACCCGCCGGGGCTTGGCCGCCTTCTTGGCCTTCTTCTGCTGGTTGGCGTGCGCCAGGATGTCCCGCTGGAACTGCGCCGCCTGGATCTTGGCGGCGATCTGGCTGCGTTCCTTGGCCGCGGCCATGTCGCGGATCTTCAGATCCGCGATCGAGGCTTCGATCCGGGCCAGCTCATCGTCGTAGCTGTCGGGCTGTTCAGCCTGCGCCACGGAACCTCCTCGACCTGCCGGCCACCCGTCCATCTAGAGCATGCCCAAACGACACCTCATTAGAACAGGCTCACGGGGGCAGGGATCCAGAGAAAACGCCGCAGACCTCGCGCCAGGGTGTCAGGCGGGCGGGCGGCCGATCCCCCGATAGGACCACCCGGCGCGGGCCCACTGGCGCGGATCCAGGCAGTTCCGGCCGTCGATGACCCTGCGCTCGGCGACCAGCTCGCCGAGGACGACCGGGTCGGCGTTGCGAAATTCCGGCCATTCGGTGGCCACGAGGACGAGGGAGACGTCCGTCACGGCGGCGACCATCGACTCCGCGTACGCCAGGGCGGGCTGGGCGCGGCGGGCGTTGTCCATGCCCTGCGGGTCGTAGACGCGCACGTGCGCCCCGGCGGCGGACAGGGCGGCCGCGACGGCGAGACTGGGCGCGTCGCGTACGTCATCGGAGTTGGGCTTGAAGGTCGCGCCCAGCACGGCGATCTCCGTGCCGGACAGGTCCGGCCCGGCCGGGCCCACCGGGCGGCCGAGCAGCTGCGCGGCGAGCGTCAGCGCCCGGGAGCGGCGCCGCGTGTTGATCAGGTCGACCTCGTGCAGGAAGCGCAGCGCCTCGCCCGCGCCCAGCTCCTGCGCGCGCGCCTGGAACGCCCGGATGTCCTTGGGCAGGCAGCCGCCGCCGAAGCCCAGCCCGGCCTGCAGGAAGCGGTTGCCGATGCGCGGGTCGTAGCCGATCGCGCGGGACAGCTGGGTGACGTCCGCGCCGGCCACCTCGCACACCTCGGCCATCGCGTTGATAAAGCTGATCTTGGTGGCGAGGAACGCGTTCGCGGCGACCTTGACCAGCTCGGCGGTGGCGAAATCGGTCACCACGACCGGGACGTCGCGATCCTCGGTGGCGGCCAGGTCGAAGACGCCCTTGTGCGCCGCGTGCAGGCGCTCGCGCGCCCACTCGCTCGCCACGCCGCAGACGATGCGGCTGGGCCGCAGGACGTCCTCCACCGCGTACCCCTCCTGGAGGAACTCCGGTGACCAGGCGACCTCGACGCCCAGCGCGGGGTCGGCGTGCTTGGCCACCAGCTGCTCGACCCACGCCGCGGTGCCGACCGGCACCGTCGACTTGCCCACGATCAGCGCGCGCCGCCGCAGCAGGGGCGCCAGGCGGGTCACGGCGCTCTCCACGTAGCTGAGGTCGGCGCCCATGCCGTCCGCGCGCTGCGGGGTGCCGACGCAGATGAAGTGGACGTCGCCGAAATCGGCCACGTCCTCGTACGCGGTGGTGAAGCGCAACCGGCCCGCCGCGAGGTTGCGGCGCAGCAGGTCGTCGAGGCCGGGCTCGTGAAACGGGACCGCACCGCTCGCGAGCTTCGATATCTTCGCCTCGTCGACGTCGAACCCGAGCACCTCGTAGCCGAGCTCGGCGAAGCAGATGGCGTACGTGGCGCCGAGATAACCGGTGCCGAGGAAGGCCAGGCGGGGAAGCGTCATCACGTCTGGCCTAACGATTGTTCGGCTGGCGGGCGTACGCTACCTGCCAGTAACATCGGGTTGGGGTTTCGCATCTCTGGAGAGGGTCAGCCATGACTGAGTTCGACGCCTACCGGCTATCGGAGGACCACGAGACCATCCGTGCCGCCGTGCGCGAGGTCTGCGACGCGCGCGTGGCGCCGAACGCCGCCGAGGCCGACGAGACCAGCGAGTTCCCCAAGGCGTCGTACGACGCCCTGCGCGCCTCCGACTTCCACGCCCCGCACATCCCGGTCGAGTACGGCGGCGCCGGCGCGGACGCGCTCGCCACCGCGATCGTGATCGAGGAGGTGGCCCGGGCCTGCGCGTCGTCGTCGCTGATCCCGGCGGTCAACAAGCTCGGCACGATGCCCCTGCTCCTGTCGGCGTCGGAGGACCTCAAGCAGCGCTACCTGCCCAAGGTGGCGTCGGGCGAGGCGATGTTCTCGTACTGCCTGTCGGAGCCCGAGGCCGGCTCGGACGCGGCGTCGATGACCACCCGCGCGGTCCGCGACGGCGACTTCTGGGTGCTGAACGGCGTGAAGCGCTGGATCACGAACGCGGGCGTCTCGGAGTACTACACGGTCTTCGCGGTCACCGACCCCACGCTGCGCTCCCGGGGCATCTCGGCCTTCGTCGTCGAGAAGTCGGACGAGGGCGTCTCGTTCGGCGCGCCGGAGAAGAAGCTCGGCATCAAGGGCTCGCCCACCCGCGAGGTCTACTTCGACAACGTCCGCATCCCCGCCGACCGCATGATCGGCGCCGAGGGCACCGGCTTCGCGACGGCGATGGCCACCCTCGACCACACCCGCGTGACGATCGCGGCGCAGGCGCTCGGCATCGCGCAGGGCGCGCTCGACTTCGCCAAGGGCTACGTCAAGGAGCGCAAGCAGTTCGGCAAGCCGGTCGCCGACTTCCAGGGCGTCCAGTTCATGCTCGCCGACATGGGCATGAAGATCGAGGCGGCCCGCCAGCTGACCTACGCCGCCGCCGGCAAGAGCGAACGAGGCGACGCCGACCTGACCTACTTCGGCGCGGCCGCGAAGTGCTTCGCCTCCGACGCCGCCATGGAGATCACCACCGACGCGGTCCAGCTCCTGGGCGGCTACGGCTACACCCGCGACTACCCGGTCGAACGCATGATGCGCGACGCGAAGATCACCCAGATCTACGAGGGCACCAACCAGGTCCAGCGCATCGTGATGGCGCGCCAGCTCCTCAAGGACTGAAAGGCGTCCGCGCGCGTTGGCGGAACGACCTTCGATCATCGCCGTAGGGAGATCGACGGTCGTGCACGTGCATAGTGCCTGGCGCGGGCGTTTGACCGCATGGCTCGAAACCGTTGCTTTTTGCGTGATCGGTTTGTCACTGTCGGAGGTCGCCGACGGGGGTGGCGATCACGCATGGGGGCAACGTGTCGGAAGGGCGCTTCGCTGAGCTGGCCGATCTGCTCGATGAGGGCGAGGCCATGCTCGGCGCCGGGCGGTCGGCGGCGTCGGTCGATGCCGGGCCGGGGGTCGACGCCTCCGGTTCCGTGCGGGTGCGGCTCGACGACGAGGGCCGGGTCGCCGCGGTGACGGTGGGGGCCGGCTGGCGGCGGGCGCTCGGCGACGACGGGCTGTCCGCGGCGGTGGTCGAGGCCGCTCGTGATGCCTCGGTGCGGCGGCTGGCGGCCTGGGGTGAGGCGTACGGCGGCGGGGCGCCGGCCGGTGCGGCGGCGCCCGATCACGGCGAGGTGCAGCGGCGGCTTCAGGAGCTGGCGACGCGGCGGATGTCGCGGGCCGACCGGGAGGTGGCGCTTGCCGAGCTGCTGGCGCTGGTGGAGGGGATCGAGCGGGGGATCGACGAGGTCTCCGGCAAGCTTCGCTCCACGTTGGACGCCACCCATACGGGGCATAGCCCGGACCGGCATGTGGCTGTCACGGTTTCCGGTGGCGGTGACGTGGTGAGCGTGCGGTTCGGCCGGGAGTGGCTGCGCGGGGCGCACGAGCTCAATGTGGGGCGGCAGGTCACGGCGGCCTTCCTCTCGGCGTACGAGAAAGCCGCCGCCCACGGGGTGCGGCAGTTGATCGCCGACAGCCCGCTCGGTGCGGTGCGGCGGGAGACGCGGGATCCGCTCGGCCTGGCGCGCCGGCTGCGGCTGGCGGACTGAGGACGGGGAGGCGAACGGATGAGCGTTACCGCCGCGATCGAGGCGCTGCGGCGCGACGCCGAGTTGTGGGATCGGGTCGCGCGGGTGACCGGGCAGGCCGGTCAGGAGGCGGCCGCGCTGACGCTGGACAACACGCAGCTGTCCTGGGCGAGCGTGCCGACGGGGCTGATGCGGACGTACGCCGAGATCCAGGGCAAGGTGGCCGGCCTGCTCGGCGAGGCCACGACCGTGTACGCGGACCTCGGCGTCGCGCTCGACACGGTGGCCGCGGCGTACGAGGCGAGCGACGAGAAGGCCGCCCGGCAGTTCGAGGGAGTGTGGGATGTCCGCGAGTAGCACCGAAGCCGACCTGCTCGACAAGATCACCTCGACGCTGGAGCGGATCGAGGCGAAGACCGCCGAGTTGCAGGGCTCGATCAACGACAAGCTCGGGTGGCTGCCCGGATTCGTGCGGGACAAGGTCGTTGCGGGCTGGAACAGGTTCTGCGACTACCTCGGCCGGGTCTGGACCAACCTCAACGAGATCCTGTCCCACATGGGCTCGCCGTCGGCGCTGGGCGACACCGCCGACGCGTGGAGCGACCTGGTCGGCGGCCCGGTCAGCGCCCAGGTGCAGACGGCCGAGGCGGGCCTGCTCGGCGCCGACGACAAGTGGGACGGTGCCGCCGCCGACGCGTACCGGCAGACGCTGCCGCTGCAGAAGGCCGCCCTCGACAAGGTGAAGTCGACGCTGACCGACGGCATCTCCACCGCGCTGAGCACCGTCGCCACCGGCATCATCGCCTTCTGGGCCGGGCTCGTGGTCGCCCTGGTCGCGCTGGCGACCGGCATCGTCGGTGCCCTGGCGTCCAGCGCGACGATCCTCGGCGTGCCGGCGGCGCCGGTCATCGCGGCCGGCGCGGCGCTGACGGCCTCCGCGGCGCTGATCGCCGGTGCCGAGACGCTGAAGGCGGTCTGCGCCTCCGCCAACTCGCTGCTGCGGCAGAAGCTCGCCGACAACTCCGCCTTCCACGAAGGACACTGGCCGCCGGCGGCGAAGGCCTGACGCCGTGACGACCTCACCGATCCACCGCGGCCGCAGCGCCGGCTCGGCCGTGCTCACCGCCGTGGTGATCGCGGGAGACGTCGCCCTCGCCGTGATCAGCCTGCTGGCCTGGCAGCTGGAGGGCGGCGCCGAGGCGGCGACCTTCGCCCTGGCCGGGATCTCGGCCGTGGCCGGTGCGGTGCTGTTGCTGTTCGCGGTGGCCGGCTTCGCGCGCGGCGCCGCCGGTCCGGCCCGGCTGTCGCACGCGCTCGCCTGGGCGCGGTTCGCCGCGGTCCTGCTCGTGCTGACGGTGTTCGCCGTGCGTCCCGGCCCGGACGCGCTGATCGGTTTCCCGGCCACCTTCGGCGCGGCCGTGGCGGTGGTCGACGCGCTCGCCGCCGTGCTGGTGACCAGGGCGGCCGTGCGGCGTACGGCCGATGGCTGAGCTCGCCGGCCTTCTCTGCGCGAGCTTCGGGCTGCTGTTCGGCCTGCTGCTGGTGGTCGCGGCCCGGCGCCGGCGCCGCGAGCGCGACCGGAGGCGGCGGTGGGCCGAGAGCAACGGCTGGGCCCTCACCGAGCAGCCGGACGTCGACTGGGGCCGTCACCTGCCCGGCGGCAACAAACGCGGCATCGAGTACGCCTTCTCGGCCGTACGCCGTGGCCGCCGGGTCTGGGTGGCGCAGTACTCGGTGACCGACCCCGGCGACGGCACGACGCCGCAGACGCACCACCACATCGTGGTCGTCGCGACCCTGGACCGGCCTCTCCCGGCGACGGAGGTGGCCCCGCGGGGCCGGGTCTCCCGCATGCTCGGCCGGGGCGAGGGCGCGACGGGCGTTCCCGGCTTCGATCGGCAGTTCCGCATCCGTACGGACGAGCCGGCCGCCCTCGGCCACCTGATCGGCCCGGCGCTGATCGACGCGCAGCTGGGCCACCGGGTCCCGCCCGCCTGGAGCGTGCACGGCACCACGCTGCTGCATCACCGGCCCGGGCGGCTGGAGCTGGATCAAGTCCCGCGCTGGGCCGACGGCCTCGTCCTGCTGGCCGCCCTGATCGACCACCGCGCCGGGTGATCAGCGGTAGCGGGTGCCGTGACCGTCGGGCAGGGCGAGAAGCGTGTTCGTCTCGGCCGAGTAGATGTCGCCGGGCTCCAGACCCGTGAAGTCGCCGGCCTGTGCCGCGGAGACCGCCGAGACCAGGACGTTGCCGGCCGGGATCCAGTAGAGGTCCTGCTGTGCCTTGCTGACCCGGGGCAGCAGGCGCACCTCCGCACCGGCCGCCGCCAGAGCATCGGCAATCTCCACGAAGGACACGCGCGCGGGAAACTCGCCGTACCGCTCGGCGATGACGGCTGGTGCGTTGCCGGCGAAGCTGTTGGTCCAGTCGGGCTTGACGAGGATCTGGCGGCAGAGCCACTCGCCGGTGGTGTCCTCGAAGTAGGCGTCGACGAAGCCGAACTGCCGGACCATGTCGCCGGCGCTCCAGCTCGCGTCGCGGTAGTCGTCACCCAGGGCCGGCGGCCAGGCCGCCAGGGGGGAGCTGAGCCCCACCCCGGCGACCTGGCCGCTCACCGCGAAGTCGACGAAGAAGTCGACATATGTCATGCGCTGCTCACTCGGATGTCGCTCAGAACGGGTCCACGCCCAGCTTCCGCAGACGGTAGCAAACCATCTTGATCTTCTCGCGCTGCTTGGGGTCCTTGAAGACGATGGTCGGCGGGCTGTCGCGGTCCGTCCTCGACTGCTCCAGAACCGACTCCATGCGCTTCACGAACTCCGTGCGGAGCTTCTGGTCCTTCTGGAGCGTGTCGATCGCGGCGTCGACGTGCTTCTGGGTCGCTCCCTTGCCGTACGAGAGCGGGACGCCGACGAGGTTGCCGTTCTTGTCGACCTCGATGGCCACCTCGGCGCCGTCGTCCATGTTGACGTGCGGGCCCTTGTTGACGTAGTCACCGTCGGCCTGGCCGGCGTGGTGGACCTTGCACTTCTTCTTCGGCGCCGCCATGGCCGCTGCCGCGGCGGCGGACTGAGCGGCACGTGCCGAGGAGGCGGTACGTGCCTCCGGCACCTCCCATTCGAGCTCGCAGAACTCCGGGTCCGGCCGCCGCGCCGCGCGGGCGTCCTCGATCACCTTCTCGGTGCGCTGGAGCACCTTGCGGGCCTTGGACCCGGCCTCGAAGAAGGACTTGAGCCCCCGGACCACCTTGAGGATCGCCGAGCCGACGGACTTGAGCTTGCCCACCGCGAAGAAGAACGACCCGACGTCCACCAGCGCCCACAGGCAGTCGCCCAGGTTGGGGTTCTGCGCGCAGTTGATGATGTTGTCGATGCCGAGCATCGAGATGAGGATCCCGGCGCCGTTCTCGACCAGCCAGTCGCCGATGTTCTTGTTGGCGTCCTTGAGCGCCTGGCGGTACTCGTCCAGGGCCGCCTGCCCGCCCTGGTCGAAGATCGCCTGCTCGTCGGCGGTGAGCCCGCCGGCGCCGACCGCCGTGTCGTAGTCGGCCTGGCGGGTCGCCCAGTCCTCCAGGCGCTTCTTCTCCGCCGCGATCGCCTTGGCCTCGGACGCCGCGGCGGCCGCCTCGTCGCGGGACTTGCCGGCGGCGATCGCGTCGGCGCGGGCCTGCGCCGCGGCGGCCTGGGCCTGCCGGGCGAACGTGCGGGCCTGCGCGGCGCTGGCCGCGGCCTGGGACGCCGACCGGGCGGCCGCGGCGGCCGCCGCCTTGGCCTCCTGCTCCGCGGCCCGGGCCTTCTTGGCCCAGGAGGCCGCCTCGTCGGCGGACTTCTGCGCCTGGTCCGCCGACGCCTTCGCCTCGTTCGCGTAGACCCGGGCCTGATCGGCCGAGGCCACGGCCTTGTCGGCCCAGATCGCGGCCTCCGCGGCGGCGCCCGCCGCCAGGTAGGCCGCCTGCTGCGCCTCGTTGGCGTTCTTGCGGGCCAGCGCCGCGGTCTGCGCGACCTCGGAGAGGTACGACTGGATCTGCGACACGTGCCGCGTGGTGTCGGCGTCGCGCTCCCGCGCCCGGAAGAGCTCGACCTCGAGGAACTCGCGCTGGAACGACGGCGGCCCGTTGAGTGCCGCCTGCGCGGCCGCCTTGACCTCCGGCCCGCCGGTGCTCAGCGCCTGGGTGACGGCGACCCGGTCGTCGTCCTCGGCCGCCCGGTACTGCCCCTCGGCGAGGAACTTCGCGCGGTCCTCCGGCGTGCCCTGAAGCGCCGCCTGTGCCGCAGCCCGCACGCCGGGCCCGCCGGCCTCCATGATCCGTGAGACGGCGATCTGGTCGTCGTCGTCCTTGCCCCAGTACCAGCGGTCGTTGAGGAAGTCCTTGACCGCGGGATAGGAACGGGCCAGCGCGCTCTTGGCGGCGAGCCGCTCGCCGCCGTTGTCGCTGGTGTCCGCGATGTGGGCGGCGCTGGCCCGGTCGTCCTGCTCGGTGGCGAGCGCGATGCCGCTGCGGACGAAGGCGACGACGTCCTCCTCCGTGCCGACCAGCGCGTCCTCCGACGCCTCCTGGAGCCAGCTGCCGCCGGTGTGCGCCAGCCGGGCCGCCACCTTGCGGCCGTTGGCCACCACGGTCTCCTCGGCCGCGCCGGGGGCCTGTGCCTCGGTCAGCAACGCCTGGGTCTCGGCGTCCAGCTTCGCTTCCTTGCCGGCCACCCACGCCGAGTCGATCTGCTTGTTCTGCTCGGCCAGCAGCGCGTCCTGCGCCTCGGCGATCATCCGGGCCTTGGACTGCTCGAGCCGCTCGGCCTCCGCCTCGCGGGCGACCGCGGCGACGTTGAACGCCGTGGCCGACGCGTTCTCCGCGATGTCCGCCGCCTGGTCCGCGAGGTTCGCCGCCTGCTGGGCGCGGTCGGCGGCGCCCGCGGCCACACCGGCCTGCTTGACCGCCTCGTCCGCCGCGGCCGCGGCGTTGTCGGCGTGCTGCGCCGCCTGGTTCGCGGCGTCCCGGGCCTGCCGGGCCGCCCGCGCGGCCTGCGCCGCGATGGCCTGCGCCCGGTTCGCCGCCCGGGTCGCCTCGGCCGCCTTGCGCTTGGCGTCGGCGCTGGCCTGGCGCGCGGCGGCGGCGCTGGCGCCCGCCTTCTGCGCCCAGTTGCCCGCCTCGCCGGCCGCGCCCGCCGCCGCGTCGGCGTTGGCGCCCGCCGAGCTGGCCGCCACGGCCGCCTGCCCGGCCGCGTCGGCCGCCTTGGCCGCCTGGTCGGCCGCCTCCGCGGCCTTGCGGGCGCCGCGGGCGACGTCACGCGCCTTCGTCGCGGCGGTGCTGGCCGCCGCGGCCTTGTTCTTGTCCTTGGCGGCGGCCGCCGCGGCGCTGCTCGCCGCCGACGCGGCCTGCCCCGCCCGGGTCGCCGCGTACGCGGCCTGGTTCGCGGCGTTGGCCGCCACCCGGGCCGCCTCGTTCGCCGCGGAGGCCGCGCGGATCGCGGTCTGCGCCGCTGCCGCGGCCCGCTTGGCGGCGCTGGCCGCCCGGCTGGCCGCCGCGGCCGCCTTGATCGACGAGTCCTTGGCCGCCTCGGTCTCGGCGGCCGCCTTCAGCGCCGCCTCCTTGGCCTTCTGCGCGGCGGCGACCGCCTGGGCGGCGGCGTCCTGCGCGACCTGGGTCTGCTTGGCCGCCTGCGCCTGCGCGGTGGCGGCCAGGTCGACCAGCTGCGAGATGGTCTGCGTCTCCTGGTCGCGGGCCGCGGCGGTCTCGTAGCCGTAGAGCAGGAAGTACTCGATGTCCTCGTCGGTGCCGGCCAGGGCGCGCTGTGCCGCGGCGCGCACCTGCGGGCCGCCGACCGTCATGATCTGGGTGACCCGGATCGCGTTGTCGTCGGCCTGCGCCTCGAACTGGCCGGCGAACAGGAAGCCCCGCATGTCGTCGGGGGTGCCGGCGAGCGCCTTCTGGGCGGCGGACTTGACGCCGGGGCCGCCGGTCGCCATCGCCTGCGTGACCTTCACGGCGAGGTCGTCCTCGGCGGGCTTCTCCCAGCCCGTCTCGACGAACGCGCGCAGCTGCTCCGTCGTGCCGCTCAGGGCCTGCTGTGCGGCGGCGCGCACCCCTGGGCCGCCGGCCGCCATCAGCTGGGTGGCGCGCACCTGCAGATCATCAACCGCGATCTTCGGGTACGCCGTGGTCAGGAACTCGTGGACGTCGTCATCGGATCCGGTCAGCGCCTGCTCGGCGGCCTTGGCGACGCCGGGCCCGCCGGTCCGCATCAGCGTCAGGGCCTGCGCCCGCTCGACGGCGGGCGACTCCTCGGCGTGCGCGGCGCCGGCCGGTAGGCCGGAGATCAGGACGGTGGTGGTGATCGAGATTGCCGCCACTCTTCGCAAAGTGGACAGCAGGCGGCCAGGTGGGTGCATGTCTTCCCCCGGTTCACGACAGCATCTTGGCCGGCTCACTATAGACATCAACTTCGATCCCCGTTGCCCCGTCGAGATCGACGTTCGTAAGGGTCCACTGTGGGTCGCCGCTTGTACTATCCTGCGGTCGTCGATCTTCCCGAGACGGCAATTTACGGGGGTAGAGCTGTGCGTTTACTTGGATATCTGGCGGTCGCCGGGCTGACGGCCGGTGCCGTGCTCGGCGGTGCGGGCGCCGTCGCCGCGACCCGGGCGGACGCGGCCGCGGCGGCCGAGGAGACGGCGTCGCTGGTCGAGGACTTCGCCTATCCGGGGGCGGAGAAGATCCTCGCCGACCGCGACATCCTGCTCAAGAAGGGCGACGGGCGCCTGTTGCTGACCGACTGCGCCGTCGGTGCCGACCTGATCCAGGTCCGCAGCCGCGGCCGCGACCCGTTCTGCTTCGAGGCGGCCGGCTCCGGCGCCTGGGTGACCATGGAGCTCAGCGACGCGTTCCTGGTCTTCAGCGACAGCGAGCACACCACGGTCGCCGACTACACCGTGGACGGTGTCTCGGACTCGGCCGTCGTCGAGCCGGGCGGCGCCGCGGGCATCGGCGAGGGGCAGACCGAGGGCTCGAGTGCCGTGCTGCTCAAGCTCACGGCGAGCTGAAGACTTGATGAACAAACGGGGATTGAACGTGCGTAGGCGGTACCGCCTCTGGGGTTCCGGCCTGCTCGTGGCCGGGCTCTCGGCGGCCTTCCTGGGCGGCGGCAGCGCGTCGGCGGTCGCCGGTGCGCAGGAGGTGCCGGACGGCGGGCTGCCGTTCGTCGCCAAGCTGACCATCGGTGACACGTTCCGGAGCTGCACCGGGGCGCTGGTAGACGCGCGGTGGATCGTCACGGCGAAGTCCTGCTTCGCCGACACCGCCGGCGCTGTCGTGGCGGGTGCCCCGGCGTGGCCGGCGTCGGTGGTGCTGGGCCGGGCCGATCTGACAAAGGTGACCGGTCAGCGGTTGTCCGTCGTGTCGCTGGTGCCGCATCCGGACCGCGGCATCGTGCTGGCCGAGCTGTCGGCAGCGGTGAAGAACATCACTCCGGTGTCACTGAGCGGTGACGCGGCGCAAGCGGGCGAGACGGTCTCGATCGCCGGGTACGGCCGGACGAGCACCGAGTGGGTGCCGAACCGCATGCATTCCGGCGACTTCACGGTCGGCTCCGTGTCGGCGGGACGGTTCGCGATCACCGCCGCCTCGGCGGGCGCGACCCTGTGCAAGGGCGACGCGGGCGCACCGGCGTTCCGCGACACCGCGTCCGGGCCGCAGTTGGTCGGCGTGAGCGTCGACTCCGGGCAGAAGGGCTGCCTGGGCGAGCCCGGCACCCGGACGGACGAGGCGAGCGGGGCGCGCACCGACGACCTGGGCGACTGGGTCCGCACCAGCACGGCGACCGTGCCGAGCGGCATCAGCGAGCCGGTGACCGGCGAGTTCACCCGCGACGGCCGGCAGGACCTGGCGGGTGTGGACGCGTCGGGCGTGCTGTGGCTCTATCCCGGCACGGCCACGCCGGGCGTGTGGGGCCACCGGGTGCGGATCGGCTCGGGCTTCACCGGCTTCCGCGAGCTCGAGGTCGGCCGGATCAACCGGGACGGGTACGACGACCTGCTGGCGATCGAGGGCTCGACAAACGCGCAGGTCTACTACCCGGGCACGGCGGCCGGGGGCGCGTTCGGCGCCCGTACGGTGATCGGCTCGGGGTGGACGACGGACCTGCGGGACGTGGCGGTCGGCAAGGTGGACCGCGACGCGTACGACGATCTGCTGGTCGTGAAGGCGTCGACCCAGCAGCTGTTCCTCTACCGGGGCAACGCGACCGGCGGCTCGTTCTCCGCGGGCGTGGTCTACGGCTCCGGGTGGGGTTGCTGCAAGGAGTTGCAGGTCGGCAAGTTCAACGCCGACGACTACGACGACCTGCTCACCGTCGAGTCGGCAACGGGCAAGATGCGCATCTATCCCGGTACGGAGGCCGGCACCCAGTTCGGTCCGGGTGCCGACACCGGCTCGGGCGCGGGCTGGAACACGGCGTCCTTCCTCGCCAAGGCGAAGCTCGACGGCACGGGCATCGACGGCCTGCTCGAGGTCGACACCGCCGGCAAGGCGTGGCTGCACCAGCGGACCGCGGAGGCCGGCTGGCCCGCGCGGGTCGCGGCGCCCGGCAAGGTCTCCGGCCCGCAGCCAGGTGAGCTGTCGAACATCGTGACCGGCAAGTTCAACCGGGACGCCTTCACCGACCTGCTCGGCGTCGACTCGGCCGGTGTCGCGTGGATGCACCCGGGCACGGCGGCGAACACCTTCGGCCCGCGGGTGCAGCTCGCGACCGGCTGGGGCGGCCTGCGCGAGCTCGCGGTCGGCCGGATCAACCGGGACGGGTACGACGACCTGCTCGCCATCGACGGCTCGACAAACGCCCAGGTCTACTACCCGGGCACGGCCGCCGGGGGCGCGTTCGGCAGCCGGGTCACGATCGGCTCGGGCTGGACCACGGACCTGCGGGACGTGGCGGTCGGCAAGGTGGACCGCGACGCGTACGACGATCTGCTGGTCGTGAAGACGTCGACCCAGCAGCTGTTCCTCTACAAGGGAACCGCCGCGGGTGGCTCGTTCGCGGCGGGCGTCGTCTACGGCTCCGGGTGGGGTTGCTGCAAGGAGTTGCAGGTGGCCAAGTTCTCCGGCGACGACTACGACGACCTCCAGACGGTGCAGTCGGCCACCGGCAAGCTGGTCGTCTACGGCGGCAAGGCGGACGGCTCCCAGTTCGAGCCGGGCGTGGACACCGGCTCGGGCACCGGGTGGAACGCCAGGAGCAACCTCGTCCCGGTCACCTTCGGCAGCGACACCAGCGCCGGGCTGCTCGCCAAGGACAACGCCGGAAACCTGCTGGTCCATCCGCAGCGCCCGGTCCTCGGCGTCGACCTGATCGACCCGATCACCTTCGGCCCGCGCGACTGACCCACAGCGACCGGCGCCAGGCCACCCTGGCGCCGGTCGCCACACCTCGGCGCTCCGCGCCCCACCCCTCCGCTTGTTGAACACGGTTTTCATTGTAGGGTGGCGGCATGGCCAACATCTGTGACGTGACGGGCGCGAAGCCGTCGTTCGGCAATGCCGTGTCCCACTCCCATCGGCGCACCCGCCGGCGGTGGAATCCGAATGTGCAGCGGCGCCGGTTCCGCCTCGCCGACGGGCGGACCGTGCGGCTCACCGTGAGCACCACCGGGCTGAAGATCATCGACCGGGACGGCATCGACTCGGTCGTCGCCCGGCTGCGGGCTCGCGGGGTCAAGCTCTGATGGCCCGCCGTGCGCTGACCGAGCGCGAGAAGCGCCGCGCCGCCCTGGCCGCCCTGCACGCCGGCGAGCGGGCCGCCCTCAAGAAGCTGATCTCCGCACCCGGCACCGGCCCGGCCGAACGGGCCGCCGCGGTGCGCGCGCTCGCGAGCCTGCCGCGCGACTCCAGCCCGTCCCGCCGCCGCACCCGCGACATGATCGACGGGCGTCCGCGCGGCGTCGTGGGCAAGTTCGGCCTCTCCCGGGTGCGCTTCCGCGAGATGGCCTTGCGGGGCGAGCTACCCGGCGTCCGCAAGGCCTCCTTCTGAGGGGCCTCCCGGCGGGTCCCTCCGCCCGTAGGATGGCGCATTCCATCCTTCTGCGAGGGAGCCGCAGATGACCAAGCCGAACGTGGACACGACCAAGCCGAGCAGCGCCCGGGTCTGGAACTACCTGCTGGGCGGCCGGGACAACTTCGAGATCGACCGGATGGTCGGCGACCAGATCCGCAGCTCGTTCCCCGCCATCGTCGAGGTGGCGCGCGAGCAGCGCAAATTCCTCGTCCGCGCCGTCACCTACCTGGCCCGGGACGAGGGCGTCGTGCAGTTCCTCGACATCGGTACGGGCCTGCCGACCGCGAACAACACGCACGAGGTGGCCCAGCGTGCGGCCCCCACGTCGCGCGTCGTCTACGTCGACAACGACCCCCTGGTCCTCGCCCACGCCCGCGCCCTGCTCACCAGCAGCCCCGGCGGAGCCACCGACTACATCGACTCCGACGTCGAAGACCCCGGCAAGATCCTGCGGGAGGCGCACCGGACCCTCGACTTCGACAGGCCGATCGCCCTCACCATGCTCGGCATTCTCGGCAACGTGGCCGACTACGCCGAGGCCAAGTCCATCGTGGAGCGTCTGCTGGCCGCCGTGCCGTCCGGCAGCTACCTCGTGGTCTCCGACGGCACCAACACGAGCGCGGCGATCGTCGAGGGCCAGCGGGTCGCCAACCGCAGCGGCCACCCGTACAACCTGCGCAGTCCGGAGGAGATCGCCGGCTACTTCGACGGACTCGACATGGTCGAGCCGGGCCTGGTCTCGATCCCGCTGTGGCGCCCCGAGCCGGGCGCGGCGCCGTCGCCTTTGGACGGCTTCTGCGGGGTGGGCCGCAAGCCGTGACATCACCCGTCAGGGTGACGCGCCGAGTTCAGTTCGCGCGGCCGGGGCGGCGATTTCCCAGGCGACGACCATCGATGCCCCGGGGGCCCGTGGGCGGGTGTCAGGAAGCCGTCGGTGCACGATTGCAGTTGGTCTTGCCGGGGTAGGGGTTGCCCGGCACCATACGCCGCGTGTCAACGAAGAAGAGCGGACGGGCACGGTGCGGCAGCGGGCAGTGCCGGTCCCATACCAGCGGCGTGCTGATATCGCTGACCGTCATGGATCTCGGTCTGATGGGCTTCTCCATGGGCCTCGTCGGACTCGCCCAGCCGGTGCCCGCGGCGGTGGCCGGCGCCGCGAGCATCGGCCTCGCGACTGAGGTCGCGCGCCGGATGCTGCGGTGAGAGCCACGCGCCGGCGCGGGCACCGAGCCGGTCCGCGACGCCTGTCCGGGAGGCCGTGAGGTGGTCTTCGACGAGCCCCTGCCGCCGGACGGCAAGGGGCGGCCGACCTCGGCCCACGAGATCCTCGGACGTCACCTGCGTGCGTTGCGTGAGTCGCGCGGCCTGACCCTGAGCGACGTGGCGCGCCACATCCGAGCGTCGACGTCGAAGGTCACGCGGATTGAACTGGGCCGAGTCGGCGCCAAGGAGGGCGACCTCGACGGGCTGCTGGCTCTGTACGACCCTGGTGCCGAGGCGCGGCTGGCTCTCCTCGAGCTCAATCGTCACCTCAACGACCCGAGGTGGTGGAACGCGTACGGCATCGATCTCCCGGATTGGTACTGCTCGTACCTCGTCCTGGAGTCGGTCGCCAAGGTCATCATGACCTACGAGGTTCGGTTCGTTCCCGGACTGCTCCAGACCCGCTCGTACGCCGAGGCGGTGATGCGTTCCGCCTACCCCGACGAGGAGCGGGTCCAACGACTGGTCGACGTGCGCATGCGGCGGCAGGCTGAGCTGCTGAAGCGGGGGTCTCCCCGGCTGGTGGCCATCGTCGAGCACGGGGCCCTGATCGACGGCCTCGCCGACCGGGAGATCATGCGGGAACAGATCGAGTTCCTGGTCGAGGCGACCGCCCGTCCGCATGTCACGATCCAAGTGATCATGCCGCACGCCGGAGGTCATGTCTTCCGGAGCAACTCCTTCTCTCTTCTTCAGCTCAAGATGTCGGAAGTCGTCTACCTCGAGCAGCTTGATCGGGCGTTCTTCCTGGACGAGCGGAGGGACGCGGGACCGTACCTGCGCGCCATGGGTGAGATGATGATCGTCGCGGGCAAGCCAGCCGATGCCCGGGAAACCCTCAAGAAGATGCTGGAAGAGCGCTAGTCGGCCATGCCCATGACTATAGTCGCGGGACTACGGTGCAGCGCAACCCCTTCGATGTCTTTTCAGCCGGTGGAGTGAGCCCGTGGTGATCGAGCATGTCGTCCGTGACGGGGCCGGGTGGGTGACCATCGCCAATCCGCGCCGGCGCAATGCGCTGTCGGTCGCGATGATGGGGGCGCTCGAGGCCGCGGTGCGCGAGCTCGACGACGCGCCGGAGGTTCGGTGCATCGTGCTGGCGGGTGCGGGCGAGACGTTCTGCGCGGGGGCGGACATCTCCGAGTTCGCGGGGCATCACGACTCCGCCGCGGAGCGGCAGGCGTTCGACGGCGCGCTGTCCGGGCTGTTCGGGACGTTGAGGGGGCTGCGGACACCGCTGATCGCGATGATCCGGGGGCACTGCCTGGGTGCCGGGATGGCACTGGCGCTCAGCGCCGACCTGCGGATCGCGGCCGAGGGGAGCACGTTCGCCATTCCGGCGGCGCGGCTGGGGGTGGGCTATCCGGTGGCCCTGGCCGAGGCGCTCGTGCATGTGGCCGGGCCGGCGCACGCCGCCGACATGCTGCTCACGGCGCGCACCTTCACCGGCGCCGAGGCGCTCGCCGCCGGCATCGTCAACCGGCTGGTCGCCGCCGGTGAGCTGGAGGCGGACGTGGCGCGCACCGTGTCGGCCATCGCGGCCAACGCGCCGCTGTCGGTGCGCGCGGCCAAGGTGTCGATCAGGGCGACCGCTCATCCCGAGCTCGCCGCGCGCGCCCGCGAGATGGTCGACGCCTGCGCCGGCAGTGCGGACGAGCGGGAGGGCCAGCGCGCCTTCATGGAGCGCCGCCGCCCGGATTTCAGCGGACGCTAGAACGTGGCGCGGCGTCGGCTGAGGTGAGGCGGGCGGGCGCCGCCCGGTCGCGGATCAGCGGCGCCGCCCAGATCAGGGCGATGGCCGCCGCCAGCGCGATGCCCCACGGCGCGCGCCCCGCGTACAGCAGAAGGGCGGCGATCCATGGCCCGACGGCCAGTGTGCGCAGCATGAGATCCGGCTTCATGGTTGTCGACTTCCCCGGGCGATGGCCCGCCGGGGCCGACCGGTGGCCCGCGCGGGTCAGCCGGTGTATCTCGGCAGGACGACCTCCATCGCCAGCCCGGTCGGGGTGAGCTGCCGCGCGCGCAGCGTTCCGCCCAGGGAGCCCACGAGTTGCCGCACCACCCACAGGCCGAGGCCGCGGTCGTCCGGCGGCGGGGTGCGGCGCCGCAGGGCGGTGTGCAGCGCCGGGGTCGGGCCGCCCTGGTCGACGACCGCGAGCCGTAGGCGGCGTGCCCGTACCGCCGCGGAAAGCCGCACCGGGCCGGGAGCGTGCCGGACCGCGTTGCCCGCCAGGTTGGTCAGGATCTGCCGGGTGTGCGCGGGGTGCACGGGCCACCGCAGCGCGGCGCGGCTGGCCGATGTCGACACGTCCGGCGTGGTGGCGAGCGTCGAAGGCAGCACCCGGCGCAGCGTTTCGGCCGGCATCGCGTCGGCGCGGAAGCCGTACGCCGTCTCGGCTGCCTGGCTGAGCACCGCGCCCGCGTAGGCGACGTGTTCCGCCGCCAGTTTGGTGATCTCGCTGCGCCGCGGCTCCGGCGCCTCCTCCAGGGCCCGCAGCAGCGCGGCGAGGGTCGCCATCGGGGGCCGCAGCTCGTGGCAGATGCTGCGGGCGAGCACGAGGCCCGGGTCGGCCGCCCGGCGCCGTGGAGTCAAACGCATGACTCGCTCCGGACCGGGCAACCGGGCGCCATGCGCCAGGGGATCCGAGTGGCCGTCGTCGATGACCACAATCTGTTCGTACGGGGTCTGGAACTGCTCCTGCCCGAGGTGAGCGGCGGCCGCGCGACCGTCGTGGCGTCCACGGGCGACGCGGCGTACGCGGCGAGTGTGGTCCGCCATGCCGTGCCCGACGTGGTCCTGATGGATCTGCGCATGCCCCCGCCCGGGGGTGTCCGGGCGATCGAGGCGGTGCGCCGTGCCGCGCCGCGCGCCCGGGTGCTCGCCATGTCGGGCGACGACGATCCGGAGCTGGCGGCCGAGGCGCTGCGGGCCGGCGCCACCGGGTTCCTGCCGAAGAGCAGCGACGCCGCCGACATCGTCCAGCCGCTGCTCGCGGTGCTCGACGGCTGGGCGGTGCTGCCGGAGCGCCTCCTCGCCGAGCTGGTCAGGAAGCCGGTCCGGCATCCGGCCGCCGAGGCGCTGTCCGATGACGACCGTGACCTGCTCCGCTTGATCGCGGCCGGGGCCTCGACGACCGAGATAGCCGCGAAGCTCCATGTCTCGGAGAGAACGGTCAAGCGCCTGACCGCGACGCTCCTGCGCAAGCTGCGCGTCTCCAGCCGTGCGGAGGCGGCCGCCCTGGCCGGGAGCGCCGGACTGCTGTAGATCGCCATGACGCCCGGGTTCCCCGATTGCCCGGGGTCAACCCAGCGTTCTCACGAGCAACAGCACGTTGAGGCAGATGATCAACAGCGCGGCGGCGGACGCGGCGACCGTCGTGATCGGATGGTTGGCCTGCTCGCCCATCACGTCCCGCCGCCGGGTCAGCCAGATCAGCGGCACCAGCGCGAACGGCACGCCGAACGAGAGCACCACCTGCGACCAGACCAGGGCACTCGTGGGGTCGGTGCCGAGCATGAGCACGGCCATCGCCGGCGCCATGGTGATCAGCCGCCGCGCGGCGAGCGGGATGGTGCGGCCGATGAAGCCCTGCATGACGACCTGGCCCGCGTACGTGCCGACGCTGGACGACGCGAGCCCGGAGGCGAGCAGCGCGATCGCGAACGCCGTCGCGGCGTGCCCGTCGAGGACGGTGGCGAACTCCGCGTGGATGCCCTCCAGCGAGGCGACGTCCGAGCCGAAGAAGAGCTGCGCCGCGATCACCAGCATCGCGAGGTTGACCAGGCCGGCGGCGCCGAGCGCGATCAGCGTGTCGGCGCGCTGGCAGCGCAGCGCCTCGCGCCGGCGGGCCGGGTCGGCGGCGGCCACGGCCCGCGACTTGGTCAGCGCCGAGTGCAGGTAGATCACGTGCGGCATCACGGTGGCGCCGAGGATGCCGGTGGCCAGCAGCAGGCTGCCGGAGCCGTCGAACGACGGCACCATGCCCGCTCCGAGCGCCGCCCCGTCGACCCCGGAGCGCAGCGCGTTGTAGAGGAAGCCGAGCAGGATGACGCCGAGCAGGGCACCGATCACCGTCTCGAACCGGCGTACGCCGCGCCGGTGCAGTTCCAGCAGCGCGAACGCGGCCGCACAGGTGATCAGCCCACCGATCGGCAGGGGGATGCCGAAGAGCAGGTACAGCGCCAGCGCGCCACCGATGATCTCGGCCAGGTCGGTGGCCATCGCGACCAGCTCGGCCTGCACCCAGAGGCCGCGGGCCACCGGCCGGGGCAGGTGCTCGCGGCACAGCTCCGGCAGGTCGCGCCCGGTGATCAGGCCGAGCTTCGCGGACAGCGACTGGATGAGCATGGCCATCACGTTCGCCGCCACGATCACCCAGACCAGCAGGTAGCCGAAGCTCGCCCCGCCGGTGAAGTTCGTGGCGAAGTTGCCCGGGTCGGCGTAGGCGATCGCGGCCACGAAGGCCGGTCCGAACCAGGGCGCGACGCGGGCCACCCTGCTTTTCAGCGGCTGAGCCAGATCGAGAACCACCATGCGGCTCCGTTTCCCCGCGGCCCGCGGCCCGATGGGGCCCCGAACGACCCCGCCGGGCCAGACCCGCGGGTAGCCGGAAGGTCGTAGCGAACGACACCGGAAGGAGCACGTGATGTTCAAGCACGTCGACTACCTGCAGTTCCAGGCCAAGCCCGAGAAGCCGGACGCGTTCTTCGCGGCCAAGCTCCAGGAGCTGGTCGGCGGCCAGTTCGGCGAGATGACCGTGATGATGCAGTACCTCTGGCAGGGCTGGTCGTGCCGCGTGCCCGGCAAGTACAAGGACATGATCATGGACATCGCGACCGAGGAGATCGGCCACGTCGAGATGCTCACGACGATGCTGGCGCGGCTGCTCGAGGGCGGCCCGGCGGAGGCCACCGAGAAGGCCGCCGCCGCCAACCCGGTGCTCGCCGCGGTGCTCGGCGGGCAGAACCCGCAGCACGCCGTCGTCACCGGTGGCGGCGCGATGCCCACCAACAGCCAGGGCGTGCCGTGGAACGCCGGCTACATCGTCGCGAGCGGCAACCTGCTCGCCGACTTCCGGTCCAATGTGGCGGCCGAGGCGCAGAGCCGGCTCCAGACGAGCCGCATCTACAACATGACCGACGACCGCGGCGTCAAGGACATGCTCCAGTTCAACCTGGCCCGCGACACCTATCACCAGCAGCAGTGGCTGCTCGGCATCGAGCAGCTCATCGCGGACGGCTTCACCGAGAACGGCATCGAGGACTCGAACGCCGAGCACGAGCACCCCGAGGCCAACCACACCTTCTACAGCTTCGACCCGGAGAGCACCGCGGGCGAGGGCCGGTGGGCGCGCGGACCGGCGCTCAACGGCAAGGACGAGATCATCTATGTGGCGGACGCGCAGCCGCTCACCGACGACAAGCCGCTCGGGCCGGCGCCGGACCCCAAGCTCTTCGTCACCTACGACGGCTCGATGGGCAAGGGCAAGCCGGGCACCGGGGCGGGCGCCCACGGCCAGGGCGTGGCCAACGTGGTCAACAAGATCAAGGATGTGCTCGACTAGTTTATCGACGGCCTGCCGAGGTAAGCGACCGTGAACCGAACGAAAGGGACGGTCATGGGTCGTACGGCAAGGGCCTTGCTCATCGTCGCGCCGATCGCCGCGGGCACCGCGGTGGTCGCCGCGAAACGCCGCAGCGGCCGGTCGCCGTCACCACGGCGCACACACGTGGTGACGGTGCACCGGCCGCTGTCGGAGATTCCCGGCTCGCTCGAGGAGCTCGCGAAAAGCGTGGAGATCAGCCTCGCCCCGGCTCCGGGAGACCGGGGGACGGAGATCTCCGTACGGATCCCCGAAGGGTCGCCGGTGACGGACGCGGAGGTGCGCCGGGCGCTGCGCGAGACGCGCTCGCTGGTGGAGGTCGGCGACGTGCTGCTGCCCTCCGGCCCGCCGACGACCGAGAAGACGCCGCTCAACCGGCCGCTGCGCACGGCCACCGAGCACGGGCGCGAGGGAGGACTGCTGTGAAGGCGCTGCAATGGCAGGGCGTCAACAAGCTCGCCGTGGGCACCGTCCCCGATCCCGGGCTGCGTAACCCCGGCGACGTCATCGTCAAGGTGACCCGCACCGTGACCTGCGGCTCCGACCTGCACCTGATCGGCGGCTACATCCCGTTCATGGAGAAGGGCGACGTGCTCGGGCACGAGTTCCTCGGCGAGGTCGTCGAGGTGGGCCCGGACGTCAAGCGGCACCGCGTCGGCGATCGGGTCGTGGTCTCCTCGTTCATCTCCTGCGGGCGCTGCTGGTACTGCGACCAGGAGCTCTACTCGCTCTGCGACAACGGCAACACCAACCCGGCGATCACCGAGACCCTCTGGGGGTACGCCCCCGGCGGCTGCTTCGGCTACTCGCACGCGATGGGCGGCAACGCCGGCAGCCACGCCGAGTACATCCGGGTGCCGTTCGCCGACGTCGGCGCGTTCACCGTGCCCGACGAGGTGAGCGACGAGCGCGCGCTGTTCGCCTCCGACTCGGCCTCGACGGGCTGGATGGGCGCCGACCTGGGCGGCGTGAAGCCGGGCGACGTGGTCGCCGTGTGGGGCGCCGGCGCCGTGGGCCAGATGGCCGCCCGCGCCGCCGTGCTGCTCGGCGCCGAGCGGGTCATCGTCATCGACCGCCTCGGCAACCGGCTTGACCAGGTGGCGAAGCACATCGGCGCGGAGACCCTCGACTACGAGCGGGCCGACGTGGCCGCCGAGCTCCGCGAGCGCAGCGGCGGCCGCGGGCCGGACGTGTGCATCGAGGCGGTCGGCATGGAGGCGCACTCGCCCGGCGCGCACTTCGGCTACGACCAGATCAAGCAGCAGCTGCGGCTCCAGACGGACCGGCCGATCGCCGTACGCGAAGCGATCCATGCCTGTCGTAAGGGGGGCTCGGTCTTCGTGCTGGGCGTCTACGCGGGCTTCGTCGACAAGTTCCCGCTCGGCGCGCTGATGAACAAGGGCCTGACCGTACGGGGAGCGCAGATGCACGGCCAGCGTTACATCCCGATGCTGCTGGAGCGCATGGCCAAGGGTGAGCTCACCACCGAGCACCTGGCGACCCACGTGATGCCGCTCGACCAGGCGCCCGAGGGCTACCGCATCTTCAAGGAGAAGGAGGACAACTGCGTGCGCGCGGTCTTCGTCCCGTAGCGGTTCACCGCTGACGGGAGAATCACCTTCCCGTTTTCGCCGGCTCCGCGACGGAAAAGCCGCAGGCACCGACGACAACGGGGAGGCATCATGCGCAGGACGATCATGGCGGTGGGGGTGGCGGGCCTGCTGCTCGCGGCGGGCGGGTGCGCCTCGTCGAGCGGCAACACGAGCTCGGCGCCGGCCACCACCCCGCCGGCCACCACCTCGCCGGCCACTACACCGCCGATCAGCTCGACCACCACGCCGGCGGCCGGCGGGTCCACGGCCGCGCCCGCGCCCACCGCAGGGGTGAAGGACTGTCTCACCCGCAACCTCGAGGTCACCGACGTGGTGGACCCGAGCGGCGGCGCGGCCGGCCACCACGCCGAGTTCCTCGTCTTCCGCAACACGGCCGGCTTCCCCTGCACGCTCGACGGCTTCCCGGGCGTCTCCTTCGTCGCGGGCGACAAGGGCACGCAGGTGGGCACCGCCTTCGTGCGCAGCAACGCCCGGCGGCACCCGATCACCCTCGCCCCGGGCGAGCGCGTGCACGCGACGATCCTGATCGCCGACTACCAGAACGTGGACGCGGCGTCCTGCAAGCCGGTGCAGGTCCGCGGCTACCGGGTCTACCCGCCGAACGAGACCGCCGCCGTCTTCGTCCCGCGCGCGCAGACCGCCTGCTCGGCCCCGAACGAGGCGGCCGGCCAGGTGCAGCCGGTCGCGCCGGGGGCGTCGGGCGCGTGATCCGCACCCCACCGCCGAACGGAGGCGCGGACGCCCCGTTGCAGTGTTCGTGCAGACCAAAGACAGCTTCGCCTACGCCTTCCGGGACGGCATCGAGGCGCTGACCTCGCTGGTGCCCGGCTCGTACCACACCACCGCCCCGAACGGCACGCTGCTCGCCCTCACCTACTCGGTGATCCCCGCCCTCAACCCGATCGTCGTGCCGCAGGCCGACCCGGACTCGGACGAGGTCGCCACCCTCGCCGGCCTGGCCGCCCGCAAGGCCGGGCCGGTGCCGTGGTCCGTGCGCCTGCGCGGCGAGCCCGGCGAGCGGCTCCGCGAGATCGCCGCGCGGCACGGCCGCACCACCGCCACCTCGCAGCCCTTCATGACAGCGACCGTCGACGGCGCTCGGGCGGTGGACGCGAGCGTCCGGCAGATCAAGGGCGACGAGTTCCGTACGTTCGCGACGGTCGTCGCCGGCGTCTTCGGCGCGCCGCCCGAGCTCGTCTCCGCCGTCTACACCGCCGAGGTGCTCGACAGCCCGCAGGTCGCGGCCTTCCTCGCCGAGACCCCGCGGGGCGAGCCGGTCGCCGCCGGGGTCGCGGTGATCACCGGCGAGTACGCGGGACTCGCCAACATCGGCACGCTGCCCGCCTTCCGCGGGCAGGGCCACGCCCGCAAGGTCACCGAGGCGCTGCTGTCGTCCGGCGCGAAGCACTTCTACCTGCACGCCGACGAGCAGACCACCGGCTTCTTCGAGCGCTTCGGCTTCGCCACGGCGGAGAACTGGACCATGTTGACGCCGTGAAGGGGCTAGTCAGTCTCTCTGCTAAGCAGTTAGCCTGACTACATGATGTCCCGGCCGTGGCTGCACGGCTTCCTCGACCTGTGCCTGCTCGCGATGCTGCGCGAGCGGCCCGACTACGGGTACGGCCTCGCCCAGCGGCTCGCCGCCGCCGGCGTGGCGGACGTGCCGGGCGGCACCCTCTACCCGGCCCTGCTGCGGCTCGAGCAGCAGGGCCTCGCCGTCCCCGGCTGGCAGCCGTCCGAGTCCGGGCCCCGCCGCAAGTACTACGCGATCACCGACGCGGGCCGCGACGTGCTCGACGGCCAGGCGGCGCAGTGGCGGCAGTTCCGCGACGGCGTCGACGCGCTCCTCACACCCTCGGCGCTTTCCGACTCTGCCTCACAGCTCTCCGGCACGGGCTCGCCGCTCCCCGGCTCTGCCTTCCCGATGTCCG
>NZ_BOMI01000148.1 GCF_016862115.1 Paractinoplanes deccanensis
ACGCGGCCTCGCCGCTCCCCGGCTCTGCCTTCCCGATGTCCGACCCGGCCTCGCCGCTTCCCGGCGCTGTTTCGCCGCGGACCGATGGCCCGGGGTCGCTCGCATGAGCGACTGGCCCCAGATGTTCGAGGCCGAGCTGCTGCGGCTCGGCCTCCAGCCCCGCCGCGCCCGCCAGCTGGCCGAGGAGACCACCCAGCAGGCCGCCGAATGCGCGGGCGCCCCCGCCGACGTCTTCGGCCCCGCCCACCTCTACGCCCGCCACCTGTGGGCCGAGCTCAACACCCCGGCCGACGGCCAGCGCCTGGCGCCCGGCCCGGTGCTGCTCAGCCTCGAAGGCGTCGGCAAGCGCTACCGCCGCCGCACCGTCTTCCGCGACGTCGACCTGCGCGTCCGCGGCGGCGAGGTGGCCGCGATCGTGGGCGCGAACGGCTGCGGCAAGTCCACCCTGCTGCGCATCTGCGCCGGCCTCACCCGGCCGAGCGCCGGGTCGGTCCGCCGCACCCGGCGCGTCGGTTTCGTGCCGCAGGACGGCGGCACGGCCGGCTGGCTGACCGCGGAGGAGCACTTCACGCTCTTCGGCGCGGCCGCCGGCATGGTTCCGGGACGGGCGCGCTCCACCGGCGTACACCTGGCCACGAAGCTCGCGTGGCGCCCCAGCCGGCGCCAGCCCGCCCAGCAGCTGTCCGGCGGCACCCGGCAGAAACTCAACCTGGTGCTCGGCGAACTGCACGCGCCCGACCTGCTCCTGCTCGACGAGCCCTACCAGGGCTTCGACCAGGGCACCTACCTCGACTTCTGGCAGCAGGTCTTCGCCTGGCGCGACGCCGGCCGGGCCATCGTCGTCGTCACCCACCTGCTGCACGACCTGCAAAACGTCGACCACGTGCTCGACCTGGGAGCCCGCTCATGACCTTCGTGGTGGCAAGCCTGTCGGCCCGCGAGGTCTCCCGGCGGTGGGTGGCGCTGGCCCTGGTGGTCGCGCTGCCGTTCTGGTTCTATCTCGTACGCCGCGACCTCGCCGGCCAGTCGACCCGCATGCTCACCCTCGGCATCGGCTGGGCAGTGTCCACATTGACGCTGTTTGTGGTGAACGCCTCCCGGGGCGTCGACCCCCGCCTCCGTCTGACCGGCGCCTCTACGGCCAGCATCATCGGCGGCCGCCTCCTCGCGATGACCGGCGTCGGCCTCTCCGTGGCCCTCGGCTACTGGCTGCTCGTGGGCATAGATCAGGACCTGCTGCACTGGTGGGCGGCCGGCCTGATGATGGCGGTGACCGCCCTGGTGGCGGCCCCGTTGGGCAGCCTGATCGGCGCCGTGCTGCCGCGCGAGCTGGAGGGTGCGCTGGCCTTGCTGAGCGTCTGCGCCGTCCAGATGCTGGCAAACCCCGACGGCACGATCGCCAAGCTGATGCCGTTCTGGTCGGCCCGCGAGATAGGCACCTACGCGGTGGACGGCGGCAGCTCGGACCTCGTGTGGCGCGGCTTGGGCCACGCGGCGCTGGTGTGGCTGCTCTGCGCGGGCGGCACGCTGGCCATCTTCCGGTGGCGTCTGCGGCTCGCCAGGTATCCGGAGCCGTAGGCGACCGGCCTCAGTGGACAGGCGGCGTGCACGCCGCGCCGTGCGGTGCGGATAGGCGCGCCGTCTTGCTCGCCACGCCGTCTTGCTCACCGCGCCGTCTTGCTCGCCACGCCGTCTTGCTCGCCACGCCGTTTTGCTCGCCGCACCGTCGCACCGCCCGCGACCGCCGCTCGGTGGCGCTACCCACGACCGCCGTCGCACCGCCCGCGACCGCCGCGCGGTGGCGCTGCCCACGACCCGCCGTCGCACCGCCCGCGACCGCCGCTCGGTGGCGCTACCCACGACCCGCCGTCCCACCGCCCGCAACCGCCGCTCGGTGGCGCTACCCGCGACCGGTAGCGGCCCCCGCCGCGCCACCACAGCCCGCCCTCCCAAGGGGGCCCCCGACCTACGAGGTCATTGTGGCTGAGATGGCGGGATCTTGCCGGTGGGCCTGTGGACAACCGCCACTGTGGAAAACCGCGATCCCGCCGTTGACAGCGGCGGCGGTCACAGGTTGTGCACGGTGCTGCGGGCTGTTCCCGGCACGGCCGCCGCGCGGTGCATTTATCCGCGTTTCTCCGGCCTGGTGGCGCTTGCGGGCGGCGCCGTCTGCCGCGCCTGCCGTCAGTGGCGCGCGGTCTTGAGGCTTCCGGTTAGCACTTGGCGCGGTCGGGTGGGGGTGGTCCGTGGTGTGCGTGGACGGTGGGAGTGATCTGCGGCACAAACGGTCAGGCAAGATCAGCCGAAAGTACGTATTCGCCTCCGCAAGACTCTTATGTCCGATATGCAACGATCTGTGGCGTAAGCGGAAAACAAGTTGGAGGTTAAATATGAACAAGGCAGTTCGGATGCTGACCATGGTCGGCCTGGGTCTGATGGCCGGCGCGACGGTGGGCACCGCCCCGGCCCTCGCCGCGGACGGTGGCTCCTCGGCCACGGCGAAGAGCAACACGTCGACCCAGGTGCAGCGGCACGACCGCGACCAGATCGTCGGCTTCTACCGGACGCTGCGGGCCTGCGAGAAGGCCGGGCGGATCGGCGAGTGGTTCGACCGCTGGGAGGACTACGACTGCGAGCGGGTTCGCTTCGGCTTCCGCCGCGGCTTCTGGGCTCTGGAGGTCGAGCGTGACTGGCGCTTCGGTGGCCACGGCCACCGCGACCGTGACTTCCGCGACCGCGACTTCCGCGACCGTGACCACGACTTCCGTGGCCACGACCACCGGGACGGCGACCACCACGACCGGGACGACCGGGACGACCGCGACGACCGCGGCCCGCGCGGCCGCTGACCCGGCTGCGACGACCGAGGCTCGTGCGGCCGCCGGCCTAACCGCGACGATTGCGACCGGCCGCGGCCGCTGACCCGACCGGGTCCGAGCCGCGGCCGGAGCGGCCGAAGCGGTTGAAGCGGCCGAAGCGGTTGAAGCGGCCGAAGCGGTTGAAGCGGCCGGAGTGGTCAAACGGCCGGAATGGTCGAAGCGGCCAGGGCAGTCGGAGCGGCCGGAGGCCGACTCCACGCCATGGCCGCGGTCGTCGGAGGCATGCATGACGCGTCGCCGGCCGTGACGTCCCGAACCGTCTCGGCCGGTGGCGGGTGGGAGCTCAGGGTCCCGTCCACGCTCTGAACCCCACGTCCACCCCGGTGCTCGGGCCGTGCCTGATGGCGCGGCCCGAGCGCTCATATGCGCCGCAGGACGCTGACGACCTTGCCCAGGATGGTGGCCTCGTCGCCGGGGATCACGTCGTAGGCCGGGTTGCGCGGGACCAGCTCGACGTGGCCGTTCGTGCGGCGCAGCACCTTGACGGTGGCCTCGTCGCCGATCAGGGCGGCCACGATCTCGCCGTCCTCGGCGACCTGTTGCCGGCGGACGACCACCGTGTCGCCGTCGCAGATCGCGGCGTCGATCATCGAGTCGCCCTTGACGCGCAGGGCGAAGAGCGTGCCCTTGCCGACCAGGCTGGCCGGCAGTGTGAGCTGCTCCTCGACGTGCTCGTCGGCGAGGATCGGGGCACCGGCGGCGATGGCGCCGAGCACGGGAACCGGCACGTTCGTGTCGGCGGGGGACTCGGGGCCGCGGATGTCGATCGCCCGGGAGCCGCGTGCGCCCCGGCGGATCAGGCCGCGGTCCTCGAGGACCTTGAGCTGGTGAGCGACCGACGACGGGGAGTCGAGCCCGACCGCGGCGCCGATCTCGCGGATCGTCGGCGGATAGCCGTGGCGGTCGATCCAGTCGCGGATCATCGCGTAGATCTGCCGTTGTCGATTGCTGAGGGGCACGTCATCCGGGGACGTCATGCGTGGATGATACTACAATCTTCGATCACCTGTACGAACACTTTCGGGTGACGGCGTCCCGCGCAGCCGTTCGAGCAGCTCGTTCTCCGCCACGTCCGCGTCCGGGTCCGACCAGAAGTCGAGCGGCACCGGCCGCAGGTTGCGGCCCAGCGGGTCGAGCAGGTGGCCGCCCAGCTTCATCACCCAGAGCGCGACCGCCCGGTCCGTCACGGTCATCTCGGGTACGCGCGCGGCCAGCCGGGCCTCGAACGCGGCGATCTCCTGCACCGAGCGCAGCCAGACCACGATCAGCAGGTTCGCCGTACCGGAGAGGGTCGCGCACAGCCGTGTCTCGCGCATGCCGCTGAGCTGGGCCACCACCCGGCTCGTCTCGGCGGGCGGCACACTGCCCCACAGCGACACCGAGATCGGCCAGCCGGACGCGTAGCGGGCGATCTCGCAGCGGTAGACGATCATGCGAGAGGCGTCGAGGCGGTCCAGCCGGCGCCGTACGGTCGTCGCGTTCATGCCGGCCAGCTCGGCTATCCGCGCGGCGGGACGGCGCGGATCCTCGGCGAGCACCCGGATCAGGTGCAGGTCGTCGGCGCTCAGCGGCCGGGACGCCGGCGGGGGACCGGGTGCCGGCCGGGGCTGGAGCTGTTCGCCCGGCTCGCCCAGCCGGTCCAGCCGCCACCGGCTGCCTTCCGTGTGCAGGGTGACGGCTATCTGCGTACGAGTCGCGGCTATCCCCGGCAGCGTGCCCAGCCGGAAGCCCAGGTAGCGCGCGAGCTGCACATGATCGGGGAAGAATGCGGTGACCAGCAGGTCGCGCGCGCCGGTCACGTGCTCGAGGGTCATCACGTGCTGGTCCTCGGCCACCTCGGCCGCCACCTCGTGCAGCCGGCCGGCCACGCAGTCGATCTCGATGAAGGCGAGCACGATGCCCGCCACCGCCAGCTGCGCCGGGAAGCAGCTGATCCACGCGTGCCCGCTGCGGTGCAGCCGGTTCCAGCGGCGGGCCGCCGTCGAACCGTCGACGCCGAGCGCCGCGCCGATGCGCTGCCAGTCGGCGCGCGGCGCCACCTGGAGGGCGGTCACGAGCTGGTAGTCCAGCTCCGACAAGCGCGTTTCCTGCGATTCAGGGCCGCGCATCGCAGGATCTCTGCAATCCGGCCGCCTCGACGATCATTCTCGGGACCATACCGCGCATGTTCTCGCTCGATGACGGCCATCGCCTGGCCGACAGCCTCACCGACCTCCGCCACGCGCTGCACCGGGAGCCGGAGCTCGGGCTCGATCTGCCGCTCACCCAGGCCAAGGTGCTCGCCGCCCTGCGCGGGCTGCCGCTGGAGATCGAGACCGGGAAGGCGCTCACCTCGGTCACCGCCGTGCTGCGCGGCGGCCGTCCCGGCCCGGCCGTGCTCCTGCGCGCCGACATGGACGCGCTGCCCGTGCAGGAGGACAGCGACGTCGAGTACGCCTCGCAGCTGCCCGGCCGGATGCACGCCTGCGGCCACGACCTGCACACGGCCGCCCTGGTCGGCGCGGCCCGCCTGCTGGCCGAGCGCCGCGACGAGCTGGCCGGCGACGTGGTGCTCATGTTCCAGCCCGGCGAGGAGGGGCAGGGCGGCGCCAAGCTCATGATCGACGAGGGGGTGCTCGACGCCGCCGGTGAGCGGGCCGTCGCCGCGTACGCCCTGCATGTGGCCGCCACCGCACTGCCGCTGGGCGCGATCGTCACCCGTCCCGGCAGCATCCTCGCGGCCAGCGACTCGGTGACGGTGACGGTGACCGGCTCGGGCGGGCACGGCTCGTCGCCGCACCTGGCGAAGGACCCGATCCCCGCGATGTGCGAGATGGTCACCGCGCTCCAGACCATGGTCACCCGCGGCGTCGACGCCTTCGACCCGGCGGTGGTCACGGTGGGTGCCATCCGCGCCGGCTCGGCCGGCAACGTCATCCCGCACTCGGGGACGTTCGAGGCGACGGTACGGACGTTCTCCACCGCCACCCACAAGGCCGTACGGGACGGGTTCGAGCGCGTCGTCCGGGGCATCGCGTCCGCGCACGACCTGTACGTGGGCATCGACTACCGCGAGAACTACCCGGTGACCGTCAACGACACGGCCGAGGCGGCGTTCGCCCTGCGTACGGCGGTCGGCCTGGCCGGGCACCAGCGGGCGTTCAACGCGCCGAAGCCGATGGCCGGGTCGGAGGACTTCGCCTTCGTGCTCAACGAGGTGCCCGGCGCGTACCTCGGCGTCGGCGCGGTGCCGCCCGGCATCGACCCGCGGACGGCGCCGATGAACCACGCGCCGCAAGCCGTCTTCGACGACCGTGCCATCCCGGTGTCGGCGGTCCTCCTGGCTCAGCTCGCGGCGCGCCGCCTGCAGGAAAGCGCCGCATGACCGCGCCGCCGCGGACCCGCCCGGCCGCCTCGGTCCGCGCGGTGGTGGGCCTGCTGGTCCTCTTCGAGATCACGAGCGGTTTCATCCAGGGCGGCGTGGTCCCGCTGCTGCCCGACCTCGGCGACGCGCTCGGCATCTCCACGGCCGACCTCAACTGGGTCATCTCGGTGCAGTTGCTTGCCGCGGCAGTGTCGGTGCCGGCGTTCGGCCGCCTCGGCGACCTCTACGGACACCGGCGCATGCTGCGGGTGGCGCTGATCTGCGTCGCGGCCGGCTCCCTGCTCGTCGCCGTGGCTCCCTCATTGCCGGTGCTGCTGCTCGGCCGGGTGCTGCTCGGCCCGCTCGCCGCCCTGCTGCCGCTCGAGATCGCCCTGGTCCGCGACCGGCTGCCCGTCGAGCAGGCGCGCTCGGCCATCGCCCGGCTCGTCGGCGCGCTGACGCTCGGCGTACTGCTGGGTGGGGTCTTGTCCGCCGGCCTGCACCAGGCGATCGGGAGCGTGCGCGGCACCCTGCTGGTGCCCGCCGTGCTCGCGCTGATCTGCGTGCCCATCTCGTTCGTGGCCGTGCCGGAGTCGGGCACCCTCGCCCGCGGCCGCCTCGACGTCCCGGGCATCGTCCTGCTCAGCCTCGGCATGATCGGCGTGCTCACCGGCATCTCGACGCTGTCCCACTCCGTCGTCCCCGGCCTGGTCCTGCTCGGCGCCGGGGTGGCGGTGCTGGCCGGCTGGGCGATCCTCGAACTGCGCACCGCCGACCCGCTGGTCGACCTGCGAGCCCTGGCGGTGCCGACCGTCGCGCCGTACTTCGCCTGCTCGTTCGTCTTCGGCATCGTCTACTTCGGCAGCCAGTCGCCGGACACCACGTTCCTGGCCGCGGACCCCGACACCGCCGGTTACGGCTTCGGCCTCTCGGCGCTGAGCATCTCGCTGGTCTCGCTGCCTGCCGCGGTCGCTGCCATCATCGGTTCGGCGGTGACGGTACGGGTCGCCGCCCGCCTCGGCTACCAGCGCACGCTCGCGGGAACCTTCCTCGCGATCGCCGCCGGTTTCACGGTGACCGCCCTGTTCCACGACGCCGTCTGGCAACTGGTGGCCATCAAGGTCATCCTGGGCCTGGCCCTGGGCGTCGCCCTGAGCGCGATGCCGACCGTGATCGCCGAATCCGCCGAGCCCGGCCGGACCGGCATCACGACGGCCCTCTACAACAACGTCAAAACCCTGGGCGGCGCGGTGGCCGGCGGCATCGTCGCGGCGATCCTGGCATCGGTGGTCCTCACGGCCTCCGACACACCGAGAGAGTCGGCGTACGTGACGGTCTGGCTGATGTGCGCCGCGCTCTGCGTGGGCGCCGCCACCTTGGCCGCCCGCACCCGCCGCGCCGCCTGAACGGGCGCGGTTCGCGCTCCGTGACGGACTCGGTTCGCGTCGCGTGACGAGCGCGCTTCGAGCTCGCCGGGTTGCCGCGTGACGGGCCGGCCGCCCGCGAACGGGATCCGGGGGCGGCCGGCGCCGGTCAGTCGTCGGCCGGCTTGCGCTGGGCGGGGATCTCGTCCGGCGGGCGCTCCATGCTCATGACGGTCATCTCCCGCTTCTCGGGCTCGCCGGTGCGAGGCGGGGGCGGAACCAGGCGGCCGGTCGGGTCGTCGGAGATGTCCGGTTGCTCCGCGTCCACGATGGAGACCGGCGCCAGGAGCTCCGGGCGGATGATCTCGGTGCGCTCACCCGGCGCCTCCACCGAGCCGGGACGGAGGTACTGCGTCTGCTCGGGATCCGGCTTCGGCGCCCGGATCACCTGAGTCTCGTCGCCGCCCACATCACCGGTGGCGGCGCCATTGCCAAGGTGACCGCCGTCGGTCGCGGCCGGCTCGCCCACCTTGATCGCCTGCGTCCGGTCCGCATCGGTCGCGCCGAGAGCGCGGGTGGCGTCGGGGTCGGCGGCGGTGAGCGAATGGGTCGCGTCCGGATCGGAGGTCGCCGTGTCCGGGGTTGGGGTGGCGGTGAGGGAGTGGGTAGTTTCCTCGCCGGCCGGCTTGGTGGCGGCGGAGTCCGTGGTTTCTTCGCCGGCACGGGTGAGGGCGTTCGTGGTCTCCTCGTCGGCCGCGGTGGTGGTGAGGGAGTGTGTGGTCTCCTCGCCTACCCGCGTGGGGAGAGAGTGCGTGGTCTCCTCGCCGGGCGGGGTGGTGCTGGGGCTGGTCGGCTCGGTGGCCGGCAGCTTGATCGCGCGGGTCTGGTCGGGGTCGGGCTCGGCCGGGGAGTCGGTGGGCTCGGGCTCCGGGTGGCCGTTGTCCACGGCGGCGACGGTGGCTGCCTCGTCCGAGGAGACGATCACCGCGGTGGGGTGCGGGCCGGGATCGACCAGCCGGGAGAGGGCCGATTCGAGGTCGCGCTCGCCGGAGGCGGGAGATGTCTCCACCGGCTCGACGTGCAGCGGCTTGGCGGGCGGCGCGGGGTGAGCAACGGTCGGCTCGTCGTCGGCGGCCACTGCCGATGTGGTGGCGAGGGCCGGTTCGCCGTCTGTCGCCGTCGCGGTGGCAACCGTGGGCTCGTCGCTCGCCGGAGCGTCGCCGTCGGTGGCCGGTTCGAGCCCGGCCGTGCCCCGCTCGTCACTCGCCGAGGCGGAACCGGCGCCGGACGCGGAGGCAGAGGCAGGACTGGCGGCGGTGGGCTCGTCGCCGGCAGAGGCGGGACCGGCGGCGGTGGCGGGACCGGTGGCGGGACCGGGGGCGGTGGCGGGACCGGGGGCGGTGGCGGGACCGGCGGCGGTGGCGGGACCGGGGGCGGTGGCGGAACTGGCGGCGGAGGCGGGACTGGCGGCGGTGGGCTCGTCGGTCGCCGTGGCCGGGTGGGCCGGGGCGACGACGATGGTCGGGTCGTCGGACGGATGCGGCGGGACCACGGCCGTCGTGTCGTCGGTTGTGGTGGGCAGGCGGATGGCGATCGTCGGGTCGCTGTCGGACCTGGTGAACGGCGTGCCGCTCTGGGGGATCACGGTCGTCTGGAGGACGGCGGCCGGAGTTCCCGGCGCGGGCGCGGCGCCGCGGGCGCGGCCGATCTGGCCGATCAGGGGGAGCACCGGCGGCTCGTAGCGTTCCCAGCGGCGGGCGCTCAACGCCGTACAGATCAAGGGAAGGGCGACCATCGCCGCCAGGCCGTAGCCCGGTCTGCTCAGGTCGAAGCCGTCCTTCGTCACGTTCTCGGGCCACAGGCCGGCGTACGCGTCCGGCGCGGCCAGGGCCCAGATCGAGACGCCCAGGAAGGCGAGGCCGGCCAGGAACGGGCCGAGCGGCGAGATGGGCGCGAACAGCAGGATCGCGAGGGCCGCGCCGGAGAGCAGGAGCAGGGAGAGGCCGCCGAGCGACTCCACGGCGAAGTCGTCGCGCCCGCGGGTGGTCAGGTCCTGGGTCAAGCCCGCGCCGGCGAGGATCCAGACCGCGGGGGCCAGGACGAGGGCGTACAAGATCGACCTGAGGTGGCGCAAAGCTGTCTCCCACGATTTTGCGGCTGCTCAGGCACCGTACCGTCGCCGGGCAAGGGCGGAGAAGGACGACGTAACGTACGCCGCATGAGCGAGCAGCCGAGCGGACGGCCGACGTCCTATTCGCGGGTCACGCTGAGCCGGATCATGACCGCGGTGGACGTCAATCTCTACGGCACCGTGCACGGCGGCGTGCTGATGAAGTTCGTCGACGACGTCGCCGGTGCGGCCGCGGCCCGGCACAGCGGGGGCACCGCCGTGACCGCCGCGATCGACGAGATCGTGTTCCTGGAGCCGGTGCGCGTCGGTGATCTCGTGCACGCGTACGCGCAGGTGAACTGGACCGGCACCAGCTCGATGGAGGTCGGCGTCAAGCTGGTCGCCGAGCGCTGGGACGTGGTCAGCCCGGAACCGCTCACCGTCGCCACCGCGTACCTGGTGTTCGTGGCCGTGGATGTGGCCGGACACCCCCGGAACGTCCCTCCGGTGTTGCCCGAGCACATGGACGACGAGCGCCGTTTCCGCGAGGCTCTGATCAGGCGTGAGCACCGGCTGGCCCGGCGGTCCGCGATTCAGCGGGCACGCGCCGAGGCGAACGTGGCTGAATGAACGTTAAGGTGGGCGCATGACGGGCACAGTGCTGTGGGAGCCACCGGCCGACATCCGCGAGACGTCGCGGATCGGCCACTACATGTCGTGGCTGGGCCGGCCCGGCGAGGACTACGCGTCGCTGTGGCAGTGGTCCGTCGACGACCTGCCCGGCTTCTGGCGGTCGATCTGGGACTACTTCGAGGTCGTCGCGCACGACCAGCCCACCGCGGTGCTCGCCGACGCGGCCATGCCGGGCGCGCAGTGGTTCCCCGGCGCCACACTCAACTACGCCGAGAACGTGCTCCGCATGCCGGGCGTCGGCGACGACGAGCCGGTCGTCATCTCGTACAGCCAGAGCCGTGAGCGCTCCCAACTGACCGCGCGTGAGCTGCGCGACGAGGTCCGCCGGGTCCGTGCCGGGCTGAAGGCCCGCGGTGTCGGCAAGGGTGACCGGGTCGCGGCCTATGCCCCCAACATCCCCGAGACGTACGTGGTGATGCTGGCCACCGCCAGCCTCGGCGCGATCTTCTCGTCGTGCGCGCCGGAGTTCGGGGTGCGCAGCGTGATCGACCGCTGGCAGCAGATCGAGCCCAAGGTGCTCGTCGCGGTCGACGGATATCGGTACGGCGACAAGGCCGTCGATCGCCGCGAGGAGGTCGCCGCGATCGTCGAGGCGCTGCCGTCGATCGAGCATGTGGTGACGATCGGTTACCTGCACGGCGGCGGCGACTACGACTCGCTGCGGCGGGACGAGCCGATGGCGTACGAGCACGTGCCCTTCGATCACCCGCTGTACGTGCTCTACAGCTCGGGCACGACCGGCCTGCCCAAGCCGATCGTCCACGGCCACGGCGGCATCCTGCTGGAGCACCTCAAGATGCTGGCCCTGCACCACGATCTCGGGCCGGGCGACCGCTTCTTCTGGTTCACCACCACCGGCTGGATGATGTGGAACTTCCTGGTCAGCGGCCCGGCGGTGGGCGCGGCCATCGTGCTGTTCGACGGCAACCCGGCCCATCCGGGCATGTCGGCCCTGTGGGACCTGGTCGACGAGGCCGGCATCACCTACTTCGGCACGTCGGCGCCGTTCCTGATGGCCTGCCGCAAGGCCGGGCTGACCCCGCGCAAGCGGCTCAAGGGCCTCGGCTCGACCGGCGCGCCGCTGCCGCCCGAGGGCTTCGACTGGGTCTACGAGGCGGTCGGCTCGGAGCTGCAACTTCAGTCGCTCTCCGGCGGCACGGACGTGTGCACCGGGTTCGTCGGCTCGGTACCGCTGCTGCCGGTCACCGCGGGCAAGATCGCCTGCCGCGCCCTGGGTGCCAAGGTCGAGGCGTACGACCCGGCGGGCCACCCGGTGATCGACGAGCTGGGCGAGCTGGTGATCACCGCGCCGATGCCGAGCATGCCGGTGGGCTTCTGGAACGACCCGGACGGCAAGCGCTACCGCGAGGCGTACTTCGACCACTTCCCGGGCGTCTGGCGGCACGGCGACTGGATCACCATCGGCGCCGACGGCACCTGCGTGATCACCGGGCGCTCCGACGCGACGCTCAACCGCGGCGGCGTACGCCTGGGCACCGCCGAGTTCTACTCGGTCGTCGAGAGCCTGCCGGAGATCGCCGACTCGGTCGTCGTCCACCTCGAACAGGCCGGCAACCCCAACGGCGAGCTGCTGCTCTTCGTCGTCCTGGCCGAGGGCTTCACCCTCGACGACACCCTGCGCAAGCGGATCGCGTCCGAGCTGCGTGCGGCGCTCTCGCCCCGGCACGTTCCCGACGAGATCCATGCCGTACGGGCGGTGCCCCGCACCCTGTCGTCGAAGAAGCTCGAGGTGCCGGTGAAGCGCATCCTCACCGGCACCCCTGTCGAGTCGGCGGCGGCCGCCGGCGCGCTGGCCAACCCGTCGTCGCTGCTCGAGTTCGCGGAGCACTTCAGAGCACGAGGGTGACCTTCTCGGTCTCGGCGCGGGCGGCCACCTTTGCCGCGTCCAGATTGGCGCAGAGCACGATGGACGCGCCGGCCACCAAAGGCGCGAGCAGCCACTCGACCGGGTCGGGGTGGGCGTTCGCGTCGATCAGCACGCGGGCGCCGGCCGGGATGCCCCGGTTCGCCGCCTCGGTGAGGACCTCACGATGCGTACGGCCGTCGAGCGCCTTGTCGTCGGGAGCGACCGGCTGCCCGGCGAAATAGTCGCCGTGCTGGCGCACTTCGAGCACATAGTCGGCGAAGCCCGCCGGAAGCTCGCGTAAAGGCATCGCGAACGGGAGCAGGCCCGTGGCGTACCGGTCTGGTGCTTTTGTCGTGGTGGTCTTTTCCGGCGTGGTCAACACGACATCCGCGGACTCTGTGTCCCCGGTCTCGGCCGCCACGCCCGCGGACCAGACGCCGAGCAGGATCGCGGCCGTCTGCCAATGGGGCGGCAGTTGCACGGCCGCGGTGTCGCCATTGCCCAGACCGAGGCCGTCGACCAGCAGATTTGCCGTCTTCGACACCCAATTGCCCAGGGTCGTGCCGGACAATTCGGTGCGGTCACCACTGGCGTCGTCATAGAAGGTCAGCAGCGGAGAAGCCGGGTCATTCCGGACGGCCGCGGCGAAGACCTGGGGAATCGTGGGTTGCACTTCGACCACGATAGTGTCGTGACTTTGGGTAATCGATCCTGGACGCGCGATGAGTTCGCCGAAACGCCGGAAACAAGGCGGTGTCGCCGTCACATGCGCGATGCATTCCGGGCGTAGGCTTGCCAGTGGTCTGAATTACAACCTCTTTGGGAGTTGCCTCGTGACCGCCGGTCGCCCCCCGCGAGTGCTCGTCGACGCCACCAGCGTCCCCGCTGACCGAGGAGGCGTCGGCAGATACGTCGACGGCCTGCTCGGTGCCCTCGGGCGGATGGACCCCGAGCGGGTCGATCTGGCCGTCGTGGCCCAGCGCTCGGATGCGGAGCGTTACAGCCGCATGCTCGACGACAAGGCCGAGGTCATCGCCGGTCCGGCCGCCGTCGCCCACCGGCCCGCCCGCCTCGCCTGGGAGCAGACGGGGTTGCCGCTCCTCGCCCAGCAGGTCGGCGCCCAGGTGCTGCACTCGCCGTTCTACACGTGCCCGCTGCGCGCGGGCTGCCCCGTCACGGTGACCGTGCACGACGCCACGTTCTTCACCGAGCCGGAGCACTACGACAACACCAAGCGGACCTTCTTCCGCAGCGCCATCAAGACGTCGCTGCGCCGGGCCGCCCGCGTGATCGTGCCGAGCAAGGCCACCCGCGACGAGCTGATCCGTCTCCTCGACGCCGACCCGACCCGCATCGACGTCGCCTACCACGGCGTCGACCAGGCCGCGTTCCACGCGCCCACCGAGGAGGAGAAGGCGCGCGTCCGGGCCCGGCTCGGCCTCACCGACTCCGGATACGTCGCGTTCCTCGGCGCCAAGGAGCCCCGCAAGAACGTGCCCAACCTGATCCGCGGCTGGGCCCGCGCGGTCGCCGACTGGCCCCACCCGCCCGCGCTGGTGCTCGCCGGCGGACAGGGCCACGACGACGAGATCGACCGCGCGGTGGCCGAGGTGCCGTCCCACCTGCGCCTGCTCCGCCCCGGCTATCTGCGGTACGCGGACCTGCCCGGCTTCCTCGGCGGCGCGCTGGTCGCCTGCTACCCGTCGTTCGGCGAGGGCTTCGGGCTGCCGATCCTCGAGGCGATGGCGTGCGCCACGCCCGTGCTCACCACCCCGCGGCTGTCCCTGCCCGAGGTCGGCGGCGACGCGGTGGCGTACACAACGGAGGATCCCGACCGCATCGCGTCGGACCTCGCCGACCTGCTCCACGACGAGCCGAGGCGGTTGACGCTCGCCAAGGCCGGCTTCGACCGCGCCAAGGAGTTCACGTGGCAGTCCAGCGCTGAAGTGCACGTCACAACCTGGAAACGAGTAGCGGCCCTCTGACCTTTACACTCTGTGCACATGAGCGATCAACTCGGTGGACTCTACGGTGTCGTGCTGGCCGGCGGCACGGGCACTCGCCTCTGGCCGCTGTCCCGGGCGGGTCACCCGAAGTTCCTGCACCCGCTGACCGGCACTGACGCCTCGCTGCTCCAGGCGACCGTCCAGCGTCTCGACCTGCTCGCGCCGCTCGACCGCATCTTCGTGGTCACCGGCGTGGCCCACGCGGCGGCGGTGTCCCGCCAACTCGACACCATCCCCGACACCAACGTGCTCGTCGAGCCCTCCCCTCGCGACTCCTGCGCCGCGATCGCCCTGGCCGCGGCCGTGATCGCCCGCCGCGACCCGCACGCGATCATGGGCTCCTTCGCCTCGGACCACCTGATCGCCGACAAGGAGCGCTTCACCGAGGTCATCCGCAAGGCGATGGCCGGCGCCCAGCAGGGCCTGCTGATGACGCTGGGCATCACGCCCACCCGCCCCGAGACCGGCTACGGCTACCTCCAGTGCGGCGGCGCGATCGGCGACGGCCCGGTCCTGGCCGTCGAGGAGTTCAAGGAGAAGCCGTCGTACGACGTGGCCGAAAGCTACGTGAAATCGGGCAACTACCTGTGGAACGCCGGCATGTTCGTCTGGCGCGTCGACGCGTTCCTGGCCGAGCTCTCCCGCCAGCAGCCGCAACTGGCAGCGGGCGTCTCCCGCATCGCGGCGGCGTGGGACGCCCCCGAGCGCGAAGAGGTCCTCGGCGAGGTGTGGCCGACCCTGCCGCGCATCTCCGTCGACTACGCGGTGATGGAGGGCGCGGCCACGGTCGGCCGCGTCGGCACGGTCCCCGGCGACTTCGGCTGGAACGACGTCGGCGACTTCCACACGCTGGGCGAGGTGCTGACGGCTGACCCGTCGGGCAACGTGGTGGTCGGCCAGGCGGTCGAGTCGGGCCCCAAGGCGGGCGTCCTGCTGCGCGACACCGAGGGCCTGGTGGTGGTCCCGACCCAGGGCCGCCTGGTGGCAGCCATGGGCGTCCGCGACCTGATCATCGTGGACACTCCCGACGCCGTGCTGGTGTGCCCCCGCGAGCGCGCCCAGGAGGTCAAGCACCTGGTCGACGAGCTGAAAGAACTGGGCGAGCACGACTACGTCTGAGCCGCGCGGCCGTTCCACCCGACCGCACTCGACTTCACTCGACCAGCGGCCGCACTTTCTTCGGCACTTCTTCGGCCACGAACCGCACAAAACCGGCGAGGTCGTTTTCTCGCTCCAGAACCACCTCGGTAGCGCCGGCGGCAGCGAATGAGCGAGTCAGCTCAGCGACGTCGCCGGCCCAGTCGTGCTCTCCGCCCCTGGCGAAGACCACGACCTCCCGCTTGGCGCGCGGTGCGCTGTCCCGCTTGTCGCGCGGTCTCTGTCCCGCTTGTCGCGCGGTGCGCTGTCCCGCTTGTCGCGCGGTCTCTGTCTGATGCTCTCTCAGCGGCGTTCTCTGGCTTTCTCTTTTGCGCGCTCTCGCCCGCGCGCTCCCGCTCGTCCCCTCCTCCCACGCCGATCACCCGTGCGCTTCGGTCGTCCCTTCTTCCGTGCGCTTCGGTCGCCCCTTCTTCCGTGCGCTCCGGCCGTCCCCCCGCCGCCCCTTCGTCCGCCCTCCTCTCGCGCTGTTCGACCGCGCGCTTTCTCGCTCGTCCGCCTCTCATCCCGCGCGCTCTCTGCCTGCCCCTCCCACGCGCTTCTGGCCGCCCCTCCTCCCGCGCGCTTTCTGCCTGCCCCTCCCACGCGCTTCTGGCCGCCCTTCCTCCCGCGCGCTTTCTGCCTGCCCCTCCCACGCGCTTCTGACCGCCCCTCCTCCCGCGCGCTTTCTGCCCTGCCCGCCCCCCTCCTCCTTTCGCGCTTCTCGCCCCGCGCTCCTCTGACTACGGCGCTGCGGAACATTTCGGGAAAGTCGGACTGCGATAGAGTGCCCGGATGTCTGATGACGACTTTCGGGCCGGGGTGGTCAGCGCGGCCGAGGAGTTGGTGCGCGAGCGGCTGGGTTCGGACGCCACCGGGCACGACTGGTTCCACGCGGACCGGGTGCGGCGGATGGCGTTGCGGATCGCCCGGGAAGAGGGCGCGGACCTCTTCGTGGTGGAGTTGACGGCGCTGCTGCACGACATCGCCGACTACAAGTTCTCCGGCAGCGAGGAGGCCGGGCCGCAGCTCGCGCAGGCCTGGCTGATCGGCAAGGGCGTCGACGCGGGCACCGCGGAGGCGGTCGCCCACATCATTCGCCACCTGTCGTTCAAGGGTGCCGGGGTGGCCGACGTGCCGCTGAGCCTGGAGGGCCAGTGTGTGCAGGACGCCGACCGCCTCGACGCGATCGGCGCCATCGGGGTGGGCCGCGCCTTCGCCTACGGCGGCTGGGACAAGCGCCTCATGCACGACCCCGACGTGCCGCCCACGATGCACGCGGACGTGGCCGCCTACCGGGCCGCGAAGGGCACGACGGTCAACCACTTCTACGAGAAGCTGCTGCTGCTCAAGGACCGCATCAACACCAAGGCCGGCGCCCGCATAGCCGAGCACCGCCACCAGGTCCTGTCGAACTTCCTCGACGAGTTCCTCGCCGAATGGGACGCGAAAGCCTGACCCGCCCCACCCGGCAACATCGCCCGGCACCAGCCAAGGCCCGCCCAACGAAGGCCCGCCCAACGAAGGCCCGCCCAACGAAGGCCCGCCCAACGAAGGCCCGCCCAACGAAGGCCCGCCCTCCCAAGGGGGCCCCCGCCTCTGCGCACCATTGTGCCGAAAGTCGAGCGATGGCGCGGAAGCCTGTGGACAACCAGAGACAAGCGGCGGAAGCCTGTGGACAACCAGAGACAAGCGGCGGGCGCCTGTGGACAACCAGGTCGGCGGCTGATGTGTCTAGGCGCCGGAGAGGTCGAGGCGGATGCCGTCCTCGTGAGGCAGTGACAAGGTGATCACGCCCTCGGCGGCGAGGGCGGCTCGCAGGCGGTGGGCGTCGGCGCCCAGGCGCATCCAGCCGGCGGGGCTCGCGTCTCGGGTGCTCAGGTGGAGGGCGGCTGTGGCGCCGCTGCCGGCAATGGCTTCGGCGGGCTGCAGGACGGTGGCGTGGGCGAAGTCGACGGCGGTCAGGGCCCGCTCGACGGCGGCCGGGTCGACCGGGTTGCCCGGCAGGGCTGCCTTGGGGCCGTCGGGGAGCTGGGCGGCGTCGCGCAGGCCGGCGGCTCGGGCCTCGGTGGTGCCGAGGCTGAACATGTCGGTGGCGGCTTCGCGTAGCAGGACCCGGGCGCCCTCGGCGTCGCGGATGCCGGTGCGGGGGTAGCCGCGGACCACGGCCACCGGTACGGCGTCGATCTTGCCTTTGACGAGCTCGCCGGCGGCGGCCAGCTCGTCGATCACGGCCATCTGGGTGATTTCGAGCTGGTTGCCGTACGGGTCGGTCTCGCCGCGGTGGTCGCGGAACGGCTCGATGCCGGCGGCGCCCAGGGCCACGTCGGTGAGGCCGTTGCGCCAGGCGCGGCCCATGGTGTCGGAGACGATGACGCCGACGTCGAGGCCGCGCTCGCGCAGGGCGTCGCGGAGGTGGCGGGCCGAGGCGTCGGGGTCGGCGGGAAGCAGCACCAGGTGGGTCTTGTCCACGTTGGAGGCGTCGATGCCGGCGGCGGCCATCACGAAGCCGTGGTGGGTCTGCACGATGGTCGTCGGGCCGCGGCGGGCGACCACGCGCGCCGTCTCGGACTCGAGCGCGGCGGCGCGGGCCGCGTCGCGCTCGGGGCCGTCGGCCGGCACCTCGACGAGGCGGCCCTCGGCCTTCGAGACGATCTTGCTGGTGACGACGAGGACGTCGCCGTCGGCCAGCCACGGCGCGGCCGTGGTGATCAGCTCGGCGAGGTCGTCGCCGGCCACCACGTCGCCGATGCCGCGCACCGGAAGGATCTCGAGCCCGTCAATCACGCTGCCTCCAAGTCTCGAAGTGGGAGTGGGCCGACGGGAACGGAAGGGGCGGAGGGGTGAGGGCCCGGCGACGAGGACCGACCCAGCATGCCCCCGCGGTGTCGCGGGCAGTCGCCGGGGAGAGGAGCGTCACGCCACGCCGGCCAGGGACAGGGCGTCCGCGACCATCTGGGCGGTCGCCTGCTCGGAACTCATCCAGAGCGGGACCGCGCGGGTCGCGACGCCGGGGACCTCGGCGCCGGCGTCGCTCGTGTCGACCAGCCAGCCGTCGAGCACGCCGCCGGCGGAACGGGCGCCGTAGAGGCCGCCGACCGCGGCGGGGGTGACCTCGACGCCGATCGTGGCCAGGCACTTGTCGGCCATGCCGCGGATCGGCGAGTCGCCGATGATGGGGGAGAGGCCGATCACCGGTGCGGAGCCGCTCACCAGCGCCTCGCGCAGCGGCGCGACCGCCAGGATCGGGGCGATGCTGACCACCGGGTTGCTCGGCGCGATCAGCACCACGTCGGCCTCGGCCAGCGCCTCGAGCACGCCGGGGGCCGGCTTGGCCGCGTCGGCGCCGACGAAGACGAAGCGGTGGGTCGGCACGTCGCCCCGGTAGCGCACCCACCACTCCTGGAAGTGGATGGCCTTGCGCTCGCCCTCGACGTCGGCGACCACGTGGGTCTCGAGCCGGTCGTCGGTGGCCGGGACGATCGTGACGCCGGGCTGCCATCGCGTGCACAAAGCCGCCGTGACCTGGGACAACGGGTAGCCGGCGGTGAGCATCTGCGTGCGTACGAGATGGGTGGCGGTGTCCTTGTCGCCCAGGCCGAACCACGACGGCTCGGCGCCGTAGGCGGCGAGCTCCTCCTTGACCACCCACGTCTCGCCGACCCGGCCCCAGCCGCGCTCGCGGTCGTGGGCGCCGCCCAGCGTGTACATCACGCTGTCGAGGTCGGGGCAGATCTGCAGGCCGTGCATGCGCACGTCGTCGCCGACGTTGACCACCGCGGTGACCTCGGCGCCGATCGCTCTCGCATGGGCGCGCACACCGACCAGGAATTTGGCGCCGCCGATGCCACCGGAAAGGACCACGATCCGCATGCCCACCATCCTCGCGTACGGGTATGACAGAACCGCCCGCCGGGTATCCGGGCGCCGTGCGGGGCCGGACTACGCTGAGCCGACCCGCCATCCCCATCGTTCGTCAGGGAGACTCCGTGACCAGCCAACCGCAGCCGCCGCCGGGCGAGGGCAAACCGGCCGGCCAGTTCCTTCGCCCGCTGCGCGACCTCGCGGCGTACGCGCTCGTCGGCGCGCCCGCGCTGCTGCTCTTCGTGGCGATCGTCCGGCTGATCCCGGACAGCAACGTCGGCTTCGGCCTGCGCACGCAGGACATCTTCGACGACTTCGTGAACGTCGAGACGATCTTCTTCCCGATCGCGGCCGTGCTGCTCGCGCTGCTGGTGCAGCCGCGCCATCCGAAGGCCCGGCTGATCGTGCTGGCCGCCCTGGCCGAATACGCGGTGGCGGCGTTCTTCGCGGTCTTCTTCGGCGTGCTGATCGGCCTGATCAACCTGGCGAGCAACAACGGCGCCCGGGTGGCCTTCGAGGAGCTGCTCGTGCGCGTGGCCTGGCTCGCCGTGTTCGGCGTGGCGGCCTACGCGGTGTTCCGCATCTGGCAGGGCATGTTCTTCGTGCCGCGGCCCAAGACCGAGCCCGGGGTGTACGGCCGTCCGCAGTACAACCAGCCGGGCGCCTACCCGGGCCAGCCGGGCTACGGTCCGCCGCCGGGCTACGGTCCCCCTCCGGGCCAGCCGCAGCCGGGCGCCTATCCGCCGCCTCCGCCGGGCGCCGCTCCCTACGGCCAGCCGGTGTACGGCCAGCCGCCGCAGGGCCAGCCGCCGCATGGCCAGCCGGCGCAGGGCCAGCCGGCGCAGGGCCAGCCGGTGCAGGGCCAGCCGGTGCAGGGCCAGCCGCAGCCGCCCTCGTGGAACCAGCCCGCCGTCCCGATCCCGGCGTCGGGCGTGCCCGCCCACCCGGCGGCACCGCCGTCGTCCGCCCCGCCCGCGCCCGCGTTCCCGGCGTCGGCCCCGCCCGCGCCGGCTCCCGGTTTTCCGGCGCCGTCCGCGCCTGCGGTCCCGCCCGCGGCCTCGCCGTTCAGCGAGCCGACCCAGGTGGTTCCCGCCGAGCCGCAGAAGGCGGGCGAGGACCGCACCGAGAAGATCCCGGACGAGCGCCCGGGCTTCGGCCCCGCCGACCAGGACCCGCCCCGGCACTGACCTCCGCGAGTCCCGTCTCCCGAACAGCGCGAAAGAGCGCGAAAGGCGGGAGACGGGCCGCCGGAAAGAGGGTTCGTCCGGCGCGCCAAGCGAGCGTCAGGCCGCTCGGAAAAGAGCGGTGGGGCCGCCCGGAGAGAGCGCGCGGACCGCGTGCGACGGGCCGCCGTGTCCTATCCCACTGCGTGCGGCCGGGCACCGCCGGGGCAGTCACGCGGAATCCGGCCTAGGCTGCTCTGGTGGTCGAGGTCAACGCCGTACAAACCGTCAGCATCACGCCCACCGAGAAGGCGCCCACCGAAGCGCAGATCAAACGGGCGTTGCGCCGCGCCGCCGACGGCAAGGCCGTCGATGCCGAGGAGGCCGCGGCGCTGCTCGCCGCGACCGGCGAGAGCTTCGACGAGCTGCTCGCGATCGCCGGCGGCATCCGCGACGCGGGTCTTCGGGAGGCCGGCCGTCCCGGTGTGGTGACCTATTCGCGCAAGGTCTTCATCCCGCTCACCCGGCTCTGCCGCGACCGGTGCCACTACTGCACCTTCGCCACGGTGCCCCACCGGCTGCCCGCCGCCTTCCTGGAGCGCGACGAGGTGCTCGCCATCGCCCGCGAGGGTGCCGCGCAGGGCTGCAAGGAGGCCCTGTTCACGCTCGGCGACCGCCCCGAGGAGCGCTGGCCGGCCGCCCGGCAGTGGCTCGACGAGCGCGGCTACGACTCGACGCTCGACTATGTGCGCTCGGTCGCCATCGCCGTGCTGGAGGAGACCGGCCTGCTGCCGCACCTGAACCCCGGCGTGATGAGCTGGGCCGAGCTTCAGCGCCTCAAGCCGGTCGCCCCGAGCATGGGCATGATGCTCGAGACCACGGCCACTCGCCTCTGGTCCGACAAGGGCGGCCCGCACTACGGCTCTCCCGACAAGGAGCCGGCCGTACGCCTGCGCGTGCTCGACGACGCCGGCCGCGTGGGCGTGCCGTTCACCACCGGCATCCTGATCGGCATCGGGGAGACCCGCGCCGAGCGGGTGGACGCGCTCTTCGCGATGCGCCGCGCCGCCCGCGAGTACGGGCACATCCAAGAGGTCATCATCCAGAACTTCCGCGCGAAGCCGGACACGGCGATGCGCGGCATGCCCGACGCCGAGCTGCGCGAGCTGGCCGCCACGGTCGCCGTGGGCCGGGTCATCATGGGCCCGCGCGCCCGCATCCAGGCGCCGCCCAACCTGATCGACGCCGAGTTCGCGCTGCTGCTGCGCGCCGGCATCGACGACTGGGGCGGCGTCTCGCCGGTCACCCCGGACCACGTCAACCCCGAGCGTCCGTGGCCCCAGATCGAGCTTCTTCGCGAGATGTCGGAGAAATCGGGCTTCCAGCTGCGGGAGCGGCTCACGATCTACCCGGAGTACGTCCGCCGGGGCGCCGAGGGCTGGCTCGACCCGCGCCTCGCCGCGCACGTGAGCGCGCTCGCGGGCGCCGACGGGCTGGCACGCGAGGACGCGCAGCTGAAGGGCCTGCCCTGGCAGGAGCCCGACGATGCGTACGGCCAGGGCCGCACCGACCTCTTCGCCACGATTGACACCGACGGCCGCACGGGCGACCGCCGCTCCGACTTCGACGACGTCTACGGCGACTGGAACGAGGTCGCCGCGCACGTCACGACCGACACCCGCAGGACGCTCGACAGCGATGTGGTCAAGGGCCTCAAGCTCGCCGGCGAGGACCCCGCCAAGCTGCTGCTGCCGGAGCACGAGGACGAGGCGATGGCGCTGTTCAACGCGGACGGCCCGGCCCTCGACGAGCTCGCCCGCATCGCCGACGACCTGCGCAAGCACGTCAACGGCGAGGACATCACGTACGTGGTGAACCGGAACATCAACTTCACCAACGTCTGCTACGTGGGCTGCCGGTTCTGCGCGTTCGCCCAGCGCGAGAAGGACGCCGACGCCTACCGGCTCTCCGTGGAGCAGGTCGCCGACCGCGCCGAGCAGGCGTGGCGCGACGGTGCCTCCGAGGTGTGCATGCAGGGCGGCATCGACCCCAAGATGCCCGTCACCGCGTACGCCGATCTGGTGCGTGCCGTGAAGGACCGCGTCCCCGGCATGCACGTCCACGCGTACTCCCCGATGGAGATCGTCACGGCCGCCGCCAAGGCGGGCGTCTCTGTGCGCGAATGGCTCACCGAGCTCAAGGCCGCGGGCCTCGGCACGATCCCCGGCACCGCCGCCGAGATCCTCGACGACGACGTGCGCTGGGTGCTCACCAAGGGCAAGCTGCCCGCCAGCGCCTGGGTCGACGTGGTCACCACCGCCCACCAGGTGGGCATCCGGTCGAGCTCGACGATGATGTACGGCCACGTCGATCATCCCCGGCAGTGGCTGGGCCATTTCCGGGTGCTGGCCGGCATCCAGGACGTGACCGGCGGTTTCACCGAGTTCGTGGCGCTGCCGTTCATTCACACGAACGCGCCGATCTATCTCGCCGGCATCGCGAAGGCCGGTCCGACCTGGCGGGAGAACAGGGTCGTGCACGCGATGGCCCGGATTCTGCTGCACGGCCGGATCGACAACATCCAATGCTCGTGGGTGAAACTCGGTGACGACGGAACGCGAGTGATGCTCAACGGCGGCTGTAATGATCTCGGGGGAACCCTGATGGAGGAAACCATCTCCCGAATGGCCGGTTCGGAGCACGGTTCGGCGCGTACGGTCGCCGAATTGAAGGAACTGGCAGCGGCGGCCGGCCGGCCTGCGGTGGAGCGGACGACCACCTACGGTCGACGGTAGGTCACAAATCGGGTTAAATTGGACTCGTGAGGTCGCGAGCGCGTTACCAACCGGGGCTCCGGAGAGATAGGGCAGGAACGGGACCACGACGCGCCGAAGGCGCGCCGGGGAAACGGGCCTATTTATCAGGTTCGGCTTGACGACGCACGTCTTACACGCGTGTAATTTCGGTGGGGTTGTGGGCTGCGACGCCGCGGATCCGCGGTCAGGGAATCCGTGTCCGGCTCACAAAAAACACGCACGCGTGCGTGGGGGGTCAGCGCCGGCATCGCTGCCGGCGCGGAAATTGGGAGGCACGCCGATGGAAGCGCAGGTTGAAGGGGTCGACCTGCTCGGGGACGCGCCCGAGTGGCAGGAGCGGGCGCTGTGTTCGCAGACAGATCCGGAGGCTTTCTTCCCGGAGAAGGGTGGGTCCACCCGGGAGGCGAAGAGGATCTGCGGCCGCTGTGAAGTGAAGGCCGAGTGCCTGGAATACGCGCTGGGCCACGACGAACGCTTCGGCATCTGGGGTGGACTGTCCGAGCGGGAACGTCGCAAGCTCAAGCGGCGGGTCGCCTGAGCCAGGCTCAGGACAGCTCGTCGGGATCCACCCCGAGCAGGTTGGCTACCTGCTCGATGATCACATCGTGGACGAGGTCGGCGAGGTCCTCGCGGTCCATCGCCCGGAATTCCAGCGGCCGCCGGTAGAGCACGATCCGTGGGGGGAGCTCCTGCCGGCCGGGGCGGCCGGGCAGCAGGCGGGCCAGTGGCACCTCGCCGTCCTCGAGCACGTCGGAGTCGTAGACGTTGAGCTCGGGCGGCACGTCCTCGACCGCGAACTCGACGCCGGCGAGCTCTTTGGCGTATCGCCGCTCGAGGCCCTCGACGGTGTCGAGCACGAGGTCGTCGAAGATCTCGGCCTTGGTGCGGGCCAGGGGGACCGTCGCCGGCACCAGCCGCCCGCGCAGCCCGCGGCCGTGCCGGTCGCGGCGGGCGGGATGGCCCGGGCCGGATCGGCGGGGCGAACGGGGTTCGGGGCTGGTGGTCACCGGACAACTCTAGTCCTCCGCCGGTGTGGCGCGGCTCCAGGCCACGTCACAAGCGTGTCGTGCCCGAATTCGCCCCATCGGGGCGGCGTGTCTGCCGCCCATCGCCGAATCGTGATGCATCGTGAGTCGGCGTGTCGCGGGCCTTCCGCGCCCACGCGGCCCTCCGGAGCGATAACGTGCCGCCGTGAGGTCACCACGGCGCTGCTCCCGGAACGGCTGTCCCCGACAGGCGGTCGCCACTCTGACCTACGTCTACAGCGACTCGACCGCCGTCGTCGGCCCCCTGGCGGCGTTCGCCGAGCCCCACACGTACGACCTGTGCGAGCCGCACGCCCGCAGCCTCACCGCCCCCCGAGGCTGGGATCTGGTCCGCCACGACGGCGACTTCGCGCCGCCCCCGCCCACCACGGACGATCTGGTCGCCCTGGCCGACGCCGTCCGCGAGGCTGCCCGCCCCGCAGCCCCGCCGCCGCGCACGGACGAGCAGGACGCCCCCGGCCACCAGACCGGCCGCCGGGGACATCTCCGGGTGATCCCGCCCTCGCACTGACCCGCCGCGCCCGCGGCGCGCCGGGTGGTCAGGGCAGCGCGACGAGCTGGAACCGCTTGCGCAGGTAGGGCAGCAGGGTGCGGTACGCCGCGATGGTGTCCGGCTGCGCGTAGTCGTGTGACAGGATGATCGCGCCCGGCCGGGCGTGCTTCTCGATCGTGGAGATGAGGCGCGCGCGGTGGGCCGCGGAGCTCTCGCCCTTCTTGTGGTCCCAGTCGCGCGGGTCGAGCTTCCAGTAGATCGACGTCATGTGCAGCTTGTTGGCCACCGACACCAGCCGGGGCGTGAAGTTGCCGCCCGGGGCGCGGAAGTACTTGACCTTCGCGTTCGGCGCGGCCCGCAGGATGGCGTTGTTGGTGCGCATCAGATCGGTGCGGATCTTCGCTTCCGGGTCCTTGCCGATCTTGAGGCTGTGGTCCCAGGTGTGGTTGCAGAGCGTGTGACCGCCGGCGACGATCTGGCGGACCAGCTCGGGGTGCCGCGCGGCGTTCTTGCCGACGAGGCAGAAGGTGGCCTTCACGTGCTGCTGGGCGAGCATCTTGAGCAGCTGCGGGGTGGTGGCCGGGTCGGGGCCGTCGTCGAACGTGAGCGCGATGCCCTTGGTGCCGGTCATCGTGCGGCTGCCGGCGGGCCCGCCCGCGTACGAGATGTTCTTGCCGTTGGGGTTGCCCTTGGCGGGTTTGCCCTTGGGCGGCGCCTGGATCGAGGGCTTCGTGGTGCTCTTCGGCGGGGCCGGCTTCGACGTGGCGGGCGCGGCGGGCTGCGAGGTGGCGGGCGCGGCGGCGGGCCGGGTGTCCGGCTCGTCGGGTGTGGACTGGGCGGCGGCCCGGCCGGTCAGGCCCACGGCGAGCACCACCACTCCGAGCAGCACGGCCTTTCTGGCGCGCGACATCCGCATGACAGCCTCCCCGAACGTTCCGGCTGCCGACGATGCCGCGTTCGAGGGGTGATTCGCCATGTCTGAGGCGCTTTCGGCACGATCGGGGGAGGCCGCGGCGGCACGATCGTTGCCGAATATGACGGATATCAGCCAGTTGTCGGCCCGGGCGAGGAAACGGCCGACGACAGCGAGGACCTGGCCGGCAACTGTGCGTACAGGAGCGAGGCGGCTGAAGGTTTTTCGCATGTCACGCAGGCTGGCATAGGCCCGCGACGGGAGGTTCGGCACGTTCGTCCTCTGTGATCCGGCACAACGACACGATGGAGTACGTGCCACAGTGGCCCACCGGATCAAGGCCGGGACCGGGCCGCACGGCCGGCCCGGCCCCGGGTACGGGGGATGTCTAGGCGGAGAGCTCGGCCAGCTCCTCCTCGGTGAGCAGGCGGGAACGGATCAGGAACCGTACGCCCTCGGGCGCCTCCAGCGAGAAGCCGGAACCGCGGCCGGGGACCACGTCCACCGTCAGGTGGGTGTGCTTCCAGAGCTCGAACTGCGCGGCGGACATCCAGAACGTGATGGGCTCGTCGACGCCCTCGATCCTCAGCGACTCGAGGAGCACGTCGGACTGGCCGGTGCGGAACTCGCCTTCGAGGTAGCACATGGGGGAGCTGCCGTCGCAGCACCCGCCGGACTGGTGGAACATCAGCGGACCGTGCTGTCCCCGCAGCCGCCGCATCATGTCGGCGGCCGCGGGGGTCACGTCGACCCTGGTGGCCATCTCTAGAAGAAGCCCATCGCCTTCGGGCTGTACGACACCAGCAGGTTCTTGGTCTGCTGGTAGTGGTCCAGCATCATCTTGTGGTTCTCCCGGCCGATGCCGGACTGCTTGTAGCCGCCGAACGCCGCGTGCGCCGGGTAGGTGTGGTACGAGTTCGTCCAGACGCGACCCGCCTTGATCGCGCGGCCGGCCCGGTAGGCCAGGTTGATGTCGCGGGTCCAGACGCCGGCGCCCAGCCCGTACAGCGTGTCGTTGGCGATTTTGATCGCGTCCGCGTAGTCGGCGAAGGACGTCACCGAGACGACCGGCCCGAAGATCTCCTCCTGGAAGATCCGCATGGCGTTGGTGCCCTCGAAGATCGTCGGCTGGACGTAGTAGCCGCCGGACAGGTCGCCGGGCAGCTCCGCGCGGGCGCCGCCGGTCAGCACCTTGGCGCCCTCCTGCCGGCCGATGTCCAGGTACGAGAGGATCTTCTCGAGCTGGTCGTTGGAGGCCTGCGCGCCGACCTGGGTGTCGGTGTCGAGCGGGTTGCCCTGCTTGAGGTTCTCCACCCGCTTCACGCCCGCGGCCAGGAAGTCCTGGTAGATGCTCTGCTGGATGAGCGCCCGGGACGGGCAGGTGCAGACCTCGCCCTGGTTGAGGGCGAACATCGCGAAGCCCTCGAGCGACTTGTCGAAGAAGTCGTCGTCGGCCCGGCTGACGTCTTCGAAGAAGATGTTCGGGCTCTTGCCGCCGAGCTCCAGGGTGACCGGGATGAGGTTCTCCGAGGCGTACTGCATGATCAGCCGGCCGGTGGTGGTCTCGCCGGTGAAGGCGACCTTGGCGACCCGGTTGGACGAGGCGAGCGGCTTGCCGGCCTCGACGCCGAACCCGTTGACGATGTTGAGGACGCCCGGCGGCAGCAGGTCGGCGATGAGCGACATCAGGTAGTGGATCGAGGCCGGGGTCTGCTCGGCGGGCTTGAGCACTACCGCGTTGCCCGCGGCGAGCGCCGGGGCCAGCTTCCAGGTCGCCATGAGGATCGGGAAGTTCCACGGGATGATCTGGCCGACCACGCCGAGCGGCTCGTGGAAGTGGTACGCCACGGTGTCGTCGTCGAGCTGGCCCGCGGTGCCCTCCTGCGCGCGGATCGCGCCGGCGAAGTAGCGGAAGTGGTCGATCGCGAGCGGCAGGTCCGCGGCGAGGGTCTCGCGGACCGGCTTGCCGTTCTCCCACGCCTCGGCGACGGCGAGCTTCTCGAGGTTCGCCTCCATCCGGTCGGCGATCTTGTTGAGGATGACGGCCCGCTCGGCGGGCGACGTGCGGCCCCACGCGTCCGCGGCGCCGTGCGCGGCGTCGAGGGCCTTCTCGACGTCGTCCGCGGTGCCGCGGGCGATCTCGGTGAAGTCCTGGCCGGTCACGGGCGACGGGTTCGTGAAGTACTGGCCCTTGGCGGGCGCCACGTACTCGCCGCCGATGAAGTGGTCGTACCGGGACTGGTAGCTGACGATGGCGCCGTCGGTACCGGGCGCGGAATACACGGTCATGAGCTGCCTCCGTACCTTCCTGGGGTACGGGCGACGCTAATTACGGGGACGTTGCACGAACGTTGCAAGCCCGTACTCGTTGCTGAGCTCGCGGATGCGCGCCCGGGCCAGCGGGTTCGAGGGCAGGAGCTTGGCGTACGCCTCCCAGACGGCCAGGTCGTCCGAGCCCCACGACGAGTTGAGCCAGCCGCGCAGCACCTCGGTGTCGCGGCTGGCCAGCACGGCGGCCCGGAGCTGGCCGTCGACGAGGCGGCGCAGGCGCACCACGCCGGGTGCCTCGGAGCCGGGGAGCAGCGGGCCGGCGTACTGCCGCAGGGCGTCGAGGGGACGCCGGGCCTCCAGCAGGCGCGGGACCGTACGGAAATCGGCGTCCAGCTCCGCGCGCAGGCGGTAGGGGCGCGACTCCATCAGCTCGGGGCCGAGGGTGCGGCGCAGCCGGGACAGCTCGGCGCGGATCGTCACCGGGCTGACGTCGTCGCCGTACAGCTCGAAGCCCAGCTCCTCGCCGGTGCTGCCGGCGGGCCGGGCGAGCAGCAGGACGAGCAGCTCGGAATGCCGCCGGCCGAGCCGCCACCGGCGCCCGCCGAAGGTCAGCAGCGCCTCGTTGCGGCCCAGGGCCGAGACGGTGCCCTCGGTCGGGGTGTGCACGCCGTGGCCGCGGAGGTAGGCCTCGGCGGCGAGCGCGGTCGCTCGTACCAGGGCGAGGCTGTGAGGGTTGGCCAGGTGATCGCCGCCGGTCACGTCGATCGCGCCGAGCAGCCCGCCGGTGGCCGGGTCGTGGATGGGCGCCGCCGCGCACGTCCAGCGCTGCACCGGGCGGCTGAAGTGCTCGGTCGCGAAGATCTGCAGCGGATGGTCGACGGCGAGCGCCGTGCCCGGCGCGTTGGTGCCCGCGTGCGCCTCGTCCCAGCGGGCGCCCGGCACGAAGTTCATGCGCTCCGCCCCGCGCAGCACGCTCGCGGTGCCTTCGACCCAGAGCAGCCTGCCGTACGCGTCGCAGACCGCCATCAGGTGCTCGCCGTCCTCGGCGAGCCCGCCCAGCAGGTCCCGGAAGATCGGCAACACCCGGGCCAGCGGGTGACCGGCCCGGTAGGCCTCCAGCTCGCCGTCGCCGAGCTCGATGGGCGCGGTGCTGTCCGCGCTCGGCAGGGCGACCGCCGAGCGCCGCCACGACTCGGCCACGACCGGCCGGATGTTCCCGCCCGCCTTCTCGCCGCCGACGAACCGCTCGTGGGCGCGCCCGACCTGCCGGATGCGCTCCGCTGGGTCGGCACCGGCGTCGAGGGCGAGCCACGGGTTGGCCACGGGAGCACCTCCAGACACCATCATCGTGACCCCCATCACGCCGGGCGACAAGCGGCACCCGTAATAGTGGTGGTACGGCGTTCCGCCTTTTCGTTCTTCCGGCTCCGCTACTCTCGGCGGGTCATCATGAGGAGCAGGGGGAGCTGTGTCCGATCTGTCCACCATCATCAAGGCGTACGACGTCCGCGGCACGGTCCCCGACCAGTTCGACGAGCGGATCGCCCGAGCCATCGGCACCGCCTTCGTCGAGATGTTGCGCGAGTCCGGCGACAACGCCGACCGGATCGTCGTCGCCCACGACATGCGTGAGTCCGGACCGGGCCTGGTCGCCGCGTTCGCCCGCGGCGCCAACGCGAGCGGCGCGGCGGTCGTCACCATCGGACTCGCCTCGACCGACGAGCTCTACTACGCCTCCGGCTCGCTCGGCCTGCCCGGCGCGATGTTCACCGCCAGCCACAACCCGGCGCAGTACAACGGCATCAAGATGTGCCGCGCCGGCGCCAAGCCGGTCGGCCAGGACAGCGGCCTGGCCGTCGTGCGCCGCCGCGCCGAGCAGCTCCTCGACGACCTGAACGCCGAGGCGGACGGTCCGTCCCAGGTGGAGGCCCGCGACCTGCTCGCCGACTACGCGGCCCACCTGCGCTCGCTGGTCGACCTCTCCGGCATCCGGCCGCTCAAGGCGATCGTGGACGCCGGCAACGGCATGGGCGGCCACACCGTCCCGGCCGTCCTCGGCGACCAGGTGCTGCCCGCGCTGCCGCTCGAGATCGTCCCGCTCTACTTCGAACTCGACGGCTCGTTCCCCAACCACGAGGCCAACCCGCTCGACCCGGCCAACCTGGTCGACCTCCAGCGGGCGATCCGCGAGCAGGGCGCCGACATCGGCATCGCGTTCGACGGCGACGCCGACCGGTGCTTCATCATCGACGAGAACGGCGACCCGGTCTCGCCGTCGGCGATCACCGCGCTGGTCGCCAAGCGCGAGCTGGCCAAGTTCCCCGGCAGCACGATCATCTACAACCTGATCACGTCGGCCGCGGTGCCCGAGATCATCTCGGAGAACGGCGGCAAGCCGGTGCGCAGCCGGGTCGGCCACTCGTTCATCAAGGCCGAGATGGCCCGCACCAACGCGGTCTTCGGCGGCGAGCACTCCGCGCACTACTACTTCCGCGACTTCTGGTTCGCCGACACCGGCATGCTGGCCGCCATGCACGTCCTCGCCGCGCTCGGCGGCCAGGACCGCCCGCTCTCCGAGCTCGCCGCCGAGTTCGAGCGCTACACCGCCTCCGGCGAGATCAACTCCACCGTGGCGGACGCCTCCGCCAAGATCGCCGAGGTCCGGGCCGCCTTCGTCGGCGCCGAGTTCGACGAGCTGGACGGCCTCACCGTCGCGCTGCCGGACGGGGCCTGGTTCAACCTGCGTGCGTCCAACACGGAGCCGCTGCTGCGCCTGAACGTCGAGGCGGCGAAGCCGGACCGCATGGTGTCGCTGCGCGACGAAGTGCTCGCCATCGTCCGCGGTTAGGATCGGCCTCACTGAACATCGCGACAGAAGGAGCCGTTCGGTGGCCCTCGATCCGCAGTTGCTGGACATCCTGGCCTGCCCGGACACGCATCACGCCCCGTTGACGTACGACGCGGCCGCGCAGACCCTCACCTGCACCGAGTGCGGGCGGATCTTCGAGGTCCGCGACGACATCCCGGTGCTGCTGCTGGACGAGGCCCGGCAGCCGCAGGGAGGTGCGGCCTGATGGCGGGCCCGCTGGAGGGCGGCGCGGCCGGGGTCCACGGCCACCGGCACGCCGACGAGAGCCTGCTCGACGACGAAAAGGCGATGCTCGCCAACGACCCGGGCGGCATGCTGCGCGCCACCGCGTCGGCCGGCGCGCAGGTGCGCGAGTCGGCGGCGCTGGCCGCCGAGACCGACCTGACGATGCTGGCCGACGAGGGCCGCCCCCGCGCGGTCGTCGTCGCCGGCATCGGCACGGCCGGGCTCACCGGCAACATCCTGGCCACGGTGGCCGGGCCGCGCTGCCCGGTGCCGATCATCGGGCACCGCAGCGCGGGCGTGCCCGGCTGGGTCGGCGCCGCCGACGTGGTCATCGCCGTCTCCGCCTCGGGCCGCAGCCCCGAGGCGCTGGCCGCGGCCGACGCGGCCGCCCGCCGGGGCGCCCGCCTGGTCGCCATCGGCAACCCCGACTCCGAGCTCCAGGCGGTGGCCGCCCGCGCCCGCGCGCCGTTCATCCCGGTGCCGCGCCGCGCGCCGGCCCGCGCCAGCCTCTGGGGCCTGACCGTGCCGGTGCTGCTCGCGGCTCGCGCGATCGGCCTGGTCAAGGTCGCCGAGGCCGACCTGGCCGAGACGGCGCTGCGGCTCGACGCCGACGCCGAGCGCTGCCGCCCGGCCGCCGACTCGTTCGTCAACCCCGCCAAGGCGCTCGCGCTCGGCCTGGCCGGCTCGATCCCGATCGTCTGGGGCTCGTCGCCGCTGGCCACCGTGGCGGCCCGCCGGTTCGCCGACACCCTGGCCGCCAACGCCCGCTACCCGGTGATGGCCGGCGCGCTCGGCGAGGCCGGCCGCGGCCGGGTGGGCCTGCTCGACGGCGTCTTCGGCGGCCTGGCCGAGTCGTCCCGCGACATCTTCGCCGACCCCGACGACGACACCGACGAGTCGGCCGCCACCCGGCTGCGGCTCGTGGTCTTCCGCGACGGCGGCCTCAACCCCGAGGACGACGCGGACGAGCCGGTCGCCGTCGAGGAGCGCCGCGCCGACGCCGTGCAGACGCTGGCGGAGCGCCGGGGCGTGCGCTGCGACGTGCTGACCGCCGAGGGCGGCTCGACGCTGGAGCGGCTGGCGTCGCTCACCGCGGTGCCCGACTTCGCCTCGCTCTACCTGGCGCTGGCGCACGGCCTCGACCCGATGGCCGTGCCCGCGATCAGCGAGATGAAGGAGCTGTCGAACCCGATGCCCGAGGCTATTCAGTGAGCGCTGAGGGCGGCACCAAGGCAATTCTGGCGGCGCTCGCCGCCAACCTCGGGATCGCGGTCACGAAGTTCATCGCCTGGCTGCTCACCAGCTCCTCGTCGATGCTCGCCGAGTCGATCCACTCGGTCGCCGACTCGGGCAACCAGCTGTTGCTGCTGCTCGGCGGCAAGCGCTCCCGGCGCCAGGCGACCCCCGAGCACCCGTTCGGCTTCGGCCGCGAGCGCTACATCTACGCGTTCATCGTGTCGATCGTGCTCTTCAGCCTCGGCGGCCTGTTCGCGCTCTACGAGGGCTACCACAAGGTCTCCCACCCGGAGCCGATCGAATCCTGGCAGTGGGTGCCGGTGGCCGTGCTGATCGTCGCGATCGGCCTGGAGTCCTACTCGTTCCGCACGGCGATCAAGGAGTCGAACCACACCCGGGGCAAGACCTCCTGGGTCGAGTTCGTCCGCCGCGCCAAGGCCCCCGAGCTGCCCGTGGTGCTGCTCGAGGACTCGGGCGCGCTGCTCGGCCTGATCTTCGCCTTCTTCGGCGTGGTGCTCACCCTGATCACCGGTGACGGTGTCTGGGACGGCATCGGCACGCTGCTGATCGGCGCGCTGCTGGTCTGCATCGCGGTCGTCCTGGCGATCGAGACGAAGAGCCTGCTGCTCGGCGAGGCGGCGAACCCCGAGGCGACCCGCAAGATCGAGCAGGCGGTGCTCGCCGGCGAGGGCGTGGAGCGGATCATCCACATGAAGACGCTGCACCTCGGCCCCGACGAGCTGCTCGTCGCCGTGAAGATCGCGGTGCCGAGCTCCGAGCGCGCCGACGAGGTGGCCCGCCACATCGACGAGACCGAGGCGCGCATCCGCGCGGCGGTGCCGATCGCCCGGGTCATCTACATCGAGCCCGACATCTACCGGCCCGCGCAGGCTTCGTCGCCCGCTCCGGCCTGACCCGGCCGGGGTGGGCGGCGTCGTCTGCCCCGGCCTCCGCCGGCCGGGGCGGGCTTCAGCCGCCCGCTCCGGCGCCACAATCGACCGAGAGACTTGTCCGCTATGAGCGTCTTCCCGCTGACCGGGGTCGTCCGGCCGTACGCCTGGGGTTCCCGCACCGTCATCGCCGAGCTCCAGGGCCGGCCCGCGCCGACCGGCGAGCCCGAGGCCGAGTTGTGGCTCGGCGCGCACCCGGGCGACCCGTCGACCGTCACCGCGAGCGACGGCCCCGCGAAGCTGGACGCCCTCATCGCCGCCGACCCGAAGGCCCAGCTCGGCGAGCAGGTGGAGGCGGCGTTCGGCCCGCGCCTGCCGTACCTGCTCAAGATCCTGGCCGCGGAGAGCCCGCTCTCGCTCCAGGCACACCCCGACTCGGCGTACGCGAAACAGGCGTACGCGAGGCAGGAGGCCGACCCGAACCTGCCGAAGAACTACACCGACGCCTACCACAAGCCGGAGATGCTGGTCGCCGTCACGCCGTTCGAGGCGCTGTGCGGCTTCCGGGCCCCGTCGGCCGCCGCGGACGCGATCGAGGCGTTCCAGCTGCCGTCGCTCGCGCCCGTGGTGTCCGCGCTGCGCGGGGGAGACCTGCGCACGGCCGTCGAGACCCTGCTGACGTGGCCCGCCGCCGACCGCCCGGCCCTGATCGACGCGGTGACGGCCGCGGCCCGCGCCGCCGGCCCGGCCCAGCCGCAGGCGGCGTCGTTCGCGCTCGCCGAGTCGCTCGCCGGCCACTACCCGGGCGACCCGGGCGTCCTGGTCGCGCTGCTGCTCAACCACGTGCGCCTCGCGCCCGGCGAGGCGATCTGGATGCCGGCCGGCAACCTGCACGCCTATCTGCGCGGCGCCGGCGTCGAACTGATGGCCGCCAGCGACAACGTGCTCCGCGGCGGCCTGACGCCCAAGCGGGTCGACGTGGCCGAGCTGCTGAACGTGCTCCGCTTCGAGGTGCTCGACGACCCGATCCTGCACTCCACGACGGTGGCGCCGGGCGTCGACACGTGGCAGGTCCCGGTCGGCGACTTCGTCCTCTACCGCATCACGCTCGACGGCACCCGCCCGCCGATCGAGGTGCCGGTCGGCGGCCCGCGCATCATCGTCGCCACCGCCGGCGACACCTTCGTGGGCGAGAGCGTCGACGGCACCCCGGTCGAGCTGACCCCGGGCACGGCGGCCTTCGCGCCGGCGGACGCGGGCGCCATCAAGGTCGCGGGCACCGGGCAGGTCTTCGTGGCGGCCGTACCGGCCTGACGCTCCTCCGGCCGTCGGCGTGGTGCCGCTCGGCGCCCCCATGGCGCACCCAAAGTGATCCCTTCGTCACCCTGAGCGTCATCCAAAATAGGAAATTTCCGGATTTGCTTGACACGGGCATGTGCGGAGTGTGAATCTATAAACACGCAGCGTCATTGGTGATCGGGGGGTCCCACGGACGCGCGCGGTACCAAACCGGGGGGATGAACGGGGCGGTGGGTCTAGGCCCGCCGTCCCGTTCGCTATGCGCGCTCCGGGCACCCGCGCGCCGACGCTGATCACGCGCCAAGAGTCGGGCTCCCGTCCGCCCGCCGGACGGGAGCCCGATCCCTTCGGGCCCGGCCGCGTTTGCCGCCACCGCCGGTCCCGTCGTTCGCCCCCTTATTACTTCATGGCCTCTGACCTGCGTGCAAGTGCATAGCGTGCGATGCAAGTTGCAGACAGCGACCGATATGCCGTTATGGTGTTCGCGTGGCGAGGGCGACATCGACGGCGCGGCATGAGCTGGGCAACGAGCTGCGCCGCCTGCGGGGCGAGCGGCGGGCTGCCGATGTGGCGATGGCGCTCGGCTGGTCCGAGTCCAAGCTCTCCCGCATCGAGACCGCGCACACGGGCATCAGCGAGGCCGACCTCGACCGGCTGCTGACCATCTACGGCGTACGGGTGGAGGACCGCACCCGGCTGCGCGACCTGGCCCGCCGTGGCCGCGCCCGCGCCTGGTGGACGCCTTACCGGTCCTCCGTGCCCGACCCGTACGACGAATATGTCGCCCTCGAGGCCGAGGCCGTCCTGATCAGCGAGTGGGAGTCGCAGATCGTGCCCGGCTTGCTCCAGACGGACGAGTACGCACGGGCCGTGATCGAGGTCGGCGCCGATGTCGGCGAAGCCGAGACGATCCAGCGCCGCCTCGCGCTGCGGATGGCCCGGCAGGCCGTTCTCACCCGGGAGCCACCGCCCCAGCTGCGCGTCGTGATCGACGAGGCGGTGCTGCACCGCGAGGTCGGCGGCCCCGAGGTGCTGCGCCGCCAGCTGGCCCGGCTTCTCGAGGCCGCCGGACGGCCGGGCGTCGAGCTGCTCGTGCTGCCGTTCTCCGCCGGGGCGCACGCCGGCATGACCGAGTCCTTCATGGTGCTGGAGTTCGAGCCCGGCACCCGCGCTCCCGTGGTGCACATCGAGGGACTGACCGGTGGTCTCTTCCGGGTGAAACCGACCGACGTCGACGTCTACCGCGACGCCCTGTCTGACCTGCGAGAACGCGCCCTGTCCGAGGAGATGAGCCGAACGGCCATCGCTGAGAGGGAGGAAGCGCTGCGCCAGGTCGCCACTTCCTGAGCTGAAATGGAGCTGCATTCCATCCTGGAAGGGGACACCACGATGCAGGACGCCACTCTCACCTGGCGCAAGAGCACTCGAAGCGGGGCCGCCGGGCACTGCGTCGAGGTCGCCAACGTTCCGTCGGCCGTGCTCGTCCGCGACTCGAAGGACGCCACGGGCCCGGTTCTCGCCTTCAGCGACCCGGATTGGGCCGGTTTCATCGCCGGCGTCCGGGCCGGGGAGTTCGACAGGCCCGCCGCCTGACCTCAGGTCCGGGGCGGCCCCCGCGGGGGTCGCCCCATCTTGCCGGTTCGCCTAAGCTGACCTGTGCATTCCGGCAAGATCGCCCCCGGGGTACGTGGGGTTCGGGAGGACAGTGCAATATTGGACCGCATGAGAGCCCGGGTACTCGTCGTCGATGACGACCCAGCGTTGGCCGAGATGCTCGGCATCGTTCTGCGCAGCGAGGGTTTCCTGCCCTCGTTCGTCGCCGACGGTGAACGCGCCCTGGCCGCCTTCCGGGAGAATCGTCCCGACATCGTCCTGCTCGACCTGATGCTCCCCGGCATGAGCGGCATCGACGTGGCGCGCGCCATCCGCGCCGAGTCGGGCATCCCGATCGTCATGCTCACGGCCAAGAGCGACACGGTCGACGTCGTGCTGGGCCTCGAGTCCGGCGCCGACGACTACGTGGTCAAGCCGTTCAAGCCCAAGGAGCTGGTCGCCCGCATGCGCGCGCGGCTGCGCCGGGGCGAGGACGCCGCGCCGGAGATGCTCACCATCGGGCCGCCCGGCAACCAGATCACCATCGACGTCCCGGCCCACACGGTGTCCCGCGACGGCGACGAGGTCAAGCTGACTCCGCTCGAGTTCGACCTGCTGGTCGCCCTGGCCCGCAAGCCGCGCCAGGTGTTCACCCGCGAGGTGCTGCTCGAGCAGGTGTGGGGCTACCGGCACGCGGCCGACACCCGCCTGGTCAACGTCCACGTCCAGCGCCTCCGCGCCAAGATCGAGCCGGATCCGGAGCGCCCGGAGATCATCCTGACCGTCCGCGGGGTCGGCTACAAGGCGGGCACGGGCTAAGGGGCTACTCTTGCCCGCGTAATGCGCGCACCCTCATGGCTTCCGATGCCGATCCGCCGCACCCTTCGCGTGGTGCGGCGGTATTGGCGTGTGGCCGCGCGGCGGCTCGAGGTGCACTCGGCGCCGGCGCGGCGGGCGTGGCGGCGGTCGCTCCAGCTGCGCGTCGTCACGCTCACCCTGATCGCGTCGAGCGTGCTGGTCGGGGTGTTCGGCTGGTTCATCGCCGCGCGCAGTGCCACGATCCTGCTCACGCGGGCGCAGGAGGAGGCCAAGGTCTCCATGCGCAACAAGATCGACTATGCGGAGCAGCAGCTCACCGTCTATCCGCAGTGGCGCGATCCCAAGCTGCCCAGCACGTTCGACCTGATCGTCGGCCAGCTCGCCGACGGTGATCCGGCCGAGTCCGGCGGTTCCGTGGTGTCGATGCGCGCCGGGCAATATCCCGAGCTGCGCGCGGCGACCCTGCCGACGAACGTGGACACCGGCGAGCTGATCACCCGCGACCTGGCGAGGACCGTCTCCGACGACGAGAAGGAGGCCAGCCAGGTCGTCACGGCCACGATCAACGGCCAGACCACCAAATACCTGGTGTACGGGGCTCCGGTCCCGACCAACTTCGGCCACGTCGAGCTCTACTACATGATGCCGCTGACCACCGAGGACAGCGCCGCCAACCAGATCCGTACCACGGTGCTGCTCACCGGCGTCGCGCTGGTGATCCTGCTCGGCGTGGTGGCCGGGCTGGTGACCCGCCTGGTCGTCACCCCGGTGCGCATCGCGGCCCGTACCGCCCAGCGCCTGTCGGCGGGCCTGCTCGACCAGCGCATGAAGGTCGACGGCGAGGACGACCTGGCCCTGCTCGCCGCCTCGTTCAACCAGATGGCCGCCAACCTCCAGCGGCAGATCGTCCGGCTCGAGGAGCTGTCCCGCCTCCAGCGCCGGTTCACCTCCGACGTGTCCCACGAGCTGCGGACCCCGCTGACCACGGTACGGATGGCAGCCGACCTGATCTTCGCCGAGCGCGACGAGTTCGACCCGGCCGTGGCGCGCAGCGCCGAGCTGCTCCAGGCCGAGCTCGACCGCTTCGAGAGCCTGCTCACCGACCTGCTCGAGATCAGCCGGTTCGACGCGGGCTTCGCCGCCCTCGACGCGGAGCACACCGACCTGGTGCCGATCGTCGAGCGGGTCGCCGAGCGGCTCACCGGCCTGGCCGAGCGGGTCGGCGTCACCATCGAGCTGCGCCTGCCGGAGACGCCGGTGATCGCCGAGGTGGATCCGCGCCGGGTCGAGCGGGTGCTGCGCAACCTGGTCGGCAACGCGGTCGAGCACGGCGAGGCGCGGCCGGTGGTGGTCACCCTCGCCTCCGACGACGCGGCCGTGGCGATCACCGTGCGCGACCACGGCATCGGCCTCAAACCGGGCGAGGAGCGGCTGGTCTTCAACCGGTTCTGGCGTGCCGACCCGTCCCGGGCACGGCAGACCGGCGGCACCGGGCTCGGCCTGTCGATCAGCGCGGAGGACGCGCGGCTGCACGGCGGCTGGCTCGAGGCGTGGGGCGCCCCGGGCGAGGGCGCCCAGTTCCGCCTGACCCTGCCGGTGCGCTCGGGTGACCGGCTGCTGGCCGCGCCGCTGCCGTTGATCCCGCGCGACCGCGCGGTCCTCGAGGCCCCGGAGGTGTCCTGATGCGTCGCTGGCTGCTGGGCGCCGTCGCGCTCGCCGTGCTCGTGCCCGGTGGGTGCGGCATCCCCGACCGCAGCGAGGTGACCGTGATCGGCGACGGCCGGGCCGCCGGGGTCTCGGCCATCGACGAGGGCACGCCCCCGACGCAGTACACGCGTGCCGAGGCCGCCAACCCCCGGGAGCTGGTGCAGTACTACCTCCAGGCCGCGGCCGGCGACCCGGAGACCGCTGTCGCCCGGGTCAAGGCGTTCCTCGCGCCCGAGGAGGCCGCCCACTTCCCGGCCAACACCGACGTCAAGGTGGTACGGGAAGCCGAGTCGATCCTCTACTCGCCCACCGACCCGGTGGTGACCATCACCGAGCAGCAGGTCGGCACGCTGACCGCGAACGGTGAGCTGGAGCCGGCCGACCCGTCCCCGTCCTCGACCGAATACAAGATCCGGGTCGGCTCGGTGGAGGGGCAGAGCGGCCTCTGGATCCTCGACGCGCCCCAGGTGATGCTGCTCAGCGTCGACGCCCTGAGCGCGTTCTACCAGCGCCGCGCGATCTATTTCTGGAACAAGGACAACACCAGCCTGGTGCCCGACCTGCGCTACATGCCCAAGAGCCTGCCGGCCGTCCAGCAGCCGACGACGATCCTCCAGTGGCTGGCCGCGGGGCCGGCCGACTGGTTGCGCGACGCCGTGCAGGCGCTGCCGCAGGGCACCGCGGTGGCCGACAACATCCCGGCGATCAACAACGAGACCCTCCAGATCAACCTGACCGCGCAGGCGCTGCCGGCGGGCGGCGACGCGGCGGCCCTGGACCGGCTCCGGCGGCAGCTCCAGTGGTCGATCTACCCGCTGGAGCCCCGTACCCTCGAGATCAAGATCGGCCGGCAGGACCCGGTGGTCTTCAAGGACGCCGACTACCGCGACAGCAACCTGGCCTTCTGGCTGGCCGACGTGCCCGAGCGCTTCGTCCTCTTCGGCGGGGTCGTGCGCCGGCTCAAGGACACGCCGCACGAGGACGACCCGGTGCCCGTCCTCAAGGACGCGGCCAACCGGGGCATCGCCACCGCGGCCTTCAGTGCCTCGCCCACCCACGCGTTCGCGGCGGTGGTCACCGGCTCGGGCGCCGGCGCACGGTTGCGGGCCGGGTCGGCGACCACCGGAGCGCAGGCCGATCTCCGGGAGGTCGGCGGGCTCAAGGGCGCTCTCGGGCAGCCGGTCTGGGCGCTGACCGGCGCCAAGGACGCCGCCGGTGCGGTCGGCCTGATCACCATGGGCGGCCGGCTCTACAGCTTCACCGCCGACGGCAGGCCGGCGCAGCGGGTCGAGTGGCAGGGCGACCCGGGCTCGATCACCGCGATCTCGGTGGCGCCCGACGGTCGCCGGGTCGCCCTGGTCAGCGGCGGCAAGCTGTATCGCACGGTGCTGAGCAGCAGCGTCGACGGCGTCGTGCTGAGCGGGCCGGAGCAGGTGCTGCCGCCCAACCTGAAGTCGGTCACGGCGGTGGCCTGGAGCAGCCAGACCTACCTGGCGGTGGCCGGGGTGCGCGCGGACAACAACCGCGTCTCGGTGATCGATGTGACGGTCGACGGGGCGCTGTCCACCTCGCGGCTCGGCGACATCGGCGCGGAGCCGGTGACCTACCTGGCGGCGTACCCGGAAAATCCGATCTCCGGCACCGAGACGTCCGACTCGGAGGCGTACGTGGCGGGCGGCGAGGCCTGGGACGTGTTCAGCGAGCCCAACCCGATCACCCGGGCGAACCTCGCGGGCGCCCCGGCCGGCGCGCCGGCCACGGTCAAGCCGACCACGCCGCTGTTCCTCAACTGAGCTCGCCGGCCCCGCGTTGAGCCTGCTGGCGGACCTCGCCGACCTGGTGCTGCCGAGCGCCTGCGCCGGCTGTGCCGCCGAGCGGGTGGCCCTGCGGTACGGCGCCTGCGCGGAGTGCGCCGCCCGCCTGGAGGCGCTGCGGCCGTTTCGTGCCGCGCCGGTGCCCTCTCCGCCCGGCCTGCCGCCGTGCGTCGCCGTGGGGCCCTATGCGGGGCCGCTGCGCGGTGCCCTGCTCGCGTACAAGGAAAGGGGCCGGCACCGGCTGGCGCGGCCGCTGGGGGCGCTGCTGGCGACCGCCGTGGCGGGCCTCGCGCCGCGCGGTGGGCCGCTGACGCTGATCCCGGTGCCGTCGACGGCGGCCGCGGCCCGGGAACGGCACGGCGATCACATGACGCGGCTCGCCGCACAAGCGGTGCGGCGGCTGCGCTCCGGCGGCTGGGACGCTGTCGTCCAACACCCTCTCGAAGCGTTACCCCGTCCTGACTCAACGTCACTGAGCGTGGCCGAACGCCGCGCCGCGGCTGAGAGTTCGCTGCGAATCCGCCGTGTCCTGATCGGGTTTTCCGGGCGCCGGAGGCCGCGAAAAGGCACGCTGGTCGTAGTGGACGACATCGTCACCACCGGGGCCACGCTGGCCGCCGTGACGAGTCGCCTCGAGGAGGCGGAGATGCAGGTCACAGGTGCTGCCGTCCTGGCCGCGACCCAATTGCGGCGATCGCCGCGCGGCGTTATCGACGGGATTGTGGGCCCGAGTTCCTGAAAGGTGGAACGTCCGGCATCTGGTATCCCGAACGAGGGGTGACGCGAGAGCATCGGCACGTTAGCGTCTTGGTGACGAGGGTATGAGCTTCCGCCTACCCACACCGCCGGCAAGGCGCAGCGTTCCGCGAACCGCCGCACCGGAAAGGAGTCGTCTCACTCACGATCGGTTACGCCCGGTGTCCAAGTCCCGGCGTAGCCAGAGCCAAGCACCACCGCGTCGCAGTTCGGCGCCCCCGGCACCCCGTCGCAGGGCGCCCGTTACACAGAACGTTGGGGGAGGTCACGAGTGGACATTGTCGTCAAGGGCCGCAACGTAGAGGTTCCCGATCACTATCGGGAGCACGTCGCCGACAAGCTGAGCAAAGTCGAGCGTTACGACCAGAAGCTGATGAGGGCGGACGTCGAGTTGTTCCACGAGCGCAACCCGCGCCAGTCGGACAATTGCCAGCGAGTCGAGATCACCGTCATGACGAGAGGCCCGGTCGTCCGAGCCGAAGCCTCCGCCAAGGACTTCTACGCAGCCCTGGACTGCGCCATCAACAAGCTCGACGGCAGGTTGCGCCGCTCGGCCGACCGCCGTCGCGTCCACCGCGGGCGCCGCGCGCCCGTCTCGGTAGCGGCCGCCACCGCGAGCCTGCCCACCGACCTCAGCCTCGCCCAAACGGCAGAGGCGTCCTCGTCCGTCGCCACCGCGCTGGCCGAGCACGACGAAGACCAGCCCTGGCGCATCGTGCGGGAGAAGGAGCACCCCGCCGACCCGATGACCGTCGACGACGCCCTCTTCCAGATGGAGCTCGTCGGCCACGACTTCTATCTCTTCCTCGACAAGGACAGCGGCCGCCCCAGCGTCGTCTACCGCCGGCGCGGCTACGACTACGGCATCCTGTCGTTGGAGACCACGGGGTAGCCGAGCCCTCGCCGGTTACCCGTCAAGCCGAGGGCCTTCGGCCAGGAGGTCCTCGGCGAGGAGGACGTACTGCACGTCGTCGACCCGGCCACCGTCCGGGCCGGGCAGGCGCGAGCGCAGGTACGCCTCCCGCTTGAACCCGGCCTTCTCGAGCACCCGCTGCGAGGCCAGGTTCGCCGGCACCGCGCCCGCGATGAGGCGGGCCACACCGGTCTCGGCAAAGACCCAGAGCGACAGCAGCTGGGCGGCCCGGGTCGCGAAACCGCGCCCGCGGAACGCCGGGAGCATGCTGTAGCCGATCATCGCCTGGGCCGTGGCCGGCTCGTCGTTGAACAGGCCGATGTCGCCGGCCGGCTCACCCGTGGCCGCGTCCTCGATGACCAGGTCGGCGCGGTTGCCGGCGAGCCAGTGCGCCTCGGCCCAGAAGCACCGCTGACGGATCTTGCCGGGGCTCGGTGGCTCCGGCGGGACGCTCGTCGCCACCACGTCGGGCAGGGTGATCAGCTCGGTGAGGAAGCCGAGGTCGCCCGGGCCCAGCGGGCGCAGCCGGACGACGCCGTCGGTGAGCTCGCCGCCCGGCAGGTCGGGCAGCAGCCGGGCGATCGGCTCGCCGTCGTCCTCGGCGAGCCGCGCGAAGGCGAGCATGTCGTCGCGGCCGCCGTCGCGCCGCGGCTGCGCGCCACGGCGTACGCCCTCTCGCCGGAAGCCCGAAGCCAGGGCGACACGCTGGCTGACCGGGTTGTCCCAATGTGTCAGAAGTTCCAGGCGCTGGAGACCATGCTTGAGGGCGTGCGCGCTCATCGCCCGTACGGCCGCGGTGGCCACACCCCGGCGGCGCGCCCACGGGCCCACCCAGTAGCCGATCTCGGCCTGGCCGCGGCTGGGCACCGACTTGTCGAAGCCGACCCCGCCGAGCAGCTCGTCGGTCTCGGGATCGGCGACCGCGTAGAAGGCGCCACCCTCGGCGAACAGGGCGTCGATCCGCTCGGCGATGAAGGTCTCGGCGTGCGCCACCGTGAAGGGCGAGGGGAGCACCGTGAGGAACCGCTGGGACACCGGATCGTTGTAGCCCTCGGCGAGCGCTTCGGCGTCCTCCGGCCGGAAAGCTCGCAGACGCACCCCTTCACCGTTGATCTCCGCGGTTCGCACGCGGCCCATCCTGCCCGAAGAACTGCGCTGTCAGCGAACTTGATGCACCGTTTCGCCCTTTTTGTGCGGTTAACCGGAGGCTCGGGTCACAGCTTCGGCGGAAGGGTGCCTACCATGGTTCCGCAGACTGTCTAGGGGAGCGCTGACCCGTGTCGATATTGGAAAAGGTCCTACGCGCCGGCGAAGGCCGCATGGTGCGCCGGCTCAAGGCGATCGCGGAAGCGGTCAATTCGATCGAGGAAGACTACGTCGACCTCACCGATGACGAGTTGCGCGAGTGCACCCAGCAGTTCAAGGAGCGATACGCGGACGGGGAGTCGCTCGACTCGCTGCTTCCCGAGGCGTTCGCGGTGGCCCGCGAGGGCGCCAAGCGGGTGCTCGGCCAGCGCGCGTACGACGTCCAGCTCATGGGTGGCGCCGCGCTGCACTTCGGCAACATCCCGGAGATGAAGACCGGTGAGGGCAAGACCCTGACCGGTGTGTTCCCCGCCTACCTCAACGCGTTGAGCGGCAAGGGCGTGCACATCATCACGGTGAACGACTACCTCGCCCAGCGCGACGCCGAGTGGGTCGGCCGGGTGCACGTCTTCCTCGGCCTCACCGTGGGCGTGATCCTGCCCAACCGGCCCGCCGCGGAGCACCGCGCGGCCTACCTGTGCGACATCACCTACGGCACCAACAACGAGTTCGGATTCGACTACCTGCGCGACAACATGGCGTGGTCGAAGGACGAGCTGGTGCAGCGCGGCCACAACTTCGCGATCGTCGACGAGGTCGACTCGATCCTCATCGACGAGGCCCGCACCCCGCTGATCATCTCGGGTCCCGCCGAGCACTCCGCCCGGTGGTACGGCGAGTTCGCGGCCCTGGTCAACCGCCTCCAGCGCGGCAAGGACGGCGAGGGCGACTACGAGGTCGACGAGGCCAAGCGCACGGTCGCCATCACCGAGCGCGGCGTCGCCAAGGTCGAGGACCGCCTCGGCATCGACAACCTCTACGAGTCGGTGAACACCCCGCTGGTCGGCTACCTCAACAACGCCATCAAGGCCAAGGAGCTCTACAAGCGCGACAAGGACTACATCGTCAACGAGGGTGGCGAGGTCCTGATCGTCGACGAGTTCACCGGGCGCATCCTGCACGGCCGCCGCTACAACGAGGGCATGCACCAGGCCATCGAGGCCAAGGAGGGCGTCGAGGTCAAGCAGGAGAACCAGACCCTCGCGACCATCACGCTGCAGAACTACTTCCGCCTGTACGACAAGCTCGGCGGCATGACCGGTACGGCGCAGACCGAGGCCGGCGAGTTCAACAAGGTCTACAAGGTCGGCGTCGTGTCCATCCCGACCCACCGGCCGATGATCCGCATCGACCACCCGGACGTCATCTACAAGACCGAGAAGGCCAAGTTCAACGCGGTCATCGAGGACATCGCCGAGCGGCACGCCACCGGCCAGCCGGTGCTGGTCGGCACGGTCTCGGTCGAGAACTCCGAGATCCTCTCCCAGCTGCTGCGCCGCCGCGGCATCCCGCACAGCGTGCTGAACGCGAAGTTCCACGCCCAGGAAGCCACGATCATCGCGCAGGCGGGCCGCAAGGGCGGCGTCACGGTCGCGACGAACATGGCCGGCCGTGGCACCGACATCCTGCTCGGCGGCAACCCGGAGTTCCTCGCCGCGACCGAGCTGGCCCAGCGCGGCCTCGACCCGGTGGAAAATCCGGACGAGTACGCGAAGGCCCTCGAAGAGGTCCTGCCGACGTGGAAGGAGGCCTGCGAGGCGGAGGCCGCCGAGGTGCAGGCCGCGGGCGGTCTCTACGTGCTCGGCACCGAGCGCCACGACTCCCGCCGCATCGACAACCAGCTGCGCGGCCGCTCCGGCCGGCAGGGCGACCCGGGCGAGTCCCGGTTCTACCTGTCGCTGCAGGACGACCTGATGAAGCGGTTCCGGGCGGGTGCGGTCGAGGCGGTCATGGAGCGCTTCAACATCCCCGAGGACGTGCCGATCGAGTCCAAGATGGTGACGCGCCAGATCCGCAGCGCCCAGACGCAGATCGAGGGCCAGAACGCCGAGATCCGCAAGAACGTCCTCAAGTACGACGAGGTCCTCAACAAGCAGCGCCAGGTGATCTACGCCGAGCGCCGCCGGGTCCTCGACGGCGAGGACATGCACGAGCAGGTCCAGCACATGATCGACGACGTGGTCACCGACTTCGTCATGGCCGCCACCTCCGAGGGCTACGCGGAGGACTGGGACCTCGACCAGCTCTGGACCAACCTCAAGCGCCTCTACCCGCTGACCCTCACGATCGAGGACATCGTCGAGGAGTCCGGCGGCGAGCGGCAGGCGATCGACCAGGAGTTCCTGGCCGAGCAGCTCAAGCAGGACGCCCAGGCCGCCTACGTGGCCCGCGAGGAGGAGCTCGGCGCCGAGGCGCTGCGCGAGCTCGAGCGCCAGGTGCTGCTCAACGTGATCGACCGCAAGTGGCGCGAGCACCTCTACGAGATGGACTACCTCCAGGAGGGCATCAGCCTGCGCGCGTACGCCCAGCGCGACCCGGTGGTGGAGTACCAGCGCGAGGGCTTCGACATGTTCAACGCCATGATGGAGGGCATCAAGGAGGAGGCGGTCGGCTACCTGTTCAACCTGGAGGTCCAGGTCGAGGAGCAGCCGACGGTCACGGTCGACCCGAGCAAGGCGGTGCCCCTCCCGGCCGGCGGCGTCATGGCCGACCAGAGCGACAACGAGACCGAGTCCGACCGCGTCGAGGTCCGCGCCAAGGGCCTGGGCGGCGCCCGCAGGCCGCAGAACCTCCAGTACACCGCCCCCGCCATCGACGGCGAGGCGGGCGAGGGCTCCCCGGTCATCCAGCCGCAGCAACAGCAGCAGGCTCCCGCCCTCGGCATCGGCCCCGGCGGCTCCCCGGTCCCCGCGTCCCCGGCCCACACGCCCCAGCGCCGCGGCGGAGCCCACGCCCAGTCGGAGTCCAACGGCCCGTCCCGCAACGCCCCGTGCTACTGCGGCTCAGGCAAGAAGTACAAGCGCTGCCACGGAGCCCCCGGAGCAGCCTGACCCACCCCGCCCGCTCGATCGACCCACCCGTCGACGGGTGGGTCGACGGACCCACCGCGCGACCGGTGACCGCTGCTCGACCGGTCACCATTGCGCGACCGGTCACCGCCGCTCGACCGGTCACCATCGCGGGACCGGTCACCGCCGCTCGACCGGTCACCATCGCGGGACCAGTCACCGCCGCTCGAACGACGGCCCGCCGGCACTCCTCGCCGGCGGGCCGTCGCTCTGGCCGGCCCGGGACGCTCGCTGCCTCAGTGGTCGGCGAGCGCCTCGGGGAACCGTGGCGGGTGATAGGCGTGCTGGATGAGCCGCAACGCGGTGGCGACCCACGCCTGCTGGTAGAACTCCATGCGCAACGCCATCGCCCACGTGTGCTCGCCGATCAGCAGCGGAGCGGCCGCCTCCACGACACCGGACCGCGGCTCGCACAGATGCAGGCTCAAAATCGCCACAGGCACCGGCTTGCGCGACGGATGCCGCCCCGCCCGCAGCGCCGCCTTGCGCACCGCGTTGAGCCGCTGGGCCCCCAGCAACCCCTCCGACACCACCTCAGCGGCCTCGAACGGCCGCGAGAGGCGCCGAAGGTGTGCCGAGGGCCGATAGCCGTTCAAAACCTCGACACAGGCATACAGGAACCGCTTGACGGCCAACGTGGCGTCCCGAGACACCCCGGACAGCGGCGCCCGCCCCGAAGCGGCAAGATGAGCCGCCCAGAACGGATATCCCACCGGCGGCGAATCAACGTCCCAGGCCCGCTCACCCACCGGCGCCGATCGGCCGCCCCGCGCGGGACGACCCACACCTGCTGCGTGCCCCGCGCCCGCTGCCTGGCCGGCGCCCGTTGCCTGCCTCGCGTCCGTTGTGTGTGCCGTGCCAGCTGCGTGCCCCGCGCTCGTTGTGTGTGCCGTGCCCGTTGCCTGCCTCGCGCCTGTTGTGTGCGCCGTGCCCGTTGCCTGCCTCGCGCCCGTTGTGTGTGCCGTGCCCGCTGTGTGTGCCGCTTCCGCCGCTCCTGCTGCGCCCGCCCTGACCGCGCCTGCGGGTTGGCCCCCTGCTCCCTCGGCTCCGCCGGCCGCGCGCACCAAACCGGCCTCGCCCGTCCGGCCTTCTCCCTCCACCCCACCGGACTGGTAGGCCGCCGTTGCCGGGGGATTGCCACCTGGCGGATGACTCGCCGCCGTTTCCCGGCCGGCGGTCGCTGAAGGGCCCGCCGAGGGCTCGGGGTGGCGCCGCTCCGGCGGTCTGCCGCGAGCCGGGCGCGCCGGAGCGGGCCGCGGCAGGTCGAGGGCCAACTGGTAGCGGTGGGTGGTGTGCCAGATGGCGGGGCCGAGCTCGTCGTCGAAGGGTGGCTCGCAAGGTGGGGCCGGGCGAAGGTCGATCGGCTGTCGCATCGGGCACTCCATCCTTGCCCTCCATCCCTCTAACGCTTTCGTTTGGCTTCGTTTGCCTTCGATGACGATTCTCCCGGAGCGTGCGAGGGAGGGTCAACGGCAAACGGAAGGCCTGGTTCGATGCGGGAAGAGGGGCAAAACGGGTCAGTCGGCCTCGGGGTTGACCAGCGGGTTCTCGGCCACCCACGCGGCCGTCTCGGCGTACTTCTGCTCGATGTAGGCCTCGAGCTTGGCGCGCTCGACGCGCCACTGGCCGCGGCCGCCGATCTTGATGGCGGGGAGCTCGCCGCTGCGGACCATGTGGTAGACCTGCGAGTCCGAGACGTTCAGCTCGGCGGCAACGTCTGCCAGCAGCAGGAATCGGGGCTCCATGCTGCGTCAGTTTGCCACTGATTGCCTACGACTGCTTGTCCTGCGGGGCGGCGACCGAGCGGCTGGGCAGCGGGCTCGAATAGACCACGCTGGTGGTGACGGCGCCGAGGCCGGAGATGCGGCCGGTCACCTCTTCCAGGTGACGCATCGAGCGGGTGAGCACCTTGAGGAAGAAGCAGTCCTCGCCGGTCACGTGGTGCGCCTCGATGATCTCGGGCGTCGACTCGAGCAGGGCGTGGAAGGGCCGGTAGTTGCCGGTGGGGTAGCGCAGGCGCACGAAGGCCATCACGTGCAGCCCGACGCGCTCCGGGTCGACCTCCGCGCGGTAGCCGGCGATCACCCCGGCCTCTTCGAGCCGGCGCACACGCTCGGCCACGGCGCTGGCGGACATGGCCACGGCACGGGCCAGATCGGCGTACGACGAACGGCCGTCCCGCTGCAACTCGGCCAGCAGGCGCCAGTCGGTGCGGTCGAGCGCGATTTCCGTGGCCATGGCGCTCATCTAAGCGCGTATCCCCGGCCCGACGCCAATCGCGCCGTCGAACCGGCATGGAGCAAGATCGTCGGCCGCCCTAGCTTGGTGGCATGACGACGACACCTCAGATCGAGAGCCTGTACGCGACCGACCGGTACGACCCGCGGCAGGCGGCAGCCTTCTTCGCGGCACGGCTCGGTTTCCAGACCGACGTGTCCGACGTGCGCGCCGGCCTCCTCGCCGAGAAGCCCGGTTTCGTGCTGATCGACTCGCGCTCGCGGGCCGCCTGGGACCAGGGCCACATCCCCGGCGCCCTTCACCTGCCCACGGCGGAGATCGCCGACCGGGCCGGTGAGCTGCTCGACCCGTCGGTGCCGGTGGTCACCTACTGCTGGGGCCCCGGCTGCAACGGCGCCACCCGCGCGGCGTTGGCGCTGGCGCTGGCCGGCTACTCCGTGAAGGAGATGATCGGCGGGATCGAGTACTGGATCCGCGAGGGCTTCCCCCTGCGCACGCTGACCGGCGACGTCACGGCCGCCGCGGATCCGCTCACCGCGCCCGTCACCTCGGCCACCGTGCCCGTCACCCGGGCCACCCCGCCCGTCGCCCCGGCCACCGCGCAACCGCTCGCCGCCCCCGTCACCGCGGCGGGTCTGGTCAAGGTGGGGGAGGGTCCCTCCTGCGGCTGCTGAGACGGCGCGCACGGTCGACGCGGTGCGGCGGAGGCCGTCGCAGGGGCGGTGGTGGGGGCCGTCGCTGGACGGTTGTGGTGCGGGCCGTGACGGGAAGGTGGTGGGGGCCGTCGCTGGACGGTTGTGGTGCGGGCCGTGACGGGAAGGTGGTGGAGGCCGTCTCGGGAAGGTGGTGTGCTGACCGACTCGAGAAGCCTGTGGCGGAGGCCGTCGCGATAAGGCGGTGGTGGCGGCGACCGTTGGGAAAGCGCTGCGGGTGGAAGGCCGCGGGGAGGCGGCGGTCGAGCCGGTCGCGGGAGGGCGGTGCGGCGAAGGCGGCTGCGGGACGGAGGCGGTGACCCGGCACGCCACGATCCGGACACGACTGGTGGAATGGGCCTTCCCGTACCCGCTGCGGCGGTGTACTACGGGGACGGTTCGAACGCAGGAGGAGACGTGCCGATCACCGAGCTGGTCCGGGTGTATGTGCCGGCCACCGTGCCGCTGCTCGGGGCCCTGCGCGCCTCCGGGCAGCTGGGCGCCGGGTCGCTGGAGGCGCACGCGGTGACGCCCGCGCTGCGCGAGTGGTATGCGGAGGGCGACGAGGAGGAGCTCGAATACGTGGCGTTCACCCGCGCCGCGCAGGCCGCCCTTCAGCTGTTGCGGCACGACCCGGCCGCTCCCCGGCGCCGGGTGGTGGTCTCGGCCGACGTGCCGGCGTCGTCGCTGGTCGTCCAGGACATCGAGCTCGGCTCGAGCACCGTGGAGATCCCGCAGCCGATCTCGCTCAAGGAGGTCGCCTCGATCCACGTGGACGGCGCCGACGCGGCCGAGTCGGTGGCCGCCGCGGCGGAGGTCGTCGACGAGGCCCTGGCGGGCGACCCCGACGCCCAGTTCACGGTCGACAGCGCCGAGGACCACGAGCTGGAGTGGTACGCCGTCTCCGAACTCGACGAACTGATCTGACCACCCCGCCGACTGCCCGCCGCGCCGCCGACCGAAGTGCGGCTGTGGTGCCGGCCGACCGAAATGCGGCTGTGGCGTCGGGCGGCCGAAGTGTGGCTGTGGCGCCGGCCGACCGAAGCTTGGCTGTGGCGCCGGCCGGCCGAAGTGCGGGTGTGGCGTCGGCCGACCGAAGCTTGGCTGTGGCGTCGGGCGGCCGAAGTGTGGCTGCCGTGCCGGGCGACCTAGCTGGAAGCCTCGCCGCGCTTCGCGCCGGCCGTCTCAGCGGTGATCTTGTCGCCGTCGGAGTCGCTCTCCGCCTCCGAGGCAGGCGACGCCTCCGAGGCCGGCGACGCCGCCGAGTTGGGCGACGCCGCCGAGTTGGGCGACGCGGCCGAGTTGGGTGAGCCAGCCGAGTTGGGCGACGCGGCCGAGTTGGGCGACGCGGCCGAGTTGGGCGACGCGGCCGAGTTGGGCGACGCGGCCGAGTTGGATGAGCCGGCCGAGTTGGGTGACGCCGCCGAGTTGGGCGAGGCGGCCGAGGCGGCGGCGCGCGGCTCGGTGGAGGCGTCGTCGGTGTCCGGATCGGCGGCGCTGTCCGCGGCGACGGTCGTGGCGGCGGCCGGCTCTTCCGGGGTGCGGCGGACGCGGCCCGAGCGGGACACCGGCGCCGCGGCCGGCGGCTCGTCGTCTTCGTCGTCCTCAGTGGGGCGGATCGTGCGGCCGACCGCGAACATCGCGGTGAGCGCGCCCACGAACAGCACCGTCAGCGCGCTGTTGAACCGCGCCCCGCTGAGCATCTGTTGCACCACGAGCTCCAGCTCGCTGACCTTGCCGGCCAGCTCGAGCACCCGCGACCCCGCCGTCCGCGTCAGCAGCTCGGCGATCACCAGCAGCAGGCCCGGGCCGCCGCCCGCGACGGCGTAGAAGCCCCACGGCACGTCCAGCTCGCCGCTGCGCCGGCGGGCGCGCCGCAGCAGCCGGTAAGCCACCAGGCCCGCCGCGAGACCACTGAGGAACGCCTGACCGTAGGAGAACCACTGCGCCGCATTGGCCTGTGAGGACTGTGAGTCGCGCGAGCCCAGTGCCGACAGCAGCGGGCTCTGGAAAAGGTTGAGCACGAAGCCGACCAGGAACACCGCGACCGAGCCCCACCCGACCGCGTTGATCACACGGGGGATGCGGAAGCCGGACAGCGCGCCGCCGATCGTGGCGGCGGCGGCGACCGTGCCGCCGACCACCGCGTACAGCCAGCCCTCGGTGTTGATGGTCACGATGGAGAGAGCGCCAAGCAGGCCGATCAGCAGGCCCGTGCCGGTGGCGACCGCGAACCGCGTGGTGGCGCCGAGCGCGCGGCGGCGTGAGATCAGGTTGAGCACCGCCAGGCCGGCCGCGGCACCGGTGACCAACGCGGCGGAGATCGCGCCGGGCAGCGCGTAGGCCGTGGAGGTCACCTCCATCTCCGCGTCCTCACGCCCTGTGATCGTCGCGCGGGCCGACCAGAGCATGGCGGCCATCCAGACGAGGGTGGCGAGCGCGAGCAGGAGACCCGTCGACGAGGGTTGCTCGGCGCTGGCGTCCGCTTGCGGCGCCGTTGGGGTGTCCTGCTCAGTCATGGGCCTCAGAGTAGCCGCCGAAGCTGGCGGGGCCGGTCCGGTGTCCGCAGCCCGGCTTGACCGGGAATGCCGCTTTTAAGGCTTGGAACGCCGAATTCCGGAACGTCTACGTACCTTTTCGGCCGTTTGCTGCCCGGCATCGCCGTCTGACCGTTTAGGACGCGCCATTTTACCTGGTCACAAGCAACTTTCACGGTCGAACGCGCCATCGCGACTCTCGAAGTCGGACTGTCTGTGCGGGACAGTCGTTTGTGGAGACGCAAAATGGACGGATCGGGCGAAATCCTGGACGTCGGCGCGACAAAGTGGCAGCTTAGAAGGCATGCCCGACTCTCAAATCAATCCCACGGCTGCCGCTTTGCTCGGCCTGCTTCACGAGGGGCCCATGACCGGCGGACAGCTCATGGCGGCTGCCGAACGCCGCCTCGGGCCATACTGGTCGATGACGCGGAGCCAGGTCTACCGCGAATTGCCGGTTCTTGCCGAAATGGGCTATGTGCGCCTCGGTAAGCCCGGCCCCAGATCCAGCCAGCCCTACGCCATCACCGCCTCCGGCAAGCGTGCCTTCAGCCGGTGGCTCGCCGAGTCTCCGGGCCGGGACGCCCTGCGTAATCCGGTCGCTCTCCGTGTCGCTTTCGGGGAGCAGCACAGCGGCAATCAGTTGCAGACCCTCTACACCGGCGCGAGCGAGTACCACTCCGAGGCGCTCGCGATGGCCAAGGAACAGGCGAAGGAGGCGAAGAAGGCGGGGGACCAGTACGGTGCCGCCGCCCTCGAGTTCGCCGTCGCCTATCACAAGGCCGCGCTCAGCTGGCTCAAGATCGCACCGGCCAATTGACGCGAGGCCTGCTCACGACCTGCGCGAGTGTGCGGCTCGTCGTGAGCGGCCCGCACCGTGCCGCCCCGGCCAGATCTTGGCCGGGGCAGCGTAGTCTTGACTGTCGTGACCGCTGCCGACTATCCCGAGCAACTCAAGGCCCTCGACGCCACCCTGCGCAACATCGAGAACGTCCTGGACGTCGACAAGCTGCGCCGGGACAAGGCCGACCTCGAGGAGCAGGCCTCCGCACCCGACCTGTGGGACGACCAGGCCCGTGCCCAGGAGGTCAACAGCCGCCTGTCGTACGTCTCCGGTGAGATCAGCAAGCTCGAGCGGCTCCGCTCCCGGCTCGACGACGCCGGCCTCCTGCTGGAGATGGCCGAGGCCGAGGGCGACAGCGCCTCGATCGACGAGGTCGGCGAGGAGCTCGTCACCCTCACCAAGGCGATCGAGGAGATGGAGGTCCGCACCCTTCTCTCCGGCGACTACGACGCCCGTGAGGCGGTGGTGTCCATCCGGGCCGGCGCCGGCGGCGTCGACGCGGCCGACTTCGCCGAGATGCTTCTGCGCATGTACCTGAGGTGGGCCGAGCGCCACGGCTACCCCACAGAGGTCTACGACACGTCGTACGCGGAGGAGGCCGGCCTCAAGTCGGCCACGTTCGCCGTCAAGGTGCCGTACGCGTACGGCACGCTCAGCGTCGAGTCCGGCACCCACCGGCTGGTCCGGATCAGCCCGTTCGACAACCAGGGCCGCCGCCAGACGAGCTTCGCCGGCGTCGAGGTGATGCCGGTGGTGGAGCAGACCGACCACATCGACATCCCCGAGAACGAGCTGCGCGTGGACGTCTACCGTTCGTCGGGTCCTGGTGGACAGAGCGTGAACACCACCGACTCCGCTGTGCGCCTGACGCACATTCCGACGGGCATCGTCGTGACGTGTCAGAACGAGAAATCGCAGCTTCAGAACAAGGCCTCGGCGATGCGGGTGCTCCAGGCGCGGCTCCTCGAGCGCAAGCGCCAGGAGGAGGAGGCGAAGCTCGCGGGCCTCAAGCAGGACACCACTGGATCATGGGGCGATCAGATGCGCTCGTACGTGCTCCACCCGTACCAGATGGTCAAGGATCTGCGCACTGAGCAGGAGACGGGCAACCCGAGCTCGGTCTTCGACGGCGAGATCGACGAGTTCATCGAGGCCGGCATCAAGTGGCGCAAGACGAGCCAGAAGGCCGAGTGATCCACCCGTCCTCCGGGTGATCCACAACCGGCTGTACGCATGGCGACGGTGTCCGGACGGACTGTCCGGACACCGTGATTTTTTGCCACCGCGGGTGCAATTTGGCGGACCCGGCGGACTTGGCGTTTCCGTTACACCGCGTAGACTGCGTTCCCGTGATTCAGCTCGAGAACGTGACGAAGACGTACCCCAAGGCGTCTCGGCCGTCGTTGGACGATGTCAGCGTCGGTATCGAGAAGGGTGAGTTCGTCTTCTTCATCGGCCCCTCCGGTTCCGGCAAGTCGACGATCATCAAGCTCCTCCTGCACGAGGTGTCGCCCACTCGCGGCAAGGTGATGGTGAACGCGAAGGACGTCACCACCCTGCGCTCGTGGAAGGTCCCGCACTTCCGCCGTTCGATCGGCTGCGTGTTCCAGGACTTCCGCCTGCTGCCCAACCGCACGGCGTACGAGAACGTGGCCTTCGCCCTCGAGGTCATCGGCAAGACCAAGGCGGTCGCCCGCCGGGTCGTGCCCGAGGTCCTCGAGCTGGTCGGCCTCGGCGGCAAGGAGCACCGCTACCCGCACGAGCTCTCCGGTGGTGAGCAGCAGCGTGTCGCGGTGGCCCGGGCGTTCGTCAACCGGCCGCTCATCCTGCTCGCCGACGAGCCCACGGGAAACCTCGACCCGGACACGTCGATCGAGATCATGCGCCTGCTCGACCGGATCAACCGGACGGGCACCACGGTCGTGATGGTCACGCACGACTCCAACATCGTCAACCAGATGCGCCGCCGCGTCATCGAGATCGAGAGCGGCCGCATCGTTCGTGACCAGGCCCGTGGCGTCTACGGCTGAGCCGGCTCCGCTACACAACATCCCCTAGCTGAAGTTCTGCGCGGAGTCCCGGAAGGAACCCCCCGATGCGCTTGAAGTACGTCCTCAACGAGGTCCTGGTGGGCCTGTGGCGAAACGTCACGATGACGGTCGCCATGATCATCACCATGTCGGTCTCGCTGACCATGCTGGGCGCTAGCGTTCTGCTGTACTTGCAGGTCGACCAGATGAAGAGCTACTACTACGGGAACATCGAGGTCTCGATCTTCCTGCGGTCGGACGTCACCGAGGCCCAGCGCCAGGCGATCGACCAGGCGATCTCCTCCAACCCGTTGGTCGCCGAGCGCACGTACGAGACGCGCGAAGAGGCCCTCAAGCGCTTCCAGGAGCTCTGGAAGGACTCGCCCGAGTTCGTCAAGTCGGTGGGCCCCAACAGCCTGCCGGAGTCGTTCCGGGTGAAGCTCAAGAACCCGGAGGAGTACAAGACCTTCGCCGACCAGATCCAGGGCCTGCAGGGCATCCAGGACGTCATCGACCAGCGCACGCTGCTCGAGAAGGTCTTCAACATCTTCAACGCCATCCAGGTGGGTGCGCTGGTGGTCGCGGGGGTGATGGCGTTGGCCGCGCTGCTCCTCGTCGGAAACACGATCCAGGTCGCGGCGTACAGCAAGCGGCGAGAAGTCGCCGTGATGAAGCTGGTCGGCGCCTCGAACTGGTTCATCCAGGCACCGTTCGTGCTCGAGGCGGTGGTCGCCGGCCTGATCGGCGCGATCCTGGGCTTCATCGCGCTGTTCGTCAGCAAGGTCGTGCTCTTCGACAACAAGCTGCAAGCGCTGACGAACATCCTGACGCCGATCGACAACGGCAACGTCTGGCTGATGTTGCCGCTGCTCGCCGGGGTCGGCGCCGTGGTCAGTGCGGTCACCGCCTGGGTCACGCTGCGCTTCTACCTGAAGGTCTGACAATCCCGAAACGCTGAACTCACGCGACGGCCGCATCTCCTCGACCGAGGGGATGCGGCCGTTGGGCGTTTTCGGGGGTTAGCGGCCGATACCGGAGTACGGTGGCACTCTGTGGGGTCCTATATCCGGGTTTTTGCCTTCTTGGCGATTTGTGTGAGTCTGCTCGCCGCGCCGGGTGTGGCCCGTGCCGACCCGAACGACCCCGGCAGCGCCGCGCGTGCCGTCCAGCGCGCCGAAGCCGTGCTCGAGGACGCCACCGAGACCGCCCGTGCCGCGGCCCGCCGTCTCGAAGCCGCGACCGCGGCCATGCCCGCGGCCCAGAAGCGCGTCGCCACCTCCCGGGGCGCGGTCGCCGCCGCCGTCACCGCCGCCAACACCGCCACCCGCCGCGCGCAGGCCGCGCGCGCCGCGTACGACCAGGTCGCCGCTCGTTTCCAACAGGCGCGGGACCGCGTCGACGAGTCCCGCGCCCGGGTCGACGAGATCGCCCAGGCCAGCTACATGGGCGGCAACATCGCGCGGATCAACCTGCTGGTGGAGGCGAGCGGGCCCGGCGACATGATGGACCGGTTGAGCCTGGTCGAGCAGATCATGCGTACGCAGCAGCGCGAGGTGGACACGTTGATCGACGCGCGCCGGGTCGCCCGTACCGAACAGGACCGTGCCGGGCTCGCCAAGCGCGAGGCCGAGGAGGCCGAAGCGGCGGCGAGGGCGAAGCTGACGGCCGCGAAGACGGCTCAGGCGGCCGCCGAACGAGCCCGGAAGGCGCTGGAGACCCTGGCCCTCAGCCGGGCCGAGGCGCTGCGCATGGCCAACTCGCAGCGAGCCGCGGTGCTCGCCCGTTATCGCGTGGCCAAGGCCGAGGAGGCGCGGATCCAGGCGGCGCTGCGCGGCTACTCGGTCAAATCGGGCGACAGCCGGTACGAGGGCGGGCGGCTCTACATGCCGGTCAGCGGCTGGAAGTCCAGCGACTACGGCCAGCGCTACGACCCGTACTACCGGGTGTGGCAACTGCACGCCGGTACGGACTTCGCCGCGGGTGGCGGCACACCGATCCATGCCGCCGCGTACGGGCGGGTGATCCGCGCCGGGTGGGCCGGCGGCTACGGGCGCTACACGTGCATCGACCACGGGCGGATCAGCGGCGTCGGCTTCACGACCTGCTACGGCCACCAGTCGGCGATCCTCGTGCACGTCGGCGAGTACGTGCGCCGCGGCGAGATCATCGGGCGGGTCGGCACCACGGGCGCCTCGACCGGCAACCACCTGCACTTCGAGACCCGCTTCGACGGGGAGCCCCGCAACCCCCTGAACTACCTGCCGGCGTGCCTCTGTTGACCGAGTAACATTGTGGGGTTGGCTTCAGCCGCACGCCGGCTTCAACCGTACAAAGGAATGGTGGGTCTCATGCCACGCGAACAGGGGCGCAAGGTCGTCGCCTCCAACCGCAAGGCCCGCCACGACTACAGCATCCTCGACACGTACGAGGCGGGTCTCGCCCTCACCGGCACCGAGGTCAAATCGCTGCGGGCCGGCCGCGCGTCCCTGGTCGACGCGTTCGGCAGCGACGACAACGGCGAGCTCTTCCTGCACGGCATGCACATCCCGGAATACACGCAGGGCACGTGGACCAACCACGAGCCGCGCCGCACCCGCAAGCTGCTCCTGCACCGCGACGAGATCGCCAAGATCCGCGGCAAGCTGCGCGACGAGGGCATCACGCTCGTCCCGCTCCAGGTCTATTTCAACAACGGGTACGCGAAGGTCGAGATCGGGCTCGCCAAGGGCAAGAAGAGCTACGACAAGCGGCAGGACCTGGCGGCCCGCGACGCCCAGAAGGAAATCAACCGGGCGATCGGACGACGTGCGAAGGGCATCTCCTGAGATATGCTCCGCCCGCTTCTTGATCATCGCGGGGGGATTCGCCGTTGTCTGCCAAGCACGCCGTGCGCCTGTTCGGCACCGCCCGGTTCGTTCTGAGCTTCGGGGTCGCGATCCTCGTCCTCCTGGTCGTCTGGATCGCCGTACGGGCGGTCGGCCCGGCCGAGGCCGCGCGGCAACCCCCGGTGACCCTGCCGTCGATGCCACAGGTGCCGCTGGTCGTCTCGGAGCCGCCGGCCACCTCGGCGCCCGCCCCGGCGGCGTCGCGCTCGGCCTCCCGCTCGGCCTCCGCGTCCCCGTCCGCCACGTCGCCGTCACCGACCCCGTCGCGCACGCCGTCGACCACGCCGCCCACCTCTGCGCCGCCGACGTCCGCCGCGCCCACCTCAGCGAGCCCGCGGCCCGAGGCGACGACCCAGAAGCCGACGTCGCCCGCCCCGCGCAGCGAGATCAACGCCCAGCTGTCGGTCACCGCGAGCTGGGACGGAGGCTACGTCGCCTTCGTACGCGTGGAGAACGAAGGGGAGGCGGCCGCGAACTGGCACGTGAGCGTCACCCACTCCGGCCTCGACGATCTCGAGCTGCGCGGCGTGTGGAACGCCTCGGGCAACCGGAACGGCAGCACCCTCGTCTTCGACGGCGGCTCCCTGGCCCCCGGCCGAAGCGCCACCTTCGGATACCAGATCTCCAAGAGCGGCCGAGGCGACGCCCGCCCCGCCGGCTGTAGCTCGGTGGGCGGATCTTGTAGCGTGCGGTAAACTTTTGTGGTTGCCGCCCGGGCTTGCGGGTGGCTCGACGAGGGGGTGACTGGTTTCGACTTCGTACGTGGAGACAGGGGAAGCGAGCCGAGGAAGCCGACGTCGTCTCGAGAATCGGTCGTCGGAAACTTATAAGCGCCAAGGATAACTCCCGCGCTGACTTCGCTCTTGCCGCCTGAGGTAATTGCGAGTCTGTCGGTCTGAGATCGCCTTCGACTCAGTTCACCGGCATCAGCTAGAAGGCTGGCCAAACAGTCCCAGTCGTGAGGACTGTGCGGCGAGATAAAACACGACTGGGCCCGTCATCCGGACTTGCTCACGTGAGCCGGAGGGCCGAGTAGAGGCATAGTGAGCTGCGCTCGGAGAAGCCCTGACGAAGCAACGAAGGACCCGGGTTCGATTCCCGGCACCTCCACTGCCTGGCGGCCCCCTGCTCGCGGAAAGCGCGAGCCGGGGGCCGTTCCGGTATGTCTGCTCAGGGGGCCGAGCCCCCTGAAACCCCACGGTGTCTGGTGGTTGCGCTCCGGGATGGTCGGGCTGGATTCAAGTACGCGGACACCACCCCCACTGCCTGGCGGCCCCCTGCTCGCGGAAAGCGCGAGCCGGGGGCCGTTTCGGTATGTCTGCTCAGGGGGCCGAGCCCTCTGAAGCCCCACGGTGTCTGGTGGTTGCGCTCCGGGATGGTCGGGCTGGGTTCAAGTACGCGGACACCACCCCCCACCGGAGGAAGCGGCACTGCCTGAACGGGGGTGCCGCCTTTGTTGGGCGTTGTCGACCGGCAGAGGCATGGGATCGGCCAAGTCGGCGGCGGCGTTCGGTTGGGCTGGCGTGGCGACGGTGGCGGCTCGCTCAGTGCTGAAGCCGGCGGGGCGGCTGCCGCGTGCGGGTCTATGCCGCCAAGATTTGAAGGTCGTATTTTGCGATCTCGGCGTCGCGGGTCACCAGTGTCAAGCGCTCGACTTTTGCCTGCGCGATCAGCATTCGATCGAACGGGTCGCGGTGGATGAGCGGGAGTCGGCCGGCTGCGATGGCATGTTCGGCGTTGATGTCCAACTGCCGGAAACCGCTGTCTCGGATACGCTCAGGGAGATCCTCGGGCTTCTGTAACTTGCCGATCGACTGTTTGACAGCCACTTCCCAAATCGTCGCGACGCTGACGTAGACGTCTGGTTCGTGGTCCAGCCGGTCCTTGATCTCATTGGCGAGGGTGGGGTCGTCCGATAGCCACCACAGCACGATGTGAGTGTCGAGGAGGAGGCTCATCAGGCGAGCCCGAAGTCCCGGGCGATGGCGTCGTTCACGTCAGCGGAGTCCCAGTCGTCAGTCATGACTAGCTGACCGGCGAGGCTTCCTCGGCCCGCCCGGTCAACCCGGCGGCTCAGGGGGATCACCTTGGCGACCGGTGTGCCGGAGCGGCTGATGATGATCTCTTCGCCGTGTTCGACGCGATCAATGATCCGCGAGAGGTTCGTCTTCGCGTCGTGGATGTTGAATTGTGCTGCTGCCTCCGCCATGACGACCTCCTTAGCTAAGAGGTTAGTCCAGTGCCCGCCTGATCGGCCAGTGGTGCCGCGGGTGGTTGCGCTTCTGGGTGGTTGTGCTGAGTTCAAGTACGCGGAGACCGCTTCCGGGCTGCGGTGGTCCGGCGGATGCCGGGCGTTCGCTCAGCCGGCGGTGTTGCGCCAGCGGATCCAGAAGTCGCCCAGGTCCATCGTCGTCGCCGACTGCAGCGCGGCACGCAGCTCCGCCGGTCGCGCCACGCCGAACTGCTGGGCGGCCAAGTAACGCCGCAGCCCGGTACGGATCGCGTCCCCGCCGATCAACGCCTCCAGCTCGTGGAACATGCAGGCCCCGTCGCCGTAGACGGCGGGAACGTACTCGTCGCGGCGGAGGTCGTAGTAGTCCATTCCGGCGTCGACGCGCATGGTGTCGGAGAACCAGAACGGCGCGCCGGCGCAGTAGTCCGGGATGCCGAGCAGCTTCGTGGTGGTGTAGTGGGTCAGCGACTCGTCCAGCCACGGATGGGCGTACTCGTCGTTGCCGACCAGGGCGTACCACCACTGGTGCGCGGCCTCGTGCACGGCCGGCAGCGTGGCCGGCTCGGTCAGGATGAGGGTCGGGTACTCCATTCCGCTGAAACCGTCGAAGCCGCCGATCACGGTGTCCATTTCGGGGTACGGGTACGGGCCGTACTCGCCGGCCGCGAACTCCATCGCCCGGGCGACCTGCCCCTGCACCTCCACGGCGGCTTCCGCGGTCACGTCCGGCGTGTACCAGGTGCGCAGGCGCACACCGGTCGCCGTGCGCGTCTCGGCGCGGCGGAACGGCCCCGCAGCCCAGGCGAAGTCGCGCACCAGCGGCGCGGTGATCGTCGTGGTGGTGCGGCCGCCGTTCCGCTTCTCCGCCAGCACGGTTCCGGTGGCCGGCACGCTGAGCGCGTCCGGGTGGTTCAGCGACACGGCGAAGTTGCTGGTCAGCGAGTAGAAGCTTTCCGCGTTCGCCACGTACGGGGGTAGCTGCCAGCCGCGCTCGTCGCGTACGGCGAGCAGCGGCAGGGCGTTGCCGAGGAACGAGTACGGCCCGACCCGGCCGAACCGGTCCGCCCGCTCCGGCACCCGGATGGTCAGGTCGAAGGCGACCACGGCGGGTGCTCCGGGTGCGGCCGGGCGGCTCAGGCGTACCGGCAGCGCGGTGCAGCCGACGGCGAGCGGGCCGGCCTTGCCGCCCTCGACGGCCGAGACGGCGATCGCCGGGGTGGCCGTACAGCCGTCCGGGCCGTTGCCCCACAGCCGCAGCCAGACGGTGTCGAGCGTGTCGGAGCCGTTGTTGACGAAGGCGACCCGCTGATGGCCGCGCCAGGTAGCGCCGGTGTCGTCGGCCGAGAGCCGGACCTGGTAGGCGACCGGCTGCGGCCCGGTGGCCGGGTAAGTGGCGGAGGCTGACCCGGCGACGGGTGCCGTGGCCGCGTCCGGGGTGGCGTACGCCGGCACGGCAGGTATGGCGGCCGCGACGACGATGGTCGCGGCACTGAACAGGCGTGCGTGTCTCATGGCGGTCAGGATCGGGGGCCGGGATCGACGTACGCGATCCTTTCGGGCAGGGTCGAAACATGCTGCGCCTGTTGTTCGAACCCGCCGACCGGGGCCGGGTCATCTTCGACATCGCCTGGCACGCGGAGACCATCGGCAGCGTCCAGGCGCTGCGGCAGCCCGTGTCCGGGCCGTTCCTGGACCGGTGGCGGCAGACCGTCCGGCCCCGGGTACCCGGTGCGGCGGCAGCCCTCTTCGACGTGATCCCCGCAGAGGGCCTGGTCCCGGACTTCCTGACCCCGGAGGGATACAGCGGATGGCCCACCGACCGGTTCGCCAAGGCGCTGCGCGCTACCGGCACGGCGACGGCCTGCGGCGAGCTGCGGGGGATCGACGACGCGCACCGCCGTACCCTCGCCGGACTCGCCGACGCGCTGGAGGCGTACCACCGGATCTGTATCGCACCCACGGTGACCACCGTCGACGCGCTGCTGCGCGCCGAGCTCGCGCACCGCGCAGGATTGATCCTGACCGACGGCGTCGATGCGGCGCTGGCCACCCTGGGCCCGGACATTCGCTGGACGCCGCCGGTGCTCGAGGTGCGCTCGCCCGCCGAGGGCGAGGTCCGGCTGGGCGGGCGCGGGCTGCGCCTGGTGCCGTCGGTGTTCTGGAGCCGCCCCGGGGTGATCGCGGAGGCGAGCGGCTGGCCGACGCTGACCTACCCGATCCATCCCGCCCCCGCGACCTGGGCGGAGCCCCGCGACGACCCGCTGGCCGCGCTCGTCGGCCCCACCCGCGCCCGGGTGCTGCGCGCCCTGGTCACCGGCCGCAGCACCACAGAGCTGGCCCGGGATCTGCGGATCAGCGCCGCCTCCGCGTCCGGGCACGTCACCGCGCTGCGGGCCGCCGGCCTGGCGGCCACCCGGCGGGCCGGGCGCGCCGTTCGGCACACCCTCACCCCGCTGGGCCTGCAAGTCCTCGCGTCGACCCGGCTCAGGGCAGGTCGAACGGAAGCTTGATCCCGGTGAACGCGCGTCTGCCACCCACCTCCGTCACCGGCCTCTCTGCCACTGACGAGGGTTGCCGGGATGCGGCTTCACCAGGGCGGCGCGGAGCGACCTGACGTCGCCGACCGAGTCAAGTAAGCGGAGAGCATGTCCACGAGACGGTGGGCGGCGCGTGTTCGCGGGGCTGTCGGCTAGGCATACCACCTGTCGTACGGGTGGCGGCCCGCGCGGAAGCCTGACGCCTCGACCAAAGCGACCGCTTCGGCGAAGCCGTTGCCGATGAAGGACGGGGCGTGTGCGTCGCTGCCGAAGGTGATCACCTCGCCGCCCACCTCGCGCCACCACCGGACGATCTCCGGGAACGGTTTGCGGTTGGTGTTGACCTCCAGGGCCCGGCCGGTCGTAGCGACTGCCGTCAGCGCGTACCGGAACTCCTCCTCGAAGTCTGCGGGGTCGAAGGGGCCCGCGGCGGCCGGCCAATACCGGCTGACGAAGTCGATGTGGGCGAGGGCTTCGAAGTCGGTGAAGCCGGCCACCAGCCGTGGTATCTCGGCGAGGTAGTCGCGGACCACGTCCGCGGCCGGGCGCTGCGCGAAATGCTCGCCCGGCTCGTTGAGGCCATCGCCCAGCGGCAGGGTGTGCAGGGAGGCGAGCACGCGGTCGAACTGGCCCGCTCCGAGGACCGTGGCGACCCGGTCGCGGTGCCAGTGCGGCTCGCCGGCCTCGACCCCGGTGAGGATCAGCAGGCCGGGGAATCGGTCGCGGCAGCGCTGGACGCAGGACAGGTAGCCCTCGACGTCGAGTGGTGGCGGGGTCAGCGTGCCGTCCTCGCTGATGAGGCCGGTCACCTTGGCGGGAGCGTCCGGCGCCGGCTCCACGTTGGTCCAGACGGTGAAGTCGAGGTGTTCGGTGAAGGCGACGGCCGGCAGGCCCATCCGCAACGCCCGGGCGCAGCTGGCCTCCATGTCGCCGGGCTCGCAGTCCCACGACCATTCGGTGTGCACATGGCCGTCAACGGGCAGCATGGACACTCACCTGCGCCACTGTCCGGACGTCAGAGACGTCGGGGTGTTGCCGGGCCCTCCAGGAAGAGCAGCACCTCGCGGTCCCCGCCCTCCTCGCGCCAAAGCTCGGCGGTGATGACGGTCCGCCGCTTCGGTTTTCGTTGCGCCTTGCGCCGGGTCCACATGCGGGCGACCAGCTCGCGCTTGTCCGCCCCGCCCGCGACCGGGTCCGCACCGCACCACTGCACCAGCCAGTCCCCGCTCCACGCCGCTGCCTCATCCGGCTCGACCCAATCCCGCACCCGTACCCACCCCTGCACACCCACCATGCAACCATTCGACGGTGATGGATGGGGAGCGTTTGCTGAGCGCTGCTGTGGTCGGGGCGCTGACTCGTTCTGTGGGCGCTGTGCCGGACGAGCGGGCTGTTCTGGGGGCGTTCTTCGAGGGGCTGCTGGCGGATTTGCCGTGGTGGGACCGCGCCTGGCGAGTTGTTGACGTGGGGGCGCCGCGTGCCAGTTCTTCGTCACGGGCGCTGACGCCCGGGGATGTGCAGGTCGTCGAGGTCACGGTGCCGGGCTTCGTCGGCCGGGGCGCGGGCGAGGTGCTGGCGTTCTCGGCGCGAGTCAGGCTGCTGGAGGACCGGCTTCTCCGGTGGCAGATGAAGGTCGGGGAGACGGTCATCGGGCCCGCGCTCGCCCCGGCCGGGGAACGCGAGCCGCATCCCTTCGGTGCCGTGTTCCAGCTGCTGGTGACGATGCGTGGCCTGAGGGTCCAGGAGGTGGCCTGGCGCACCGGGCGAGCGGTGTCGACGATCAGGATGCTCCGTGACGGCCGGCTGGCTCCCGAACGAGCGCTGATCGAGGAGGTGGCCCTGGCGCTGGACCTGCCGGCCGAGGATCTTGCCGTGATCGCCGGACTGGACCCGGCGGACCCCGGACGGGCGCAGCCTCGCACGCCCACATGATCGGATCGGACCGTGACGATCGGGCGCCGGCGGTGGGCTTCCCGGCAAGGTTGAGGCCGAGAAGGGGAGCCGATGATCTCTGCGCTGAACCGGCTTGTCGACCTGGTCGAGGAGCACCTTACGACGGGCTTCGACGTCAACGATGTGGCGGTGCAGCTCGGCACGACCGAGCATCACCTGCGGCGGATGTTCTCGTCGTTGGCCGGCATGCCGCTCTCGGAGTACGTCCGGCGGCGTCGCATGACCGTGGCTGCCGCCGAGGTGGTCCAGCACGAGCGGGACCTGTTGAGCGTCGCAGTCCGGTACGGCTACGGCTCGGCCGAGGCGTTCGGGCGGGCGTTCAAGGCGGTCCACGGTGCGAGCCCCGGCGACGTGCGCCGTGACGGCGGCCCCCTTCGCGCACAACCGCAGCTCAGGTTCCGCCTGAGCGTCGAAGGGAGCAATCGCATGGAGACCCGCATCGTCGACCGTCCCGCGTTCCGGCTCGTGGGGCACGCGGCCCGCGTCCCGCTGATCCACCAGGGCGCCAACCCGCACATCCAGCAGCACATCGCCGGGCTGCCGCAGGAGGAGCACGTACGCCTGAAAGCGCTGAGCAACGCCGAGCCGGCGGGCCTGCTCGCGGTCAGCGACGACCTCGATCCCGACCGCGCCGAGGGCAGCGAGCTCACATACCTCCACGGCGTCGCTGTCACCCTGGAAACGTCGGCGCCCGATGGCCTGGACACCATCGACGTGCCGTCCGGCCGGTGGGCGGTCTTCCGGGCCGAGGGGCCGTACCCGCGGACGTTGCAGGACACGTGGGCCGCGACCGCCACCGAGTGGTTCCCCTCCAACCCCTGGCGGCTACGTCCGGGCCCGGAGATGGTCGCCGTGTTGAAGCACGCGGACGACTTCAGCACCGCAACTTGTGAGCTCTGGCTGCCCGTCGAACCGGCATGACCTACGCCACACCATCCGTAACCGATACGCCGTGCGGGCCCACCGCACCGTGGGGTCTCCGGGGCTCGGCCCCGGAGCAGACATAACGAGAGCGACCCCTGCTCGCGCTGTCCGCGAGCAGGGGTCGCTCAATTTGCTCTCGTGGAGCTGAGGGGACTCGAACCCCTGACCCCCACACTGCCAGTGTGGTGCGCTACCAGCTGCGCCACAGCCCCTTGCCGTCCCCGGTTCACCCGGGCACGGAGGAAATACTACACACCTTCCGAGGGGAGCTGACGGGACCCCCTCCCCCCGGGTCAGTTGAGTGCCGGGTCCGGCGGGAAGTGGGCCACCGCCGCGAGGATGTCGCCCTGGCGGCGCAGGACCATGGCCCACAGGTCGTCGGGGCGGTTGATGAAGGGGTCGCCGGGGAGGGCGTCCAGCAGGAACCAGGAGCCCGCGGCGATCTCCTCCTCGAGCTGGCCGGCGGACCAGCCCGAGTAGCCGGCGAAGACGCGGACGCCGGCGACGCTGTCGCGGAGGCGTTCGGGGTCGGTGGAGAGGTCGACCGTGCCGAGGGCGCCCGACACCTGGTGGAAGCCGGACAGGCGCTTTTTCACCTCGGGGCGGGTGCGGGCCAGGCAGATCGCCGACTCGGGCTGCACGGGGCCGCCCTCGAAGAGGACCGCCGGGTCGCCGGCCAGCTCGCCCCAGGCGCCGAGCACGTCGGAGACGGGGACCTCGGTGGCCCGGTTGAGCACCACGCCGAGGGCGCCGCCGGTCTCGTGGGCGACCAGCAGCACGACCGTACGGTCGAAGTTGGGGTCTTTGAGGGTGGGTGTCGCCACCAGGAGCCGGCCGGTCATCGACTCCATCGACCGGCCTCCGATCCGCTGACCCTCGCTATTCACGGGTAGTCCGCAGCGCCACGCACAACGCTTCCACCAACGCCATGAACGCACATTAGCCCGAGTTTCCGGCCACCGATAAGGTCTGGCCATGAACGCAGCGGCGGAGATCGGCGTCATCGGCGGCTCGGGGCTGTACGCCCTCCTGGATGGCGCGGCCGAGCATGTGGTGTCCACGCCCTACGGTGAGCCGTCCGATCCGATCACTGTCGCCCGGGTGGGTGACCGTGACGTGGCGTTCCTGCCGCGCCACGGGCGCGATCACCGCTACCCGCCGCACAAGATCCCCTACCGGGCCAACCTGTGGGCGCTTCGCTCGTTGGGGGTACGCCAGATCGTCGCGCCGTGCGCCGTCGGCGGCCTGCGTCCCGAGCTGGGTCCCGGCACCTTTGTGGTGCCCGACCAGCTCATCGACCGCACGAGCGGGCGCGCGCAGACGTACTACGACACCGGCGCGGTGCACGTGAACTTCGCCGACCCGTACTGCCCGGACGGTCGCCGTGCCGTCCTGGAGGCCGCCCGGCCGGTGGAGCCGGTCGACGGCGGCACCATGGTGGTGGTCGAGGGCCCGCGCTTCTCGACGCGCGCGGAGTCCCGCTGGTTCACCTCGATCGGCGGCACGATCGTGAACATGACCGGGCATCCCGAGGCGGTCCTGGCCCGCGAGCTGGGCCTCTGTTACACGGCGATCGCCCTGGTCACCGATCTGGACGCCGGGGTCGAGGGCGAGCACGGGGTCACCCAGGAGGAGGTGTTCCGGGTGTTCGCGGACAACACCGCGCGGCTGCGTTCCGTACTGCTGGATGCGGTGACCAAGCTCCCGGCGGAGCGCACCTGCCCCTGCGCGTCGGCGCTGGACGGCCTGAAGCTGCCGATCGACCTGCCGTAGGCCGTCCGGCGCTATGGTCGGGCGATGACGGACACCGATGGCTTCTTCGGGGAGAAGGTCGCCGAGCGGTACGACATCCCGAACACTCCACCGTTCGATCCGGCGGTGATCGCCGAGACCGCCGACACGCTGGCCGAGCTGGCGGACGGTGGCCGGGCGCTCGAGTTCGCGATCGGCACGGGACGGGTGGGGCTGCCGCTGGCCGAGCGCGGCGTCGAGGTGCACGGCATCGACCTGTCCCGCGCGATGGTCGCCCGCCTGCGGGCCAAGCCCGGCGCCGACCGGATCGGCGTCACCATCGGCGACTTCACCACGACCCGGGTGGGCGGCGAGTTCGACCTGGTCTACCTGGTCTTCAACACGATCATGAACGTGACCACGCAGCGCGGCCAGGTCGAGTGCTTCCGCAACGCCGCGGCCCACCTGCGCCCCGGCGGCCGTTTCCTGATCGAGGTGATGGTCCCGGAGCTTCGCAAGCTCCCGCCGGGCCAGACCGCCGTCCCGTTCACCGTCACGCCCACGACGCTCGGCTTCGACACCTACGAGCCGGCCACCCAGGCGATGAGCTCGGTCCACGTGGTCGACGGCGAGATCTCCACCATCCCCTTCCGGTACGTGTGGCCGGCCGAGCTCGATCTGATGGCCCAGCTCGCCGGCATGGAGCCGGAACATCGATGGGCATCGTGGTCCCGGGCGCCCTTCGGCAACGAGAGCGGCGCCCACGTCTCCACATGGGTCAAGATTTGATGTGACTCATGCCACATCCGCGTTGTGCTGTTTCGCGAACAGGGTGCCGTGCGTGATGGTATTCGCCGTTGATCCTCGGCGAAGGGACTCCTCGTGGAACGGCGATGGGGCCGCGTCGGCGTGCGCGCGGCGTCGGTGGGCTTGCTGGTGGCGGGTCTGCTCGGCGGCGTCTATCTCGGCAAGGACCGCGTGACCGAGTCGCCCGCCGGGGCCGCCCAGGTCCTGGACCTCCAGGTCGAGTCGCAGGACCTCACCATGCTCAAGCAGCGCCAGAGCGAGCACGCCGCCGCCCGCGCCTGGCAGCGCGAGGCCGAGGGTGCCGCCGCCGCCAAGGCCGCCGCCGCCACGAGGCTCACGGCCGCCCGCGCCCACGACCTCGAGCAGGAGGTCATCGCGGACAAGAAGGCGGAGGAGGCGAGGAAGAAGGCGCTGGAGAACGGCGGCCCGGTCCCCTACGACGGCCCGATCCCCGGCTCCTGCAACGAGTTCAGCGGCAGCCGCCAGATCGGCTGCGCGCTGATGCTCGACTACGGCTTCGGCATCGACCAGTTCCCCTGCCTGAACAACTTGTGGACCAAGGAATCCGGCTGGAACTACAAGGCGACCAACAAGTCCTCCGGCGCGTACGGCATCCCGCAGGCCTACCCCGGCAGCAAGATGGCCTCCGTCGGCGCCGACTGGAAGACCAACCCGGCCACCCAGATCAAGTGGGGCCTGGGCTACGTGAAGGGCCGCTACGACACCCCGTGCGGCGCCTGGCAGAACTTCCAGAACAACGGCAGCTACTGACCCGCTCCCGGCTGTCGTTTACTGGAGGGCGTGGGCGACGGCGAGCCACTTCCTGGCCGGGCTGACATCAGGGCGATGTCGGCGGCCACCTACGCGGCCACCGTCGATCACTTCGACCACCCCGCCCTGTCGTTCTGGGACCGGTTCGGCCGCCGGACCGTCGGCCGGATCGGCCTGCGGGCGGGTGACCGGGTCCTCGACGCGTGCTGCGGCACGGGCGCGTCCGCGCTGCCGGCCGCGCACGCGGTGGGTGACTCCGGCCGGGTGCTCGGCGTCGATCTCGCCGAGCCGGCGCTGGCCCTGGCCCGGTCCAAGGCTCGGGCCCAGGGCCTGACCAACGTCGAGTTCCGCGTCGCCGACATGGAGCACACAAGGCTGCCCTCCGCATCGTTCGACGCCGTCATCTGCGTTTTCGGCATCTTCTTCCTGCCCGACATGCCCGCCGCCCTGGGCGAGCTGTGGCGGCTGGTGCGCCCGGGCGGCACGCTGGCCGTCACGGTGTGGGGCTCGGCGTTCCTCGAGCCGGCGACCACCGCGTTCTGGACCGCGGTCGCCACCGAACGCCTCGACCTGGTGGGCGCCTTCCACCCGTGGACCAGGGTCACCGACCCGGCGATCCTGTCCGGCCTCTTTCGGCAGGCCGGCGCGGCCACACCCGCCGTCGAGGCGGAGCCGGGCACACACGAGCTGGCCGGCCCCGAAGACTGGTGGACCATCGTGCTCGGCACCGGATACCGGGCCACCGTGGAGCAACTCACCCCGGCCGCCGCGCTCCGAGTGCGAACGGCCACCACCGCCTGGCTGCGCCGGCACGAGGTGCGCCGGCTGGAAACCAACGTCGTCTACGCCCACGCCCGAAAACCGGCCACCTAGCGCACCCACCCTCGTCATGCCTCTGCATCGTGCACCGATAGATGGACTTCGCTCGTTAAGCTCGCGTTGTGCTCAGGTGCCTCGGATCGGGTGAAGGGTGACCGGGCGTTCCAGGCCGCACGGCGGGGACGAGGGCCCGTCGCCGCGGCGAGCTCCTTCGGCGCGGAGTGTCGAGGAGGGTCAGCGGTCGGTCGCCGATGTGGCGGTCCGGGGCAGACCCACAGCCGGTGATCGTGGAACCGAGGGGCCGAAGCCGGCGGCACAACCGCATGACGCCGAGCTTGCCGCGGTCATGGATGTCTACGACCGGCTCGGTGACGAGCCGCCGGTGTTCAACGTCGCCCGGAATGATGACGCCTTCGAGGGGCAGGGGGCGCACACTGTCGACCGGCACGGGCCCGACATCCCGTTGCGGCGCGAGCCCGGAACCAAGACCGTGGAGGGGCGGATCTACGGCGACCACGGGTGGGACCGGCCGGACAACTGGTCGCTGCAATGGACTGATCACACGACCATGAACCGCGAGATCAACACGTACGTGCGGAAGAACTGGGACGCGATTCGGACCGATCTGTCGACCGAGGGCTCGCACACCGGCGCGTTCGATGCCGGGCACCGGGTCGGCGAGGGTTTCTTCAACAACGGCATGTACGGGGCCGGGCCGCGGCAGGCTCAGTACACCGCGGCGAGCCTCGTCAGGATCTCCATCGACCTGGTTCCGGGATCGGACCCGCCGCAGCCCTTCATCGTGACCGCCTTCCCGGCGGGCGTGCTGCCACCCGGGACTAGTGTGAGCTGATGGAGATGGCCGATCTTCCCGATTCGGTGCGGGCGCGGCTCGCCCAGCAGGGCGAGCGTCCGCCGCTGGAGGTTGTGCGGGAGTTTCTCCTGGGATACGTGGCCGACGCGGAGAGCCTGCACGAGGTCGAGACCCGGCTGCGGCGGATCGCCGGGACCAGCACCCGGATGCATCGGCGCGTTCTCGGCGCTCTGGAATCCGTTCTGGCGACGGAACTGCGGGAGGGAACGGCGGCTCAGCTCGTCGGGTGGGACGGCAACTGGGTGCTCGACGACCCGTCGGACGCCGGGGCGGCCGAGTTTCTCCGCGGGCTGGCCGGGATGCTGCGGTCGGTGATCGATCAGGCGGGCCGGGATGCAGCGGCCGGTGATTGATCAGGCGGGCCGGGGCCAGCTGCGGAGGCCGTGCAGCAGGAAGTCCAGGCGGCGGGCGTAGTCCGCGCGCGACTGGCCGGCGCAGGCGCGCAGGGCCGCCCCTCGTTCGAGGATCAGGTAGGTCAGGTCGGCCGGCGTGAGGTCGGGGCGGATGGCCCCGGCCGCTTGGGCCTCCTCCAGGAGGCGCCGGCCGAACCTGTTCGCCTTGTCGCAGAGGGTGGTCAGCTGGACGGAGTCCGGGAGGACCCTGGTCAGGACGTCGTTGGCGGCGGGCTCGTCGTATTGCAGCAGCCACATGCGCAGCAGGTAGTCCTCGAAGCGGGCCAGCGGGTCGTCCAGGGCCTCCACCGCCTCGATGATGTCGCGGAGGCGCTCGGCCACCAGGTCGTCCACGACGGCGTCGATCAGGGCTCGGCGGCTGCCGAAGCGGTGGTAGATGGTGCCCTTGCTGACGCCGGCGGCCTTGGCCACCTCGTCGAGCGGGGTGGTCAGGCCGGAGGTGCGGAAGACGTCGAGGGCGGCCTGGCGGATGCCCTCGACGTTGCGCCGCGCGTCCGCGCGCAGCCGCGGCTGGGGCGGACGTGGGTGGGTCATGCCGGCTGAGTCTCCCTGTCCTGCCAGGAGAGGTCCAGGGCGCGGCGGAACAGCTCCACCGGCTGGGCCCCGGAGACGGCGCGTTTGTCGTCGAAGACGAAGAACGGGACGCCGGTGATGCCGAGCTCGCGGGCGCGGGCCAGGTCGGCGCGGATGTCGTTCTCGTACGCGCGGGTCGCCAAGGCCTTTTCCGCCTCGGCGCGGTCGAGGCCCAGCTCGGCGGCGAGGCCGGCGAGGACCTTGTGGTCGGACACGTCGAGGCCGTCGGTGAACTCGGCGCGGAACAGGCGGTCGACCATGGCGCTCTCCTGGCCGTGCGCCTTGGCCAGGTGAATGATCCGGTGCGCGTCCAGCGTGTTGACCATGAGGGCTCGCTCGAAGCGGTAGTCGAGGCCGGCCTGGGCGCCGCGGGCGGTCAGCTGGGCGTGCGAGGCGGCGATCTGGGCCTTCGGCATGCCGTGCTGCCGCGCCAGGTAGTCGTCGGCGAGGACCGTCTCGCCGGGCGGGAACCCGGGGTTGAGCTGGAAGCTGTGGTAGCGCACCTGGACGGCGGAGCCGTGCGGGAACTGCTCGACGGCCTCGCGGAGCACGGCGTGGCCCAGGTAGCAGAACGGGCAGACGACGTCGCTCCACACGTCGATCACGATGGGCTCGGCGGCCCGGCCGAACACGCCGGCGGTCATCAGTCGCACCACCCGTCCACGGAGCAGGCGCCGGCGTCGTCCGCGGGCTCCAACAGGATCAGCGCGGCCGGCGCCGAGGGCTCGGCCGCGTCCGGGGCGGCCTCGGCGGGCTCCGGCTCGAGATTACTTGACTCCATAGTCAAGAAATGTAGCTCGCGTACGATCCCGGGCGGGGAGGATGTGTGGACGGGCACTACTTCGTCAGCTACTCGCGCCACGACGGCGCGGACTTCGTGAGCCGGCTCGCCGACACACTGGCGGCCGGCGTTCCCGCGTACCGTCTGTGGGTCGATGTCCGTGAGCTGCAACCGTGGCAGCAAGGGTGGGACGAGCAGATCGCGCAAGCGATCCAGGACTGCCGCGGCCTGCTCTTCGTGATGACGCCGGACAGCGTGCGCCCGACGTCGATCTGCCGGGACGAGTGGGGCTGGGCGCTGAAGTACAAGAAGCCCGTCATCCCGCTGCGGCTCGGGCCGGGCGCGGGACTGCCGTTCCGGCTCCAGTCGCGGCAGTACATCGACTTCGACGGTGCCTTCGACCAGGGGGTCGCGCGGCTGCGGCTCTTCCTCACCCAGCTGGACGGGCCCGAGGGCGTCCTGCGCGAGCTGCGGTTCCGCGTGGCCGACGCCGAACGCGACCTGCCGAGGGCCCGCGACGACAACGAGGCCGCCCGGATCCAGCAGGAGATGCGGGAGCTGAGCCGGCAGATCGCCGAGCAGGAGCGGGTGGTGGCCGACCCGGAGGGCGCGCTGACCCGCACCGACGTGCGCATCGCCACCGACATCGCCGTGCAGCGCGAACCCGAGCGCACGCCCTCGTCGCCGGTCTCCGGTGTGCGCGTGGTCAACCGGCCGCCGATGGACCGGCCCAGCTTCTTCCAGGACCGGCACGTCGAGACCGAGATGCTCGCCGGCTTCCTGCGCGCCGAGGACACCCGGCTCGCGACCGTGGTGGGCCGCGGCGGCGTGGGCAAGACGGCGGTCGTGTGCCGCCTGCTCCGGGGGCTGGAGACCGGCCGGCTCCCGGACGATCTGGGCGAACTGCCCGCGGACGGCATCGTCTACCTGAGCACGCGCAGCCGTCACCCGGTCAGCTTCGCCAACCTCTTCACCGACCTGTGCGCCCTGCTCCCGCCCGAGACCGCGGAGCCGCTGCTCGGCCGCTACCGTGATCCGCACGAGACACCCCAGGGCCTGATGTACGCGCTGCTGGAGGCCTTTCCGTCCGGGCGCACCGTCGTCCTGCTCGACAACTTCGAGGACCTGCTCGACCCGGAGCCGGGGGCGATCACCGAGGCCGCGCTCGACGAGGGCCTGCGCGCGCTGCTGTCCGCGCCCGCGCACGGCGTCAAGATCGTCATCACCACCCGGTTCGGCCCGCGGCCCCTGCTGCTGCACGAGCCCGGCCGCCAGCGGCGGATCGATCTCGACGAGGGCCTTCCCCACCCGTACGCGGAAATGCTCCTGAAGGCCCGCGACCCGGACGGCAAGCTGGGCCTCCGCGACGCCCCGCAGGAGCAGCTGGCGCTCGCCCGGGAACGCACCCGCGGCTATCCGCGCGCGCTGGAGGCGCTGGCCGGCATCCTCGCCGCCGACCGCGACAGCACCCTCGCCGAGATCCTCGACCAAACCGCCCGGCTGCCCGACAACGTGGTGACCGCTATCGTGGGGGAGGGCTTCCTGCGCCTCGACCCGCTCGCCCAGCAGGTCATGCAGGCGCTCGCCGTCTTCCCGATGCCCGTGCCGCCGGTCGCCGTCGACTACCTGCTCCAGCCCGGCCGTCCGACGATCAACTCGGCGCCGGTGCTGCGCCGGCTGGTCAACACGCAGTTCGCGCGGCGCGACGCCGGCCGCTACTACCTGCACCAGGTCGACCGGGAGTACGCGCTGGGCCGGCTCGCCCCGGGCGTGCTGGCCGAGCTGCGGTCACGGGGCGCCGACTACTTCACGCGGGTGCGCCCGCCGCAGGACAAGCTGCAAACCCTCGACGACCTCGCCCCGCACCTCGCCGAGTTTGAGATGCGCTTCCAGGCCGGCGACCACGACACTGCCGCCCAGCTGCTGCTGTCGATCGACTTCGCCTATCTGATGCAGTGGGGCCACTACCGGCAGAGCATCGAGCTGCACTCGCGGCTGGCGGGGCGCGTCACCGATCCGGCGCTGCGCGCGTCCAGTGTGTACAGCCGGGGCCTGTGCCACTCGTACATCGGCGACTTCCCCACCGCGATCGAGCTGCTGTCGTCGGCGCTCGACGGCTTCCGCGAGGCCGGCCTGCGCGAGAACGAGGGCACCGCGCTCTGCGGTCTCGGCACCTGCTACGCCGACCTGGGGCAGACCGGCAAGGCCATGTCCCTGTACGAGGAAGCGCTGTCGATCAGCCGCGAGATCGGCGACCGTGAGGGCGAGGCCGCCGCGCTCGGCAACCTGGGCAACCGTCACTCGGCGGCCGGGCGGATAGACCGGGCGATCGAGCTGTACGAGCAGGTGCTCGCCATCGCCCGCGAGGTCGGCTATCAGCAGGGCGAGGCCAACCAACTGCACAACCTCGGGGAGCGGTACGCCGAGCTCGGCCAGTACGACAAGGCGATGGCCCACTGCCGTGCGGCGCTGGAGCTGAGCACGCGCATCGGATACCGCCTGGTCGAGTCGGCCGCCACCAACAACATCGGCCGCTGCCTCGCCCAGCTGGGCCGCTGGCCGGAGGCGATCGACCACCAGCGCCGCGCCGTCGAGACGGCCGACGAGATCAGCTCGGTCCAGTTCCGCGCCGAGGCCCGCCGCGGCCTGGCCGAGGCCCACCTGGGCGCCGGCGACACGGCGGCCGCCCGAGCGGTGATCGACGAGGCCCGCACCCTCGTCTACCCGCCGTCGCGCGCGGGCATAGCGGTCCTCGACGGCATCATCACGCTACGCGCGGGAGGCGAGGCGGCGCCGGCCTTCGCGGAGGCGGTGACCCTGGCGGACCAGATCCTGGCGCACAACCCGGCGGACTACGAGACCCTGGACAGCAAGGCGCTGGCGCTGGCGGGGCTGGCCCTGAGCGGCCGTCCCGCCCTTGTGGACGAGGCCCGGGCGACGTTCCGCGCGGCCCGAGCGGTGTGCGCGGCACCCGGCGTCACGGCCCAGGTGAGCGCCCGCCTCGCCACGATGGCCCCGGCCGACCCCACCGGCCTGCTGAAAGACCTCTAGCCTGCGTCCCCGCGCTGGGCGGCCGCCCCGTCCCGGTCGAGAGCGTCGAGCTCGTCGGCCGCGAGGCTGATCGGCGGAGGGTTGTCGGCCCGGTCCTGCCAGCCCGCCATGCGAACGGCGACGTATTCGAGGTTGACCTCGCCGTTCTCGGTGTGGAAACCACCGCCCCGCTCGAAGAGCAGGACCAGGGGCTCGAAGGGGTCCTCGAGGTCGCCGGGCAACTCGACACCAGGGGTGGCACGCAGGGCGGCCCAGTGCAGGATGAACGGCACCACGCGGGGAACCGACCGGTTGCCCGGCCCGATCTTGCCGATGACCTCGTCGGCCACGCGCGGATCGGCGCGAACCCCCGGATCGACACATGCGGCGATGTCGTAGAACGGCACCGACGCCTCGCAGCCGTAGGCCCGCTGCCAACGAGCCGCACGGCGGAAGTACTCCTTCAACAGGGCGGCCTTGGACCACGACTTGTCGCCGCGGCGCTTCCAGTCGACGGCCTTGAGGCGCTCGGCCATCGCACGCACAGCTTCGTCGGGTGTCATCGCCCCAATCCTCCCAGCACCGCCTGCACGACCGCATCGAGGTTGGACAGGTCGGGCGCCATCTCCAGCGCGGATCCGTCCAACCCGAACCTTTGCCAATGCTCCAGCGGGGCGTCCGGCCGCCAGGCGTGCGGCGCCAGATCGTGGGCCCCGGGATGGAGACGGTTGACGACGTTGTCGCCCTCGGCGTTGAAGGAGTCCGGGTGCGCGGAGCGATACGGCAGCCCGGCCTCCATCAGCTTGTTCTCGACGTATTCGTGCGCCACGAGCGCCCGGAAGTCGGCCAGTCTCGTAGGCCCGAGCGTCCCTCGCGCCGCCGCGTCCCACAGCTCGGCGATGTCGTCGTCCGGCGTGAAGTAGCCGCGCTCGACCCGGTTGGGGCCGACCGCGACGTCGTGCTGCTCGACGAAGAGATTGCGGCGCATTCTTTCGACGACCGCGGGGTCGATTCCCGTGTGCGATGCGACGAGGGCCGTGTCCTCGGGGCTGTGGCGGATGCGCCGGTAGGCGTCGGCGGCCTCCGGTGAGAACCCGCCGCCGCTGTCGATGAAGTCGGCGCCGCGCGGGAATCCGGGCCGGAACTCGGCGGCGGGGCCGTGCGGGACGCCGGTGCCGCCGGCCGCTGCCGGGCGGCCCGAGCGGGCGATGGCCGCGACCGCTTCGTGGGCCTGGGCCACGGAGCCGGCGGCGCCCGGGCCGCGGCCGCGCCGGCCGGGCGACGGGGTGTCGTCGCCCGGTCCGCGGGGCCGTCCGCTCACCTCGCCGAAGCTAGCAAGCGATGTCCATCTATCTCAGCTGGACATGAGGAGCCAGTTGACCCGGCGCATCATCTCGTGGGAGGTGAAGGGCTTGGGCAGGAAGTCGTCGGCGCCCGTGGCGAGGAGGCGGGCCGGGTCGCCGGAGCTGCTGATCATCAGGACCGGGATCTCGGCGGTGGTGGGCGAGTTGTGCAGCTCGGAGCAGACCGTCAGGCCGTCGAGCTGGGGCATGGTCACGTCGAGGATGATGACGTGGGGGCGGCGCTGCACGGCCAGGGTCAGCGCCGAGAGGCCGTTGTCGGCGGTGAGGGTGCGGAAGCCGGCCACCTGGAGCCGGAACTCGATGATGTCGCGGACCTCGTCGTCATCGTCGGCGATGAGGATGCTGGGGCCGGCCGGGGCGCTGAACGGGCGGGAGGTCATGGCCCGGGTGAACGCGTCGGCGTCGGTGGGGCGATCGAGAAGCGCGGTCATGGGTCGTTCCTCCTAAGAGCGGGGCTGCGGGCCGGACGGGGAGCGGGACTCGAGCAGGTCGCGCAGTTCGGCGACGACCCGCGGGGGTGAGATCGGCTTGGGCAGGTAGCGGTCGGCGCCGGCGCCCAGGCCGGCGTCGATGTCGTGGGCGTGGGCGTTCGACGAGATCATGAGGATCGCGGTGTCGCGGATCGCCGGGTCGCGGCGGGCGATCTGGGCCAGTTCCATGCCGTTCAGGGCGGGCATCCGTACGTCGGTGATCAGGCCCGCCGGGCGGGCGACCCGGAGGATCCGGGCCGCGGTGTTGCCGTCCTTGGCGGCGACCGTGGCGAAGCCGGCCGACTCCAGCGTCACCGTGAGCAGGTCGCGGATGTCGCGGTCGTCCTCGGCGATGAGGATGAGGTGCTGGTGCTGTGCCATCGGACCGGCCTTTCTCTCGGACACCCGCCCCATCGGCCGCGCCGGGGTGACCTCCAGGGAGATTCCGGTTGCAGACCGGTAGCGCATTCGCCGATCGCGAAAAGGGCTGTCCGCCGGCCGAGGGCGGCGGCGAGGATCGGCGGATGGTGACCTTCTCGCTGCAGGCGCAGCCCACGACCGCCGCCGACTGGATCGGCCTGGCGCGCACGGCCGAGGATCTCGGCTTCGACGCGCTCTACGTCGCCGACCATCCGGGCGCCGCCGCGTCACCGTTCGTCGCGCTGGCCGCGGCCGCCGCGGTGACGTCCCGGTTGCGGCTGGGGTCGTACGTCTCGAACGCGGGCGTGCGGGAGCCGATCCTGCTCGCCTCGGACGTGGCGACCCTCGACGTGGTCTCCGGCGGCCGGGCGATCCTGGGCATCGGCGCCGGGCACACCCCGTCCGAGTGGGAGGCGGTCGGCAGGACCCGCCCGGACATCAAGGGCCGCGTCGACCGCTGCATCGCCGTCGCCGAGGAGACCGCGCGGCTGCTCGCCGGCGGCCTGGAGAAGCCGCGCCCGGTGCAGGACAAGGTGCCGCTGCTGTTCGGTGGCGGCAACACCCGGCTGCTGCGCTGGGCCGCCGCGCACGCCGACCTGATCGGCCTGTCCGGGCTCGGCCGTACGCTGCCCGACGGCCACATGCACGAGACCCGGTGGAGCGTCGCCGAGATCGACGCGCAGGTGGAGCTCTGCGGCGACAAGCCGAAGGAGGCGCTCGTGCAGCGCTTCGAGATCACCGACGACGCGGGTGCGGGCTATGCCGCGTATGCCAAGGAGACCGGCGAGACGGAGCGCGACCTGATCGCCGCGCCCTTCGTCCTGATCGGCACCACGGGCGAGATCGCCGCCAAGCTCAGCGAGATCGAGCGGCGATGGGGCATCACCCGGTTCGCGGTACGCACGACCGACGCCGCCGAGCTCATCGAGCGCTAGTCGAACAGCTCGCGTTCGACGCGGGCGCGGTAGTCGACGTAGATCTGCCGGTAGCGGTTGAGCGCGCCCTTGCGGTCGCCGGCCTCGAGGAGCTCGAGGATCGCCTCGTGACCCTCGATCCAGGTGCTCCAGAGGTCACTCTCGGCGGTCATCGCGAGGATGCGCATCGTGCGCGCCACCACGAGGTCCACCATGGATTGCAGCTCGCGGTTGCCGCTGGCGAGGATCACGATGCTGCTGAAGTCGGAGCCGGCGGCGCCCGCGGCGAGCACGTTGCCGGCGCGCAGCGCCTCGACGAACTCGTGCTGCCGCCGGCGCATCAGGTCGATGTGGGTGATGGTGAGGTTGTCGACGCCCCACTCGAAGCCCGCGCAGGCGAGCACGCTCATCACGTCGATCAGCTCGAGCGCGTTCTTCTGGGTGACGCGGGTGACGTGGCGGGTGCGGTTGGGCGCTATGTCGATCAGGCCCTCGACGGAGAGCTGGGCGATGGCCTCGCGCACGGGCGTGATGCTCACGCCGAGGCGCGCGGCCAGCTCCGCGTCCTTAATCAGGGTGCCCGGTGACAGCTCGCCCGTGACGATCTCGTTGCGCAGCTGGCGGACGACCGCGGCGGTGCGGGTCGGCGGGACCGCGTATGACATACGGGCAGGGTACTCAGGGTGACAATCGCCCGGGACGCCTACCCACCGAGTTCACCCGTTGTACCCGCCGTGAAGATCAGTTACCGGTCTTGCAGGTGTCGCTGCCGGTCGGTTCGTCGCCACTGTCGTGGATCTCCGTGGTGGTGCAGAAAGCGGTCAGGCTGATGTTCGCGCTGACCGTCTTGGTCTTCGCGTCGGTAGAGAGGCTGACCGACTTCAGCAGCACGGCACGGTCCTGGACGTCCTGGAGGCGCACCAGGAACCTGTCGATGTTGGCCTGGGTGCCCTTCGCGGTGAGCGCGATCGGCATCTCGAAGGCCGTGGTCACGGTCGTCGAGGCTTGCGCGTTGCCCGCGGTGAAGCCACTGACCGCCACGTTCGTCGCCGTTCCGGTGGTCTGAAGCATGCGCAGGAAGTCCGGTTCGCCGTAGCTCTCCGGCAGGTTGTCGGCGAGATCGTCCACCGCGGCCTGGTAGGTGCTCTTCTTCTTGTCCTGCGCGGCCAGCGTGGACACCTCCTTGTTGAGGCGCAGCAGCTGGATGTTGACGTCCTCGGCCTCCGCCTGCACCGAGTCGGCCTCGGAGAGCTTCGGCGAGATCAGCAGCAGCCAGGAGGCGAGGACGAGCAGGACGATGGCCGCGGCCCCGCCGGCCAGCCAGATCTGGTTCGAGCGCCGGGCGTCCATCAGTCTCCCGTCCCGCAGGTGGTGGTGAAGCGGCCGCAGAGGGCCTTGGTGGTGAGGCCGACGGTGAGCGCGAACTCGTACTCCTTGCCGGTCTCGTCGTACGTCACCGTGGTCACGTACGGGAGCGTGAGCTGCTCGCGGTCGGCGAGCTTCTCGACGAAGGAGGCGATCTTCTTCTTGTCCGGCCCGCTGCCGTTGACCGAGATGGAGGCGACGGCGGCGCCGGACGAGGTGAGGGACGCATCGGTGAGGGTGCCGACGACCTCGGAGATCGTGACCCCCGCCGCCGTGGCGTCGGTGCGGATGTAGCCGAGGTCCGTCGACCAGGGCGTGTCGTCGGCGAGCAGCGACTTCAGCTCGCCCTGCACGCGCGTCTGGTCGTTCATGAGGTCGGTCACCGCGGAGTACTTGCTCTTGTTCTTCTTCGCCTGAGTGACCATCTCGTTCGCGGTGTCCAGATTCGACTGCGCGGCGTCCAGCTGCTGGCGGGCGTGCAGGTACCACGCCACCAGGACGCCGATCACGATGATCACGGCGCCGATCAGCAGGAAGCGCGTCCGGCGCGCGTTGCGGCCGGCCTTGAGCTCGCCGGGCAGCAGGTTCGCGCGGATCGGCAGGACCCGCGCGGCCCGCTCGGGCGTCACGGCGGGGTCGATCGGCATCAGGGTCGTCGTCGTCGTCGCCATCAGGCTGCCGCTCCCAGGGTCAGGCCGATCGACACGGCGGCCGACGGCACGAAACTGTCGAAGCCGCGCTCGCGGCCCTTTCGCGTGTCGCGCAGGCGGCTGGCGCTGTCCGCGTACATCACGGTGATCCGCAGCTGCTCCTGAAGGTGCTCCGCGAGTCCCGGCATGAGCGCGCTGCCGCCGCAGAGCGCGAGCCTGGTGACCTGCTTCTGGCGCTCGCCCGAGGCCAGATAGGTGAACGAGCTGCGCAGCTCGCTGACGAGCGGGCGGACCGCCTCGATCGCCGCCTCGACGGTCTCCGGCCGGCCGTCGCCGTGCAGGCCGAAGCGGCACTTGAGCATCTCGGCCTCGCCGGGCGGGACGCCGAGCCGGGTGGCCATGGCGTCGGTGATCTCCTGGCCGCCGCGCGGCACGGTCCGCACGATCAGCGGCTCGCCGTCGGCGTGCACGATCACGCTGGTCACGTCGTAGCCCACGTCCACGATCGCCTCGACCTGGGTGTCCAGCCGGGAGGCGGCGCGCAGCATCGCGAACGAGGCCAGGTCGACCGCCTTGACGTGCAGGCCGGCCTTCTCGACGGCGGCCACCGAGGTCATCACCGCGTCCTTGGGCATGGCGATGAGCAGGCCGCGCACGGTCGCGTTGTCGCCCGGCGCCTCCAGCGGATAGAAGTCGAGCAGCGAGCGCTCGACGGCCAGCGGCAGTGCGTCCTTGACCTGGAAGGGCAGCGCCAGCTTCATCTCCTTGGGCGGCAGGTTCTGCAGGCTCAGCTCGCGGACCACCAGCTGGGGACTGGTCACGCCGATGCTGACGTTCTTGGAGCCGAACTTGCAGGCCGCCCAGAGCTGCTTGATCGCCGCGGTGACCATCAGCGGGTCCTGCACCACGCCGCCGGCCACGGCGCCGGGCGGCAGCGGCACCTGGCCGAAGTTGGTCAGCGTGTAGTCGTCCTTGCCGCGGCGGACCTCGACGGCCCGGATGGACGACGAGCCGATGTCCAGCCCGATCGGCGGTGCGCCAGCCATCGCAGTCCTTTCAGACGGTGGGGTACGAGGTCAGACGGTGGGTACGAGGAGCGACGAGTACCAGTCGGCGATCGGCGCGCCCGCGAAGACCGCGAGGAAGGCGCCGGCGAGCATGTAGGGCCCGAAGGGGATGCGGGACTTGCGGTGCGCCCGGCGCAGGCCCATGAGCGCGGCGCCGACCAGGCCGCCGAGCAGGAACGCGGCGAACGCCCCGATCACCACCGAGCTCCAGCCGAGCCAGCCGAGGTAGAAGCCGAGCAGCGGGGCGAGCTTCACGTCGCCGCCGCCCATGCCGCTCGGCAGCGCCGCGAGGATCCAGTAGAGGACGTAGAGCACCGCCGCGGCGATCAGGCCGCGGCCCGCTTGCTGCCAGCTGTGGTGCGCGATCACGGCCGGCGCGATCAGGACCAGCGCCACCGCGTACGAGGGCAGGACGATCTTGTCGGGGAGGCGCATGACGTCGAGGTCGATCACGGCGAGCGCCACGGCGATCGCCGCGAGGTAGAGGTAGGCCGGCAGCTCCCAGGTGAGGCCGAACTTGGCGGCCACCGCGACGAACAGGGCGGCGGTGACCGTCTCGACCAGCGGATAGCGGGGGCTGATCGGGGCCTCGCAGTCGGCGCACCGGCCGCGCAGCATCAGCCAGCCCAGCACGGGGATGTTGTGCCGGTTGCGGACCTCGCTGCCGCAGGCCGGGCAGTGCGAGCGGGGGTGGATCAGCGACTCGTCGCGCGGCACCCGGTAGATGACCACGTTGAGGAACGAGCCGACGGCCAGGCCGAGGAGGGCCACCACGATCAGCAGCATCGCAGTCGCCCTCCTCTCTCAGAGCCGGTGGATCGGTCGCCGCGTCAGGCGCAGGTCGTCATGTTCTTGCTCGCCAGGACCTTGACCGAGCCGCCGACGGCGCTGTCGTAGGCGTAGACCTTGCCGCTGCCGTTGGAGTTCGTGGCGCAGACCTTGTAGGTCGCGATCTGGCTGCCGCCGGTGGTGGACGCGGCCCCCGGGACGTAGGTCAGGAGGGAGCCGTCCGACAGCGTGACCCAGCCGGCCGGCGCGGTGCTCTGGGCGGTCGTGGAGCCGTCCGAGAGCTGGAAGCTCGCCGACTTGTTCACGATCGTCGTGATGCTCGGGTACGAGTTGTTGTTGTCGGTGTAGTACTGCTCGATCGTGCTCACCGCACCCCGCACGTCGGACTGCGCCGACTTGTCCGCCGCGCCCTTGCGGTAGTTCAGGTAGACCGGCACGGCGATCGCGACCAGGATGCCGATGATGACCACGACGACCAGCAGCTCGATGAGCGTGAAGCCCTCGTCGGCCTTCTTGGTGCGGAGCCGGTTGATGACGTCCTGCATTGGGGGTGCCTCCATGGCGATGTGGGGTGGGGAGCGAGGGCGGGGGCCCGTTAGTTCGTCTGGATGTTCTGGTAGATCGTGAACATGGGGAGGTAGAGACAGACCACCATTCCGCCGACCACGGCACCCATCACGAGGACCATGATCGGTTCGATCGAGGCGGTCAGGCTCTCGGCGGCGCTGTCGACCTCTCTGTCATAGAAATCGGCAACCTTGTCGAGCATCTGACTGATTTGACCGCTTTCTTCGCCGACTTCGATCATCTGCGTGACCATGGCTGGAAAGATCGGATGGTTGCGCAGCGCCGACGACATGGTGTTGCCGTCCCGGACGGCGTTCTGCACGTCCTTCATGGCGTGGTTGATGACCTCGTTGCCGGTGGTCTCGCCGACCACGGTCAGCGCCTGCATCACCGGCACGCCGACGTTGAGCAGCAGGCCCAGGTTGCGCGAGAAGCGGCTCATCGCGAGCTTGCGGAACAGCGGCCCGAAGACCGGCAGGCGCACCTTGATCCGGTCGACCCGCAGGCGGAACTCCTCGCTGGCGCGCATCTGGCGCTTGTACGCGATCGCCCCGCCGAAGCCGGCGGCGAGCACCAGCGGCCCGATCCAGCCCATGTTGTGGCTGGCGGTGACCAGGAACTGGGTGATCGCGGGCAGTTCGCCGCCGAGGCTGGCGAACATCTTCTCGAAGATCGGCACGATGAAGATGAGCACCGCGGCGATCATGACGAACGTGAACGCGAGCACGATGGCCGGATAGGTCATCGCGCTCTTGATCTTGCCGCGGAGCGCGGAGTCCTTCTCCAGGCTGTCCGCGATCTGCTCCAGCGCGCGGTCGATCATGCCGCCCGTCTCGCCGGCCCGGATCATCGCGATCATCAGGCGCGGGAAGACCCGGTCGTGCTTGGCCATCGACGCCGAGAGCGAGGCGCCCGCGGAGACCTCGGTACGCAGCTCGGCGATCGCCCGCTTCAGCGGCGGCGACGAGGTCTGCTCCTCGAGGATCGCCAGCGACCGCAGCAGCGACATGCCCGAGGCGGTCATCGTGGCGAACTGGCGGGCGAAGATGGCCAGGTCCTTGAGCTTGACCCGGCTGCCCAGCCCCGGAATCTTGATCTCCCGGTCGAGGCCCTTGCCCGCCTCGCTCAGCTCGAGCGGCGTCTCGCCGCGCTGGCGGAGCACGTGCTGGGCGGCGGCCTCGTTGGGCGCCTCGACGGTGCCCCGGCCGCGGTGGCCGGCGGCGTCGATGCTGCTGTACCGGAAGACCTTGGTGGCCGGCATGTGATCACATCCGTCCCACGAGCCGCTTGAGCTCTTCCTGGGAGTGGCAGAGCTCCAGGGCGGTCGCCATGGTCACGGTCTGCTCGCGCACCTTCTCGGCCAGGTGCTGGTCGAAGGCGAGCATGCCGTCGCCGGCGCCGGCCTGCATGAACGAGGGGATCTGGTGCGACTTGCCCTCCCGGATGAGGCTGCGGATCGCCGGGGTCGCGGTCAGGATCTCGGCGACCACCACGCGGCCCTTGTTGTCGGCGCGCGGCGCCAGCGCCTGGGTGACGACGCCCTGGAGCGAGGCGGCCAGCTGCGCGCGGATCTGCAGCTGCTGGTGCGGGGGGAAGATGTCGATGACGCGGTCGATGGTCTGCGTGGCGCTCTGCGTGTGCAGGGTCGCGAGCACGAGGTGACCGGTCTCGGCCGCGGTCAGCGCGGTGGCCGTCGTCTCCAGGTCGCGCAGCTCGCCGACGAGGATGATGTCCGGGTCCTGCCGCAGGGCGTGCTTGAGCGCGCTGGCGAAGTCCTCGGTGTCCGAGCCGACCTCGCGCTGGTTGACCACGCTGCGCTTGTGCGGGTGGAGGAACTCGATCGGGTCCTCGATGGTGATGATGTGCGCCGACCGGGTGCGGTTGGCCAGGTCGAGGATCGAGGCGAGGGTGGTGGTCTTGCCGGAGCCGGTCGGGCCGGTCACCAGCACGAGGCCGCGCGGCAGGTGGGCGAAGCGGGCCACCGACTCGGGCATGCCGAGCTCGTCCAGCGGCTTGATCTCGTGCGGGATGGCCCGGAAGACCGCGCCGCACGAGTTGCGCTGCACGTAGAGGTTGCCGCGGAAGCGGGAGACGCCGGCGATGCTGTGTGCGAAGTCGAGCTCCTGCTTCTCCTGGAACTGCTGCCACTGCTCGCCCGTGATGGAGGCGCGGGCGAGCAGCGCGGTGTCGGCGGAGTTGAGGTTGCCGTAGCCCTGAAGCGGCCGCAGCGACCCGTTGACCCGGATCATCGGCGGCGTGCCGACGGTCAGGTGCAGGTCGGAGCCCCGCGACTCGACCAGGGTGACGAGCATCTGGTTGAGCACGGCCAGATCGCCCGGCGCGGGAGCGGCCGGCTCGAGGGGCGCCGCCTGCTGCGGCACCTGCTGGGTCGTGTACATCTGCTGCGGCATCCTTTTCGTTGGGTGGCGCCATCTGTATTCGGCACTTCGCCCGGCCGGTTGAGGGGCTGTTTAGGGCTATTCGGGTGAACCGCTCAAAAAACGGCTAAGCTAAACCGCCACTCGGGAGACCTCCCGTACGGAGGTCAGCCCACCGGCCGCCTTGGCCAGCCCGTCCGCGCGCAGCTCGTACATCCCCTGGTAGAGCGCGACCTCGCGGATCTCGTTGGCCGAGGCCCGCCGGATCGTCAGCGACTCGATCTCCGGCGAGATGGGCATGACCTCGTGTACGGCGATCCGGCCGCGATAGCCCGTGTTCGCGCAGTTGCGGCAGCCCTTCGGCGTGTAGAGCACCTCCGGCACGGCCAGGTCCTCGAACGGCCAGCGCGCGCCGACGAGCTCCGCCTCGGTCGGCTTGTACGCCTCCTTGCACCAGTCGCAGAGCCGGCGCGCGAGCCGCTGGGCCAGCACACAGTCGAGCGACGAGCCGACCAGGAAGGGCTCGATGCCCATCTCGGTCAGACGGGTCACCGCGCCCGGCGCGTCGTTGGTGTGCAGGGTCGACAGCACCAGGTGACCGGTGAGCGACGCCTCGACGGCGATCTGCGCCGTGGCCGCGTCCCGGATCTCGCCGATCAGCACCACGTCGGGGTCGGACCGCAGGATCGCCGGCAGCACGGCCGCGAAGGTCAGGCCGGCCTTCGCGTTGACCTGCACCTGGTTGACCCCGCGCAGGCGGTACTCGACCGGGTCCTCGACCGTGATCACGTTGACCTCGGGCTTGCTGATCCGGCCCAGCGTGGCGTACAGCGTCGTCGATTTGCCGGACCCGGTCGGGCCGGTGACCAGGACCATGCCGTGCGGCTTGGAGAACGACGCGGCGAAGCGGTCGAGGTTGTGCCGGGTGAAGCCCAGCTTGTTCATGTCGAGGTCGATGCCGCCGGTGTCGAGCACCCGCAGGACGATCTTCTCGCCCCAGACCGTGGGCAGCGTCGCGGTCCGCAGGTCGACCGTGCGGTCGCGGATCAGCACGGTGATGCGGCCGTTCTGCGGCACGCGCTTCTCGGTGATGTCGACGCCCGACATGATCTTGATGCGGGAGGTGAGCGCCGCCATCACGCCGCGCGGCACCACGTCGACCTCGTGCAGCACCCCGTCGATGCGGTAGCGCACCCGCATGTCGTCCTCGGTCGGCTCGAGGTGCAGGTCGGAGGCGCGGTTCATGACGGCCTGCTCGATCAGGCTGTTGACGTACCGCACGATCGGGGCGTCGTCCGCGCTGGTGGCCTGCGCGGCCATCGCGGACGGGTCCTCCTCCTCGTCGGCCAGCTCGCCGAGGTCGCTGGCCTCGCGCTGGAGCCGCTCGATGATCCGGCGGACCTCGCTGCGGGCGACCACGACCGGGCGCACGGTCATGCCGGTCGCGGCGCGGACGTCGTCGAGCGCGACCACGTCGCCGGGGTCGGTGACGCCGACGACCAGCTCGCCGCCGGACATCGACAGGCCCAGCACGCGGTGGCGCAGCACGACCGGCAGCGGGATGCGCTTGAGGGCGGCCGGCTCGGGGGTGAAGCTGACCAGGTCGACCGTGTTGATGCCGAACGCCTGGGCGGCGGCCTCGGTGAGCTGCTCCTCGGTGACGACGTTGTCGTTGATCAGGACGGCGCGGACCGACCGGCCGCTGCGCTGGGCCTCCTCGGCGGCCGCGTCGACGGCGCGCGGATCGATCCCGATCTGCTTGAGCGCGTCCAGCAGCGGGCGGAAGGTCTGGTCCATGACGTCCTTTGCATCGGGCTTGTCGGTGCTTGCCTCTGCCCATCGGACGTGCGCGGACCCAGCTGAGCCGCGCCCGGTTAGGACGCGGTTGGCGCGGGTTGCCGGAAGGTTCGCCGATACGCCGTCGGCGCGACGCCGATCGTGGCCTGGAAGTGCTGCCGCAGGGCGGTGGCGCTGCCGAGACCGGAGCGGCGGGCCACCGACTCGACTCCCAGATCGGTCGACTCGAGCAGCAGCTGAGCGTGGGCGACGCGCTGCCGCAGCAGCCACTGCCGCGGGCTGGTGCCGGTCTCCTCGCGGAAGCGCCGGGTGAAGGTGCGCACGCTCATGCTCGCGTGCGCGGCCATCTCCTCCAGCGTCACCGGCTCGGCGAGCCGGTCGAGCGTCCAGGCTCGGGTCGGCGCGGTGCCGCTGCCGGCGGCCTGCGGGACCGGGCGCTCGATGTACTGTGCCTGGCCGCCCTCGCGCCAGGGCGGGAGCACGCAGCGGCGGGCCGCGCGGTTGGCCACCTCGGTGCCGTGGTCGCCGCGGACGATGTGCAGGCAGAGGTCGACGCCGGCGCCGACGCCGGCCGAGGTGAGGATGTCGCCGTCGTCGACGAACAGGACGTCGAGGTTCCAGCGCACCCGGGGGTAGAGCGCGCCGATCGTCTCGCCCCAGGCCCAGTGCGTCGCCGCAGGGCGGCCGTCGAGCAGTCCCGCCGCCGCCAGCACCGAGGCGCCGGTGCAGATGGACACGATGCGGGCGCCGCGCCGGGCCGCCGCCAGCAGCGCATCTCGGACATCTTCCCGAAGTGTGCCCTCCGTGACAGTGGTCCCGGCGTCGACGCCGGGCACGACGATCGTGTCGGCCGTCGACATAGCGGACAAATCGTAATCAGGTGTCACCGTGAAGCCGACGGAGCTGCGGACCGGCCCCGGGCCGCAGACCACGGTCTTGTAGAGCCGTCGCATGTCGGCGTCGCGCGCGGCGCGGAACACCTGGACGGCTGTGCCGAGATCGAAGGGGACGACTCCGTCGAGAACCACGACCGCTACGAGATGGCGTCCATCATGCATGGCCCGATTCTTGCGCATGATGGCCTCTCGGCCACTCGTCCGGCCCGGCGAAGATTCGCAAACTGGGAGACGTGTTCAAGACCCGCATTCATCCGGCCTGGTTCGTCGCCGTTGTCGCTTTCGTCGCTCTCGTCGGCGCCGCCGGGTTCCGTGCCACCCCGTCCGTGATGCTCCGGCCGCTGCACGACGAGTTCGGCTGGTCGCTCGGCACGATCTCCGCGGCGGTCTCGGTCAACCTGTTGCTCTACGGCCTCACCGCGCCGTTCGCCGCAGCGCTGATGGAGCGCTTCGGCATCCGGCGCGTGATCATGGCAGCGCTCGTGCTGGTCGCCGCCGGTTCGGGCCTCACGGTCCTGATGCGGACGAGCTGGCAGCTGATCCTGCTCTGGGGCGTGCTCGTCGGGCTGGGCACCGGATCGATGGCGCTCGGCTTCGTCGCCACCATCACCGGCCGCTGGTTCGTCAAGCACCGCGGCCTGGTCACCGGCATCCTGACCGCCGGTGGCGCGGCCGGCAACCTGGTCTTCCTGCCGGTGCTGGCCTCGCTCACCGAGAGCCACGGCTGGCGGGTCGCCGCGCTCACCGTGAGCGGGGCCGCGCTGCTGGTCGTGCCGCTGGTCTGGTGGCGCCTGCGCGACCACCCGGCCGAGCTGGGCCTCGGGCCGCTGGGCGGCGCCTACGAGGAGCCGAAGCCCATCGCGCACACGGGCGCGGCCCGGATCGCGCTGCGCTCGCTGCGCGACGCCGCCCGGACCAGGCCGTTCTGGCTGCTCGCCGGCGGCTTCGCGATCTGCGGCGCCACCACGAACGGGCTGGTCGGCACCCACTTCATCCCGGCCGCGCACGACCACGGCATGGCCGAGACCACGGCGGCGAGCCTGCTCGCGCTGGTCGGGCTCTTCGACATCGTCGGCACGATCCTGTCCGGCTGGCTGACCGACCGGGTGGACAGCCGGATCCTGCTCGGCGCCTACTACTTCCTGCGCGGGATGTCGCTGCTGGTGCTGCCGTCGCTCTTCGCGGCGACAGCGCATCCGAGCATGGTGGTGTTCATCCTGTTCTACGGGCTCGACTGGGTGGCGACCGTCCCGCCGACCGTGACGCTGTGCCGGGAGTACTTCGGCGACCGCGGGGCCGTGGTCTTCGGCTGGGTCTTCGCCTCGCACCAGATCGGCGCCGCGGCCGCCGCCACCGCCGCCGGCCTCGTCCGCGACCAGCTCGGGGCGTACACCTGGGCCTGGTACGGCGCCGGGGCGCTCGCCGTGCTGGCCAGCCTGCTGAGCCTCATGCTCTTCGCCGGCAAGAGGCTCCGGCCGATCGCTGCGGGCATCGGGCTGGCCGCGGACCCGGTCAAGGCCTGAGCGCGCCCGCCTGCCGGGTGAGCAGCCCGGTCAGCTCGTCGGCCGGCATCGGCCTGGCGAAGTGGTAGCCCTGCGCGTGCACGCACTCCAGCTCGCGCAGGCGGTCGGCCTGCTCGCCGTCCTCCACGCCCTCGGCGACCGGCGCCAGGTTGAAGGTGCGGGCGATCTGGAGGACCGCCTCGGCCACCGATCCGCCGACCGAGCTGTCATGCATGGCCTGCACGAACGACTTGTCGATCTTCACGACGTCCACCGGCAGGGCGCCCAGGTGGCTCAGCGACGAGAAGCCGGTGCCGAAGTCGTCCAGCGCGATCCGTACCCCCAGGGTCTTGAGCGACCCCAGGATGCGGGCGGACTCCTCGAGGTCGGTCAGCGCGACCGACTCGGTGAGCTCCAGCACCAGCAGCTCCGGCGGCATGCCGGTCTCCTCGAGCACCGCACGGACCTCGCCGGTCAGCTCCGGGCTGGCCAGCTGCGAGGCGGAGAGGTTGACGTTGAGCTCGAAGCCGGGGTTCGCGCGCTGCCACTCGACCGCGCGCAGGCAGGCCTCGCGCAGGATCCAGAGGCCCAGCTTGGGCATCATGCCCATCGCCTCGGCCAGGTCGAGGAAGGCGGCCGGCGGGAGCAGCCCGCGGGTCGGGTGCTGCCATCGGACCAGCGCCTCGACGCCGACGGTGTGCTCGCCGGCCAGGTCGACGATCGGCTGGTAGAAGACCTCGAACTGGCCCTCCAGGAACGCGCGGCGCAGGTCGGCCTCGTCGCGGCGGCGCCGCTCCATCTCGGCGAAGCGGCCCGGATCGAACCGGCGCACGACGCCCTTGCCGTCCTCCTTCGCCTGGTAGAGGGCCTCGTCGGCCTCGCGCAGCAGGGTGTCCACGTCGTGCTCGCCGCCCCGGGTGATCGCGATGCCGGCGCTGGCCCGGATGGTCAGCACGACCTCGCCGATGGCCAGGGGCTGTTCCAGGTCGCGCAGGATCCGGCCGGCCACGGTGTCGGCGATCGCGTCGTCGACCAGGCGGGGGAGCAGCACCACGAACTCGTCGCCGCCGAGGCGCGAGACGGTGTCGTTGGCGCGCACGTTCGCGTTCAGCCGCTCGGCGGTCACCTTGAGCAGCTCGTCGCCGGCCGCGTGGCCGTACGTGTCGTTGACGCCCTTGAACCCGTCCAGGTCGAACAGGATCACCGCGGTCATCGTCTGGTCGGCGTCGGCCAGCGCATCCGTGGCGTGGTCCATGAACATGGCCCGGTTGCCGAGCTGGGTCAGCGGGTCGCGGAACGCCTGCCGGGCCAGGATGGCGCGCTGCCGGGTGAGGTCGCGCATCAGGCCCTCGTTCGTGTGTGAGCCGAGGAACTGCCGGACCAGGATGATCCCGGCCACGATGATGATCATCCAGGTCAGCCCGGGATCGGCGCCGCCGAGCTCGCCGTGCTGCACGCCGGCGGTCACCACGGCGGCGCCGACCGGCGCGTACTGCACCAGCGGCCACGTGTCGGCGAGGCGGGCCACCGCCGCGCCGATCAGGACCACCCCGGCGAGGGGGAGGATCCAGCCCATCGCGCTCGCGTCCTGCTCGGTGAGCCACTCGAAGAGGAACGGCCACGCGAGCGCGAGGAGCGACGCGAAGATCAGGGCGTCGTCGACACCGCGGCGCACCCTGTCCATGGCCTTGCCGGAACGAACCATGGCCGTCCCATCGGCGGGGCACCGGGGCAGTTGAGAAGAGTCACGTAACCCGACGGTGCTACCAGCGGCGGTCGATGTGTTGCGTGCGGGTTACGGTGGTCGCCAGGTCGAGTGATGGCCCGGCGGGCGGGGTAGGGGTGTGCGGCACGACGTTGCGTCATCGTGATCTCATAGAACGCCAACAGCACGAATGTCGGCAACGGAGGACAAACTGTGCCGAGTGGAAACCTCGCGGAGCGGCTCGCCACGCTCACCGCGACCGCGACGGACGACGACGGCGTCGTCACGGTGACGGTCGCCGGTCCCGGTGTGGTGACCGGGCTGCGGCTCGACGACCAGGTGCGCCGGCTCAGCGGCGCCGCGCTCTCCGCCGAGATCCTGCGGACCATGCGCCGGGCGCAGGCCGAGCTCGCCGAGCGGGTCACCGCCGCTGTCGACGAGACCGTCGGCGCAGGCACCGAGGACGGTAAGGCGCTGGTGGACAGCTACACCCAGCACTTCTCCGACGACCTGGACGAGCCGCCGGCGCCGGTGATGCCCGCGGCGCCGCCCTTTCCCACGTTCCAGAACACGCCGTCGCTGCCGCACCAAGCGCCCGGCAACGGCTTCGAGAGCGGGCGGGACAGCCGTGCCCGGTGACGTTCCCCCCTCGCTGCCCCGGCGTGGCCCGGCCCCGCCGGTCGAGAACATGTCGAACGCCGAGCTCGCGCGCATGGTCGAGGCGGAGCACCCCTATCGCGGCAAGGCGCTGTTCGAGCTCTGCGACCGGGTCCCGCTCGACGACGACGCGGCCACCAAGGTCGCGATGCTCAGCCGGCTGACCTCGCTGCGGCGCGCGCGGCTGTTCGACCGGGTCTCGCTGGCCTGGTCGGGGATCATCGCGCTGCTCGCGGCCGAGACCGAGCACTCGCGCACGGTCGCCTACGAGGCGTTCGGCGCGCTCGACCCGGCGGAGCAGCGGGACATGCTGGACTATCTCGAGGTGTCCACGATCGAGGAGGCCCACCCGCGCATCGCGTGAGCGGGCCCCCGGGGGTGGCTACGCCTCGACGCGGACGTCCTTCCAGAAGGCGACACGGTCGCGTACGGCCTTGGCATCGGGCTTGGGTTCCGGGTAGAACCAGACAGCGTCGGGGGTGGTGTGCCCGTCGGCGGTCAGCGTGTAATAGGACGCCTTGCCCTTCCAGGGGCAGACGGTGTGGGTGTCGGAGGGCGCCAGCACGTCCTCGCGCAGGGATGCGCGCGGGAAGTAATGATGTCCCTCGACAACCACGGTGTCGTCGCTCTCGGCGATAACTTCGTCGTTCCAGATGGCCTTAGGCATAGTCCGAACGTAGCGCGGACCAGCTTGATCGTCCGATATGTGGATGTTAATCGCTATCGGGGGTGAAACGTGCGGATCCGTCCGTGCATTGCCGTTGCTTTGTACGAAGATCTACGCTCGGTCTTCGCTCGGCCCGAACCCCGAAGAGACGAGTATGCGGATCCCGATCACCCTTCCGAGCACCGGTGAGCAGGCGCGGCGCGCGCTGCTGCTGCTCGGCGCGCCCGCACCCGCCCGGCTCGTGGTCGACGTGCACGCGGCGCTCTTCGACGGCGACCTGTCGATGCCAGCGCTCGCGGCCGTCGTGCGCGAGCGGGCGGCGGGGCTGTGCGCCGCGCTCGACACCCAGCTCGCCCCGGTGCCCGGGCTGATCGCGCTGGCGGACTGGCCGCTGGAGCGCCGGGTCGTGACCCCGGCCGGGCGGCGGGCCTCGGCGCTGGCCATGGTCATCCGGGTGGTGGAGTTCATCGGGATGCGCCCCTCGCTCGGTCCCGCGGAGCACCGGCTGCTGCGCGAGCTCGCTCGGGGCGTACCGCACGCGGATGCCGACCTGGCGGACGCGGCGCGGGCGGCGCTCTCGTCGGTGAGCGCGGCCGTCGAGGCCGAGGAGCCGCTGCGCCTGGCGGCGGTGGCCCGCGCCGAGACCCTTTCTCGAGACCAGCAGCTGTACGGAGTTGCGGCGTTGCCCCACCAGCGAGGACGCGAGTGAGTCGAGTGGATCAACTGCGGGGCCCGGCCCCGCGCAAACGGCACAACGCGCGCACGATCGCCGCGCTGACCGGCAACCCGGGCTGCACGCGGCGGGCCGTGCTCGACGCCGCGGGGGTCGACAAGCCGAAGCTCGCCGAGACGATCGGGTTCCCGGGCAGCTTCGGGCAGTCCCGGTTCGCCCTGGCCCGCGGCAACGCCTTCGAGGCCATGCTCAAGGCGGACGACTGCGCCCTGCTGCGCTCGGTCCTCGCCGAGGCCGGCTCGACGCCCGTGTCTGATTCATTCGTTTTTGGCGGCAGTTACGAGGATCTGGGGGAAGACAGCGACGACACGCTGGATGCTCGGCACGCGCGGACTCGGGAGGCACTGGCGGCCGGAGACATCGGGTTGCTCGACCATCCGCTGCTCACGCTGTCGGTGGCGGGGCAGACCGTCTATCTGGAGCCCGACCTGATCGCCGCCCAGCGCGGCGACATGCTCCAGGTTGTCGAGATCAAGTCCTTCGCGATCGTCGACGGGCAGGCGGACAGCGCGGCGGTCTCGTCGGCGGCCGTGCAGGCGGCGGTCTACGTGCTCGCGCTGCGCCGGCTGCTCGGCGACGACCGGGTGAGCCACGAGGTGGTGCTCGTCTGCCCCGAGAACTTCTCGCTCCAGCCGGTGGCGGTCGTTCTCGACGTACGCAAGCAGCTCTCCACCCTGAGACGGCAGCTCTCGCGGCTCGCGTCGGTGTCGTCCCTGATCGACGCCCTGCCCCCGGGCGTGACCTTCGACGTGGCCCAGCCGGTGCCGGCGCTGCTCGCATCGCTGGCGGCCGTCGACGCGCGCTATGCGCCGGAGTGCTTGTCGGCCTGCGAGCTGTCGGTCTACTGCCGGCACGAGGCGACCGGGTCGACCGCCGCGCTGGGCCGCCCGGTCCGCGACGCGCTCGGCGGGGTGGCGACGGTCGACGAGGCGCTCGGTCTCGCGGCCGGCACCGTGCTGCCCACACCGGAGCAGACCGAGGCGGCCGCCCTGCTCGCCGCCGCGGCCCGGCTGCGCAACGAGGCCCTGTCCCGGTGAGCACGCTCGTCGCCCTCGCCCGGGCGCAGGCCTTCGCGGCCGGCCGGGCGCAACCCATCGCCACCGTGCGCCACCTGCACGTCCACGACGAGCCGATGGTCCTCATCCCGCTCGCCATGGCCGGCGAGGCGAACGCGCCGCTCGCCGCGATGATCGGCACCTCGGTGTCCGCGCCGCGGCTGCTCGTCGTGTCGCAGCCGCGCAACCGGGACGAGCGGTTCGCCTTCACCGCCGCGCTCGCCGAGGAGCTGCTGCCCTACCTGGAGTCGTTCGCGACCGAGACCGAGGCGGTGCCCGTCGACCGGGGACGCGACGTGCGCCACCGCTACGTCGACGCGCCGCAGGTATGGGTGCCCAACCCGGGCGGGGCCGACTTCCTGCGCCTGCTCGGCCGGTCCACCCGATTCCGCCGTACGGACGGCGACCACCCGGTGCCCCCGGTGGTCCCGCTGCTGGGGCAGTGGCTGACGTTCCTGGCGTCGGCGGCCGAGATGCCCGGGTCGGCGCTGCTGGCCAACGCGGTGCAGGCGCTCGGCATGCACTGGGCGACCGGGCAGAGCGCGGCCGAGGACGCGCAGTTCGGCTCGCTGTACGCGTGGATCACGGCGGGCGCCGCGGCGGCCCGCGAGGCGGAGCGCGGCCCGGTCGCCGGGCCCGCCACCGATCCCGAGTTCGACAACAAGGTGCTGGCGCCGCTGATCACCGCGTCCTCCCCGGACCTGCCGGAGGTGATCCGCGACCTGCTCACGCCGACCTGGGAGCGGATGTGGCACTCGCTCGACCTGCTCCGGTCGTTGCCGGCCGGCGCCCGGGTGGCCACGCGCTGGGACAGCGACCGGGACACGTACTCGGCCTTCGTCGAGCATCTGGCCGAGGACGGCGCCCCGCAGCCGCGCCGCGACGGGGCGGTGGCCGCGGCGTCCCGCCTGCAGCGGCTCGAGAACGCGGCCGCCCGGTACGCGGTGCAGCGCGCCTTCGACGACCCGCTGGTCATGGCGGAGTACAGGCTGACCGGGGCCGCGTTCGGCGGCGTCGTGACGCTGGCCAACCCGGATCGCGTCGACGACAGCGGCAAGCGTCCCGTCCTGCGCCCGCGCATCATGGTGGCCACGACCGAGCCGGTACGGGTGGAGGCCGGCGCGAGCCTCACGTCGCCGGCGCGCCCGTCCCAGAAGGCCAAGGTCATCTCGGTGACGCCGACCGCGGACGGCTGCGACGTGCTGCTGGAGCTGTCCGGCGGCATGGGCCGCAAGCTGGTCGCCGAGCCGGGCAGCGTGCCGGCCGTGGGCGAGCGCATCCTGCTGACGACCTTGAGCGAGGCGTACCGTCCCGGCGCGGCCTTCCCGGATCCGGCCGAGACGCCCTGGACCCACGGCGGCCCGCCCGTAACGTCCGCGTAACACGCCCGGGTCAGACGCTGTCGATCATGGAATGGCGTCTATAGGGTGACGCCGTGTGCTCCACAACGGTGTTGGGCTCGGCGAACACATGACGGTCTACTATCGTGGGCCCGCGGGGATAGTGACCGGCAGTCACTTCGTGACCCATTCGCCCGACGGTTCGGCGTACGACCTGAACGACCTCCGCAACATCATGCGCGTCCGCAGGCGTGGCCCCCGATTCGCCCTCCTGCTGCTCGCCGCCACCGCCGTCGTGGCCGCGGCCGGCGCCGCCGTGGCCTGGCTCATGGGCCCGTTGTGGAGCCTGCCGGCCGCCCTCGTCGCCGTGATCGCCGGCGTGTTCGTGCTGCGCCTGGCCAGCCCGGTCTACATGTTGCGCGCCGATCATCGGGACCAGCCGGTCCTGCTCTACGCGACAACGGACAAGGTCGACTTCGAGCGCGTGTGCCGCAACCTGGAACGGGCCCTCGAAGACATGCGCCCCGCCTGACCCGGCGGCGCGGTCGGCTCGCCTGATCCGGCCGCCTGGCCCGCTCCGCCTGATCCGCCCACGTGTTCGGCTCCGGCTGACCCGCCTCGTTTGACCCGCTCCGCCGCGAGCCTGCGTCCGGTCACGGTGCATGGTGATGGCTGTCAAGCCTTCGTTGCAGGACAGCCCGGCGGCCGCGGCAGGGGGAGGGACCACGACGGTGCCGGGCTCGGCGAGCGGGGGCCTTTGCCACCCCGTACCTCTAAAGAAGCCTGGCCAGAAGCAGAGCGATGTCGTCGTTCCGGCGTGGGGCCGCGTTGATCAGGCTGGTGCAGAGGTCTTCGGCGGGGCGGCCGGCGCCGCCGCGAAGGACCGTGCAGAGGCGGGCGATGCCCTCGTCGATCAGGTGGGCGGGATCTTCGACCAGGCCGTCGGTGTAGAGGACCAGCGTGGAGCCGGCGGGGACGCGGCGGCGGTGGGTGGTGCGCTGTTCGCGGGGGAGGAGGCCCAGCAAAGGCTCGGGCGACTCCCACCAGATCTCCACCTCGCCGTCGGGGAGCAGCAGCAGCGGCGGGGGATGGCCGGCGTTGGCGAAGGAGACCAGGTAGTCGTCGCCGTCGCGGCGCAGGCGGGCGAGGACGGCGGTCGCGGCGGCGGGCACGTTGAGGCCGCGCAACGCCCGGTCGAGCTGGCCGAGCAGGGGGCCGGGGGCGTCGGTGCGGCCGTACGCGTCGCCGCGCACGAGGTTGCGGACCTGGCCCATGGTGGCGGCGGCCTCGATGTCGTGGCCGGAGACGTCGCCGACCGCGAGCATGAGGCTGCCGTCGGGCTGGGCGAACGCGTCGTACCAGTCGCCGCCGACCTCCGCGCCCGCCTCGGCCGGCAGGTAGCGGCCGTGCAGGTCGACACCGTCCACCTTGGGCAGATCGGGCAGCATGCTCTGTTGCAGGACCTCGGCGACGTGCCGTTGGTGGCCGTAGAGCCGGCTGTTGTCCACGGCCATGCCGGCGCGGCGGCCCACCTCGGCGGCGGTGTGCTCCTCGGCGTCGGTGAACGGTGTGCCGTTGTTGGCGAGGACCACGACGCCGAGCACGCCCTTGGTCACCGGCGCGGTGATCGGCGCGACGAGCAGGTGCGAGCAGCCCATCGAGGCGGCGGTCTCGGCCAGCGTCGGCGCGTGCCTGTGCAGCAGCCCGGCGCCGGTGATCTCACGCCGGATCGGGCGGCCGGTGCGCTGCACCGCCACGATCAGGGGCTTCAGGTCGGCCTTGCGGGCGAGCTCGGTGAGCTGCTGGGCCTTTTCGGCGTACGCCGGATCGTGGTGCGCCGCGGACATGTGCCGGATCGCGCCGGACGGCTCGGCGAGCGTGATGAAGCACCAGTCGGCGAGCCGGCCCGCGACGAGCTGGCCGAGCGCGTTCAGCGCGGCGTCGATGTCCATGGTCGCCGCGAGCGCCTCGGTCAGCTCGCCGAGCAGGATGAGCTGGTCGTGCGCCGACTCGGCATGCCGCCGCGCCTCGTCCGCGATCTCCCGCGCGATGCGCAGCCGCAGCTCGGAGGAGCAGACCTCGCCCAACTCGATGAGAAGCGCGATCTCGCTCTCGGTCCACCGGCGCCGCTCCCGGTCCATCACCGCGAGCGTGCCGAGCACCAGCCCGTCCGAGTCGGTGAGCGGCACCCCCGCGAACGCCACAGCACCCAGGTCGCGAATGGACAGATTGTCCCGCATGCGCGGATCATCCCGTACGTCCGGGACGACCAGCACCTCGCCGGCCTCGACCACATGCCGGCTGAGCGAATGGGCCAGCCCCATCTCGCGCGCTTCCCCGAACGGCGCCGGCAGACCCACCTGCCCCGGCAGATGCTGCCGATCCGCACCCAGCACCGTGACAAGAGCCACAGGCGCGTCGATCAGCCGCTCGACAATCCCGGCAATGCGGTCGAACGCCGGATCGGCCCCCGACCCGAGCCCCAGCCGCGCCACCGCACGCAGGCGCGCGGGATCAGTGATCACCCCGCTTCCCGCGCCCTCGGTCACGTCTTCGCGCAGCACACTCGCTCCTGGGCAGGACCGCCGCTCACCAGCAGGTCGGACCTGTCAGGCTACCGGGGCGTGCGGGCAGTCAACGACCTTCGCGACCCTCCTCCCGCATCCCGCGACAATCCCCATCCCGCCACGCGCGGGTGGGTCGCCGCGTCCCGAGCCACCGCCTGCCGAGCCACCGCATGCCGAGTTGCCGCCTGCCGAGCCGTGGGCCGTCGGGTTGCCGCCTGCCTGCTGCCGGCCACCGCCTGCCGAGTTGCCGCCTGCCGAGCCGCTGGCCGTCGGGTTGCCCCCTGCCTGCTGCCGGCCGCCGCCTGCCGGCCGCCGTTCGCCGTCCGCCGGGCCGCTGTCCGTTGGGCGCCGGGCCGCTGTCCGCCGTATGGCGTGCCTGGCGATCCGGGCGGTTGGGTGGTGGGCAGGTTGGCTGCCGACCCGGTCCGCGTGGTCGAGCGGGACAAGTGGCTACCGACGGTTGTGGGGCAGGCAGAAGGGGATGGTGGGCGGGGCCGCTGACGGTACTTGGAGCGGCCAGGGGGCGACGGGCCATGGCGATCGGCGATTGGGGTGGGGACGGGGCGATGGGTGGTGGCGGGGTGATTGTTTGGGCGGGGCGGAAGGGGCGAACGGTGAGGCCGGTAGCGAATAGGCGGCGGGGCGGAAGGCGGGGACGGGTGGGCGGTGATGTTGGGCGGGGCGGAAGGCGGCGAAGGGTGAGGCCGGCTGCGATTGTGCGGCCGGGCGAAGGTGCGATGGGCGGGGTGGCTGGCGGTTGGGGCGGCCGCTCAATTGCCGGCCACCCCTCGTCCGGGCTGGGGGCGGCGTCGCGCTTGTGTGGGTGGCTGGTGTCAGGGGGTCGGGGCGGGGGTGTCGGCCGTGGTGAGGTTGGCGTCGGCGGCCACGGGGGCCCAGTGCTTCGCCCAGGTTTCGCGGACGGTTTCGAAGGCTGCGTCGTCCAGGCCGAAGGTGGAGACGGTCACCTCGAAGCGGGCCGCGGACGGGCTGTCCAGGGGCACCCGGCCGGCGACCACGACCAGGTGGCCGTCGGGGTCGACGGTCCAGGCGACGCGCGGGCCGAACCGGTGCCACTCGCCGGTGGCCAGCGACAAGGCCTGCTTGCCTGTGGTCTCGCCGGTCAGGTAGACCGTGCGCCGCCGGCCCTTGGGGCGTTCGCGGAGCAGGAACGACAGCTGGATCAGGAACGCGCGCCATCCCTCCTCGATCGCGTCGTAGACGTCCGGGCCGTCCGCGCCGGAACCCTCGCGCGCCACGCGGATGCGTGCCTGGTCGTCGTCGCCGTCGACCTCCAAAGTGGAGCCGTCGGCCCATCCCATGCGCTCCGGCGCCCAGAGCGTCGCCTCGTCGACGAAGATCTGGCGGATCTCCGCCTCGAGCCCGTCGTAGTCCCACCCGAACCACTGATGGAGCACCTCCGGCTGGGTGACTGCCTCCCAGACCTGGTCGCGCCCCACCGGTACGGAGATCTCCACGTCGTACGGCTTGAGCGCGCGTCGATCCGTCATGCCAAACCCCCGGCTGTAGTCATGTCGGTCATGCCCCCATCTTTGGGGTGAAGAGCCGATCACGCCAAGCGGCAGCCGGATGCGGGCGGTGAACGGTCGACGACGATCGGCGACCGGACGAAAGCGGTCCCGGACGCTCCCGGGCGCGGAGCCGGTGGAGGGGTCAGGCCGCTCGGTGGGTGGGGTCGGGGGTGAAGGGGGCTCGGCGGCCGGCGGACATGCCCGAGCGGATGGTGCGGCGGGTCTCGGCGCGGCCCAGGCCGGCGAACTGGGCGGCCGCCTCCAGGGACTGGGCTGCCTCTCGGGGATCCAGCAAGGCGGCTGCGGCCAGGCGGCCCAGGGCGAAGGCGGCACGGTTGAGAGTGTCGTTGCGGGTGCCCTTGGGGGCGCGGGCCACGCGGTCGGTCTCGGCGGTCAGCACTGCCTGGGCGTAGCGCTCGGGGTGGGCGATCGGGCGATGGAAGGGGACTGTGCGGGCGTCGGGGTTGCCGTGCCAAGGAGGATGCGGGCCCTCGATGAGCTCGCGCAGGGCCGGCGGGCCGCTGGGCAGGTCGTCGGTGGGGCGGTGCACCCAGCGGTAGTCGGCGCCGGTCGCGTGGCGGGAAGGCGGGGCCACGACGTAGCCGCCGCTGCCGCGCCAGTCGAGGCCGGGGAGCAGGCGGACCCGGTTGCCGAAACCGGTCGGCGAGAACCAGAAGTGCCAGCCGCCACTGCCGGTGCGCACCGCGGGACCCTCGGGCAAGGAGCCGCCGAGCACGTGACACAAGCCGTGCCAGCCCTCCTCGGAGTCGACGTCGGCGACATCCATCACGACTCCGGTGCGCAGGCCGACGTTGGCCGAGGGCCATCGGCGCCACCACGTCTCGATCAGGCGTGGGTCGGTGGTCGCCTCGGTGAGGCCGTGGCGCAGGCGAGGGTGCTTGCCGGGATGCTCGCATCGCTCTCCTCTGTCGCAGGAACAGCCGTCGGGGCCAGCCGTGTGCACCGGCAGGACGGGTATCCCGTGCCGGGCGTAGGCCAACGCGGCTGTCAGCAACATTAGAACAAGCGTACGACAAAAATCGGCGCCGCAGGTGGCGGAGGCGTGCGGCGGGCGGGCGGTCGTCGGGGCTTTCGTTGCAGGACAGCCCGGCGGCCGCGGCAGGGAGGGTGACCACGACGCCGGCGTGGCTCGGTCTCACGGGAGCTTGCGGAACCCCGTACTTCCAAGTCAGCGCAACACAAGTGTCTGCAGGACGTGGGCGATGTGGTGGGAAGTGCTCCAGGACATCCAGCTGGCCGGGCTGCCGCCACCCCGGGCCGTGCGGGCTCGGCGGGCGAGCTCGGCGTCGCCCCAGGAGAAGCGGGCGCCGGTGGGTGGCCAGTGTGCCGAGGTGACGAGGGTGCGGCACAGGTCGTGGCATCGGTCGTCGCTGCGGCCGCCCCGGCGGGACCAGCGATAGATCCACCAGTTGTCCTCGTCGGTGTAGCGCAGGGTGGGCAGCTGGCGGTGTCGCTGCACGCCGAGGCGCCGGACGGGGGACGTGACGCCGTAGTCGGCGTAGCCCACGCCCGGCTCGGCCAGCCGCTGCCAGACGCGGGCGTCGAGACGGCCGACGGTGACCGGGCGATCGGTGGGCAGATCGTCCAGATTGGGCGGCATGGCGCCGGACGCCACGCTGACCGAGCGCCACGGCATCGAGCGCGCCCACCGCAGCACCCGGCGGCACTGCTCCTCGAACCGGTCGGCGTGCGACACGCAGGCGGTCTCGGCGAGGTCGATGAGCAGGTCGACCTCCTCGGCCTGAAGGCCCGCGCCGCTCAGCATGCGGCCGGTGACCTCGTTCGCCTGGGCCGGGTTGGCGGCGTCGACATGGGGCTGGAGACGGAGCACGGCGCGTCCCAGGTGCATGCGCGCGGCCAGGCCGTGCGCCACCAGCCGGCGGCGGCTCTCGTGCGCCCGCAGGACCGGCAACATGGCCACGCCCAGGCCGGCCAGCTCCTCGGCGAGGTCGAGCGACGGGGTCGCGGGCGGCTCGGGAGCGGCTCTCTCGGGAACAGCGCTGAAGTCGACTGCGATGGCCCCGGTGCGCGGCGGCAATCTGCGCAGCAACGACGCGACCGCGGAGATCTCGTCGACCTCCAGGATCGGCGTGACCCGGGCGGCGTCCTCGGCCGCCAGGTGGGTGAGCGCCGCCAGCTCGCCGCGGCGCGGGCGCAGGATCGGCCGGTAGACGCCGTCCTGCATGGACCCCGCCGTAGTGAAGACCGCCATTCACTTAAAGTAGCGGCTATTGTCGGCTAAGCGACACCGCTCGATGCAAATGTGCGAGGATCGCCTGATTTGCCTCCCAGCCGTCGGGGAACTTCACGGGAACGTTGAGGTGCACCGGCTCGGTCGACGGATGGGCGTCGAGCAGCTCGGCGATGCCCTCGCGGGCCACCACCACGCACGCGTGCCGATGTCGCGACGTGAGCACGCAGAGGCGGCCCGACTCCAGGTGGAACGCGGTCGCGTCCTGCCGGCCGGAGAGCGGGTGCAGCACGATCGTCAGGTCGTACTCCCGGCCCTGAAGCCTGTTGGCCGTGTCGACGGTGACCCCCGCCGCCTCGGCGGGCAGCAACGAGCGGATCACCGCGACCTGATCCCGGTGGGCCGCGCCGATGGCGATCCGGTCGGCGGTCAGCGGGCCGGTGCCCGACTCGGACGACGCGACAGCGTGGCGAGCCAGGGCCCGCACGGCCAGGGCGGCGCAGGCGGAGGCGGCCTCGGCATCGGTACGGACGGTGAAGCGCGCGGGCAGCTCGTGCAGGCCCCAGCCGGTCTCGGCGGCCACGTCGAGCACCTCGTCGAGCGGCTCGGTGGCGCCCCGGCTGAAGGCGAGGCTGCGGTCGCCCGGCCCGGTGCCCGACCGGAAGCCGGTGAACGGATAGAAGGCCTCGGCGACGACCGGGGCAGCGGTGTGCGGCAGCCGCCAGGACACGGGCAGGCGGTGCACCGGCAGGTCGGGGTTGTGCCGCAGCAGCACGGCGACGGCGCTCTGCATCGGGTCCCAGGAGAGGCCGGTCCAGCGGTCGACCTCGACGGTGGAGAACGGGTCGAGCTGGCCCGGGTCGCCCACGAACAGGGCGCGCAAGAAGCGGGGAGCGACGCGGAGCAGGGCGTCGGAACGCATCTGGTACGCCTCGTCGACGATCGCCCACGGCCAGGAGCCCTCGGTGACGGTGGCCCACTTCGCCGCCGTGCCGATGGTGACGGCGGGCGAGCCCAGCTCGGCGACCTTGGCACCGACCCGGCACCGCGGATGATCGCGAACCCGGTCGGTGGGCTCGTAGTCGACAGCGGACAGCCGGCCGACCGCGACCTCGGGCGAGCGGGCGCCGAGCCGGGCGATGAGGTCGTCGACCTGTTCGTTGGTCTGGGCGACGATCATCAAGGGCTCGCCGCTCGCGGCCAGCTCGCCGGCCGCGCGCACCACAAGAGTCGACTTGCCGGCGCCGGGCGGGGAGTCGACGACCACGCCGCGATGGTCGCCCTCGCGCAGGTCACGCAGCACGGCGTCGATGACACGGGCGGCCTCGGCGGCCGGGCTCAGGGGCTGGTGCGCAGTCACCGGGGCACCGTAGCGCGGTCTTCGGGGTGGTCGGGGGTTATCCACAATCCGCGTTGTCCACAGGGGGTGTGCGGCGGGTTCGGGGCGGGCTGTGTCGGGGCGGGCTGTGTCGGGGCGGGCTGTGTCGGGGCGGGCTGTGTCGGGGCGGTGGCGCGGGTTCCGGCGGCCGCGGGGCCGATGTGGACGGTGAAGTGTCTTAGGTTTTGGGCCGTCCGGGGAAGCTGGCACTGACGGAAATCTGACAGCGGAGCAGTCGTGGATCGTCTAGCGCTCCGCCGCGTTCGGGAGGCCGTCGAGAGTTTCGCGGACCGTGATCTTCAAGTTGATCTCGGGGCCGGAAATGGGAGCGTTCACAAATCATCCGGGGTGCTCCGGGCCCTCACTTCGCGGCCGCGCGGTATCGCAGGTGAGGGCATTGTGGATCGTCACGGTAGGTGGATGTTTGCTTCTCCGTCACGGACTTGAAATATCTGAGTGATTCACTGTCCGTACCGGTCGAATAGCGAAGCCGACATGCAACTTGCACGTGCGGTTCGCCGTGCAAGTTGCATGTTTCGCAAGGTTCCGACCTGCTGCTCCGTCGCCGTGGCAACGTTTTGATCGTCGCTCTCGATTTCATTCACGGGCGTTTTTGGGATCTAGTAAAGGGAACTCTTCCAGTCGATCACCGGAAGTGGAACTCTTCTAGCCAGCAGTAACGCCAGCGACACGGACGGTGGTGGTAACGAATGCGCCCAGACGTTCTGGTCGGTCCGAGCGAGTGGGTGGTCGAGCAGTTCGGCGACAAGGTTGCCGGCGAGCTGTGGACCCGGGTGCCTGAGGCGTTGAGCACCGCGATCGATCGCGAGGTTCACGCGCACCCCGCCATGACGCAGACTACGGAACGAGTGCTCGCGAATCCGCGATGGCCGCTCCCTTACGAGGAGCTGGTGCTCTTCCTCGGCACGCTACCCGGCGCCGAGATCATCAGTGTCCCGAAGTCGGTCTATCAGCTCGTGGTCCTCAACGGGCACGTGGTCGTGCCGTGGTGCTACGGGCAGTCAGCCCGCGACTCGATGCGCGACGCGCCGGTCGGCCGGTCGTTCGGCCGCCTCGCCCGTGAGCTCCTGCGCCGGTTCGGCCCGCCGTGGCGGCGGTCCCAGGCCGAGTCGCCCCTGCCGCTCGACGCCGTCGACGAGCGCGAGGTGGCCAAGATCTGCGCGGCGATCGCGAAGATCGACCCGAAGCCCGAGGTCGTCATCGCCGGCTACGCGGGCGCGCCCAACCTGGGCCTGCTCCGCGCCTGCCTCGGCGAGATCAAGTCGACCGACAACGGCTCGCTCAATTGGAGTCACCTCGACGACCTGCCGCTGCCGCCTCCCGTGATCCCCCGCCCGCGCCGCATGCAGTTCCCCTGACGCGGCCCGACAGCCTGTGAACGCCCCGGTCACCACCGGGGCGTTCTCTATATAACTGGGGTCATGAGCTATGTGGTCACCGGAGGCGGCCGCGGCATCGGCCGCGCGATCGTCGAGCGCCTCGCCGCGACGGGCGCGACAGTCGTGGTCGTCGAGTTCGACCCCGAGGCGCTGAGCTGGGCCTCCGGCGACGACCGGATCGTGCCCATCATCGGCGACTCCCGGGACGAGGACGTGGTCGCCCGCGCGGCGTCGGCCGCGGAACCGTTGCGGGGCTGGGTGAACAACGCCGCGATCTTCGCGGACGCCTGGCTGCACGAGACGCCGGCCGCCGAGATGAGTGCCCTGATCGCGCGCAACGTCGACCCCGTTCTCGCGGGGTGCGCCGCGGCGCTGCGGAGCTTCCTGGCCGGCGGCGGTGGCGGTGCCATCGTCAACATCTCGTCCCACCAGGCGCAGCGGCCGGTGCGCGGCGCCTTCGCCTACGCGACGGCCAAGGCGGCCGTCGAGGGACTGACGCGTGCGCTTGCGGTCGACTACGGGCGTTTTGCTGTACGGGTGAACGCGCTCGCCCTCGGATCGATCGCCACCCGGCGATCGGACTCGCACGTCGCGTCGCTGCCCGCCGAGGAGCGCGCCGGGTTCGAGCACGAGATCCGCCTGCTCCAGCCGCTCGGCCGGATGGGGCGCCCCGAGGAGGTGGCGGACGCGGTGGCGTTCCTCCTCTCCGACCAGGCCGCCTTCATCAACGGCGCGGTGATCCCGGTCGACGGTGGTCGATCGGCGGTGGGCCGCGACCCGGAGGAACAGGACGCGGACGATCACCAATTCAAGGGCCGGGAGGAGGGGTGAGGCGGCGCAAGCAACGTGGACAGCGCCGCAAGGAGAGGTGAGGCGGGGCAGGCGAGGGCGCGCCGGGTGAGCGCGCCCCCAGGGCCGGCTAAGCGAGGTCGGCGGTGCGGAAAGGCTCCACGCGAGCCCGCATGTCGGCGTACGTGGTCAGCAGGAACGGGGCCACGACGACGCCGCTGACGAGGGCGGAGGCGACAGAGGTCACGCCGCCCGTGATGCCGGTCGGGTCGAGGGCCGTGATGAAGCCGGAGATGCCCTCGATCACCGCGAGCGCGATCTGCACGGCGGCCAGGGTGGCGACGCGGGCGATCGACGAGCCGAAGTCGCCGTGGAAGAGGCGGAAGGCCCGGCCGATCGCGGCGCCGCGCTCCACCAGGACGATCACCGGGAGGGTGGCCAGGGCCGCGCCGACGTAGAAGGCGGGGAGCACGCAGAGGAGGAAGCCGACCAGCACGACGAGGCCCCCCAGCAGGCCCCAGCCGGCCAGGGCGGGCAGGCGGCGCAGGCCGGTCCGGAGCGCGGCGGCGATGGAGACCGGGCGGCCGGTCGCGTGCTGCACCGCGACGTCGAGCGTGGCCAGCTGGACGAGCAGGGACAGCAGGATGGCGGCCAGCACGATCGGGAGCAGGACGGCCAGCGCGGTGGCCACGTCGTCGCTGTCCCACGAGTCGGCGAAGCCGGCCGGCGTGAAGCCCACCCCGAAGATCACGGCCAGCACCAGCAGCGGCGCGGCGCCGATGAGCTGCACCAGGGCCATCGGGCGCCAGGCCGCCGTCAGCAGGGCGACGGTGCGCTGCCACCAGCCGTTGTAGTCGGCGCTGACCAGCGGGTCGGCCGGGCCGGCGTGGAACGTCGCGCGGGCGCCGGCGGTCCACGGACCCTGGTAACCGGGCGGTGGCGGAGCGTAGGGCGGCGGCTCGGGCGGGCCGGTGAGCGGCTGATAGCCGGGCGGCACGGGATACCGCGGCGGCGGCGGAAACTGCCCGGGCGGGACGGCAGAGGGGTCCGGGTCGTCCGGCGGGGTGGTGCTCACGTGGTCACGCTCCAAGATCAGGGGCGGTCACCATAGCGGTTCGGCGTGCGGCGCGGACGGGACCGGGCGTCCTAGACTTCGGAGGATGTCCGAGCAGCTGGAGTCGCCCACGACGATCCGGGACCGGGCCGTCGCGGTCGCCGACTATCTGCTCGCCGTGCGCGCCCAGATGGATCGGCCCGCCCGGGTCGTGCCCGCCGACGCGTACCGCCTCGATGAACTGCCCGACCACCCGGCCTGCCAGACCGGTCCGGCCGGCGACGGCACGTCCTGGCTGCGTGTCGGGCTTCCCGCCCTGCCGCCGCCGGTCGCCGTCCCGGCCGCACTGCGCCGCCACCTCCGAGGCGACGTGACGGCCGGCGAGGAACCCGCGCCCGACAAAAGCGGCGACGTGACAGCCGGCGAGGAACCCACCCCCGAAGAGCCCGGAACGGACTTCGAAACCTGGCGCGACGAGGTCTGGCGCCCCTGGGCCTACGCGACCGGCGAGGCCGAGAAGGCCCGCACCCTGCACCGCCGGCTCTTCGACCTGATGCACCAGATCGACATGAGCGCCGCCACCACCGAGCTGGTCTGGGGGCACGGCCTGCTCGAGACCGTGGTCAACGGCGAGCGCGTGCGCTACCCGCTGGTCGCCACGCCCGTGCTGATCGAGTACGAGCCCGACCGCTCCCTCGTCACCGTCTCGCCCGCCGGGCCCTCCCGGCTCCAGACCGATGCCCTCGCCGGCCTCGACGAGCGCTACCTGAGCCAGCTCCTGGGCCTGGCCGGCCCGGCCGGCACGCTCGAGGTCGACCTCTGGAACGACCTGGAGCGGCGCGAGCTCTTCGAGCGGGCGCTGGGCCGCCTCGGCTACGACCGGCTGATCACCGGGGCGGAGACCTCGCTGCCGCACATCAACGACGTCGGCGTGCTCTTCGCGCGCCCCAAGCAGCGGCTGCTGCGCGGCTTCCTCGAGAGCCTGCGCAACCGGCTGCTGGCCGGCGACACCGCGAGCATCGGCGCGCTCGCCGCGATCGTCGCGCACGAGCCGAGCAAGCTGCGGATGCCCGACGACCGGCCGGAGAGCTGGCGCCGGGTCGGCGAGCGCCTGCTCATGCCGCTGCCCACCAACGAGGCGCAGGAGTCGATCGCCCGGCGCCTGGCCCAGCACCGCAACGTGGCCGTGCAGGGTCCGCCCGGCACCGGCAAGACCCACACGATCCGCAACCTGATCTGCCATCTCATGGCGAACGGCAAGCGGGTGCTGGTCGTCGCGCAAAAGGAGGACCCGCTGCGGGTGCTGCGCGACGGCCTTCCCGAGGAGATCCAGGCGCTCTGCCTGGCGGTTCTGGGGCGCACCACCGATCAGCTCGTCCAGCTCCAGCTCGCCGCCCGCGAGCTGGCCGACCGTGCCGCCACTTTGGACCGTGACGCGGAGGCCCGGCGGGTGGAGCGGCTGACCGGGCTGCTCGAGGAGGCCGAACGGGAGCTGGCCGCGGCCCTCGGCGGCCTGCGCGCGATCGCGGAGAACGAGGCGGTCACGTATCCGATCGACGGGGCTCCGCTGACTCCCGTCGAGGTGGGCGCCTGGCTGCGGGAACGGGCGGCCACGCGCAGCGGCATCCCCGATCCGGTCGACGGTCCGCCGCCCCTGGACGCCGCCGAGCTCCAGGCGCTGCTGGCCTCCGCCGCACGTCTCTCGCCCGCCGACCGGGCCGCCGCCCTGCGCCCCCTGCCGCGCACCGATGATCTGCCGGACGCCGCCGGGGCGGCGCGGACCCGGGCCGAGCGGGACGTGCTCTCGGCGCGGGTGTCGCGCTTGGCGTCGGCCGGGCTCGATCTTCAGGCCGTACGGGGTGAGGACGTCGCCGCCGTGCGGGCCGGCCTGCACGACGCGCTGACGTGGCTGCGCCGGCGCGAGGGCGCCTGGACCGACCGGCTGGGCCGGCTGCTCAACGACCCCCATTGGCGCGTGGTCTGGGCCGATCACGTGGCCGCCACCGAGGCGCTGCTGGCCGAGCTGGCCACGCTGACCCGCACGCTGGCCGGCCATCCGGTGACCGTCCCGGGCGCGTACGCGGCGGAGCCGAAGCGGCTGCTCGCCCAGCTCGCCGAGGTGCGGCAGCGGTTCGCGAGCGGCCGGGGGCTGAGCCGGCTGCTCCAGGCCGCCCTCTACCGGCTCGCCGACGAGGTGCGCGTGGACGGCGAGCCGCTGCGCACGGTCGAGGACGTCGACGTGGCGGCCGCGTCGGTGCGGCGCGAGCTGGCGCGGCAGCGGCTGGGCGGCCACTGGGCCGAGTGGATCGGCCGGCTGACGATCCCGGCGCCGGCCGGTGACCCGGAGATCTGGGCGGGCACGCTGCTGGCCGAGGCGCGGCAGTCGCTCGACTGGGACGTGCACCAGTGGCCCGCGTTGGCCGGGCGGCTCGCTCACCTCGTACCGCAGCGAGACCTTGACCTCGACACCCGCAATCTCGCCGAGGTCGCGGAGCTGCTCGACGGGGCCGATGCGGTCGCCGAGCTGGACGCGCTCGACGGGCGGCGCCGCGAGATCGCCGAGCGGCTGGCTCCGTGGCGGCGGCTCGCGGAGGCGTGGGACACGCTGGACGGCTGGGACGCGGAGCTGGCCGAGGCACGCCGGATCGAGGAGATCAGACCCGAGGCCCAGCGGTACGCCATGCTGCGCGACCGGCTGCGCCCGGCGGCTCCCGAGTGGACCGCGTCGATCGAGGCGGGACGGGTGCCGGCGGTCTCCGGGCAGGCGTGTCTCGACGCCTGGCAGTGGCGGCGGGCGCAGACCTGGTTCGACGAGGTGATCGGCAGCGTCGACCCGGCCGTGCTGGCCAAGCGGGTCGAGAGCGCCCGCGAGAAGATCCGGCGGCGGACGGCCGAGCTGGTCGTGGCGTCGGCCTGGCTCGAGGTGTCGCGCGGGCTGGACGATCGGCGACGGGCCGCGCTGGCCGACTGGACCACCGCCCTCCGCAAGATCGGCAAGGGGACCGGGCGGACCGCGGCGGCGTGGCAGGCGCACGCGCAGCGGGCCATGGAGCAGGCCGTCGAGGCGGTGCCGGTCTGGGTCATGTCGGTCGACCGGGCGATCGAGCAGTTCGCCGGCGGCGCCCGGTTCGACGTGGTGATCGTCGACGAGGCGTCGCAGGCCGACCTCTTCGCGCTGCCGGTGCTGTCGCTGGCCGAGCGGGCCGTGGTGGTCGGCGACGACCAGCAGATCGGGCCGCAGCTCGGCTTCGTCGGCACGGTCGCCGGCCTGATACACGGCCATCTCGGCGACGTGCCCTCGGCCGAGCACTTCGACCCGGAGTCGTCGCTCTACGACCACGCGGTGCGGCGGTCGCCGGAGCGGATCCTGCTCACCGAGCACTTCCGCTGCGTGCCGCAGATCATCGAGTTCTCGTCGCGGCACTACTACGACGGCAAGATCATGCCGTTGCGGGCGGACCGGCCGTCGCTGGCGCCGATTCGCACGGTCTTCCTGCCCGCCGGGGTGCGGCAGCAGCTGTCCGGCTTCGGCGACGTGAACGCGGACGAGGCGCACGCGCTGGTCGCGCAGGTGGCGGCCATCGTGCGCGATCCGGCGTACGCGGGAAAGACGCTCGGCGTGATCTCGCTGCTGAGCACGAGCGGGCAGGCGCCGTACCTTCTTCATCTGCTGCGCGAGGAGATCGGCGAGGACGAGATCCAGGCGCGGCGGCTGCGCGTGGGCGACGCCTACACGTTCCAGGGCGACGAGCGCGACGTCGTGCTGGTGTCCATGGTGGTCTCCGACAACGATCCGCGGGTCGCGGCTTTCACCAAGCGTGAATATCACCGCCGGGTCAACGTCGCCGCGTCCCGTGCCCGGGACCAGCTCTGGATCTTCCACTCGGTGCGGCCGGGCTCGCTGCTCGCCGACGACGCGCGGGCGCTGCTGCTCTCGTACGCGCTGCACCTGACCCCGGCCGAGGAGGCGGCGGACCTGGCCGGGCGCTGCGAGAGCGACTTCGAGCGCGAGGTGCTCAAGCGGCTGCTGGCGCGCGGGTTCCGGCCGATCCCGCAGTTCCGGATCGGGGCGTACCGCATCGACTTCGTGCTCAACGCGCCGGACGGCCGACGGCTGGCGATCGAGTGCGACGGCGACGCGTACCACGGTCCGGAGCAGTGGGAGAGCGACATGCGCCGCCAGGCGGTGCTGGAGAGGGTGGGCAACTGTGTCTTCGTCCGCATCCGGGGCAGCATCTTCGCCCGCGAGCCGGAGGCGGCGATGAGCCCGCTCTGGCAGCGCATCGCCGAGCTGGGCATCGTCGCGCCGCCGCGCCGCACGGTCCTCGAGGTGGGGCAGTGGCAGGGCTCCGGCTCGCCGACCGCGGCCCGGCTGGCCGACGGGGCGGCCGAGCTGGCCCGCCTGATCCCGGCCGACCGGCGGGTGCGGGTGCCGGTGACCGACTCGCTCGGGGACAATCTGGCGGCCGTCCGGGCCGCGGTCACCGACCCGCCCGTGGTCACGGCCGGCGGCGACTGCGGTGTCGAGCTGGCCCCGATCGAGGCGGCGCTCGACCGGTACGGCGACGGGCTCGTGGTGGTCTGGTTCGACGCGCACGGCGACCTCAACACGCCGGAGTCGTCGCCGTCCGGCGCGTTCCACGGCATGGTGCTGCGCGCGCTGCTCGGCGAGGGCCCGGCCGATCTGAAACCGCGGCGCGTGCTGCGGCCGGACCAGGTGGTGCTGGCCGGCGTCCGGGCGCTCGATCCGGCGGAGCAGGAGTACATTACCGACAATTCGATTATTGTCGCCCCGGTCGCCGACGTCGCCCCGGCGGTGGCCGCGGCGGGTGCGCGGGCCGTCTACATCCACATCGACCTGGACGTGCTCGACCCGTCCACGTTCTCGTCGGTCGGCAGCCCGGCGCCCGGCGGCGTCACCCCGCGCCGGCTCGCCGAGGCGGTGCGGGCGCTCACCGAGCGGTTCCCGCTCGCCGGCTTCGGCATCACCGAGTACGAGCCCGCCGACCCCGCGGACCGCGACGTGCTCGCCGGCCTGGTGCGCGCGATCTTCTGAGCCGCCACCCGGTAAGCCGCAGCCATGGAGCTGTCGCCTTGTGGGCCGACGCCTTGGAGCTGCCGCTTTGAGCCGCCGTCTGTGGGTCGCCGCTGGTGAGCGGCCCGCGCGTCAGCGGGACGCGAGATAGGCGGCGATCGCGGCGGCGGAGCGGCGGCCCGAGGTGGTCAGCACGTTGTGTGCCGCGCCCGGGATGGTCACCGACGTGCCGCCGGTCATCTCGGCCACGGTGGTGCGCCAGCTCAGCGGCGCCACGGTGTCGAGGCCGCCGCCGAGCACGAGCGGCGCCACCGGCAGCCTCAGCAGGTCCTTCTCGACCTCGTTGCGCACCGAGTGGCCCACGGTGGCGAGCACCCGCCACGGCTTGGCGTCGGCCACGTCGCGCACCAGGATCGGCGCCTGCCAGGGCGCCTCGACCAGCGTGTCCACCAGCCAGCGCCCGATCAGGCCGCGGCGGCTGCGGGCCCGCGGGTCGGTGGTCGGGCCGGCCAGCACCAGGCCGGCGACCGCGCCGGGCCGGCGGACGGCGAGCCGGGCGGCCACCTCCGCGCCGAACGAGTGCCCGACGAGGCACGCGGCGCCCACGCCCCGGGCGTCGAGCCAGTCGCTCAGGAGATCGGCGTGCGCGCTGACGTCGTACGCGCGAAAGGGTTTGTCACTGAGCCCGAAGCCGGGCAGGTCGGGCACCACCACGGGATGCCGGGCGGCGAGCGCCCGCGCCGTGGGCATCAGGTAGCGATGCGAGACGGCGAGGCCGTGCACGAAGACGACGGGCACACCGGCGGCGTCCTGTGCGGCCGTGTCGTGGATCCGCAGCCCTCGCGCGAGTGTCCAGTGGCGGCGGAAGACCATCCTCCTGCTCTACCCGCTGCGTGGACCGATATGCCCCGCATGAATCGGATCGGACGGGGCATTCCGGACGCCCACGTGCCGGAGGAGGACCATGATCGACGACACCGCTCGGCTGCTCGGCGAGCTGCGGGCCGACCCGAGCCTCGCCATGATCGGCCACTCGCTCGACTACTACTACGGCGACGCCGGCCGGGCCGCCGCGATGGACGCGTTCTACCGGCGCTTCGTCCGCCCGGGTGATCTCGTCTTCGACGTCGGCGCGCACGTCGGCGACCGGGTCGCGAGCTTCCTGCGGCTCGGCGCCCGGGTGGTCGCCGTCGAGCCGCAACCGCCGTGCGTGCGGGCGCTGCGCCGGCTGTACGAGGGCCGGCCCGTCCGGATCGTCGAGGCCGCCTGCGCCGACCGGCAGGGCAGCGTCGCGCTGCACGTCAACTCGGCGAACCCGACCGTCTCGACGGTGTCGGAGCGCTTCGTGCGGGCCGCCGACGGCGCCGGCGGATGGGAGCGCGAGACGTGGGACGCCGAGGTCACCGTGCGGACCGTGACCCTCGACGCCCTCATCGGCGAGTTCGGCGCCCCGTCCTTCATCAAGATCGACGTCGAGGGGTACGAGGACGCCGTCCTCGCCGGGCTGAGCCGCCCCGTCGCCGCGCTGTCGTTCGAGTTCACGACGATCGCCCGCGACGTGGCGGCGCGCTGCCTCGACCGCCTCGCCGTCCTCGGCTTCACCGGCTACGACGTCTCGCTCGCCGAGACCATGGCGCTGGACCTCGGCCGCTGGGTCACCGGCCGGGAGATGCGTGCGCACCTCGCCGGCCTCCCGCACGAGGCGAACGCGGGCGACGTCTACGCGGTGACCGTCTCGGTCAGCTCGATGCGGGCCTTGACGCGGCAGTAGTTCGACAGGAGCGTCACCAGGGCCGGGCCGTCGATCAGCTCGAGCGGGCGGCCCGCCAGCGCCTCGTACGCCTCGGCCTCGATGCCGCCGAGCGAGACCAGGATGCCCTTGGTCGCGCCCGCCGCGCTCACCGCGCCGGCCAGGGCGTGCACCGCGGCGCCACCGGCCGCGGGGCCGCGCGTCGCGAAGACCACCACCGGGCCGCCGAAGATCGGCCGGGGGTCGGTGGCCACCCAGCGCACACCGGCGCCCGTGCGTGACGGCGTGCCCATCTGCAGGCCCATCACCCCGAAGAGGTCGGCGAGCTGCTGCTCCCACGCCGGGTCGGAGAGGGTGACCAGGTTGGGCCGCTCGTCGATCTCGGCGAGCACGTTGAACTCCTCGGTGAAGTCGCGGTCGGCGTCCCGGTCGAAATCGATCTTGGGGGAGATGCCGGCGAGCTCGTCCGGGCTGGGCGAGAGCACGCCCTCCAGGTGCTTCACGCAGGCGACCGGGTCGACGCGGCGCAGCTTGATCGCGGCGAACGTGTCGCGGGCGGTCTTGAGCGAGACGAGGCACGGCCGCACGAACTGCCCCGTACGCCGGTCGATGCTGTCCACGATGCCGTTGAACGACACCTGCCGCACCAGCCCGCCGCGGTCCGCCTCGATCACCTCGTGGATCGTGCGCAGGGTCACCCGGGCGATCACCTCCACGTACCGGCTGCGGATCTCGCCCTCGTCGCGGGGCACCGCCGTCAGGTCGTCGCGGATGCGGTCGTAGCGGTACTCCTTGACGATCGGCACCACCTCGATCGGCGGCAGGTGGTACTCGATCAGCAGGTGCTTCTGCTTGGGCAGGTAGGCCAGCCGGAAGTGCTGCGGGAAGTCGTCCGGGTAGACCGAGTTGCCCAGCACCATGGCGAAGTACTCGACCACGGAAGCCGGGTCCGCGGCGGCCACCGCGGCGGCGAAGCGGTCCACCTCGGCGTTGTAGGCGGCCATCTGCTCCTCGTGCTTGCGCACGCTCTCCTCGTACTGCCGGCGGCGGGCCTGGAGCTGACGCTTGCGCCGCTGTTCGCCCTCCACCCACCGGGCTCGCGCCTCCTCGTAGGCGCGCCGGGCGCTGGCCGTCTGCTGCTGCCGCAGGCGGTCGCCGCCGAGGATCTTGCCGACGCCGCGTGGCTGCGGCGGCACGTAGCTGTCCCACCGGGGCTCCGGCAGCGGCCGGCCGAGCGGGCCGGGGTCGAACGGCGGCACGACGACCGGCTTCTTGAAGACCTGGAGGTCGATGTGGTCGTCGACGTCCAGGGTGGAGAGCAGCAGCGTGTCGAGGTCGCTGAGCCGGGCCCGGATCTCGGCGTTGGCCGCGGCGGCGTCGGCGTTGCGCGCGTCGACGTAGAGCCGGCGGCGCTCCCGCTGCCGCTCGGTGTCGGAGGCGGCCTGCTGCGCGGCCGCTATGGCCAGATCGGCATTGCGGCGGATCAGGTCGCGCTGCTGCGCCGCGGCGGTGTTCGCCCGCTGCTCGGCGGCCGCCTGGGTGGCGTGCACCCGCTGCATGTTCCGAATGATGCCCATGCCTCGCCCTTTGCCTCTACTCGCGTAGGTCCGATGGCCACCATATCCATCCTCTACGGATCTGGTTACGCGGCGCGTCCCTCGTAGCGCGTAGCGTGCATGCCAGTCCGCCGAGACGGGTAGGAATCGCGGTAGGTTCCACGATCGGTACAGGTAGTGACTGTCTGTCATGGAACTGACCGGATTGCTTCGCAACAATTACGCAGCGCAGTGGTCAACCGATCGGCTAATTCCCTACTCTGATCGGGCGAGAAAGAGCAGCTCGCGGTTTTGTTGGCAAGCCGCGCAAAACATTGGAGCGGACGTCCACTGTTATATCGACCCCGTGACGGGTCGTAATAGTTCAGGGGGCAGGGGAGACGCGGGGAGGTGGCGCGCGCGATGGTGGCACCGGACGAGCACCGGCATGTCCCGCCGCGGCTTCCGGAACAGCGCAGCCCCGCCGACGACCAGCCCGCCGAGCGCGCGGCCTGGTTCTCGTACACGGCGAGCGGCGACCGCATCGTGTGGTCCGCGGCGCTGCGCGAGATGCTCGGGCACCCGCCCTCGCAGGACGAGGTGAGCCGCAAGGTCCTGGTCCGCTACGTGCACCGCGACGACCATGCCAAGGCGCTCGGCGCGATCACGGCGGCGTGGACCAGCCGCAGCACGGTGCGCACCACCGTGCGCCTCATGCGCGCCGACGGCGGCTGGTTCGACGTGGACTGCCGCGTCGAGCCGGTGAAGAGTCCCGACGGGACGGTCCGCGGCATCCGCGGCACGATCACCGACGTCTCCGCCCGCGAGCGCGCCCGCCGCGAGATGGATCGCCTGGCCCGCCGCGGCGAGACCGTCCAGGACTCGCTCATCGAGCCCGACCCCGCCACCGGCCTGCTCACCCGGGCGCGCTTCGCCGACGAGGTCGACCGGGCGATGCGCCGCGGCGGCGGAGCGGTGCTGGTCATCCGCGTGCAGCCGGAGAGCGCCGGCCGTCCCGAGCGCAACGCCGACCTGCTGCACCGGGCCGCCCGCGTGCTCGAGGGCGTGGTGCAGGAGGGCGCCCTGCTCGGCCGGGTCGGCCCCAACGAGATCGGCCTGCTGCTGCCCGGCACCTCCTGGCCGATGGCCCGCCGCGAAGCCGAGCTGCTGGTGCAGGCGCTGCGCTCGCAGACGTTCGTGCTGACCGACACCTGGCTGCGCGCCGAGGCGTGGGGCGGGCTGGTGCGCTTCACCCCGGACGGCGACGCGGGCAGCCACGAGCTGCTGATCGACGCCGAGCACGCGTGGCGGCAGTCGCGCGAGGCGGACCGGCCGCTCACCCTCGTCGCCCACCCCGTGCCGGCGCGCGACCGGCAGGGCTCCTACCGCACACGGGTCGCCACCGCGCTCGACACCGACCGGTTCACGCTCTACGCCCAGCCGATCCTGGAGCTCCAGAGCAACACGGTCACCCGGCACGAGCTGCTGCTGCGGGTGCTCGACGAGGCGGACGGCCCGCAGTCGCCGATCCAGGTGCTCGACACCGCGGAGCGGCTCGACGCGGTCTTCGACATCGACCTCTGGGTGGTCGAGCGGGCCATGCAGCTCGCCGCCGAGCAGCCCTCCACCTGCCTGCAGATCAACCTGTCCGGCCGCTCGGTCGGCGACCCGCGGCTCACCGACGAGGTGGAGCGGCTGATCGGGCAATACCGGGTGAAGCCCGAGCAGCTCACCTTCGAGATCACCGAGACCGCGCTGATCGGCAACCTGAGCGAGGCGCGCCGGTTCGCCGACCGGGTCCGCAACCTCGGCTGCGAGCTGGCCCTCGACGACTTCGGCTCCGGCTACGCGTCCTTCCGCTACCTGCGGATCCTCCCCATCGACCTGGTCAAGATCGACGGTGAGTACGTGGTCGACCTGGTCGGCAACCCGCAGGACCAGGTGCTGGTGCGGGCGCTGGTGCAGGTCTGCCAGGCGTACGGTATCCACACCGTGGCCGAGTTCGTGCAGGACGAGCCCACCCTGCGGCTGCTCCGCGAGCTCGGCGTCGACTACGTGCAGGGCTACCTGATCGGCCGCCCGGCGCCGGTCGTCGAGGGCCGATTGCATACACCCTGAGCGGGGTATACGTCAGCGCATGGAGCACTTCACCATCGCCACCGTCGCCGAGAAGAGCCCGGACTTCCGCCGCGTGCTGTGGACCGGCAAGCACACCCAGCTGGTGATCATGACGATCCCGCCGGACGGCGAGATCGGTGAGGAGGTCCACGAGGTGGATCAGATCCTCACCTTCGTCAGCGGCACCGGCAAGGCCATCGTGTCGGGGCAGACCCGCAACGTCGCGCAGGGCGACCTCGTCGTGGTCCCCGCCGGGCACAAGCACAACTTCCTCAACACCGGCCCGAACCCGCTGGTCCTCTACACCGTCTACGGCCCGCCGGAGCACGCCGACGGCGCCGTGCACAAGACGAAGGAAGAGGCCGACCGGCTGGAGGAACAGGGCAAGGACGAGCCGCCGCAGAGCTGACCGTCGCGGCCGTGCGCCGCGGGAAGGCACGACACCGGGACCGGCCGTGGCCCCCCAGCCAGCCGGTCCCGGCGCCGTGCCGAGGAGAGCAAAGTTCCCGCGCAGCGTACCCAAGCCAGAGCCGAGCGTCGATGTGTTCCACCCGGATCGTGACCTTCGGGCAGACCTTCACTAACCTTCCTGCATGACAGAGCCTCGGCCACGGTGGTTGTCCGACGAGCAGCAGCAGACGTGGCGCCGCTTCGTCGAGGTGCTCATCCGGGTGCCCGCCGCGCTCGAGGCCCAGCTCCAGCGCGACGCCGGCCTGACCCACATGGGCTACATCGTGCTCGTCTACCTGTCCGAACAGCCCGGCCACCGGCTGGCCATGAGCCGCCTGGCCAAGTCCGTCAGCGCCTCCCTCTCCCGCCTGTCCCACGTCGTCGCCCGTCTCGAAGGGCAGGGCTGGGTCCACCGCGAGCGCGACCCCGACGACGGCCGGGTCCAGATCGCCGTGCTCACCGACGAGGGCTACGCCAAGGTCGTCGCGACCGCACCCGGGCATGCCGAGGCGGTCCAGCAGCTCGTCTTCGACCGGCTCACCCAGGCCCAGGTGCGCCAGCTCGCCAAGGTGGCCGCCGCGCTGCTCGAGGCGCCGGTCGAGGTGCGGGTCCCGTCCGACCGCTGACGCCCGGTCCCCGGGCCCCTACGCTGGGGCGATGAGTCAGCGAGTGCAGGGCGTCATCGCCCGCGGCAAGGGTGCCCCGGTCGAAGTGACCACCATCGTCGTCCCCGACCCCGGCCCGGGCGAGGCCGTCGTCACGATCCAGGCGTGCGGCGTCTGCCACACCGACCTGCACTACCGCGAGGGCGGCATCAACGACGACTTCCCGTTCCTGCTCGGCCACGAGGCCGCCGGCGTGGTCGAGTCGGTCGGCGCCGGCGTCACCGAGGTCGCGCCGGGCGACTTCGTGGTGCTCAACTGGCGGGCCGTCTGCGGCGAGTGCCGGGCCTGCCGCAAGGGCAAGCCGTGGTACTGCTTCGCCACGCACAACGCCACCCAGAAGATGACCCTGGAGGACGGCACCGAGCTCTCCCCGGCGCTGGGCATCGGCGCGTTCGTCGAAAAGACACTGGTCGCCGCCGGGCAGTGCACAAAGGTGGACCCGCGGGCGCGGCCGGCCGCGGTGGGCCTGCTCGGCTGCGGCGTGATGGCCGGCATCGGCGCGGCCGTGAACACCGGCGGCGTCACCCGCGGCGACTCGGTCGCCGTGATCGGCTGCGGCGGCGTCGGCGACGGCGCGGTGGCCGGGGCGGCGCTGGCCGGGGCCACCACGATCATCGCGATCGACACCGACGAGCGGAAGCTGGAGTGGGCCAAGGGCTTCGGCGCCACCCACACCGTCAACGCGCGCGGCACCGACGTGGTCGCCGCGGTCAAGGAGCTGACCGGCGGCTTCGGTGCCGACGTCGTCATCGAGGCGGTCGGGCGTCCCGAGACGTACGAGACGGCGTTCTACGCCCGCGACCTGGCCGGCACGGTGGTGCTGGTCGGCGTGCCCACCCCCGACATGAGGATCGAGCTGCCGCTGCTGGAGGTCTTCGGGCGCGGCGGAGCGCTCAAGTCCAGCTGGTACGGCGACTGCCTGCCGACCCGCGACTTCCCCATGCTGACCGAGCTCTACCTGCAGGGACGGCTCGACCTCGACGCCTTCGTGACCGAGGAGATCGGACTCGGCGACGTCGAGGCCGCCTTCGACAAGATGCACACCGGCGGCGTGCTGCGGTCGGTGGTGCTCTTCTAGGCCGCCTTCGCGTAGGCCGGCACCGATCGGTCGGCGAGCAGGTCGAGGGCCAGGGCCGCGGTCCAGCTGAAACTGGGCGCGCCCAGGCCCTCGCCGGTCTCCGGGTGGAAGTACTCGAAGTGGCCGTTGCGGTGCACCAGGCGCACCATCGCGGCGCGCAGGTCCTCGGCCTCGTCGCGCAGCCCGTGCACCATCAGGCCCCGGCGCAGCAGCCAGTTCGCGTTGATCCAGACCGGGCCGCGCCAGTAGCGCATGGTGTCGAAGTCGGCCGCCGTACGGTCGTAGCTCGGCACCGGCGTACCGAACCGCTCCGAACGCATCGCGTCGAGCACGCCCGCCACCCGCTCGGCGGGCAGGTCGGGCAGCATGAGCGGCACCAGGCCGCTGACGCAGCGCGCCGCGGTCAGCCGGCCGGTGCGCACGTCGCGGGCGTGGAACATGCCGGTCTCCGGGTTCCACAGCCGCGCCACGATCGCCGAGGTGATGTGCTGGGCGCGCTCCCGGTGGGTGTCCGCCTTGCCGCCGAGCCCCAGCACCCCGGCGATCTGCGCCAGCGCCAGCTCGGCGGCGCCCAGGATCGCGTTGAACGAGGGACACTCGACAGCGAACGCGTGCCGCTCCAGCAGCCCGGTGTCCGAGTAGTCGCCGGCCCGGTAGCTGATCACGAGACCCACATAGCGCGCGTAGTCGGTGTCGGTGGGCCGGTGCGCGGCGTGCGAGACGGCCAGGTCGCGCCGGCGGTAGACGGAGAGCAGCGACAGGTCGGCCGGCACGTTCGCCAGCGCCGCGTCCCAGGCCGGGCTGTTGTCCAGGCCCGACTCCCACGGGTGCACGATGCTCGCCAGGCCACCGCCGCCCAGGTCACGCTGCCCGGTCAGATAGTCCTGCTGGGCGACCAGGCGAGGATAGAGCCACTCCAGCTCGGCCCGCGCCTGCTGCGCGCTCGCGGCACCGTGCGCGGCCGCCCGCCGGTAGACCTCCCAGGCGGCCACGGCGTGCAACGGCGGCTGCACGATGCCGGTGCTGCCGTGGGCGGGCCTGCTGCCGTACGAGGGAACGCCCCAGAACGCGGGACCGGGAAAGTAGTCGGCCTCGGCCATCGCCGGGTCGAACACGATGTGCGGCACCCGCCCGTCCGGCCACTGCGCCTCGAAGAGGCTGCGCAGATCGCGCCAGGCCCGGGTGGGGTTGACGTAGGCCAGACCGACCGCGATGAAGGCGGTGTCCCAGCTCCACTGGTGGGGGTAGAGGCGTCGGGAGGGGACCATGTGATCGCCGGCCCAGTTCGTCTCGAGGACGCTTGCGGCGGAGTTCCAGAGTTCGGCAGACATCTCAGTCATCGGTGCGGTCGGGGCGTGGTCGGGGTGCATCTAACCAGAAGACCTTTCCGCTTCAGACGCCGGTAAACCCCGATCGGCTCACCGGCCCTCCGCCTGAAGGGAACCCGCCGTTCACCCCCACGTCACGGACACGCGGTCCGTCAGAGCGTCGCCCGGGCCCGTTCGTCGCTGGCCTCCGTGTTCGCCAGCCAGCAGGCCGCGCCGAGCGGCGCCCACCCGAACGACTCGCATTGCGCGACGACCTTGCGGACCATCTCCGGGGCCGCCTCCGGCCACCTCACGAAGCCGTCGTCGCCGAGGTCACCCGCGACCATCAGCCCACCGACGACGCTGGCCGGCGGCCCGCCGCGCGGGGCGGACCGGCCGGCATCTCCCTCGCCGTTGCCGGTGGAGCCGGGCGGCCTCCGTGCCACGGTCACCCCCGGCGAGGTCACGTCACAGATCGGCGACTGTCGATCTCAATCTGGCCGGGGGGTGCAACTCGGGGGTGGCGCGCGTCAGTTCAGGTAGCCGTAGTTGTCGCAGGTTCGGCGTTGGAGGATGCAGTTCTTGGTGCGCTTGTTCATGGCGTCCTCGTCCCACATCACGAAGGCGTCGCCGTGCATCGAAGAGGCGCTCTTGAGGTCCCTGTCGGACGAGAGGTAGTAACCCTGGGGGGTGCCCTTCACGCCGTACTGGATGTCGAAGGTGAGGGCGGGGATGCGGACCGGATGGCCGGCGGGGCAGCCCTCGCCGGTGCCGAAGGCGACGTGGCTCTTGTGGTCGGGGCTGTCCAGGTGCTTGCCGTCCCAGCAGTCGGGGAACTGCAGCATGAAGTGCAGGGTGGCGTCGCCGCCGCAGATGGGCCAGTTGCCGTTGGTGCTGCGGGCGATGCCGTCGAGGTCGCCGGGGCCGTAGAAGGCGCAGTAGAACTGGCCCTGGGCGCCGCGTGGGGTGGGCACCTTCTTCTTCGCGTCGCCGGCGACCATGCGCAGGCCGTTCGGGAGCGGCATCATGCCTTTCGAGTCGGCGCGCAGCGAGCGGTAGTAGACCCGGAAGCCGGTGGTCTCGACGGGCTTGCCGGTGGCGTTGTCGTAGAGCGTCGGCACCCAGTACGCGGAGTGGTCCTGCACGGGCTTGCAGGTGGTGGCCGTGAACTTCATCAGGTCGCCGGCGGTGGTGCCCGCGTCGACGGCCTTGTTGCCGACGAAGGAGTGCATGTGGGAGGCGCCCGGCAGGCCCGGCTGCACGATCGGGTCGTCGGCGAGCCGGTGACTGTACTGGCAATCCGCGCGGAACTCGGGGAGATCACCCACGCCGGCGGGCACGGGGTCGATCTTGCGGGATTCGTACGCCGTGAGCTGCTGCCGCCACGCGGCCTGGTCGACGGGGATCCAGCCGGCCTTCGCGGGCGCCTGCTTCGAGGTGGCCGTCGCCGAGGGTGTGGTCGACGGCGTGGCCGAAGCGGAGGGTGAAGCGGAAACGGAAGCCGAGACCGAAGCCGAAATCGAAGCGGAGGCCGGGGCCGAAGAAGCGGTCGTGGCCGGCGTGACGGAGGCCGCGGCTCCGACCAGCGATGCGGTGTCGTCGTCGCCACGCAGCGAGACCGCCGCCACCGAGACGGCGACCGCGACCACCGCCACTGCGGCGCAGACGGCGGTCAGCGCCCTGGTGGGCCGGCGGCGGTGATGGGGGATCGTCGTGTGCGGCACGACAGGGAGACGGCCGCCTCAGCGCGCGATAACAGAAAGCCAGAGCCGGCTGCGCCGGCCGGGGAGGTACGGCGAGTCCAGCCGCTTGGCGATGACGCCCGCCAGCCCCTGCGCGCGGGCCGTCTCGAGGGCGAACTCGCCGCCACCCGGGAAGTACGGCGGCGTCTGCCAGTGGTCGCCCGCGATCGACAGGCCCTCCAGCAGTTCGCGGCGCTCCGCGTAGCGCACGAGCTCGAGGGTGCTGTGCCCGTCGAGCCACAGCAGGTCGTACACCAGGAAATGCACCGGCGTACGCTCCGCCGCCCGCCTCGCCGCCGCGGAGTCCTTCGGCGCCTTGCGCCGGGCCAGCAGCTCAGGGGAGGGCCGCTGCCCGTCGAAGGCCACGATCTCGCCGTCGAGGACCGCCTCGACCGGTGCCAGTGCCGGCCCGAGGCCGCGGATCTCCGGATACCAGCTCGTCACGTCGCCGTCGGCCATCAGGCGTACGCGTCCGCCGCGCACGTAGGCCTGCGCGCGCCGGCCGCCCCAGGCGAGCTCGTATCCCCAGTCGGCGTCGTCGCGGGGCAGCTCGGCCGCGGTGACGGGCAGCATCGGCTCGACCGCGTCCGGCATGGACTCCCAGCCGGGCTCGGGCGGGTCCATGCGGCGGACCATCCAGTCGTTGCCGCCGGTCTGGAAGAAGACGTAGCGGCCGTGGGTGCGGTCGCCGTGGAACGTCACGCCGATCTCGTCGTCGCGCCACTTGTCGGCCTCGTACGTGCCCTGGTCGAAGATGGTCATCCGCCCGCCGCCGTACTCGCCGGCCGGGATCTCTCCGGCGAAGGTGAGGTATTCGAGCGGGTGGTCCTCGGTGTGCTTGGCCAGGTTGTTGTGGGCCTGCTCCTTGGGGAGGCCGCGCGGGACGGCGAAGGAGACCAGCACGCCGTCGCGTTCGAGGCGCACGTCCCAGTGCAGGCTCTTGGCGTGGTGCTGCTGGATGACGAAGCGGTTGCGGTCCTGTGTGGCCGGTGCAGCGGCGCGTTTGCGCTGGCGGGGGATGGGCTCCGGCGTCCGCCGGGCGTCCCGCTTGCTCCGGTACTCCGCCAGACGGTCCGTCATGACCCTATTTTTCCCCGCGGTGAGCAAAAGTACACCGATGTAATTTGTCATACGCCCATGCGAGGGTGGGGACATGGCGAGCCTTCTGAACAATTCGGACACGTCGATGATCGCGGGTTTCCCCCATCGGTGGCGCGGGGTAGTGTCTTGGCTCCAACGCGTGTCCGACCGGTGGGAGGCAGTGCTGCGATGACGTTGCGCATCCTCGTGGTGGGCGCCGGAATCGCCGGGCTCGCCGCCGCGCGCGCCCTGCGACTCGCCGGCTTCCGGCCGGACGTGGTGGAGGAACTGCCCGCGACCATGCTGCCCGGCGCCGGCATCTATCTGCCCGGCAACGCCTCGCGTGCGCTGCGCCAGCTCGGCCTCGACGCGCCGCTCCGGCCGCTCGGCGACCTCATCTTCCGGCAGGTCTTTCTCGACGCGCGCGGCCGCGAGCTGTTCGAGATGGACGTGGCGGGGCTCTGGGCCGGTGTGGGCGAGTCGCGCGCGCTGTCCCGCGCCGACCTTCAGCAGGTCCTGCTCACCGGCGTCGGCGGCGAAGTGCGCTACGACACAGCGGTGCGCGACCTCGAGATGTTCGACGGCGCGGCCAAGGTCGAGTTCGGAGACGGCAGCGTCGCGGAGTACGACCTGGTCGTCGGCGCCGACGGCCGCCGCTCGACGATCCGCGCCAAGGCCGGGCTCGGTGGTGCGGCCGACCCCACCGGTCAGATCGTCTACCGGGCCGTGGTCACCGGCGGTCCGCCGCTGAGCGACTGGACCGCGCTGCTCGGCCGGCGGTCGTCGTTCGTCGCCATGCCCATGGGTGGCCGCAAGATCTATTGCTACGCCGACGAGACCGCGCCCGACTCGCCCAACCCGGAGGATCCCCGGGCCCGCCTGCGTGAGCTGTTCGGCACCTTCGGCGGGCCGGTGCCCGCCATCCTCGACGCCATCGAAAAGGTGCAGGTCGCGCGCACGGACGAGGTCGTCCTGGAGAGCTGGTCGCGCGGCCCGGTGCTGCTCGTCGGTGACGCGGCGCACGCCACCGCGCCGACCCTCGCCCAGGGTGCGGCCATGTCGTTCGAGGACGCTGTCGTGCTCGGCGAGGAGCTGCGCGCCGCCTCCGGCGACGTGGCGGCGGCCCTCCGGGCGTACGAGACCCGCCGCCGGCCTCGATGCGAGGCCGTGCGTGACCGGACCCGTGAGCGTGATCGCACTCGCGATGTGCCACCCGCCCTGCGCGACCCGATGCTCCGGCGCCGCGGCCTGCGGATCTTCACGGAGCACTACCAGCCACTGGTCCCGCCGGCCTGATCGCCGAACGGCCTCAATGGTCACCCCCCGCCCGCCCTGCACAGGTGGGGGACTATTCTGCCTGCGAGGTACGCCTTTCACTATGGGCGCACTGAGCGGTACGTACGAGACAACGGAGGCTATTCGTGACGACCGTTGCGCCTAAGCCGATCGTGACCCGGCCCTACCCGGTCCGGCGGCAGGTCAAGGGTTCGGCATTCGCCCGGATCCTGCGCACGACGGACGCGAAGCAGATCGGGATCATGTACATGATCACGGCCTTCGTGTTCTACATGCTCGGCGGCCTGATGGCACTGCTGATGCGCACCGAGCTGGCTCGGCCGGGCATGCAGCTGCTCTCGCCCGAGCAGTACAACCAGCTGTTCACGATGCACGGCACGATCATGCTGCTGTTCTTCGCGACGCCGATCGTTTTCGCGTTCGCGAACTTCGTGGTGCCGATCCAGATCGGCGCGCCCGATGTGGCGTTCCCGCGGCTCAACTCGTTCGCCTACTGGCTCTACCTGTTCGGCGGCACGATCACGATCAGCGGGTTCCTCACGCCGGGTGGCGCTGCCGACTTCGGCTGGTTCGCGTACACGCCGCTCAGCGACTCGCTGCACTCGCCGGGCATCGGCGGCAACATGTGGGTGGTCGGCCTGGCCCTCTCCGGCCTCGGCACCATCCTCGGTGGTGTCAACCTGATCACCACGATCCTGACCCTGCGCGCGCCGGGCATGACGATGTTCCGCATGCCGATCATGACGTGGAACATCCTCGTCACCAGCCTGCTGGTGATCATGGTGTTCCCGTTCCTGGCCGCAGCGCTCTTCGCCCTCGCCGCCGACCGCGTCCTCGGTGCCCACGTCTTCGACGTCGACACCGGCGGCCCGATGCTCTGGCAGCACCTGTTCTGGTTCTTCGGCCACCCCGAGGTG
>NZ_BOMI01000149.1 GCF_016862115.1 Paractinoplanes deccanensis
GGCTAACCGCTCCGGGGCACTCGCTCAACTTTACTAGGTCTTCCTGGCCGTGTCAACCGGTATCTCCCGGTTGGAGCCGATCTGCCCTAGTACATCCCCTGGCTGAGGCGCGCAGCATCGCTGCGATCCGCAGTTCGAAGGATTTGGCAGGACGGCCGCCGCGGATCTCTCCGCTTGCCTCGCCCGTTTCCCTGCCGGCTCGGAAAACATTACAGGGTGGTTCCCCGAGCGCCAAATCGGGTACCAGTGTCTCGCATATGCGCAGGCCAGCGCAGCTGAACGCCGGGAAAACCGTCAGGGTTGGGCGACCGACACCAGGCCGTCCTCGACGCGAATCCGCAGCACCGGTTGGTTGCTCGCCGCCGGACCATGCACGACCGCACCGTCGGTCAGCCGGAAGACGCTCCCGTGCCACGGGCAGACGACGCACGCCTCCGAGCCCGCACCCACGACGTCGCCCTCACCCAGGGGACCCGTCTCGTGCCCACAGGCCTCGATCATCGCGGTCACCCGGTCGCCGAGCCGGTAGAACAGGATCGGGACGTCGCCCACCGTACGGACGAAGGGCTTGCCCTCCGGCATCGAGGCGAGCGACCCGACGGTGGTCCACTCGGCGGGGACCCGGTTCAGCGCCGGCGCCGCCTGATTGACTCCGGCGCTCTGCGCGTACGACAAATGACCGCCGAGGTAGGCACCCAGCCCGGCCACCGACAGGCCGGCGAAGCTCAGCGCCCGTCCGGAACGACCGCGCAGGCGCGCCACCAGGGAGGCCGCGTAGAGGCCGACCGCGACGGCGTTGGCCGTCGCGTGCACCAGGCCCACCCGTTGCTGGTCCTTGGTCAGCTGGGACCAGTCCGTCCAGCCGGCCGCGATCGCCGGCGCCGCGCCCGCCGTCCCGAAGGCGATCAGCATCGTCGCGGCACGCCGGGTGCCGGGCAGCAGATCCAGCACGGCCGACGAGATGAACGCCCCCACCGGCACCTGCACCAGCACCGGATGCAGGGGATGCCCCAGCCACGTGCCGTGCAGGAGATCGCGAAGCCGCTGCGGCTTGACCGCGGCGGACACGGCCGATTGCAGCTTCTCGGTCACGGGATCGAGGGAGCGGGCCTCTTCGAGCCGGTTGAGGATCTGCATGGGATTGCGGTTCCCGGTAGGAGACGGGTGAAACCGGGTAACAGCCGTTCATGACGGCGGTGGACCGGCTGACGTCGGGCGATCATGCGTGCCTGACCTTCAGCGAGACGGAGGAACGGCTCGATCTGCTCGCCGCCTTTGTGACCGCGGGCATCCAGCGGGACGAGACGGTCGTCTGCTACACCGACGCGCTCAAGCCCGATGAGCTGCGCGAAGACCTCCGCCGTCGGGGCGTGCCGGCCGACGAGCGGATCGTGCCGGCGAGCGAGCTCTGGGGCACGGGCGCCGCACCGGACGCCTCGATCATGGTGCGCCACCTGGCGGCCGAGCGGCAGCGGGCGCCGCGCGGCCTGCGGGTCACCCTCGACATGTGCTGGGCCGCCCGCCCGCAGGCCGGCGCCGAGCAGCTGCTCGTCTTCGAGAACGAGGTGTCCAAGCTTTTCGCCGACGGCGGCATCACCGCCATGTGCGAATACGACCGGGAGGCGTTCGACTCGGTGACTTTGGCGTACGCGTCGCGCACGCACCCTCGTACCGTCACGGCCACGGTCTACCACGAGGACGCTTCGCTGCGGATCTGCCGGCAGCACGTCCCACCAGGGGTACGGGTCGCCGGCGAGCTCGACGGCACCGGCTCGGCGGCGCTGCGCGACGCGCTGGCGGAAGCCGTACGGCTCGATCCGGACGTGCATCTCAACCTCGGCCACCTGCGGTCGCTGGACGACGACGCGGCGGCCGTGATCGTGCGGGCCGCCTCGGGGCTGCCGCGCAACCGGCACATGATCGTGGTGAGCGACCGCCGGCTGGGCCGTGTGCTCCGGCTGGCGGGGGCACACGGCGTACCGAATCTGCGGCTGTTAGAGAAGTCCCTCTAGCGCCGAGCCGATCCCGCGGTGGAACGTCGGATAGGCCCAGATGGTGCTGCGCAGAGTGGACACCGGCACCCGCGCGTGCACGGCGACCGAGAGCGCCCCGATCATCTCGCCGCCCGCCGGGCCCGCCGTGGTCGCGCCGACGATCACACCGTCCGCGGCGATCAGCTTGATGAAGCCCTCGTTGCCCGGCCCGTGGATGAAGCCGCGCGACGTCGACGACAGCGGCACGTGGCCGACCCGCACGTCCAGGCCGGCGTCACGGGCCTGCTTCTCGGTGAGGCCCACCGCGCCGATCTCGGGGTCGATGAAGGTGACCCGCGGCCGCGCCCGGTAGTCGGCGGCCGGCCCGCCCTGGCCGAGGATGTCGCGGACCGCGATGTCGGCCTCGTACATCGCCATGTGGGTGAAGTTGCCGTTGCCGGTGACGTCGCCGACCGCCCAGACCTTGTCGCCCGCGCGCATCCACTCGTCGGTCTTCACGAAACGGGTCGACGTGTCGATGCCGAGCGCCTCGAGGTCGCTCAGCCGGGCGGCACGGCCGGTGGCGACCAGCAGCTTCTCGCCGGTCAGCGTCGAGCCGTCGTCGAGCGTGACGGTGAAGCCCTCGTCGTACGAGACCTTCGTCGCGTGCACCCCGGTGCGGATCGTGACGCCGTCGGCGGCCAGCACCTGCGCGGCCACCTCGGACGACTCCGGCTCCTCCATCGCGAGCAGCCGGCCGCTCCCCTCGATGATCGTCACCTGGACGCCGAAGCGGGCCAGCACCTGCGCGAGCTCCACGCCGATCGCGCCGCCGCCCAGCACCAGCAACGTCGCGGGCAGCACCTCGGCCTCGACGGCCTCCCGGTTCGTCCAGAACGGCGTGCCGGCGAGCCCGTCGATCGGCGGGACCACGGCCGCGGTGCCGGTGGCGATCACGACGCCGCGCGTGGCCTCGTACACGTCGTCGCCGACCTGCACGCGACCCGGACCGACGGCGCGCGCGGTGCCGCGTACGAAATGACCGCCCTTGCCCACGAACCGGTCCACCGCGACCTTGTCGTTCCAGTCGTCGGTCGCCGCCTCGCGGATGCGCTTCGCCACCGGCTCCCAGTCGGAGGTGACGGTCGCCGCGCCGGCCAGGCCGGGAATCCGCCGCGCCTCCGCGATCGCCGAGCCGGCCCGCACCATCATCTTGGTCGGCACGCATCCCCAGTACGGGCACTCGCCGCCGACCAGCGTGTTCTCCACTCCCACGACGTTCAGGCCGGCCGCGGCGAGCCTGCCGGCGGCCTCCTCACCGCCCACACCCAGCCCCATCACGACCACGTCGACCTGCTGAATCTCGCCCATGGGTCCACCTAAGCACCTGGGGGCGTTACCGTGCCCCGGATGGAGGGCTTGATCGCACCAGGTTTCGAGGCCGTGGCGTCGGCGTTCGCCGTCGACCCCCGAGGCGGCTCCGCGCTGACGATCCTGCGCGACGGCGTGCCCGTCGTCGAGATCCACGAGGGCTGGCGCGACGCGGCGCGCACGGTGCCGTGGACGGCGGACACCCTGGTCAACGTCTACTCGACCGGCAAGCCGATGATCGCCGCGGCGGTGCTGCGCCTGGGCATCGACCTGGACCGGCCGATGTCCGCCTACTGGCCGTCGTTCCAGGCGCCGGTCTCGGTGCGGCAGGTGCTCTGCCACACCGCGGGGCTGCCGTCGTTTCCGGTGCCGCGTGACGTGTCGGCGTGGGCCGACTGGGACCTGCTCTGTACCGACCTGGCCGCGGCGTCGCCCGTGTGGGAGCCCGGTGCCATGGCGGGCGAGCACGCGTTGACGTACGGGCACCTGCTCGGCGAGGTGGTGCGCCGCGTCTCCGGGGCCACACCCGCTGATTTCGTACGGGATCAGATCGGCCCGGATCTGCGCTACGCACTGTCCCCATCGGACATCGCGCGGTGCGCCGAGCTCGAGTACTCCACGCCGTCCTGGCCGGTGACGACCCTGGCCCGTTCCGAGATGCTCGCCAACCCACCGGGCGCCTTCGACGTGACCGTGGTCAACAGCGACCTGTGGCGCCGCGCCACGATCCCCGCCGTCAACCTGCACACGACGGCGACCGCCATCGCACGCTTCTACGTCCCGCAGCGAGGGATGGCAGTGCCGCAGTACACGGGCCCGGACATCTTCATCGGCTCCGAGGTCACATGGGGCTACGGCGTGCAGATCGAGCCCGACGGCACCTGGGGCCACGGCGGCACGGGCGGCTCCGCCGGCTGGGCGGACCCGGCCCGCGGCCTCACCATCGGCTACGTGACCCGCCGCCTCGGCGACTTCGCAGCCGTCGACCGCGTCGAAGAGGCCCTGAGAAACCTTCAACCGGCGACGTGACCTGCCGATTCTGAACCCTCGCGGAAGAGGGATCACGGAGGAGGCCGAGAGGAACCCCCGGACGGGCATGGCTGGTGCCCGTCACCTCGAGACCTCCCTCGCAGCGGTGCCCGCGGCCTCCCCCTGGCCGCGGGCACCGCCGATCACGACGACACCGCGGCCTGGATCTTCTTGGCCAGCGACGGCTTGACCTTCCCGGACACGCGCACGAGGCCGGTCCCGTCGGCGGTCCGGTAGTGCCATTCGCTGCCGAGGAGCGGATTGTCCTTCTGCAGACCCTGGATGTAGTCGCTGCGCCGCTGCGCCAGGTCGGCCGTGTCGAACACCTCGACGACCAGGCCGCGATCGATCGAGCCCCGCTCTCCCGCAGCGTCACCGCCCGGCAGGTCGGCGGAAGCGCGCGAGGTGTAGCCGTTCGGCCGGCCGAGCAGGTTGTTCGGGTCGGTGTCCTCGGTCTGCGTCACGACCCCCGTCAGCCCGAGCTGTGCCTTTCCCAACTTCTCGATGATCGCGGTGGCGGTGGCCGGTTTCGCGGCCGTCGTGGCCGGCGCGACGGCGCTCGCCGGCGCGGCGGCCGGCTGCTGCTGGGCAGCCGGCTCGGTGGCATCGTTGCCGCTGCACCCCGCAGCGAAAACCATCGGGACAACGGCCAGGACAACGGTGGTGTGGAAGCGCATCGCCGCACGGTAGCCACGCCCCACGATGCGAATCAGCCGATTCCCGGTGGGCCGATCGGCCCGCGCCCATGCCCGGAAGATCTAGGGCGGAGGGGCCAGGTCTTCGCCGCGCGGCATCTGACCGTGATGGGCCGCGCGCGGGACCGCCGACGTGACAGTGGGCCCGACAATGGGCGGCATGGCGGACATCGATCGGCCGGCGGAGCGGCGCGCCGGCATCTGGCTCCTGCTCAGCTCGCCGGTGATCGCCTTCGTCGCCGCGTTCGTCACGCTCTACGTCACCTTCCTGGTGACGCGGTCGGTCGCCCCCGAGGTGCTCGGCGAGGTCGGGCACCGGCCGGCGGTGTTCGCCGCCTTGATCGCTGTGGTGGCGCTGCCGATGAGCCTCGCGCTCATGTGGGCTTTCACTCGGAGTGCCTTCACAGCCTTTCTGAACGGGGACGAGGTGCCCGACCCGCCGGTTCGCACCGGTTGGCGCCGAGCCGGCTTCTACCTGGTCGGCCTGCTGCCCGACGTCGCCGCGGCGCTGATCGTGTTGCTGGTCCTCGCCGACCCCGGCGCCGGCTCGCCGGCTCTTCTGCTGGCGGTCACGATCCTCGGCCCGGTCGCGCTGTACTGGTCCTGCGCAGGTGTCGGCGCCCTGGGCCGTCGAGTGTGGCGGCGGCGCCGGACGACCGCCGGCTGAGCGATGGTGCCACCAGATCGGCGCGCCGGTGAGCGGGCCGCGCGGACGTCTCGGGGGTCAGTGCGTGGGTGCGGTTCCCGCGATGGCCGCGAGGGCGGTGAGGTAACGATCCGAAACGGAAACCTTGGTGATTCGGCGAAGCTTGTAACCCAGCGGCCGCTTGCGCCATGTGGCGTCCGGACGAACTTCGCGCAGCCACAGCCACCGCCGGGTGACCTCGTAGAGGACGCCTATCCACGTCATCCGCGAGTGGAACCGTCTTTCCTGCTCGATGGCGAGCAGTGGCGAGATCGCGCTCATGCCCCTGAGCAGACCCGCTGTCGTGTCCAGGTCGAGGTCCGCTGGGGCGGTGGGCGGCCACTCGGGCCGAGTCCGGGCGAAGCGCTCCTCGAACGAGGAGTCATTCTTGACCTTCACCACGTCCTTGACGCGGATGGCGACCAAGCCCTCGAAGAAGCCGCCGTCACCGGTGTCTGCGATCAAGGCCCACTTGGAGCCCACAGCGACGACGAAGCCGTTGACGCGGTCGGCGTTGCGCGGAGACCGTTTGATCCGCACGAGTTTTCGGGACTCGGCCGCACGACGGAGCCGGTCGGCCGCGCTCACCCCCGATGACGCCACGCCCCGGATCCTCGCACAGCGGCGCCCATCTTTCGCGCGACTTTGTCGGTGGGCGATTGACCCCGGAAAGCAGAACGTCCACCATGCGTTTCCGCAGGTGGACGATGCTCAGTGCCCGGCGAAGAGCCTGGTGGCCAGGGGCGGGGTCGAACCGCCGACCTTCCGATTTTCAGTCATGCGCATATTGGCAGGTCAGGGTGGGTGACACCGGGCCGCGTGCAGTGAACGTGCAACATCGGCCCGGCGTGCACCCGGTCACCCAGCTTTCGTGCTGACAGTGCGCGGGAGCCGTGCGGCGTCGCCGTGGGCCGCCAGCGCGGAGAGCGCCTTGGCGATTTCCTTGTCTCGGCCGTCGACCGCGTGCAGGTAGCGCCGAGCCGCCGCCATCGACGAGTGCCCCAGCCGCTTCATCAGGTCGGCCATCGTGGCGCCGGTCTGGGCCGCCAGCGTCTGACCGGTGTGTCGCAGGTCGTGGAACGACAGGTTGTCGAGTCCGACCTTCTTCCGAGCCCGGACGAACGCCTGATAGAGCGTGTTACCGCGCAGCGGAGAGCCGTCACGGCTGATGAACAGACGCTCTTTCCCCGCGAATTCGTCCAGATGCAGGCGCAGGATCGGGATCACGTGCGGCGGTATGGCGATGGTCCGTTTACCGGCCTCAGTCTTGGGGTCCTTGTCGTGAGCCTTGCCCCGGTCGTGAAGCGGCTCGACCCGGTTCTTCCGCACGGTGATCGTGTGCTCGATCAGGTCGACGTCTGTGACGCGAAGGCCGGCTATCTCGCCCCGCCGCAATCCGCACCAGGCCGCGATCAGTACCGCCGTCCGGTACCGAGGCGTGATGGCCTCGACCAGCTCGACCACCTGAGCCGGGGTCGCTACAGGTCGCTCCGACGCCTGGACCACGCCCGCGCCGGGGATCTGGCACGGGTTCTTGCCGATCACGTTCTCGCGGACCGCCACGTTCATGACCATGCGGAGGAAGCGGTAAGACTGCGAGATCGAGGTGCGGCCACCCTTGCCGCGTAGAGCCGCCGCATGCCACTCGCGTACCTGAGTCGCCGTCACCGCGCGAAGCGGCATGTCGAGCAGCGGGGCAAGGTGCAGCCGCATGTTCCGCTCGCAGGTCTCCCGCCAACGGACGCCGATCTTGGCGCTGTCCCGGAGCACGGCCCGCATGTAGTTGCCGAGCGGTTCCGCCGCCGCCCGGTCGTCAAGCCAGGTGCCCCGAGAGATGTCCGCTTCGACGAGGGTGAGCCAGCGGTTCGCATCCGTCTTCGTCTTGAAGGTGTCCGGGGCGTTCTGGCGGACGCCGGCCGGGTTGATGAAGGAGGCTTGGTACCGGCCCGAGGGCAGCTTGCGGACCATGCCGAAGCGTCGCTTTGCCATCAGGCGACCGCCCTTCCGTCGTGCCACGCCACGGTGACCGGTTCGACGCGTCCGGCCGACACGAAGTCGTCGACGTCGCTCCGGTAGAAGCGGACGTACTTGCCGACCTTGGTGAACGGGATGCGCCGCTCGGCGACAAGCCGCCGGACGAACCGGACCTCCACCTTCAGGACCCGGGCCAGCTCAGCGACCGTCAGTAGCTCGTCATCCACGGGTGCCTCCCTCTGTGTCAGATCCGGTGTTCGCGGTTGCCGAGACATCGCTAGGTGGGTCGCCGCTCGCGCGTTGCCGAGCGACTGAGAGTTGCGCCCGACGCTGGATGCGTTGGGAGATCGCGCGAAGGAGCCGGTGTTCGAGCGCGGGCAGGTCGGGATCGTCGTTGCGGGCCATCTCCCAGGCCACGGACGGCTGTACCGCACTGTTTTGCGTCACGTCGGTGTCGACGCCGAGCACGGCCTTGACCCAGGCGTGTGCGTCGGCGCGGTGGTCGGCGAGGGTCTTGCCGGACCAGTCGCGGGAGACCAGGACGCGCCGACCACCGATGCCGAGCGTGGTCTTCTGGTGGACGCGTCCCTTGCAGTGGCCTGGCCGGAGCCGTCCGTGTGCCTTCTTCGGCTGGACGCCGTAGAGCAGCCAGTTCGCGCACCGCTCCGAGCACGGGGTGACGCGGAGCTCCTGCCAGAGCCGGTCGAGATGCGCGCGCTGCGGGTCGCTGCTGGTCGTGTGGCAGTCCTGCGCGGATTTGGTGATGTACTTCGTGATGTAGCCGATCGTCCGCTCCGCATCACGGGTACCCGGATCGACGCCCTTGGCCTTGACCTGGGCACCGAAGCGGACCAGGTGCGCCGGCTCAGCGTCCGGGTCGTCGTCGATAGCGTCCAGGGCCTCAGCCCAGGTCGACAGCACTCGCCCGGTGTCCGGGTCCACCCACGTTTCGGCCTTGGCGTTCCAGGTCGGCGGCCGGTTGATCGGGTAGCGCAGCCGGTCGGCGGCCGGCCACCACACCTGGTGATACGTCGCGGTGGCGACCAGTTCGAGCATCGTGCGAGGGACAGTGCCCCGGATGGCGAAGTGCGCGTGCGGGGCGAGGCGCCGCTGCGGCTCGACACAGCCCGCGTACTGGACGTTCCAGCCGACGGCCCGGCGCAGGTTCTGCCAGTACCGGTCGAGCAGCCGGGGGAAGTGGACGGCGTCCCAGGCCGCGCGCCGGTAGTCGTAGCGGGCCGGGTCGACCGGTGTGCCGAGCAGCGGGTCATCGTCGGTGTGCCGGCGACGGCAGGCACACGGACGCCCGGCGTGGATCGAGTGGACCGGGCCGTAGCTGTCCAAGGTCAGGGTCAGCCACATCGACGGCCGGTGCTCGACCCCGTCCGAGCCGGTGTAGGTGCGGCCGACGGTGCGCGGGTCGACCTTCTGCCGGGGCAGCTCGGGCACGTCCGGCCGCCGTTTGGTCGACCGGACCCGCCGAGGGGCGTTGTCATCGTCTCCCTGGTCGTCGCGGGTGTGGCCGGGAGCGATGCTGCCGCGCAGTCCTTCGGTGGAGATCTCCTGCTCGACTGCCTCGATGGCGAGGTCGATGCGGTTGAGCTCCGCCGCACGGTCGTCGGGGTCCATCGCAGCGAGTTGGAGTGCGGCCCGCTCGAACTCGAGGTGTGCCCGTGCGGTGATCAGGTCGCGTTGCCGAGCGGTGGCCGGGGCCGGGCCGGGGAGTGGTTCGTCGGTGCGGTGCCAGCCCTCGCGGATCTGTATCTGCCGCAGCCGGCGTGCCCGCTTGGCGCACGGCGGGCACTTCGTTTCCAGGGTGGCGCCGCAGGGCAGGTCGACCAGTTCCGTCTTGCCGGTGCCCAGGTCGGTGCGGCGCAGGGCGACCGGGTGGATACAGACGCCGTGGTCGATGGCGAGTTCCTTGAGCGCTTCGACGGCCCGGGGCTGAGCGAGACGCCCGGCCCGAGAACCCATCACGGGTGTTGCGGTCATCGAGTCACCTGCCCGATGACAGGAACCCCGTTGGAGCGGGTGACCGGCACGGGAGGTGGCATCACCGCGACCGGGGCAGGCGTCTGCGCCACGGGCGAGCCGGTGAAGACCAGCTTGATCAGGGCCATGAACGCCAGCGCGGGCACGGCGGACAGCAGCCAGCCGGACGGGCTCGACTGCGCGACGGCGAGCTGTGCGGCCAGCGACAGAGAGCCCGCGCTGACGAGCAGGAACAGCGGGTAGCCGATCGGCGCATTGGTTCGACGGCGCCGCTTGATGGTCAGGAGCGCGGCCACCGGCACGAGTTCCGAGATGACGGCGTTGACCCAGCCGAACGCGTCAGGCGTACCGGCCGGAGCGTGACGCATGGTCCAGTCATGGACGTGCGTGAACGACGCCCAGCCGGCGGCGACCGCCACCGTGGCGAGGATGGCGACCAGCGCCAGGGACTCGGCCCGCTCCGCGTTCAGCTTCATGCCGCACCACCGACGAACTCGCCGTACAGGCTCGCCATGTCGCGCACCGAGTCGTCGTCGTTGTAGGCCAGCCGGATCCGCATCGGCGTCGGGTCACCTTCAAGGACGACGTAACCGATGCCCGGCTGTGTCATTGGGATGCGGTCGCAGAGGGCACCGCGGTCGCGCATGCCGTCGCCAAGGACCAGGTCGACCTCAGGCGTCTCGGAGAGGCGGAGCCCGATTCGCGTCGGGAACAGCCCACGTGCCGGAAGCGTCTCCTTGCGGGGGTCCTGGATCGCCGCGACCACGTGCACGCCGACAGCTCGGCCCTGCGTGAGAACGATGCCGAGGGCGGCCTTGATCCGCTCTTTGAGCTGCCGGTCGGTCACGTACGCGGTCAGGTTCGCCAACTCGTCGATGATCAGAACGATGAGCGGTTCGTCCGGGGTGGGGTAGTGCTGCCGCGTGTGGCCGGCGAGACGTGCTGCCCGTTCCTGCGCGGTCGTCGCGGCATGCTCCAGCATGGCCGCCATCTCGGCGAAGTCCCGCGAGGCGAACCGGGCGAACAGGCGCCGGCCGATGCCCAGCTCCATCCCGCCCTTGGGGTCGAGGCCCCACAGCTCGACCATGCCGGCGGCCACACCACCCACGAGAGAGCGGACGATCGACCAGATAGCCGAGCCCTTGCCCGAGCCGGTCGCGCCGACGATCAGCACCTGCGTGCCGAACAGCCGAAGCCGGTACGGCTCCCCGTCCTCCTGAACACCGATCGGCAGCGCGGTGAAGTCGGGAAGGACCGGGATGGGAAGCGGTCCGATGACACGGCGCAGTGCGTCACCGCGATGCAGGAGAAGAACAACGGTTGCGTACGTCGGACCGGGTACCGCCTTGACCTGCCGAACACCGAACGCGTGCGCCAGCCGCTCCGAGGCGCGCGCGAAGTCGTCCGGAATCTGCCCGGTGACCATGCGAACCAGGACCTCATCGCGCCCGTCACGGCACTTGACCCGCCGGATCTGGGGAATGACCGTGCGCCTGTCGTACGAGACCGACAGCTTGGCCGTCACCATCGCCGCCATCCACCCGCGCCGGTAGATCACACGGCGGACGCGCGCCAGGACAGGCCACCACGCGAACCGCAGCCAAGAAGGGCGGTGCAGGAACGCCCAGCCGACCATCAGCAGCACCGAGCCGCCGATCAAGACAACGAAGGCCGTACCGCCGAACCGGGCGTGAAACCAGAGAAGACCGGTCGCGGGGACAGTGGCGTACCAGTGCCGGAAGTAGGCCACGACCAGCCAAGCGAGGAACTTGACGATCTCCCAGACGACGACTGCCCAGATGGGGAACTGGATCACCGGCGTACGGACGTTGAGGGGTGCGACTGGCGCGGTCTCGCCTCGGATGATGTTGATGAAAGGCATCTACTTCGCCTCCTTACCGGGAGGGAGGCTCTTCAGCGCGTGCCGGATCTTGTCGATGCGTTCGGCGTCACTGACGTCCGGGATCAACAGCGCCCACGCCTCGATCCGGCCGATGACGGTCGCGTAGCGGCGCGCGTACTCCCAGCCGTTCAGCGCGTGCTGGCGCAGGGCTTCCCGCTCGCGCTGCTGGAGACAGGCGTCGCACCGTTCGACGCCGTCCGGGATCGGCCTAAGATGGGCGCACTCGGTGCAGGTACGCCATACGGTGTCGTCTCGTGTGGTGACGCGGGCAGCGTCGACTACCTTGGGCATCGCAGCCCTCTCCTTCGCAGGTGGGTGGTTGAGCGCCCGGGGCGGGGATGACTTCTTGGCGGTTGTTGGCCCCGCTCCCGGACGCGACGAAGATCAGGCAGCCTTGGCGCGACCACTGCTCTGCGGCGCTGTCATGCCGCCCGCGCGAACCGACCAGCCCAGCCGCGAACGGCATTTGCCGGTGCCCTTGCAGCGCTGCGAGTCCACGTACGGCGTCAGCGTGACGTCGGTGAACTCGACCATCGGCGGGTAGCCCGGCACGGTCGAGGCTGGAGGCACCGGCTGCTGAGCTGCCACGACCTTGATCTTGAATTCCTTCGACCCGCCGAACTTGCCGGCTTCCGGGTCGAGATCCAGCACGCGCACCAGCCAGATGCGCTCGCCCGTCTCTTTGTCGCGGAGCTGATCGTCGCCCTGGCCGCGCTTGTCGAAGTCCGTGGCCGGCTCGACGCCAAGGCACAGAGCGCCCTGCGGAGCGACGTAGTCCCAGGGAACCGGAACCTTGATCGAGTTCGGAATCACGAGGTGTCCCTTCGTAGCCCAAACTTGGCTGGTTGACTAACCAAGTTGGACAGAAGCTAGCACTAAGCCAGCTTGGCTAGCCATATTGATTCAGAGTCTGAAATCAATGAAGCGAGAAGGTGTCCTCGATCCCCGGCGACGGCACGTGCATGACCACGTCGATCAGCAACAGGGGCTGTCGGCTGGAACTCCGCACAGTCAGCAGGCTGTGCAGGACGATCGCATGGCGATCCAAGGTCAGGAGCATCCGCTCCTGAGCTGACGCGAGGCGTGGTGTCAGCCGCTCGACGACGTCGCCGGCGACGAGCCGCCGTCGGCGCTCCAAGTGGTCGAGGGCGCCTTCATGCATCAGCTCCTTGGCCCCGAACCCGGTTCCGTCGGCCGCCACCACCGGGATGTAGGCGGTGGACAACGCGGGCCAGTCGGAATCCTCGCTCGTCATGACGCGCTGGCGCGCGATGACGGGCTCACCGACGGGGATGGCCAGAGCCGCCGCGACCCCGGGAGAGGCCGGCGCCTGACCGGCGCCGATCAGCAGCCCGTGGCGAACTTCCCTCGCGTGTAGCGCGTCGAGCACGCGAGCCGGAGGTGTACAGGAGCGCTGCGGCGGTGGGCCGAGAACCGTCCGCCCCTTGCCTTGAACGCCCTCGATGTAGCCGAGCTGCCGTAGGTACTCAAGCGCGCGCACCACAGTGGATCTGGAGGCGTGGAACTCGCGGACTAGCTGAGCCTCGCTCGGCAGCATCGAGCCTGGCGCGTACACGCCGTTATCGATCCTCGACCGAAGCGCGTTCGCGATCGTGGCGTACTTCGCCGGCGTCGGATCGATCTGCATTCAGCTCACGTCCCGGCATCCGAGGTGGCCTGCCGCGCCGTCTGTGCGGCATCAAGCGGTTCAGGCATGGGAACCTCCCAGCGGCATGGTCGGCCCCGGGGCGAGCAGGTCGCGCTGGGGGGCGCGTTGCCAGATCCCACCCCGGGACCTTGCTGTTCTCGCTAGACAAGATCGCCCTGCTGGTAGCGAGTAACGTCAAGCGAGGAAACAGTTTGGCTAGCTTGGCTAGCCAAATGGACCATAAGGCGAACGGGTCTCTCAACGCAAGCAGGCATAAGAGGGAATTCCTAACTTGGCTAGCCTGGCATTACGCTGCTGGAGTGAATGTGGATGCTCGCGACCTCGGTGATCTGGAGCCGGACGACGCTCGCCCGACCTCCCAGCAGATCGCCAACGTGCTGCGCGCGGCGATCCTGACGCGTCGCTTTGCGCCCGGCGAACGCCTACCGACCCAGACCGACTTGGCCGAGCGGTACGGCGTGGCCCGCGAGACCGTGAAGACGGCCTTACGCATCCTGCGGGACGACCGGCTCATCGTCACCAGGCAGGGAAGCGGCGCCTACGTTCGAGCCCAGACCGATCGCCCGGTGGGGCTGCGCCCACACATCGAGGCCGCCTTCGAGCAACCTCAGGTCACCATCGATTTCGCCGGCTTCTCCAGCGAGACCCTGCACGGCGCCGTACAGGAACCACTCGACAAGATCCGAGCCGGACGACTCACCCCCGAGTCGGTCCAGTTTCGGATCTTGCTCCCCGACTTGGGACAGCCGACTGTCGTGCCGTCCCGAGCGGAACCGGCCGGCGACGACCCCGCCGTCCGCGAGCGCGCCGCGCGCATAGCTCGCCGGCATACCGAAGCCATCGCCGAGACCGTCGGGGAACTGGCCACGCTCGGGCTGGTCCGACACGCCACCACCGAGATCCGCGCGTACGGCACGACGGTGCTCTCGAAGCTCTACATCATCAACCGCGAAGAAGTCTTCTTCGGCTTCTACCCGGTCGTCCGCAACACCGTGTCGGTCGACAAGCAGGCCGTGCCGATCTTCGACGTGCTCGGGAAAGACGTCCCGCTGTTCCACTACGCCATCAGCGGCGACGACGGCGACGCAGGCGATCAGTTCGTGGAGCAGTCCCGGCTGTGGTTCGACAGCGTGTGGGACACCATCGCGCACGAGTACACCCCGTGAACCTCGCCGAGGTCGTCGCCGCGTCGCGCTGCCTGCTGATCGACTTCGACGGCCCACTCTGCTCCGTGTTCGCCGGGCATCCGGCACGCGGTATCGCCAAGGAGCTCCAGGCGGTCATCCGCCGCCACCGTGACGGCGAATTGCCCCCAGCTCTGGTCGAAGTCCGCAACGATCCCATAGAGCTCCTTGCCGGCGTCCGGGAGCTCGGCGACGAGCAACTAACGAAGGCCGTGGCCCACGCCGAACGAGATGAGGAGCGCGCCGCCGTCCGATCGGCCGCACCGACAGCCGGCGCGGAGGACGCTCTGAGTGCTGCACGAGCCGCCGGGCGCACTGCCGTCATCGTCAGCAACAACGCCGAGGCGGCGATCGGCGACTACCTCCAAGCCCATCACCTGACCGAGTACGTCCAGGGTGTGGCTGGGCGCACGGACGACATGGATCCCCGCTTCCTCAAGCCGCATCCGTTCCTGCTGAAACGCGGACTTGCCATGGCCGGTGCCCGCCTGGACGATGCGATCTTCGTCGGGGACTCGGTGACCGACGTCGAGGCGGGCCGAGCCGCCGGCATCCCCACCGTCGGCTACGCCAACAAGCCCGGAAAGCGCGAGAAGCTTGCGGAAGCCGGGGCAGTCACCGTGATCGACTCCATGCATCAGCTGGCGGAGGCCCTGGTGCAAGTCTCGGCCGAAGCACCACGGTGACGAATCCCCTCACAGTGCCGGCCGTCGTGCTGGCGAATGTGCGCAGCCGCTGGCCCGGCGTAGCCGACGCGTGGGCCGCGCAGGTCGAAGCCGAGTTCCGAGACCTCTGCCAACGACACCGAGCCGTCCCCCGCGAAGTCCTGCCCGCCCGATACGGGTTCGTCGTCGCCGTCGACGCGCCGGCCGGACCGCTGATCCTGCGGAGCAGCCCCGACCCGCACGGGCGAGATCAGGCCGCGGTCGCTGTCGCGCTCGCCGACCTGGGCGCCGCCCCACGAGTACACGAGGCATTCACGACCGACCACGGCACCTGGACAGTGCTCGATCGGGTCCTTCCCGGCACGCCACTAAGCCAGGCCGACCCCGCAACAGTCGACCCTCGATCACTCTTCGCGCCGCTGGCGGCCATGCGGGACCAGCCACCGCCGTTGCCGGGCATGCCCTCGATCCTGGACTGGCTGCGCGTCCGGCTTGAAGACGACCATCTCGCCGACCTCCGCCCTGGAACCTCAGTCGCACCCGCCACCGAGCGACAGCAAGCGGTGGCGTTGCTGGCCGAGCTTGCACGCGACCACACGCCGTCGCTGTGCCACGGCGACGCGTCCAGCGGCAATATCATTTCCCACGGCGACTACGGTTGGATGTTCATCGACCCACGAGGCATGAGCGGTGAACACGCGTACGACGTCGCAGTGCTCGCGATCAGAATCGGCGCCGTTCGTCCGTCGCCTGATCTGTTGCCCGGGATTGCCGCTCTTACGAACGTGAAGATCGAGCGCCTTGACGTTTGGATGACAGTGGCTCACACGGCGCGGGTCTAGTCATCAAGCCACTCAGCGTTCGAAGAGACGGGCTGACTTAACCATCTCGGCGCCGGAATAGAGCAAGGACTAGGGAGCAGCGGTCCGCTGTCTCGGACAAGTCCAAATGTTCCTATTTTCAGTCAGTCCCCAGTTCAGGAGGTCTGCAAATAATTGAGTGCTCTGAAGGTCATGACACCCAAGCGCAGACCGCATCGCGCGCTCCACCAGGTCACCGCCTAATGCGGAAGATCCGAGCCGCTTGTGCATAAGTTGCGCCAGTCCACGCGCCAGGTCGTGACCGTTGCAGCATTCCACCTTGGCAGGCAGACCATTCAATACGTCTGAAAGATCTTTCAAGGCCAGCTCTGCTCGCGGGGAGGTTTGTCCCGCCTTCCGCATAGCCAGTTCGAGGGTACGGAGTTCATCTACACCCCCGCCGTCGAGATTCATCACGACGTCGATGGGGAAATCCTTCGCGGAACCAACAATCTTCCCGGTCTCGCATAGGTAGCGTACCGCCGACACGACTATCGCCGAAGCCACCACAACATCTATTACGTCCGAGATGTTGGTCCGCTCCAAGTAGGCCGACATTCGTTGAGCATTTGAGAAATTGATGATTACTCGATCGCGCACCGATTTCATCGCCATGATGGTCGAGTCCAGATCAAAGCCGTCGGTGTAGAAGACGCTCTGAATTTGGCTGATTTCCTCTAAGAAGCCAGCCCAATCCCGATCGACCAGCGCCGCTACGGACCGCATGTTCTGCTGCTCAACAATACGCATAGCCTTCAAGACCGCCGGCTTACCGTACCCCGGGATCGGCTGGCACTCATCAAAATTGATGTGCCCGTTAAGAGCAGAGACATCGGATTCGCCTTCGAGGATGAGAAATGCACGCGAATCGCTTGTCCTCATCAGAACCAACAACGCATACAAGTCATCGCCGGTCAAATTTCCTTGCATTTATCGTTCCGCCTCTACATCGGGAGCCAGCGCAATAGCCCTCGACCACCAGTCATGAATGATCTGCGGGGAGTGCGTTGCTATAACGAACCGAAGCGAGGCCACCTTTGCGATTCGAGCCATATCTCCCAGAAACTTCTGCTGCCACGTTACATGGAGAGAAATCTCAGGCTCGTCGATCAATACGAGGCTTCCGGGCTTGACATTGAAAAGCAGATCGTAAACAAGAACTAGTTCGTGCTGCTCGCCAGACGAAAGCTGGCTTGGAGCCAACTCTTCGCCTTGATCAGTTGCGAAGTAGAAGCCTCGTTCGCGATCAATTTTAAGTTCTTTAAACAGGAATCGCGCATCCACAACATTCTTTAAAAGGCTGATTCTTTCGAGTAGATCCTGGAAGGTTGATAGCTTTCGCTCAGCATCATCAAGATAAGTCCAAAGGAGCCCTCGCTCCCATTCTTCCAAAGCGCGATCTGGCAACCGCACTTCTTCGGTAGTATCGTCCTGAACTGCAATTTCTTCAAGGGCACTTCTTAACTCGATTTGGTTGGCGTACCTCTCGCGGATACGCTCTTCCGTCGCCTCCGCAGGTGCGAACTGACTGAACAAAACTCGCCGCGGAAAGGTCCGATCCAGGTCTTGCGACACACGCGAATTTCGCGCGAGAACCTCGGCTAAACGTGCGCTCAAATCTTGAGAATATTCCGTGACGCGAGAGAATGTTCTCTCACGGGCCACGCGAGGATGGCGCTGCGCATCCTTCGAATGAGACTGCAAAAGTCGCTGAGTCTCAATTAGGTGTACCGACTGACTTGCCAAGAATTCGCGCAAGACGGGATTCTGCCGTCGATTTCCGGTCAACCGGACGGGAATGCTATCGCCATAGCGACCTAGTACTTCTTCCAGATTGAGCGTTTCGCCAGTCCTCATATCGTGCCACAGATCAGGTTCTAGCCGCGCCACAGGTGCGCGTTCTTCCAAGATTGTCGCCAGTCGACCGCGAGGAATGGTCGTACTGAGAGGTTCCGGTGTCCACGATACGAGTTCCTTTCCGGGAGTTCGCATCGTGATACGCAGGCGCTCCCGTTCCTCTGAATCCTCAGAGTCAGGAGTATCAAAAATATCCTCGCCATCCTCTGGCCGAAGAATCGAGGGCCACTGTCCCTTATCGACCTCAATCACGGTGCCATCATCGAAGCTAAAGACGGCATTCGCAAAAGGAATCTTGCGCAATGCTGCGGCATCTGCCGATAGAGTGCGCTTGATCAACTCAAGTAGTTTAGTCTTCCCCACGCCATTAGGCCCATGCAGAATTACAAATTCCCAGTTAGCGGGAAACCGGAACTCATGAGAAAACCTATTGAGTAGATTTCGGACCTCTATATGAACCAGGTTCGGCACGCAGCATCCTCGATCAAGGAGTAACAGCAGGACAGTCCACTCACCATAGAGGTGAAGGCTCCGGATAAGGAAGCGTCTGGCCCACGTGCGCCCCGCATGACCCGTTCATGCGCCAGTTCATTGGACGGGTCGACCCGGCTGAACGCATGGTCCGTCTGCCGCCGCTGGGCGCTAGTGGTGGTCCTGCCCACGACCTTGCTTTGCTACGGCGGTACTGGGCATCCGTATCCGTTGGTGGCGCGGCAGACGATCGGGGGCAAAGCACGGGGAATCCTCGCCCGACGCCGGAGGGACCGATGAGTCAGAGAGGACGGCATCGCTCGACGAGGACATGACCGCCGCACCACGCGTACGGCCTAACGGATTCCACCCGCCAGCCGCCGTCCTCTCGATCGACGACAAACACCCAGGCGTGCTCTTCGCTGTGGTACGAGACGCCACGCTCGTCCCACCACACACCGGAGACCGGCACGGAGATTTCGACTTCGTTCCGGTCCTCCCGAATCGTGTCGAACTGCTCCCAGGTGAGTCGGCTCGGCGGCGGATCCGTGCGCCGCATGTCGGCAAGGACAGAGCGCCACTGGCTCATCAGGTCATCGCGGTGATCCTCCGCCAAGCCGCGCCGAAGGCCGACTTCCTCCCTGGCGTTGAGCTGCAAGAGGTAGGAGTCCACCGCTTCCGTTGCGGTGCCGAACGCGTCGCCCTGGTCGTCTGTCTGGTCCAGGAAGGCAACCACGGGCACGGCCAGCAGACCCGAGCACAGAAACGCCACCATGAGGAAGGTCGCGAGCGCCCATCGCTGCCGCTTGCTCCACCCCGCCAGCCGGCTACCTCGTTGATCGACGATCATGGCCATCCGGTCACGATAGGCGATCATCCATATGCGATGCGACACACTTCGATGCGCCGGTCAAGACGCTTCCGATGTAACTGCCGAATTCGCCTGTACTGAATCAAGGCGCCGCGCGGGCGCGGCGCTGGCCGGTCGCGCTCGCCTGCTGGCGGCGCAAGCGCCGGCATCGGCGGCGCGCCGGCCGCATGGGCACCGAAGTGTCCCCTGATGCCTCCGGCGGGGATCTCGGGCATCTGAAAGGGCTTAGAGCCGCCATCCCGTCCACCGCCGCCCCAGGCGAAGCCGAGCAGACCTGTTCCAGGGCGCCAAGGTCGTTCGTCCGGTGGGGCGCTCCACCTTGGCGCCCTGGAACAGGCCCGCACCCTGATAGGTGGGTCGACGGCGGACGGGATGGCTTAGGGGACTCGGTGGTAGGAGAGGTTGACCCAAACCGACTGCTGACGTCGCCTGCCGTCGTTCCACCGAATCAGGGCGCCACGGGCGTCGCGGGTCTCGGGACTGCGATTGAGGGTCAGGTAGAGCGACTGATCTTTGTGTAGGTACTCGACGGGCATCTTCGGCCACAGCGCCGCCACATCCGCTTCGGCGAGCTCCAAAGACTGGCCATCCTCGTCGAAGACCTGAACTTCGACCTTCCGCATGAGTGCCGGCCCATGGTTCGTGACTACAACCCGCACATCATCGTGCCAGCCGGTTTTCGTCTGGAAGGTAAACAAGTCGAGTTGGGCGCCCGGACTGGCTTTCCTCTCCCGGAGCCAGGCGCGGACGACGCTGTACCAGAGGTTCGCGATGCTGATGCCCAAGGCCACCCAGGCCGCCAGGGCGCTCCATGCGGGTGCTTTCACGCGGGGCAGCCTAGCGGGGCGAGACCCGGCCCGGCCGCTCAAGATGTGCGGTGCATCACGTGCAGCGAACGTGCAACTCGCGGCGGTGATCATGGGGAATCTGCGGTCAACAGAGGTCAACTTCGAGGGACCGAAAATGCCCCGGAAAGCAAAACGTCCACCGTGCGTTTCCGCAGGTGGACGGTGCTCAGAGCCCGGCGAGAGGCCTGGTGGCCAGGGGCGGGGTCGAACCGCCGACCTTCCGATTTTCAGTCGGACGCTCGTACCAACTGAGCTACCTGGCCTTGGGTGTTGCGGTCCTGACGGGACTTGAACCCGCGACCTCCGCCTTGACAGGGCGGCGAGCACTCCAACTGCTCCACAGGACCTTGCTCTGCACTTCTTCACTGCCTGGTGCCTCGGCTACCTTACACTGCCGACTTACCAGTGCCCCCAACGGGATTCGAACCCGTGCTACCGCCTTGAAAGGGCGGCGTCCTGGGCCACTAGACGATGAGGGCAACTCCGCAAGTATTGCACGTCTGCAATGCTTAGCGGCGTAGACCCCAACCGGCCCCCGCTTGAGGCTTGGAAAGCATACGTGATCGACCGCCCCGCCTCCAAACCGGTATCCCCCTGGCGGAGGCCGAGCGGGTGACCTGCGAAAACTCAGGGCCGGGCCGCGGCCGCCACGGCTTGGGCGGCCTCGGCGAGATCAGTGAGCTGGGCCACCCCGGAGGGCAGGCGGTCGGGCCAGCCGGGGCCGGCGGCGGCGGTCAGCAGCGGCGGGTGCGGGGCGTTCAGGACCTGGAGCAGCTGGGCCGGGTCGCCGGTGGCCGGGGTCTGCGACCAGAGGACGACCACGGCGGGGCCGGTACGGGCTATCGCGTCGGACAGCGCCTCGGGAGGCACCCGGGCGCCGAGCAGGCGGCACGGCACACCCCCTTCGGCGAGGGCGGCCGCCAGGGCCTCCAGGGGGAGCGTGTGCTGCTCCTCGTCGGCGGCGGCGAGCAGGACGCGCGGGACGTCTCCGGGTGCGGGCCGGGAGACGGCGGCGAGGACCTCGGTGACCGTACGGGAGATCAGGTGCTCGACCTCGACGAAGCGCTGGGTGGCCTCGTAGCGCTCGCCGATGCCGATCAGCACGGGCATGGCGACGTGGTTCCAGGCCTCGATCACGCCGCTCTCGGACACGGCGGACTGGAAGATGTCGCGCATCGCGGGCGCGTCGAGGCGCATGGCGGCCCGGGCCAGGCCGCGGGCGGCGGGTGAGGCGGCGCCGAGGGCGATCGCCTGGCCGCCGCCGTCGCGGCGTGTCGTCGTGCCGGTGAAGGCCGAGAGGTCCAGGTCGTCGACGCGGCGGACCCAGGCGGCCGCCTCGGCGGGGGCGACGCCCTGTGCGGTGAGCCGCTGCATGACCTGGAGCCGGTCGAGGTCCTGCTCGGTGTAGCGCCGGTGGTGGCCGGGCACGTGTTCGCTGGGGCCCAGCCCGTACCGCTGGTGCCAGGTCCGCAGGGTGGTGACCGCCACGCCCAGGCGGCGCGCCACGGCTCCGGCGGTCAGTCCCTCAACGGCCACCCGACCGCTCCGGCGCCTCGTCGAGCAGGGCGGCGACGGGCCGCGCCGGGAGACAGCCGAGATGTTCCGCCAAGCGGTTCGTCACACCTGGGAGCCAGGGCGCGTACGCCCGTGAGTCGCCCGCGAGCTCGACGAGCAGGTCGGGCACCGACACCCACCGGCAGTCCGCCACCTCGTCCGGGTCGGGTGCCGGCCGCACCCCGTCCGGCAGGTCGCCGATCAGCACGTGGTCGTACTCGTATTCGACGCGCCCGGTGGCCGGGTCTTCGGCGTAGTACGCGTACACGCCCACCTCGGTCAGCGGCACCGCGGCCAGGCCGAGCTCTTCGGTCAGCCGCTCGCCGGCGGCCTCGGTCAGCGACGAGCCGGGGCCCGGGTGGCCGCAGCACGTGTTGGCCCAGCGCAGCGGAAACCGGGTCTTCACCGCCGCCCGCTGCTGGAGCAGCACCCGGCCGGAGCTGTCGCGCAGGAAGACCGAGAACGCCCGGTGGAGCTGGCCCGGCGCGCGGTGCGCCTCGTCGACAGTGGTCGAGCCGAGCACCTCGCCGTCGGCGTCCACGAGCTCGACGAGGTGGGATTCGCGAGACGTCACGACGTGATCCTTCCGGCGGCGAGCTTTCCCGAGATCAGCACCATGGGCACGCCCACGCCGGGCTGGGTGCCCGAGCCGGTGAACACCACGTTGGGCAGCGAGGGGTGCAGGTTGGCAGGGCGGAACGGGCCGGTCTGGGCGAACGTGTGCGCGGCCGCGAACGGGGTGCCCGCCGCCATGCCCTGGTCGAGCCAGTCGGCCGGCGTGATGATCTCGCGTACCTCGATGCCGTCGCCGAAGCCGATATAGCCGCGGTCCTCGAGCGTCCGGACCAGCGAGTCGGCGTATCGGGTGCGGAGGTCGCCGCGCCAGTTCATCGGGCCGGCGTCGAGGTTGGGTGCCGGGGCGAGCACGTAGTAGGTCTGCTTGCCGGGCGGCGCCGCCGACGGATCGGTGTGTGTGGGGTTGGTCACGAGCAACGACGGGTCGCTCATCAGCAGCCCCTTGCGGATCACCTCGTCGAAGGTGCCGCGCCACTGGTGTCCGAAGTGGATGTTGTGGTGCGCGATCTTCCCGTACGACCGGGTGGATCCGATGTGCAGCACCACGCAGGAGGGTGAGTAGCGCAGCCGGCGCTGCCGGCGGGGCGGCAGGAGCTCGGTCTCGGCGACCGGCAGGTCGGGGTTGAGCACCACGACGTCGGCCGGGATGCGCTCGCCGTCCGCGGTGATCACGCCGGTGGCGCGGCCGTTGAGCGTCTCGACCCGGGTGACCGTCGTGTCGTAGCGGAACTCGACGCCGTGCTTCTCGGCGGCGCCGGCCAGCGCCTTGGGGACGGCGTGCATGCCGCCCTTGGGGTAGAACACGCCGGCGACCGAGTCGAGGTAGGCGATCACCGCGTAGATGGCGAGGGCGTCCTGCGGTGCCAGGCCGGCGTACATCGCCTGGAAGGAGAAGATCCGCTGGGTACGGGGATCGCGGAAGTACTGATTGATCTTGGGTTGGAGGCGCCGGAACCCGCCGAGCCGCAGCAGCTTGAGCAGGTTGAGGTTGACCAGGTCGACCGGGGTGTCGAGGTTGCGGTCGATGAAGTCGCGCCGCTCCAGCTGCCAGAGCTCGCGCGCGAAGTCGACGAACCGCAGGTAGCCGTCGGCCTCGCGGGGGCCGCACACACGGGAGATCTCGGCGGCCATCCGGACCGTGTCGGTCTTGACGTCCAAGGTGGACCCGTCGGGGTAATATGCCCGATATGCCGGGTCGAGGGGCGTCAGCTCGAGCCAGTCCGACAGGTTCTCGCCGACGGCCGCGAGCGGCTCCTCGATCAGCTCCGGCATGGTCAGCACGGTGGGGCCGGTGTCGAACTCGTACCCCTGGAGGCTGAGCCGGCCCGCCCGGCCGCCGGGCACGGACTCGCGCTCGACGACGGTGACCTGCCGGCCGGCCGCGACCAGATGCAGCGCGCAGGCCAGCCCGGCCAGCCCGGCGCCGACGATGACCACCCGCTCGGTGGGGCCCGTGACGGTTCGCATGGCAGACATCATGCCGGTCGGTGCGTGGCTCGCACCGCAAGCTCGATGAGGGCGGCACGCGCGTCCTCGTGCAGGGGCGCGCCGGCGAGCGCGGCGACGCCGTCCGCGACGCGCTCCTGGATCATCGCCTCGAGCCGGGCCGGGGCGCCGGTCTCGGCGATGACCTGGGCGCGCCGCGCGATGTCGGCCGGGCTGAGATCGGGGGAGGGTGAACCGCCGGAGCCGTCGGCGGGGTTGACGGCTCCGGCGGGGTCGAGGGCCTCTCGCTGTGCGGGAGAGGCGAGGCGGCGGGCCAGCATGAGAAGCGCGGTCGGCTTGCCGGTCCGCAGGTCGTCACCGGCGGGCTTGCCCGTGACGGCGGGGTCGCCGAACACCCCCAGCAGGTCGTCGCGCAGCTGGAACGCCTCGCCGACCGCGAGCCCGTACCGGCCGTACGCCAGATCGATCTCGGGGTGGGCGAGCCCGGAGAGGGCGAGCCCGAACTGCAGGGGACGTTGGATCGTGTAGCTCGCGGTCTTGTGCCGGGCGACGAGCAGCGCGCGCTCGACCGACCACGTGCCGGGCTCGGCCTCGCCGAGCACGTCGAGATATTGCCCGGCGATGGCCTCGACGCGCATGCGGTCGTAGCAGGTCCGCACGCCCTGGGGAGCCTGCGCCCGGGCCAGCAGCTGGTCGGCCCAGACGAGGCAGAGGTCGCCGATGAGGATCGCGGCCGAGGTGCCGAACCGCTCGCCGTGACCGTTGCGGCTCGCGAAGATGCGGTGCGCCGTCGGGCGGCCGCGCCGGGTGTCCGACTCGTCCATGACGTCGTCGTGCACGAGCGCGAAGGTGTGCATGAGCTCGAGCGCCGCGAACGCCGGCAGCACCGGCTCGAGGGGCGCGGCGTCGCCGGCGACGCCGCGCCAGCCCCAGTAGGCGAAGACCGGCCGCAGCCGCTTGCCCCCGGCGAGAACCAGGTCGCGAGCCGTGCGGGCGAAGCCGCCGAGCTCGGGGTCGATCGCGTCGAGGGAGGCGATCTGGGCGGCCAGAAAATCGGCCAGCGTGCCCTGGATCGCGTCGATCAGCGAGTGGGGGGTGGCGCCGTGGCGGGGTATGCCGCGGTGCCTGTTTCCCTGGAGCGTGTCGTTGGCCACGAGAACGACCGTACCCTAGCCTCATGGTTGCGTCGATTCGTGCGTCGATTTAGTTGGGGGAAGTTGTGGATGTCGACCTCGCAGCCGCTTACGAGCGCTGCCGCGAACTGCACAAGAAGCACGGGCGTACGTACTACCTGGCGACCCGTCTCCTACCCGCCTGGAAGCGCCGCCATGTGCACGCTCTCTACGGCTTCACCCGGTATGCGGACGAGATCGTCGACCGCACCGAGGACCTGCCGCCGGCCGAGCGCGCCGCCCAGCTGACCGAGTGGTCGGACCGCTTCGTCGCCGGCCTGCGCGGCGAGCCCGTCGACGACCCGCTGCTGCCCGCCGTGCTGCACACCATCGCCGTCTTCGACCTCGACGTGGACGACTTCGCGACGTTCCTGCGCTGCATGGCGATGGATCTCACGGTCACCTCGTACGAGACCTACGACGACCTGCTCGACTACATGGAGGGCTCGGCCGCCGTGATCGGCACGATGATGCTGCCGATCCTCGGGTCGAGCGACCCGGCCGCCGCGCGCGAGCCGGCCCGCCAGCTCGGCTTCGCCTTCCAGCTCACCAACTTCATCCGCGACGTCGACGAGGACCTCGAACGCGGCCGCGTCTACCTGCCCGAGGCCCACCTCGCCGAGTTCGGCGTCACCCGCCGCGCCCTGCAGCGGCGCCAGACCACCCCGGCGATCCGCGAGCTCATCAAGTACGAGATCGCGCGCGCCCGGGAGCACTACGCCGCGGCCGCACCCGGCATCCCGATGCTCGAACCCGCCTCCCAGGCCTGCATGCGCACCGCGTACGCCCTCTACGGCGGCATCCTCGAGGAGATCGAGGCGGCCGGCTACGACGTCTTCGCCGGGCGCGCCACGGTGCCCAACCGGCGCCGGGCCGCCGTCGCGATGCGCAGCATCCTCACCCGGCCCGGCACGCCCGTGCGGAGCGCCGTGTGATGCGCGCCGCGGTCGTGCTGTTCACCCGGGACCTGCGGGTGCACGACAACCCCGCCCTCGCCGCCGCGTGCGCCGGCGCCGAATACGTGGTGCCGCTCTACGTGCTCGACCCGTCCCTCAGCACACTCTCGCCGAACCGGTCGCGCTTCCTGCACCAGGCGCTGGCCGACCTGCGCGAGTCGCTGCGCGCCCGCGGTGGCGACCTGATCGTGCGCATGGGTGACCCGGTCGCCGAGGCGATCGAGGTGGCCCGCTCGGCCGGCGCCGAGGGCATCGGGCTCGCCGCCGACGTGAGCCACTACGCCCGCCGGCGTGAGGAGCGGCTGCGCCGCGAATGCGACCGGCACCGCATCGCGCTGCGCCTGTTCCCGGGCCTGACCGTCGTCGACCCGGGCGCGTTGCGGCCGGGTGGCGGCGGCTCGTCGTACCGGGTCTTCTCGCCCTACTTCCGGGTGTGGCAGGCGGCCACCTGGCGGGACGAGGTCGCGGCGCCCGACAAGATCACGCTGCCGTCCGGGGTCGCGGTCGGCCGGCTGCCGTCGCTGCCCGACGGCGAGTCGCCCGACGCGGCCGAGGGCGGCGAGACCCCGGCCCGGCGCCGGCTCCGGACCTGGTTGCGCCACGTCGGCGCGTACGCGGAGCTGCACGACGACATGGCCGCCGACGGGACGAGCAGGCTCAGCCCGTACCTGCGCTTCGGATGCCTCTCGCCGCTGGAGCTCGCCAACGCGGCGCGCGACAACGAGGCGTACGTCCGGCAGCTGTGCTGGCGTGACTTCTACTACCAGGTCGCGCTCGCCTTTCCGCAGATCTCGAAGGAGCCGATGCGGCTCGCGGCCGACAGCGGCTGGCGCGACGACTCGGACGCCCTGCGGCACTGGCAGGACGGGCTCACCGGCGTGCCGATCGTGGACGCCGGGATGCGGCAGATGCGGGCCGAGGGCTGGATGCACAATCGGGCACGGCTCATCACCGCGGCGTTTCTCACCAAACATCTGGGCGTCGACTGGCGGCCGGGACTCCAGTGGTTCTTCCGGTGGCTGCTCGACGGGGACGTGCCGAACAATTCCGGCAATTGGCAGTGGGTGGCGGGCACCGGGAACGACACGCGGCCCTACCGGCGCTTCAATCCGATTCGCCAGGCGGAGCGGTTCGACCCCTCGGGCGTGTACGTTCGTCGCTACGTACCGGAACTCAAGGGAATCGAGGGCCGCGCGGTCCACCAGCCGTGGCGGTTGCCGGAGGACGTTCGCCGCGGCCTCGACTATCCCGCGCCGCTGGAGTCACACCGGGACGAAGCGGTGTGGCTCCGGCCGTGAGCCCCGCCCGGTACGCCCGGGCGGGTAAAAGCGGAGCCCGCCGGCCGGGTTGCGTCCGTCATAACGTCAAGGCCGGCGGGCCCCGCCCTTGACGGGCAGCAGGACCGTCTTACCCACTGACCGCCCGGTTCACTGTGCTTCGAAATCGAAGCGATAACCTGGACGTATGCCACTCGCGCCGCATCAGCTCGGGACGTACTTCGCGCTCACCGAGGCGGTCAGCCTGCTCCAGCACGCCGTCGAGCAGCAGCTGCGCGCCGAGGGCGATCTCAGCCTGATCCAGTTCGGGCTGCTCGCCCGGCTCTCCGAGGCACACCGGCTGACCATGACCGAGCTCGCCGACGGCGTCGTCTACAGCCGCAGCGGGCTCACCTATCAGGCCGGGCTGCTCGAGAAGGCGGGGCTCGTCACGCGGGAGCCGTCACCCGACGACGAACGCGCCACCCTGGTGACGATCACCCCGGCGGGCCTGGAACGGGTCCAGCGGGTCCTGCCCGGGCACGTCGAGATCGTCGAGCGCATGCTCTTCTCGCAGCTCACCGAGGAGGACACCGCGGCCCTCGGCGGCATCATGACGCGCGTACGGGATCACATGCGCTCGGCGCCGCCCCGCTCCTCGATCCGCAAGCGCAAGGCCCGCGACTCCAGATAGCGCCGTTCCGGCAGGCTCAGCGTGCGGCGCGCCGCGTCCTCGTACGCCTGCCGGGCCTGGGGCAGGTCACCGGCGCGCTCCAGCAGGTGCGCGCGGACCGCGGCGACCCGGTGATGATCTCCGGTGTCCGCCTCGTCGAGAGCGCGCAACGCGACCGCCGGCCCGTCGACCTCGGCCAGCGCCACGATCCGGTTCAGCGTGACCATCGGGCCCGGCGCGAGCACGTCGAGCAGGCGATAGAGCTGAAGGATCTGCGGCCAGTCGGTCTCCTCCGCGGTCCGGGCCTCACCGTGCACCGCCGCGATCGCCGCCTGCACCTGGAACGGCCCGATCTCCGTCTCGGTCAGCGCCGCCGTGATCAGGCGGACGCCCTCGTCGATCGCGGACCGGTCCCACTTCGCCCGATCCTGCTCGGCGAGCGGCACGAGAGCACCGTCGGTACGCGTACGCGCCGGCCTGCGCGCGTCCGTGAGCAGCATCAACGCGAGCAGCCCGGTCACCTCGCCATCCTCCGGCAGCCGCGCGTGCAGCTGGCGCGTCAGGCGGATCGCCTCGGTGCTCAGCTCCACCCGGTGCAGCCGCGGCCCCTCGCTCGCGGTGTACCCCTCATTGAAGATCAGATACAGCACCTGCCGTACGGCGGGAAGCCGCTCGCCGGGCACCACGAACCGGGCGCCGGTCTCCTTGATCCGCCGCTTCGCGCGGCTGATGCGCTGGCCGACGGTCTTCTCCGGGATCAGCAGCGCCCGGGCGATCTCGGCGGTGGTCAGGCCGCCGACCGCCCGCAGGGTCAGCGCGATCTGGGACGCCGGGCTCAGCTCCGGATGGCAGCAGAGCACCAGCAGGGCGAGCTCGTCGTCACCCCGTACCACCGGAACTGGATCTTGCGGCAGGGCCTCACGCCGCCGCCGGGCCTCGTCACTGCGCGACATCTCGATGCGGCGACGGGAAGCCACCCGGATCAGCCACGCCCGCGGATCGTCCGGCACCCCCTCGGACGGCCACTGCCGCGCGGCCGCGAGCAGCGCCTCCTGCACGGCGTCCTCACACGTGTCGAAGTCGCCGTAGCGCCGCACCACCGCGCCCAGCACCTGCGGCGCGGCGGCACGGAGGACGTCCTCTATTCCCATGTGCTCATGTCGAGGACGGGACGCACCTCGACCTCGGTGTTGGCCGCGTCGGGCACCTTGGCCGCCCAGGCCGAGGCCTCCGCCATGTCGGCCACGTCGATCAGGTAGAAGCCCGCGAGATGCTCCTTGACCTCGGCATACGGCCCGTCGGAGACGATAGTCTCGCCGGCGCGCACGGAAACCCACTTCGCCAGCGACGGATCGGCGAGCCCTTCGGAGACCACGAGCACGCCGGCCTCCTCCATCTCCTTGGTGAGCGCGAGATGCCCCATCCCGAGGGCGCCGCGCTCCTCGTCGGACATCCGCTCCCAGACAGCGAGGCTGCGCGGGTTGGACTGGATCAGGATCAGAAACTTCATCACTCAACTCCTCGTCGTCCCAGCCAGGAAGTTCTCACCCCAGAAGTTCTCACCCAGGATGTCGAAACCACCCGCCCGGCTTCGACGTCCCGGGTGAAGTTTCTTCTCAAGGAGGTCGACATGCAGGAGATCCGAGAGGTCATCGAGCGCCGCGCCGCCCTGCTCCAGGAAGGCGACGTGAAGGCGATGCTCGCCCATTCCGCCCCCGAGGTCGTCGAGTTCAGCCTGGCACCGCCGCTGGTCTCCCGCGTGGACACCAACGACCCCACCCCCGTCGAACGGTGGCTGGCCACCTTCGAGGCCCCGCCCCGCCGCACGGTCACCCAACTGGAGATCACCACCGACGGTGACGTGGCCTTCGCCACCAGCATCGACTCCATGTCCGCCACCCCGCGCGGCGCCACGGAGCCCTTCACCCTCTGGTACAGGGTGACTCTGGGCCTGCGCCGCATCGACGGCCGCTGGCTGGTCACCCACGAGCACGAGTCGGTCCCCTTCCACATGGACGCGGAGATGAGGGCCGCCATCGACCTCCAGCCCTGACTGACGGACGTGGCAATGCAGGCCGCTGATCGCGCGTCAGCGGCCGCGCCGCGTGTTCCTCAGTGGTATCGCTATGGCGCGTAGCGCTCCACCAAGGTGCTTGTCGCAGAGACGCTCCAGGGGATCCGCGCCGGTAAGCCGGTATCCGAGGGCGGCACAGCCGTCAGCCTGAAGCTCACGCAAGAAGGCGACGACTCTCTTCTGCTTGCTCTTCGGGAGTGATCGCAATTGCTGGTCTGCGCGAGGGGTCCGCACGATCGCTGTCGGCATGGCAGTTACTCGTCGAGGCCGAGCTCTCTCGCCAGTTCGTCGGCGTCTGTCGGAATGCCTTCGCCGCGGCGCATCTGTTCGAGGCTCACTCGCAGGTCGTCGTTTCGCAGAACAGCGTCGTCCATCAACCTGTGCCAAACCTTGTTCAGAAGGTCGCGATGGTGGCCGGCGGCGCGCAGGTCGCGAGCCAACGTGATCACCTCGTGCAGCCGCCCGGCGTCGAGGCCGCTTCCCGGTCCGTCGCTGTAGACAAGAAGCCCTCGCCGCGCCCACGCGCGCACCGTGGGTTCACTCACGCCGAGCAGGGAGGCCGCCACCGACACCGGAACCGGGCCGAGGTCACCGAGGAACTCTCGGCTGATCTGCAGAAGCTCCAGGCGGTTGCGGTCGTTCTCGTCGAAGCCACCGGCGATCCGCTCGATAGTGCCCACACGAGCCAAGATCCGCTCCACCTCGGCTCGCTTGGACCTGCGTGGCCTGCGTTTCTGCTGCGCATGGATCTTGGCTTTACGAGCCGGGGAGCCCATCGCACCCTCCTCCTCAGTGCCCAAGCACTTTCGAGTATGCAGCAGTTTTCCGAAAGTCGGTAGCGATGGCGGCACCGAGCGACGCTCGAAAAGTAGTTGACCCACGACTAGAGGGTGACGCACGCTGTCAAGCGACGAAGGAGCCGATCGACCGGACGGCGGTGCCCGCGGCCAGGGGGTGGCCGCGGGCACCGGGTGGAGGGGGTCTCGAGGGGACGGGCACCAGCCATGCCCGTCCGGGGGTTCCTCTCGGCCTCCTCCGTGATTCCTCTTCCGCAAGGGTCAGAAATCGGTCGGCCGGCGGGCCGGTTGAGGGTTCCGGTGGGGCAATTCGCGCTTATTCGGGCTGGGTGGAGGGCCTTGAAGCGGGCGCGGGCCGTCGACGAGAGTGTGTCCAGATCGATGGCAGCGGTTCGAGGAGGAACGCGGTGCTGACTTTCACCAATGCGGCCGAGCAGGCGGCCTGGACGATGGCCGAGGCGCTGAGCGAAAAGGCGTTCGCCGCCATGCGGCAGGCCGAGGAGGCTCAGGAGAAGTTCCGGGCGGGGCGGATGGCGATGCGCCAGCAGTTCAAGGCGCGTGGGCTCTCCGACGTCGACGCGAGCATCCGCTGGAAGGGCACGGCGCAGGCGCAGGCCGCGTGGGCCGACCAGGAGTACTACATGGGCCAGGCTGCCATGTACAACGAGGCGGCCGCCGCTCAGTACGCCAAGGCCCTTTATCTCAAGAAGAGCTAGGCCGCCCGGTGGCGCAGCGTCGCCACCGTCGAGCCGGCCAGGGCCAGCAGGCAGTCGGGGAGCTGGCCGTCGGCGATCGCGGCGCCGAAGAGGGCCTCGCCGGTCGGGATGTCGCCGTTGACGTAGGCGCTGACGAAACGCGCGACCCAGCGCTTGTCGTAGCGGGCGTCGTCGATGCCGGGGAAGTCGAGGGTCCAGGCGCCGCCGGTGGGGATCTGCCCGACCATCGTCGCCGCGAGGCACCAGGCCACGTCGTAGGCCCCGACTATGCCGTCGCGGTCGACGACCGCGTCGAAGGTGCCGACCACCGCATCGCTGTCGCCGCTCAGCGCACGCTGGAGCACGAGCGCCGCGTCGTCGAAGGCGTGCTGTGGAACCTCGGTCACGTGAGAAAAGGTACGTGGATCGGTCAAGGTTCGCCCGCCGTGCGGAAAATTTCAGGCTCCGCGCAACAGGCAGGTGATGCGCGCGGTGCACACCCGGTCGCCGGTCTCGTCGGTGATGACGATCTCGTACGTCGCCATGGTGCGGCCGCGGTGGACCGGGGTGGCGATGCCGGTGACGACGCCGGAGCGGGCCGACTTGTGGTGGGTGGCGTTGATGTCGACGCCCACGGCGAAGGGACGGTCGACGCTCTGGCCGTGCATGACCGCGCCCACCGAGCCCAGTGTCTCGGCAAGCACGCATGACGCGCCGCCGTGGAGCAGGCCGTACGGCTGGGTGTTGCCCTCGACCGGCATGGTGCCGACGACCCGCTCGGCCGACGCCTCGGTGAGCTGGATGCCCATCCGCGCGCCGAGGGTGCCGCCGCCACCGGTGGCGTCGAGGAAGTCCTGCACGCTGTCGGCAGCAATATCCATTCGATCCACGTTACCGGCGTGACCCGGCTCGCGGACCTGTGACTTGAGCCCTAGTCTTCGTCGCAACGAGTTGAAGGGGAGAACCACATGACCGAGCCGCAGGAGACCGTCGAGACGCGCGGCGACGACCGCGTCGACCTGATCGCCCAGGACGCGAACGGCGACGGCAAGACCGACGTGTGGGTGTCCGACACCGACGGCGACGGCAAGCCGGATCTCTACCAGTTCGACACGGACGGCGACGGCAAGGTCGACATCACGATGGTGGACCTCGACGAGGACGGCACCCCGGACGCCGTCGTCGACGGCGACGGCGGCATCCCGCCCCAGGCTTAGGCGCCGCCGAGGGCGGAGAGCGCCACCCAGAGGACGGCGATCGCGACCACGGTCGTGAGCACGGTCGAGGCCGTGTGCCGCCACGACGGGGGACCCGCGATCGCCTCCGGGTGGTTCAACCGCCGCAGCCGCGCGCGCTCCGAGCGGATCACGGACGACCAGTGGTCGATTCCGGTCGCCGAGGCGCGGCTGAGCTCGACGGCCAACTGCGCCTGGGCGCGCTGCAACCGCCGTACCGCCGGCTTGGCTCTGGCCCCTGCCAGCCGGCGGGCCGAGGCACGCCGGGCGCCCGACCGCAGGGCGGCGAGCTCGCCCGGCGTGATCAGCGAGGGGTCGCCCAGGGTGGCGAGCCGGCCGGCGTAGTAGTCGGCCTCCCGGTCGTGCAGGCGCCGCACGAGCAGCAGCACCAGCAGCAGCGGCGGCAGGCCCTTGAGCAGGATCACGCCGAGCAGCGCGAGCACGCCGTTGCCGAGGCCGTCGCCGAGCAGCGGCGAGTTCCACAGCACGTGCGCGGCCCACGCGCCGAGGAGGGCCAGGGCGGCGCGGAGGGTGTCACGGCGTACGACCAGATAGCCGATGCCCGCACCCGCGAGCGCACCGAAGAGGGTGTGGCTCCAGATGCCGGAGAGGAAGCCGCGCAGCAGGAACGTGGCGATCACCGGCTGGATCTGGTCGCCCTGCCCGGCCAGCGCGACCGCGCCCACCGCGAAGACCACGTCCTCGGCGATCTGGAAGCCGAGGCCCACCATCGCGCCGTAGACGACGCCGTCGAGCACGCTGTTGACCTGGGACCGGGCCACGAGCACGATCGCCACCACGCCGAGGGTCTTGGCGAGCTCCTCGACCGTCGGCCCGGTGATGGCCGCTCCCCAGTCTGCGGCGAGGTGTGGCGAGCCGAGCTTGGCGACCAGGTTCTCCAGCGCCGTGCCGCCCGCGATCGACACGGTCGTGGCCACCAGACCGCCCCACGCGAACGCCACCACGCGCAGCGCCGTCGGCTCGCGCTCGAGGAAGTCGAGCTCCGAGACGAGCAGCCAGAAGGGCACGGCGAGCAGGGCGAAAAGCACGATCGAGGTCAAGGTCGCTCTGGGGTACGAGGTGACGAACTCCCCGGCGAGCTGCGACATCCGCACCGCGCCGACCGCGAGCAGGACCACCACGACCCCGGTCGGCGGGGTGGACATGCGGAGACCGCCGCTCGCCGGCCGCACGACGGAGGCCGTCACTCCCGCTCCCCGTCGTGGCGCAGGGTCCTGGTGCTCGCCTCGATCTGCGGGAGCGTGCGCCCGAGGTCCAGGTCGTTGCCGCTGATGGTCACCTCGATGGTGAGCCCTTCGGCGACGAAGACCGCGTATCGGCCGCCGCGCCCGGGTGCCGTGTAGCCGCCCTGGAGGCCGGAGAGCCCGCCGGCGGTGCTGACCGCGAGCTGGGCGCCGGTCACCTGATAACCGGCCGTGTTGGTGATCCGCTTACGCAGCCGGGACGCGGCCGTCTCGAGGTCGCCGCGAAACGGCCGCACGGCGATCGCGTACCGCACCGGGCCGAGCCGGAACAGCGCCGTCCCCTCGGCGTCTCCGGGCCGGGTCTCGGTGACGTCGACCGTCGCGCCGGCGGGCGGCACCACGCTGACTCCGGCGCCGACCTGGTACGGCTCGTCGGGGCTGACAGCGCGCTGCGACGGCAGCGACCGGTCGAGGGCGGGCAGCCCGAAGGCGAGACCGGCGAGGGTGGCGACGATCCCCAAGGCACCGAGGAGATTCCTCAGCTCACCCCGGGTGATCCGCGCCATGGTCCAACGCTAACGGCGGGTAAGGCGTTGACCACTGTGGAGTCAGGGATATTACGGATTTGTCCGTTCTGGCATGAGGTACCGGGGCGGGACGGCCGCGGTGAGCCACACGCCGTTCTCGCTGCGATGGAAGACATGTCCCTCGGCGGCCATCACGGCCGCGGCCACCCGCAGCACCAGCACGTCGCGGGCGCGCCGCCGGCCCACCACCAGGGCGGTCGGCACGTCCGGCGAGAGGTGCACGTGGTGCCGGCTGCCCGGCAGCAGCCCGTCCCGCAGGATCGACGCGCGGTTGCGGCTCGGCGTGCCGTGGAAGAGCACCTCCGGCGGCGCCGCGGGCGCCAGGCCCAGATCGACCGCGACCCGGCGCGAATGCCCCTGGTTCGCGCGGATCCACTCCGTCCCGTCGGCCCGGCGCTCGACCGCGTACCGCGACTTCTCGTCCCGCGCCACGATCTCGTCGAGCTCGGCGCGGCCGATCGGCAGCACGGCGAGCAGGTCGCCGACCGGCACCCAGCCGTTCGCGTCCAGGATCAGGCCGGCGGACTCCGGCCGGTGCCGCAGCAGGAAGGCGATCCGGCGGCTGATCTCGCTCACCCGGCCAGCTCCATCACCGCGAGGTAATAGGGGCGGTCCTCGTCGTCGATCGCCTTCAGCCGCCACGGCGTGCCCTGGAGCAGCATCTCCAGCTCCTCGGCCGAGCAGTTCAGATAGTCGAACCACTCGGTCGCCAGCCGCCGGTAGCGCAGCCGCAGCCGCAGCTGGCCGCCGAGGCGCCCGCGCTCGCGGTTGCGCTGGTGATAGGCGACGTGCACCGGATCGGTGGTGCCGTAGGGGTCGGTACCCTGCGCGATGATCCGCGCGCCGGGATTGGCGAGCCGGGCCAGGGCCGCGAGGAGGGCCGGCGCGCGCGACGGGCCCTCGAGCAGGCCCAGGTTGTTGCCGAGCAGCAGGAACGTGTCGTATCGGACGCTCGCCCCGGCGAAGGCGTCGACGGTGTTGAGCACGGTGTCGCGCAGGCCGCGGCGGCGCGCGACGTCGATGGCGCCCGGCGAGGTGTCGAGCCCGGTCACCGCCATGCCCCGCCGTTGGAGCTCGATCGCGGTACGCCCGGCGCCCGTGCCCACGTCCAGCACGTGACCGCGGCAGAGGCGCAGGGCCCGGTGGTCGTGCGGCTGCCACTCGGCGGGCTCGCCCAGATAGTGGTCGGCGGGTGCGCCGTTGATCAGGCCGTCGTCCCGCTCGATCACCTCGATCACGGGGCGCGGCACACGGCCGCCCGCGAGGGGGCGCGGCCCGACTCCGGTGCGTACCGCGTACGCGTCCCGGATCATCTCGCCGAAGACGTCGCCGATGGGTGGTTGTTCCATGGTCACTACCCTTGGCGCCCGGCGGCTGCGCGGCAACTCGATTGCGAAAGCACCAGGCCGTGACGTCGGCGGCACACGCTCGTTTGATGATCAAACGGGAGAACGGGGAAACCAGAAGACGAAGAAGGGGCGATCGCCTTCCCCGACGCTCGCCCCTTGCAACGATCTCGCGCGACTAGAGGTCCGTTCAGTCGCCCTGACGCTGCGTGGGAATCTGCCCCTGCAGCAGGGCGCGAACCTCCGACTCCCGGTAACGACGGTGGCCGCCCAGAGTGCGGATCGCACTCAGCTTGCCGGCCTTCGCCCACCGGGTGACGGTCTTCGGGTCGACACGGAACATCGACGCCACCTCTGCCGGCGTTAGTAGCGGCTCAGGATCGTGCGTACGCGATGCCATCGGTCACTCCTCCACAGGTACCTAAAGACATCGGCCGGGGTCCCGCCGGCCGGTGCGTCTCTCATGGTCCGGCTAGTCCCCGATGTCCGACATGGGCCGAACGGACGAACGTCCCCAGATAGACGGATGAAGCATGCCCGATTTTTGCGTGTTTTCTACGCCAGATAGTGTCTCGTTTAGTCCGATTATCACGCTTCGGCTGGCGCTGATCACGAAGAGTATTCGCTTCGGGAGCGTTCCCATGGGCGGTAAAACCTGCCCGTCTGTCCCTATTTCCGCAGCTCAGTTGCAGCGTTCGAGGAGTTGGACCGCTCGCCAGCGATCGACGAGCTTCTCGTAGGCGGCGGAGGCGTCGTCGGCGTCGCCGCGGGACAGCGCGGAGAGCCCGGCCGCCACCAATCCGGGTGAATCGTCCGCCGCGAGGTCGTCATCCGGGAGAAGGTTGACGAGGCCGCCGTAATCAAGTTCGACGATCGAGCGCGGGTGGAACTCCTCCAGCCACCGGGTGCCCTCCTCGACCGCCTCGGTGATCGGGGCGTCGCCGAGCGACTTGCGCAGCACCGCGACGGCACGGTGGGCACGCCGGCGGGCCTTGGAGATCTCGGTGCGGTAGCGCAGGGTGCGCCCCGCGGGAGTCAGCGAGAACTCCCGCTCCTCCAGGTCGACGAAGGCGAACCAGCGCAGCGGCACGCCCCAGGTGGCGACCTGCTCGTGCACCCGCGGCACGCCGTGCTCGAGGACCTTGGCGCCGCTGCGCCAGTCCTCCACGATCGCCTTGGCCAGCCCGGCCAGCACCGGGGGCACGAAGGCGTCGGCCAGCACGCTGGGCACACCGTCGCGGGCGTTCAGGGCCGCCTCGGCGACCCGCAGGCGCAGGTTCCAGGGGCAGACCAGCAGCGAGTCGCCCCACTGGAGCACATAGGCCTCGTCGGGGAGGTCGGGCAACCTGGTCCAACCGGCGCCGAGCGCCTCGAGCACGGCCGTACGCTGCCGCACGGGACCATCGACGGGACCGAGGTCGCGCCCCTCCCGGGCGTAGCGCCGCCAGAAGACCTGGCGCTCGCGATCGAAGGCGGTCAGCGGCTCGTAAACCCGTAGGTACGACGCGAACAGTGACGGCACGGCGCGAGTCTTTCACGAAATCGGCCGAGTGGAACTTCCCGCGCGGACGTAATCGTGGCGGGGGTCGCCCGACTAGGCTCGCGGTGTCCGGCACACCCCCGCCGGGACGATCGGTCCCACGAGGGCCACAACCACAGATCAGGAGAACAGCCATGGGCGTGTTCGACACCGACGGCACCGACGCCACCGGTCACGAACAGGTCGTCTTCTGCCAGGACAGGCAGACCGGCCTCAAGGCGATCATCGGGATCTACTCGACGGCCCTCGGGCCGGCGCTCGGCGGCACCCGGTTCTATCCGTACGAGAGCGAGGAGGCCGCGCTCGCCGACGTGTTGAAGCTCTCCCGCGGCATGGCGTACAAGAACGCCCTCGCCGGCCTCGACCTCGGCGGCGGCAAGGCGGTCATCTGGGGCGACCCGGCCCGGGCCAAGTCCGAGGGTCTGCTCCGCGCCTACGGCCGCTTCGTCGAGTCGCTGCACGGCCGCTACTACACCGCCTGCGACGTCGGCACCTACGTGCCGGACATGGACGTCATCGCCCGCGAGACCCGCTACGTCACCGGGCGCAGCCTCGAGCACGGCGGCGCCGGCGACTCCTCGATCCTGACCGCCTGGGGCGTCTTCCAGGGCATGCGGGCCGCGGCCGAGCACGTCTGGGGCCGTCCCACCCTCGCCGGGCGCACGGTGGGCATCGCGGGCCTCGGCAAGGTCGGCAAGTACCTGGCCGGCCACCTCATCGAGGACGGCGCCGCGGTGATCGCCACGGACGTGAACGAGGCGGCGCTGAGCTGGGCGCGCACCACGTACCCCCAGATCGAGCTCGTGGCGGACGCGCAGGCCCTGATCACCAGCGACCTCGACGTGTACGCGCCCTGCGCGCTGGGCGGCGCGCTGGACGACGACACGGTGCCCGTGCTGCGGGCCAAGGTCGTCACCGGTGCGGCCAACAACCAGCTGGCCCACCCCGGCATCGAGAAGACCCTTGCCGAACGAGGCATCCTCTACACGCCCGACTACCTGGTGAACGCGGGCGGCGTGATCCAGGTGGCCGACGAGATCGAGGGCTTCAACTTCGAGCGGGCCAAGCTGCGCGCCACCGGCATCTTCGAGACGACCCGGCGGATCCTCCAGCTCGCCGACTCCGAGGGCGTGGCGCCGGTGGTGGCCGCCGACCGTCTCGCCGAGCAGCGCATCGCCGAGGTCGGCCGGTTGCGCTCGATCTACCTGTCGTAAGGCTGTACGAACGTAGGACCCCATGACCGGTCGATCCGGTGGAAATGGGAGCGGTTTCGGGCCTGCCGCGCGTTCCGGGGCGGAAAACCGCGACGCGCGGCAGTGTCACAGGCAACCCGAGGTGCCGAACAAGGCATCGCCCATGTACCGTAAGACCCACGAGAGATGCCTGACGTCATCGGGGCCCGCCTTCGGGCTGCCCCGAATTCTGTGCGAGGGGGTCGAGCCATGGGGCGCGGCCGTGCTAAGGCCAAGCAGACGAAGGTGGCCCGGGAGCTGAAGTACCACTCCCCGAACACCGACCTCACCGCCTTGCAGCGCGAACTGGCGGGTGCACGCCAGTCCGACCGTCACTTCGACGACGACAACGATGAGTTCGTCGACGATGACGAGGATGACGCTGAGGACGACCAGGACACCTGGTCGCCTACAAGGCGCTGACCCGTATTGCACAGAGCACGCGGCCGACCGCGTGCTTCCGTGTGTCGTGGTCACCTTCCTACGGTTCAACACTGAAGCCCACGCGGGTGGCACCCCGCGTGGGCTTTGACCGGAGTCGCTGTCAGCGCGGCCGGTTGTTCCAGTTGTAGAACGTGGGGATGTTCTCGAAGTGGTTCCAGGCGCAGACCGCCGAGCCGCCGTCCTCCGACGTGCTCTCCGCGCGCTGCCTGCGAGCCTCCTCCGCCTCCGCGATGAGGGCTGCCAACCCCGCCCGGGTGTCTCGCACCCGTGCCGTCACCGGATCGGCTCCCGCGTCCCTGTCCTCAGACAGCCGTGGGCTCGTGATCTCGGGCATGGTCGAGCACTCCCTCCAATAGGCGCATCTTGCTGTTCCGGCAGTGGTCCGTCTCGGTGGTGTCGAACCGGCCGGTCTCGAAGTAGCGGTTGGCCGCGTGGGCGCCGCCGCAGAAACCGAAGTAGGGACAGCCGGCGCGGCAGGCCTCCACGCCGCGCAGGAACTCGGCGATCCAGGGCGTGCCCTCGGCGCCGGCCAGGATCTCGCCCAGCGGCGTGCTCAGCACGTTGCCGCTGGTGAAGTCGCCGTACCGGGGATCGGAGAAGCCCGCCAGCTCGGGCGAGAGCAGCACCACCGAGCCGTCGTGGGCAATCGTCGGTATCGGGTCGAGCCGGCGCGGCAGCAGCTCGTCCGCGGTGCCGTCGAGCACCGCCGCCACGTAGCGCAGCGACCACTCGACCTCGCGCAGGTGGATGCGCGGATCGCGGCGCCAGGCGGCGACCAGCTCGGCCCAGAAGGCGGTCACCTCGGCGGCGTCGTGCCCGTTCGCGCGGGTGTTGACGCCCTCCAGCTCCTCGACGTTGATGCCGAGCACGTCGCAGCCCAGCCCGAGGAAGTAGTCGTAGAGCTCGGCGGCCACGCCCGGTCGCGGGTCGCTGACCACGCACAGTGCCGAGAACGGGATGTCGTGGCGGCGCAGGGCCTCGACGCCCTTGAGGATCCGGTCGTACGCCGGCCGGCCGCCCCGGGTCACCCGCTGGTCGTTGCGCGCCGCCGGCCCGTCCACGCTGACGCTGACCCGCATCTGGTGCTCGGCGAAGAACGCGCACCACGCGTCGTCGATCAGCGTCGCGTTGGTCTGCACGTGGTGTTCCACGCCCGGGCCGAACGGGGCGAGCAGCGCGCCCAGATGCTCACGGCCCGCGGCCAGCGGCTCGCCGCCGTGCCACACCACCGAGAATCGCCCGTCCGCCGCCCACGGCTCGATCGCCGCGGCCACCGCGCCGGCCACCTCGACCGGCATGCGCTTGTCCGCCGCCCGGAACGGCAGGTAACAGTAGGAGCAGTCGAGATTGCAGAGGGTGGTCGGCTGCATGACGACGTAGGTGGGCACGGGCGCGACGCCGCGCATGCCGCTCCAGCTTTCCGCCACGATCTTCCGCACCCCCGTCCCTGACGCCTCGGAGAAACTCACGTCAGGCTAGGCCCCGCAGTCCACCCCGAACGCGAAAGATCCGCATGTGCCCGACATCGACACACGCGGATCATTTCACGTTTGTCCCGGCTTTTCGGCCTCAGCCGCGGGTGTACTGCCCCATCATCTGCACCTCGCCGGTGCCCTCGATGACCTCGCCGACCTGCCAGGCCTCGACGCCGCGACCGGTCAGGTAGGCCATGGCACGGTCGGCGTCGTCGGCGGAGACGACCGCGAACATGCCCACGCCCATGTTGAACGTGGCCTCCATCTCGTGGTCCTCGATGCGGCCCTTGGCCTGGATGAGGTCGAAGATCGGCTGCGGGCGCCAGGTCGAGCGGTCGACGACAGCGTCGACGTGCTCGGGAAGCACGCGCACCAGGTTGCCCGGGATGCCGCCGCCGGTGACGTGGGAGAACGCGCGGACGTCGGTCTCCTCGATGAGGCCGAGGCAGTCCTTGGCGTAGATCTTGGTGGGGGTCAGCAGCTCCTCGCCCAGGGTGCGCTGGGTGCCGAAGTCGTCGACCACCGAGTCGAGCCGCATGCGACCGGCGCCGAGCAGCACGTGGCGCACGAGCGAGTAGCCGTTGGAGTGCAGACCGGACGAGCGCATCGCGATGACGGCATCGCCGACCTCGACCCGCTCGCGGCCGAGGATCTCGCTCTCCTCCACCACGCCGACGCCGGTGGCCGACACGTCGTACTCGTCGGGGCGCAGCACGCCCGGGTGCTCGGCGGTCTCGCCGCCGAGCAGGGCGCAGCCCGCGTAGCGGCAGCCGTCGGCGATGCCGGCGCCGATCTCGGCGACCTTGTCCGGCACGACCTCGCCGCAGGCGATGTAGTCGAGCAGGAACAGCGGCTCGGCGCCGCAGGCGACCAGATCGTCGACGACCATGGCGACCAGGTCGATGCCGATCGTGTCGTGGATGTCGAGCTGCTGGGCGATCACCAGCTTGGTGCCGACGCCGTCGGTCGACGAGGCCAGGATCGGGCTCTTGTACTTCTGGGTGTTGAGCCGGAACAGGCCGGAGAACCCGCCCAGGTCACCGATCACCTCGGGCCGGGTCGTCTTTTTGACCTTGGACTTGAGCAGCTCGACCGCGCGGTCGCCGGCCTCGATCGAGACGCCGGCGTCCGCGTAGGTGGCCGTGCGCTTGCGTGCGCCTCCGCGCCCGGCACCAGCCGTCCACGGCTGGTTGGATCCGGCACTGTTGCGCTCGGACACGTGCGTCACGGTTCTCCCCTTAGAGCTGCTTGTTGCATCGAAGTCACTGGTGGTGCGCGGCGACGGCTTCGTATTCCGTCTCGAGCTCGGCGACCGCCGCGGTGGCCGCCTCGTCGGTCGCGGCGGGCATCGACGCCCGCTTGCCGACACCCTCGAGCAGATGCTTGCCGATCAGGTTGCCGGCCGGGAGCTCGATCGGGTACTCGCCGTCGAAGCACGCCATGCAGAGGCGGGACTTCGGCTGCTCGGTCGCCTGCACCAGGCCGTCCAGGGAAACATAGCCCAGGGAGTCGGCGCCGATCGAGCGACGGATGCCATCGATCTCGAGGCCGTTCGCGACGAGCTCGGCGCGGGTGGCGAAGTCGATGCCGTAGAAGCACGGCCACTTCACCGGCGGCGACGAGATGCGGACGTGCACCTCGAGCGCGCCGGCCTCGCGCAGCATGCGCACCAGCGCCCGCTGGGTGTTGCCGCGGACGATCGAGTCGTCGACCACCACGAGGCGCTTGCCCCGCACGACCTCGCGCAGCGGGTTGAGCTTGAGCCGGATGCCGAGCTGGCGGATGGTCTGCGACGGCTGGATGAAGGTGCGGCCCACGTATGCGTTCTTGGTCAGGCCGGCGCTGTACGGGATGCCGGAGGCCTCGGCGTAGCCGATCGCGGCCGGGGTGCCCGACTCGGGCACCGGGATGACCAGGTCGGCCTCGACCGGGTGCTCCTTGGCGAGCCGCCGGCCGATCTCGACGCGGGCCGAATACATGTTGCGGCCGGCGATCGTGGTGTCGGGGCGGGCCAGGTAGACGTATTCGAAGAGGCAGCCCTTGGGCTCCGGCGCGGCGAACCGGGTGGAGCGCAGGCCGTGCTCGTCGACCGCGAGCATCTCGCCGGGCTCGACCTCGCGCACGAAGCTCGCGCCGACGATGTCGAGGGCGGCGGTCTCGCTGGCGATCACCCAGCCGCGCTCCATGCGGCCGAGCACCAGCGGGCGCACGCCCTGGGGGTCGCGAGCCGCGTAGAGCGTGCTCTCGTCCATGAAGACGAAGCTGAACGCGCCCCGGAGGGTGGGCAGCACCTCGAGCGCGGCGGCCTCGACCGACAGGTCGGGGCGGCTGGCGAGGAGCGTGGTCACCAGGGCGGTGTCGGAGGTGGCACTGTCGGCCTCGAGGCCCCGCTCGGCGACCTCGCGGGCCAGCTCGGCGGTGTTGACCAGGTTGCCGTTGTGCGCCAGCGCGATGGTCGTGCCGGCGGTGGTGGCGCGGATCGTGGGCTGCGCGTTCTCCCAGTTGGAGCCGCCGGTGGTCGAGTAGCGCGTGTGGCCGATCGCGAGGTGGCCGCGGAGGCTCGCCAGCGTCGGCTCGTCGAAGACCTGCGACACGAGGCCCAGATCCTTGTAGACCACCACACCGGAGCCGTCACTCACAGCGATGCCGGCGGCCTCCTGGCCGCGGTGCTGAAGAGCGAAGAGCCCGAAGTAGGTGAGTTTGGCGACCTCTTCCTCGGGGGCCCAGACGCCGAAGACGCCGCAGGCATCCTGGGGGCCGCGCTCCTGGGGGTCGAGATCGTCGGTCAACCGGCCGTCGCCTCGGGGCACCTGTCGCTCCCTCATGCTGATCTGCTCGAACGTGAGTGGGGTCCACCGCTCCGCTCCCGACCGCCCAGTGTACGCGAGCGAGCGGGCCACGGCTCGGGCTGTCAATCGGCAACCGCGCCGGTCAACGGAAGGTATTCGCTGAGGTCCGTTCGGTTACCGCTGGCGCGCAGCCTCCCGTCACGCAGCGCATCCGCCCAGCTCACACGCTGCGTGGCGACGAGCACCCAGGTGACCGGATCGGCTTCGACCACATTGGGGGGTGTCCCCCGGGTGTGCCTAGGACCCGCAACACACTGAATCGCACCGAAAGGCGGAATTCGCACCTCCACCGATCGGCCAGGCGCACGGCGGGACAACTCGGTCAGCAGCGCTCGCACAGCGTCACGCAGCACCGATCTCTCGGGTTCGGCGCCGCGCTCCAGCGCGTCCAACGCTCGGATGACGGACTCGGATTTATTGTGCGCAGGGGACACGTCGGGACGATACGACCCGTCCCGTCGAGATTGGTACGCGGCCCTGGGTCGCGCGATGGACGTGTGACAAGGCATAGTGGCCGACGGTGTTTTAGTCGCGGGATGTAACCGGCACCTGAAGAGAAGCCGGGAGACCGTGCGACCGGAAGGCGGTGGATGGTGACGACGCACCTACGAGGCCGGGCGATCCAGGCCGGTGCGTTACTGGCTGTGGTCGCGGGCGGGCTCTTCGCGGCCCCGGCGGCGGCGCTGGCTGACCCACCCGACGTGGAGATCACCAATCTGCAGACCGAGGTGCTGACGGGCGGTCAGCTTAGCCTGCAGTACCAGGTCAGTGCGCCCGAGGCCGAGGACAACCCCGGCGAGGGCGGCGGGCAGGGCCAGCAGCAGCGCGTGACGATCTCGTACAGGGTCTCCGGCATGAGCTGCTCGGGTGACTGCTCGGGCCTGACGCAGGTCGACGCGGGCAACAGCAAGCAGTTCAACGCCACCCTGACCGCGCCGAACGTGAGCCCCGGCGACACCCGCTCGGTGCAGGTCCGCGTGACCGCATCGATCGGCGCGGAGACCGACAGCGCCAACGCGACGATCACGGTCAAGGGCCAGGACAAGCCGCAGGCGGTCACCAAGGTCTCCGGCAAGGTCAAGGACCAGGACGGCAAGAGCGTCTCCGGTGCCACGGTCGGCATGCGCGACAGCAACGGCACCACGTTCGAGACGACCTCCAGCGGCACCGGCTCCTACACGTTCAGCTCGACGGACAGCAAGCCGATCGCGCCCGGGACCCTGACGATCGGCGCGGCCAAGGCGGGCTTCAAGGCCGCCACGGTCTCGATCCAGGGCTCCGCCGACGGCAGCGTGACCAAGAACCTGATCCTCGAGTCGACAGTGACCGAGAGCCCGTCCGCGTCGGCCTCGCCCTCGGCGTCCGCGTCGCTCAGCCCGGCCCCGACCGCGGAGGAGTCCGCGGCCGAGGAGGAGCCGGCGACCACGGAGACCACGACCGAGGAGGGCGCGGCCACCAACGCCGCCGCCAGCGAGGACAGTGGCAGCTCCTGGCTCTACATCATCATCGGCATCCTGCTCGTCGCCGCCGGCATCGGCGCGATCGTGCTGGTCTGGATGCGCCGCAAGAACAACCCGCCCGACGGTGGCGACGACGACCCGACGAGCATGTCGCCGTCCGGCGGCGCCGTCCCGCCGAGCCAGGGCCGCTTCAACGACGCGACCCGGGTGGCCGCGCCGGTCGGCGGCGGGCGCAACGACGCGACGATGATCGCGCCGGCGCCCACCATGGGCGGCATGGGTGACGCGCCCACCGTGCTCCAGCGCCCGGTGCCCGCGGCCGACGACGAGTTCCCCGACCCCTACGGCGCGCCGATCCCGCCGCAGGGCAGCTACAACGGCAACTGGGACAACCAGGGCGGCACCCAGCAGTACGGCGGGGGCACCCAGCAGTACGGCGCCGCCGCGCAGCAGCCCGACAGCGGCTACGGGTCGTACAGCGAGCCGACCGGCTTCTACCGCCCCGAGGACGACCAGGGCTACGGCGGCTACGACCAGGGCGGCTACGGCCGGCAGGGCGGCTACGACCAGGGCGGCCAGCAGCAGTACGGCCAGCAGGGCGGCTGGGACGAGCACGACAACGGCGGCTACGGCCAGCAGGGCGGCTACGACCAGGGCGGCCAGCAGCAGTACGGCCAGCAGGGCGGCTGGGACGACCAGGACAACGGCGGCTACGGCCCGCAGGGCGGCCAGCAGCAGTACGGCGGCCACACCCAGCAGTACAACGGCGGCTACGACCAGGACGACTACGACCAGCGCGGTCAGCGCCGCTACTGACAAAGCCGAAAAAGGCCGGCCGGCGAAATTTCGCCGGCCGGCCTTTTTTCGTGTCTGTCAGGCGGGGTCGATCGGGCCGCCCGGCTGGGGCTCCGTCAGCTCGAGGGTGACCGACCGGCCCTCCTCGGCCGGAACCGGCTCCTTGACCTCGGCCACCGACGCGGCCGGGATGCCGTCCGCCTCGATCGGGGCCGCCGACTCCATCGCCGCACCGGCCGCCGCCGTCACGAGGACCTCGTCGCCGCGGTCGGGTCGCGCCGGAGCGGACGGGTCGGCCGCGTGCTCGGGGTCGCCGTGCCGGTTGGCCAGCTCCGCCGCGCCGCCGAACAGGGCCGGCAGCGTCGCCGTGTGCGCCTCGCGCAGCTCGTCCAGCGGGATGCTGAACTGGTCGCGCACCTCGAGCACCGGCTCGGCCGTGGTGACGCCGAGCGGGGCGCACGAGACGCCGAACTCGGCGGCCAGCGCCACGAACGCCTTGTCGTGCCCGCGCGGCACCGCGACCAGCGCACGGCCCGACGACTCGCTGAAGAGCTGGACGAACGCCGAGTTGCCGTCCTCCGGCAGCGCGACGCGCGCGCCCACGTTGCGCCGCAGCGTGCTCTCGACGAGCGCCTGGGACAGGCCACCGTCGGAGAGGTCGTGCGCCGCGTTGACGTGGCCGGCCTGCGAGGCGCGGGCCATCAGGGCGCCCAGGCGCTGCTCGTGCGCCAGGTCCACCTTGGGCGGACGGCCGCCGAGGTGGCCGTGGGTGACCCACGCCCACTCGGAGCCGGAGAGCTCCGCGGCCGTGTCGCCGAGCAGGAAGAGCAGGTCGCCGTCGCCGGAAGGCGCCGGGAAGCCCATCGGGATGCGCCGGGACACGTCGTCGAAGACGCCGAGCACGCCGACCACCGGGGTCGGGTGGATCGCCGCGGCGCCGGTCTGGTTGTAGAAGCTGACGTTGCCGCCGGTCACCGGGGTGCCCAGCAGCTGGCAGCCGTCGGCCAGGCCGCGCACGGCCTCGGCGAACTGCCACATCACGGCCGGGTCCTCGGGCGAGCCGAAGTTGAGGCAGTCGGTCACGGCCACCGGCTGGGCGCCGGTGACGGCGACGTTCCGGTAGGCCTCGGCCAGCGCCAGCTTCGCACCCTCGTAGGGGTCGAGGCGGGCGAAGCGGCCGTTGCCGTCCACCGACAGCGCCACACCGAGGCCGGTGCGCTCGTCGATGCGCAGCACGCCCGAGTCCTCGGGCTGGGCGAGCACCGTGTTGCCGAGCACGTAGCGGTCGTACTGCTCGGTGACCCAGGTCTTGTCGCAGAGGTTGGGCGAGCCCGCCATCCGCAGCACGGTCTCGCGCAGCTCCTCGCCCGTGGACGGGCGGGGCAGCGTCTCGGCCTTGTCCGCCTGGAGCAGGATCAGGTCGGCGGGCTCGCGGATCGGCCGGGCGTAGACCGGGCCGTCGTCGGCGAGCGAGCCGGGCGGCACGTCCACCACGACGTGGTCGTTCCAGGTGATCACGAGGCGGCCCGGGGAGCCGTCCTCGCCGGCCGGGGTGACCTCGCCGATCGCGGTGGCCCACACGCCCCACTTCTCGGCGACGGCGAGCACCGCGTCGAGGTTCTCGGGGGTGACGATGAGGAGCATCCGCTCCTGCGACTCGCTCGCGAGGATCTCGGTCGGCGACATCGACGCCTCGCGCAGCGGCACCCGCTCGAGCCAGACCCGCATGCCCGTGCCGGCGGCCGCCGCGGTCTCGGTGAGCGCGCAGGTCAGGCCCGCGCCACCGAGGTCCTGGATGCCGGCGACGAGGCCGGCGTCGTACAGCTCGAGGCAGCTCTCGATGAGCAGCTTCTCCATGAACGGGTCGCCGACCTGCACCGACGGGCGGCGCTGCTCGGCCTCCTCGTCGAAGGTCGCCGACGCGAGCACGGACACGCCGCCGATGCCGTCGCGGCCGGTGCGCGCGCCGAGCAGGACGACGATGTTGCCGACGCCGGCGGCCTCCTTGTGCTGGAGGCGCTCGACCGGCAGCACGCCGATGCTGAGCGCGTTGACCAGCGGGTTGCCCTGGTACGTCGGGTCGAAGACGATCTCGCCGCCGATGTTGGGCAGGCCCAGGCAGTTGCCGTAGCCGCCGATGCCGGCGACCACGCCGGGCAGGACCCGGGCGGTGTCCGGGTGGTCGGCCGCGCCGAAGCGCAGCGGGTCCATCACCGCGATCGGCCGGGCGCCCATGGCGAGGATGTCGCGGACGATGCCGCCGACACCGGTCGCGGCGCCCTGGTAGGGCTCCACGAAGCTGGGGTGGTTGTGCGACTCGACCTTGAAGGTCACCGCGAGCTCGTCGGAGATCTGCACGACGCCCGCGTTCTCGCCGATGCCGGCGAGCATGCGGTCGCTGCGCGGTGCCTTCTCGCCGAACTGGCGCAGGTGCACCTTGCTCGACTTGTAGGAGCAGTGCTCGCTCCACATGATCGAGTACATCGCCAGCTCGGACGCGGTCGGGCGGCGGCCGAGGATCTGCCGGATGCGCTCGTACTCGTCGTCCTTGAGGCCCAACTCGGTGTGCGGCTGGAGCTCGTCCGGGGTCTGGAAGGCCCGGTGCACCGTGTCGGGTCCGCCGTCGAACTCGTTGACCAGCACGTCCGTCGCGGCAAAACCGGTCGGCTTCTGGTTCGGCGCTGCCGTCTCCGGCTGCGTGGTCATTACTGGTGTCCCCCTGCGTGCGAAGCCCCCGCGGTCGCCCCGGCCAGGGCCCGCAGGACCGAGGTGAAGAAGCCGAGACCGTCGAGCGACGGCCCGGTCAGCGCCTCCACCGCGTGTTCCGGATGCGGCATGATGCCGACGACGTTGCCGGCCTCGTTCGTGACGGCGGCGATGTCGCGCTGCGAGCCGTTCGGGTTGCCGCGGATGTATCGCGCGACCACCCGGCCCTCGGCCTCGAGCGCGTCCAGCGTCCGCTGGTCGGCGACGTAGCAGCCCTCGCCGTTCTTGACCGGGATCAGGATCTCCTGGCCCGGCTGGAACGTGTTGGTCCAGGCGGTGTCCGCCGACTCGACGCGAAGCCACTGGTCGCGGTTGCGGAAGTGGAGGTGCTGGTTGCGGGTCAGCGCCCCGGGCAGCAGGTGGGCCTCGCAGAGGATCTGGAAGCCGTTGCAGATGCCGAGCACCGGCAGGCCGCCGCGGGCCGCGTCGATGATCGACTCCATGGCCGGGGCGAACCGGGCGATCGCGCCGCAGCGCAGGTAGTCGCCGTATGAGAACCCGCCGGGCAGCACCACGGCGTCGACGTTGTGCAGGTCGGGATCGCCGTGCCAGAGGCGGACGGCGTCGGCCCCGGCGAGGCGCACGGCGCGGGCCGCGTCCCCGTCGTCGAGCGAGCCCGGGAAGGTGACCACACCGATGCGCATGGTCAGGCGACCTCTGCCTTGACGTCCTCAACCACGCTGATGTCGAAATCCTCGATCACGGGGTTGGCGAGCAGCTTGTCGGCGATCTCACGAGCCCTGTCCAGATCGGGCTCACCGGTGAACTCGATCTCGATCCGCCGCCCGATCCGGACGGAGGAGACATCGGTGACGCCGAGCCGGGGCAGCGCGTTAGCGACCGCCTGGCCCTGCGGGTCGAGGATCTCCGGCTTCAGCATGACGTCGACCACGACGCGAGCCACGGGCACTCCTGACTGATAGGTGTAAGCACGTGGAGCCTACCTTGCGATCCACGTTACGGGCTGGTCGGCCGGTGTCGCGCACGCGACGCCGGCCGGGCTGAGCAGGCAATCTCGCCGGTGATCTCGCCCACTCGAACGATCAAACCTTCAATTTTCCGGGACGTCGTCGTCCCTGCTGTCCCAGCATCCACACCGCTGACGCGATGGTCATCACACCGTGATAGGTGTCAACTGGATGCTTGGCGCGGGGCCCGAAGGCCCCTAACGTCGGTGTTCCGCTGGGGTGTGGCGAGACGGTCGAGCTCCGCCGCGCCTCGGCGGCAGAATTCAGAGGATGGGCGCCGGCGCGTACTTCGCCGCCTCGGGGTGCGCCGCGACGATCGTCGCGACCCGCTCGGCCACCGCGCGCACCTGCGACGGCGCGGCACCCACGAAGGCGGCCCGGTCGGCCACCAGGGAGTCGATCTCGGATCGGCTCAGCCGGAGCCGCCCGTCCTCCGCGAGCCGGTCGAAGAGGTCGTTGACGGCCGCGCCCTTCTCGCGCATGGCCAGCGCCACGGCGACCGCGTGCTCCTTGATGACCTCGTGGGCGACCTCGCGGCCGACGCCCTTGCGCACCGCGGCGACCAGGATCTTGGTGGTCGCGAGGAAGGGCAGGAACCGGTCGAGCTCGCGCGCGATCACCGCCGGGTAGGCGCCGAACTCGTCGAGCACGGTGAGGAAGGTCTGGAAGAGGCCGTCGGTGGCGAAGAACGCGTCCGGCAGGGCGACCCGGCGCACGACCGAGCAGGAGACGTCGCCCTCGTTCCACTGGTCGCCGGCGAGCTCGCCGACCATCGACAGGTAGCCGCGGACGATCACGGCGAGGCCGTTGACCCGCTCGGAGGAGCGCGTGTTCATCTTGTGCGGCATCGCCGAGGAGCCGACCTGGCCGGGCTTGAAGCCCTCGGTGACCAGCTCCTGGCCGACCATCAGGCGGATCGTGGTGGCCAGCGACGACGGGCCGGCGACGATCTGGGCCAGCGCCGAGACCACGTCGAAGTCGAGCGAGCGCGGGTAGACCTGGCCGACGCTGCTGAGCACCCGGTTGAAGCCGAGGTGCCCGGCGACGCGCTGCTCCAGCACACCCAGGGCGTCGAAGTCGCCGTCGAGCAGGTCGAGCTGGTCGGCGGCGGTGCCGACCGGCCCCTTGATCCCGCGCAGCGGGTAGCGCCCGATCAGGTCGTCGAGGCGCTCGTACGCGATCAGCAGCTCCTGCGCGGCCGAGGCGAACCGCTTGCCGAGCGTGGTGGCCTGCGCCGCCACGTTGTGCGAGCGGCCGGTCATGACCAGGTCGGAGTATTCGACGGCGCGCTCGGCGAGACGGGCCAGGGTGGCCACCACGCGGGAGCGGATCAGCTCGAGCGACGCCCGGATCTGGAGCTGCTCCACGTTCTCGGTGAGGTCGCGCGAGGTCATGCCCTTGTGGATCTGCTCGAAGCCGGCGAGCGCGCTGAACTCCTCGATCCGCGCCTTCACGTCGTGCCGGGTGACCCGCTCGCGGGCGGCGATCGACGCGAGGTCGACGTCGTCGAGCACCGCCTCGTACGCCTCCACGGCGCCGTCGGGCACCGACACCCCGAGGTCGCGCTGGGCGCGCAGGACGGCGAGCCAGAGGCGCCGCTCCATCCTGATCTTCTCCTCCGGGGACCAGAGGTCGACGAGCTCGGCGGAGGCGTAGCGGGAGGCAAGGACGTTCGGGATGGTCACGCGACCGATTCTTTCACGGACACCGGATCACGCTCCGGCAGCTCATGACGCAGCGTCCGGACATCGCGGCTGGCCAGCATGCCCAACACCGCGACGATCACCAGCACGCCGGCGCCGACCAGCGTCGCCTCCACACCGACCTGGTGCGAGATGGGCCCGACCAGCAGCTCGCCGATCGGCATCGCGACAAAAGAGCCGACCATGTCGTACGAGTACACGCGCGCGAGCTTGTCCGGCGGCACGTGCTCCTGCATCGTCGTCTCCCACGCGACGCCGAACTGCTCGAGCAGCCCGCCGGCCAGCAGCGCGCCCACGATCAGCACGACGACCTGGGGATAGAGGCCGAGCAACAGCAGCGGCAGCGCCATGCCGAACGTGCTCACCGCGCCGAGCAGGAGCAGGCGGCGCACCCGCAGCCGCATCGCGATCAGCGCGCCCAGGATCATGCCGCCGGTCTGCGCGGCGAGCACGAAGCCCCAGCTCTGCCGGCCGAAGGTCTCGTCGGCGACAGCGGGACCGAGCACGTAGAGGCCGCCGCTCCAGCAGGCGTTGATCACCGAGAAGGCGGCCACCACGACCCAGAGCCAGGTGCGCGACCAGAACTCTGTCCAGCCCGTGCGCAGGTCGGCGAAGATGTTCGGCCGGGACGGCTCGACGGCCGCCTCGCCCGGCGTCCGCTCGTCGCCGATCGTGCCCTCGGCCGCGGCGGGCTTCGCCGGGGCCGGGGGTGTCCGCAATGCCATGAAGACCAGCGCGGCGACGAGGAAGGTGACGGCGTCGATCGCGATGCCCCAGCCGGGGTTGGTCGCGGCGACGACCACGCCGGCCAGCGGGGCGCCGAGGATGACGGCGGAGTTGAGGGTCAGCCGGTTGATCGCGTTGGCCTGCTGGCGGATCTCGGCGGGGACGGTCTGCGGCAGGATCGACGAGCTGGCCGGCAGCGCGAGCGCGCCGACCATGCCGTTGACCGCGCCGAGGACGATCAGCAGCGGGACCGTGGCCGAGTCGCTGAGCACCAGGTACGCCACGATGCCCTGGGAGAGGGCGGCGGCCAGGCTGGAGCCGACCATCAGCAGCTGCTTGGGCATGCGGTCGGCGAGCACGCCGCCGAAGAGCAGGAAGATGACGTTGACCAGCGTGCGGATGCCGACGACCAGGCCGAGGTCGCTGGTGGATCCGGTGAGGTCGAGGACGGCGAACGCGAGCGCCAGCGTCGCGAACGAGTTGCCCAGGGCGTTGATCGTGCGGCCGGTGATGAGAAGTCGGAAAGGGGCGTGTCGCAGCGGCGCCAGGGCGCTACTCATCAGGACTCCATCTCGAACATCGCGACGGTGGTGCTCGTACGGACAGTGCCGGGGGTGCGTGGCGGCTGAGCCGCCCGGTGCAGCTCGTCGACCAGGTCACGGAACTTCGCCCGGATCTCGACCCAGGTCTCGGGGTCGACCCAGAACTCGCCGTCGCCGAGCAGGCCGTTCTTCTCGCCGAACCGGCCCGACGCGGCGCGGCGGATCAGCTCGTTGCCCAGGGCCACGAAGAGGGCGCGCCGCTGGCCGGGGTCGTTCGGCGGGTGGTCCCGTGTGGTGTCGTAGCGGTAGCGCTTCGCGACGCCGCCGCGGATCTTTTCCTCGCCGGCCTGCACGATCAGGCCGGCGGCGAGGAGGTTGCGCAGGTGATAGCTCGCGTTGGCGTGGGTCAGGCCGAGCTCGCGGGCCACCTCGGCCGCGGTCATGGGCGCGCCGGTGAGCAGGGACATGATCTGAAGCCGTACGGGATGAGCCGTCGCCCTCAGCGACGCCCGCCCGCCACCTTCTCCCAAAGACATGTTGGGGAGTCTAGGGAACGGCACGTCGACTGTCCAACGTTTCTTTGGGAGTGGCACACTGCACGAAGAAGCAGCATCATCGCTAAGGTTACTGACGAGTAGGTAGTCCGCTCAGCCCGAAAGGTCCACCGATGACTGATTTCAACCCCGAGTCGCTCGCCTCGATCGGCCCGAAGGAGTTCGCTCAGCTCGTCAAGTCGACGCCCGACTCGAAGATCGCCGAGGTGATGGCGGGCGAGAACCGCACGAAGATCCTCGACGAGGTCTTCAACCGCATGCCCACCCTCTTCCGCCCGGAGAAGGCCGGCAGCACCCAGGCCGTCATCCACTGGGTGATCACGGGCGGCGCCGGCGGCGCGAGCGACACCTACGAGACCGTGATCGAGAACGGCGCCTGCACGGTCACCAACCAGCCGGCCCGCGACCCGAAGCTGACGATGACCATGGACGCCGTCACGTTCCTCAAGGTCGTCTCGGGCGACGGCAACCCGATGATGCTCTTCATGACCGGCAAGGTGAAGGCCAAGGGCGACCTGGGCCTGGCCGCCAACGTGGCCAAGCTCTTCGACATCCCGAAGGCCTGATCGAGCGGCCGGCGATCTACGCCAGGCCGTTCTCCCTGGCGTAGATCGCCGCCTGCACCCGGTCGCGCAACCCGAGCCGGCTCAGGATGTGCGACACGTGGTTCTTCACCGTGCCCTCGCTGACATAAAGCTGCGCGGCGATCTCCCGGTTCGTGTCGCCCCGGGCGATCAACCGCAGCACCTCGAACTCCCGGCCGGTCAGATCCGGCCGCGGCGCCGGGGGCCGGTGGCCGTCCCGGTCCAGAGCCGTCGCCAGCCGCCGGATCGCCGCGGCGTCGTGCTGCTCCACTCCGGCGTGCGCCAGCCGCACCGCCTGCGCCAGCTCCCGGGCCGGCAGGTTCTTCAGCAGATATCCGCTCGTGCCGGCGCGCAGCGCGCTGAGCACGTACTCCTCGTCGTCGAACGTGGTCAGCATCAGCACCCGGCAGGACGGCAGCCGCTCGCGGATCAGCTCGGCAGCCCGGACCCCGTCGAGCACCGGCATCCGAACGTCCATCAGCACGACGTCCGGCTCCGTTCGCAACGCCGCCTCCACCGCCTCGCGGCCGTCCTCCGCCGTGCCGACCACCGCTATGCCCGGCTCGATGCCGAGCAGCGAGGCGATGCCCTCCCGCACCAGCGCCTGGTCGTCGACGACCAGCACCCGCACGGACTCGGCGCCGGTCATGGCCGGCCACCCACGCTCGCGGTCACCCTCGTGCCGTGGCCCGGCGCCGAGTCGATGCGCAGGGCGCCGCCGAGCGCGGCCAAGCGCTCGCGCAGGCCGGGCAGGCCGCTGCCCGCCGCCGCCTCGACCGCGAAGCCCCGGCCGTTGTCCGCCACCTCGATCGTCGCCGCCGGGTCGTCCAGCCGCACGGCGACCCGCACCCGGTCGGCGCCGGCGTGCCGCCGGGCATTGGTCAGCGCCTCCTGCGCCACCCGGTAGAGCGCCTCGAGGGCGTTCCGGCCGTGGCCGGCCTCGCTTCCGCTGAGCTCGACCGAGACCCGGAAAGCCGGGTCGTCCAGCCCTTCGGCGAGCGCCGCGATCGCGGTGGCCAGCGAGAACGGCGCGGCACGCAGGGCGCTGACCGACTCGCGCACCTCGCGCAGGGCCCGGCCCGACGCCGTGCGTGCGTCGGCGACGGCCCGATCCGCCGCGGCCGGGTCCCGGTCGCGGAAGGCCTCCGCCTTCTCCAACTGGATGCTGACCGCGGTGAGGTGATGGCCGACGCTGTCGTGGATGTCCCGGGCCAGCCGGTTGCGCTCGGCCGCGGCGCTCAGCTCGGCGACCTGGCGCTGGGCCGCGCTCAACTCGCCGACCAGCCGCTCGGCGCGAAGCCGGCTGCGCCGCTGTTCGTCCACGACCGCGGCGGCCGCCACGGTCAGCACCATCCCGATGAAGAGCATCAGCAGGTCGGAGACGGTCTCCGGATCGGCGCGCCAGCCCGGCACGGTCGCCGCCCGGGCCGTCGCGACCAGCAGGTACGCCGCGGCGAGCGCGATGCTCGCCCGGCGGCCGAGCGAGAAGTACGCGAAGAACGGCACCAGGATGAACAACGCGCGGGCGAACCCGCCGGGATCGGCCGCCGCCACCGCCGCGAGCAGCCCGATCCGTGCCGCGAGCAGGACGATCGCCCACCCGCGGCGCCCCTCCACGTACCGCTGCGCCTGCTCGACGGCGAGCAGCACGAGCAGCGCGGCGACAAAGACCAGCCGGGCCACCGACGGCCACGCCGGCGCCAGCCCGGCGGCCGCGTAATAGAGCCCGGTCGCCAGAACGGCGACATACAGCAGCGAGGCCATCCAGCGCAGCGGCGGAGCACCCGGGGACATGACAGTCAGGCTAGGGCCGCGCGGCACGGAAGCCCATCGCCGCGGGCCAAGTCTGGCCGATGGTCATGTGCCGGTCGCGGCGCATCCTGGCCGGCCGGCACTGTCACCGGCCGCGCCGGTCTCGGCACGGTGAGTCGGCAATGCCCACGAGCGAAGGAGCCGACCATGCCCGACCGCGTCCTGTACCGCCTTGCCGGCATCGCCGGCCTGATCGGCGGCGGCCTCACCGTGCTGGCCGCCCTCCGCCGCGCCGGTCTCGTGCCGGAGAACGCCGCCACCCACGCCCTCGCGCCGCCCGCGAGCGCACTGCTGCTGCTCACCCTGACCGCGTTCTACCTCGCTCAACGGCGGGCGGCCGGCCGTGTCGGCCTGGTCGGCTTCGTCCTCAACCACCTCGGCCTCAGCGGCCTGTTCGCGATCGAGTTCCTCACCCACGCCGTGTTGCAGTACCAGGACGCGGCCGGCCGGGAGGCGATCCTCACCGGGCCGGGCCGTCCCTACTTCCTGGTCGTGGCGTTGACCTTCCTGGCCGGCGTGCTGGTCTTCGGCTTCGCGTCCTGGCGGGCCGGGGTGCTGCCGCGCGGCGCGCTCGCCCTCTATGTGGCCGGGCTCGGCGCGGCGGCGCTGCGGACGTCGGTGCCGGAGGCCGTCTATCTGGGCGGGTTGCTGGTCGGCTCGGCAGGAGTGCTGTGGCTGTCGGCCACGTTGGTGCGGCAGCCCGCGCTACAGGCTGATCCGGCCCTCGACCGCGCCTAGCGCGATGTCGGTGCGGTACTGGGCGCCGTCCAGCCGCACGCTGTCCACCAACGCGTAAGCCGCCTCGCGCGCCGCCGCGAGATCGGGGCCGACGGCCGTCACGCTCAGCACCCGGCCACCGGCCGAGACCAGCGCGCCGTCGTCCCGGCGAGCGGTGCCGGCGTGGATCACCCCGGGCACCTCGGCGCCCTCGATCACGTCGCCGGTGCGCGGCGTGCCCGGGTAGTTCCGGCTCGCCACCACCACCGTGATCGCGGCGCCCTCGCGCCAGCGCAGCGGCGGGTGCTCGGCGAGCGTCCCGGTCGCCGCGGCGTTGAGCAGGCCGCCCAGCGGCGTCTCCAGCAGCGCGAGCACGACCTGGGTCTCCGGGTCGCCGAAGCGCGCGTTGAACTCGATCACCTTGGGGCCGTCGGGCGTGAGCGCGAGTCCGACGTAGAGCAGACCGGCGAACGGCGTGCCCCGGCGGCGCATCTCGGCCAGCGTCGGCTCCACCGTCTCGCGCAGCACCCGCGGCACGAGGTCCTGCGGCGCCCAGTCGAGCGGGGCGTACGCGCCCATGCCACCGGTGTTGGGGCCCTGGTCGCCGTCGGCGAGCCGCTTGAAGTCCTGCGCCGGCATCAGCGGCACCGCGGCCGTCCCGTCGGTGACCACGAAGAGCGAGACCTCGGGGCCGGACAGGTACTCCTCGATGACGACGGTGCCGCACTCGGCCGCGTGCCGCTCGGCGACGGCGCGGTCCTCGGTCACCACGACGCCCTTGCCGGCGGCGAGGCCGTCGTTCTTCACCACGTACGGCGAGCCGAGCTCGTCGAGGGCGCGCGCGACCTCGTCCGCGGTCGTGCACGCGTACGACCCGGCGGTGGGGACGCCGGCCGCGGCCATCACGTCCTTGGCGAAGGCCTTGGAGCCCTCCAGCTGCGCGGCGGCCGCGCTCGGGCCGAAGCAGGCGATGCCCTTGGCGCGCACGGCGTCGGCCACCCCGGCGACCAGCGGCGCCTCGGGGCCCACCACGACCAGGTCGGCGGCGAGCTCGACGGCGAGGGCCGCGACGGCCGCCGGATCCGTCGCCTTGACGTCATGCAGCTCGGCCACCTGAGCGATGCCCGGATTGCCGGGAGCGGCGGCGAGGAAGTCGACGGACGGGTCGGCGGCGAGGCCGAGAGCCAGGGCATGTTCGCGGCCGCCGGAGCCGATCAGAAGTACGCGCACGACCGGCGATCCTACCGGCGGTCTCCTTCCCCACGTCGCACAGCGGGGCTGTCGCGTAAACTTCGGCAGTACCCGGACCTCTGCCAGGTACGACCTGTTCTACGGAAGGCGTCACGCAAGTGCCGGTGATCGTGTTGGTCGGCGCCCAATGGGGCGACGAGGGCAAGGGCAAGGCCACTGACCTGCTGGGCGACCGGCTCGACTACGTGGTGAAGTTCAACGGCGGCAACAATGCCGGTCACACCGTGGTGATCGAGGGTGAGAAATACGCCCTCCACCTGCTGCCCAGCGGCATCCTGACCCCGGGCGTGGTCCCGGTGATCGGCAACGGCGTCGTGGTCGACCTGGCCGTCCTCTTCCAGGAGATCGACGGGCTCGAGGCGCGCGGCGTCGACACGTCGCGGCTGCGCGTCAGCGCCAACGCGCACGTCATCCCGTCGTACAACCGCTCGATGGACAAGGTGGCCGAGCGCTTCCTCGGCTCGCGCCGCATCGGCACGACCGGTCGCGGCATCGGCCCGACCTACGCCGACAAGATGAACCGCGTCGGGGTCCGCGTGCAGGACCTCTTCGACGAGTCGATCCTGCGGCAGAAGGTCGAGGCCGCGCTCTCCTTCAAGAACCAGGTGCTCAGCAAGATCTACAACCGTCAGGCGGTCAAGCCCGACGACGTGGTCAAGGAGCTGCTGTCCTACGTCGACCGTCTGCGGCCGTACGTGGGTGACACCGCGCTCGAGCTCTCCGAGGCGCTCGACGCCGGCAAGGTCGTGCTCTGCGAGGCCGGCCAGGCCACGCTGCTCGACGTCGACCACGGCACCTACCCGTTCGTGACCAGCTCCAACGCGACGGCAGGCGGCGCCTGCACCGGCTCCGGCATCCCGCCCACCCGCATCGACCGGGTGGTGGCCGTGCTCAAGGCGTTCACCTCGCGCGTCGGCGAGGGCCCGTTCCCCACCGAGCTGCACGACAAGTTCGGCGACCACCTGCGCGAGGTCGGCCACGAGTACGGCACGACGACCGGCCGCCCGCGCCGCATCGGCTGGCTCGACCTGGTGATGGCCCGCTACGCGCAGCGGATCAACGGGGTCACCGACTTCGTTCTCACCAAGTTGGACAATTACGACGACCTGGACGAGATTCCGGTCTGCGTGGCGTACGAGGTGAACGGCGTCCGCCACGACGAGATGCCGATCAGCCAGTCCGACTTCCACCACGCGGTCCCGATCTACGAGACCCTGCCCGGCTGGAAGCAGGACATCTCCGGCTGCCGCACCTTCGCCGACCTGCCCAAGGACGCCCAGCGCTTCGTCGAGTTCGTCGAGGAGCGCATCCGCGCCCGCATCTCGGTGGTCGGCGTCGGCCCCGGCCGCGAAGAGGTCATCGAGCGTCACTCGGTGCTGAGCGAGGCCTGATGTACGACGTCATCCTGCTCAGCCTGGCCATCGGAGAGGGCTCGTCCGCGGGCGCCTGCGGGTCGTCCTGCGGCGGCTGCGGCGTTCTCGAGAAGGCGGCCTGCGACACCCCCCGCGTGCCGGTACGCGAGTGCGCCGACGCCCTGACCGCGGGCGGCGCCCTGGTCGAGATGGTCACGGCGCACTCCGACGCCGAGATCGACGAGGTGATCGCCCGCCTCGACGGGCCCACCCGCGCCGACGGCCTGACCTGGCCGGCGTCGGATTCCAGGGTCCGCCTCGTGGTGGCCTCGGCCACCGACGGCCAGTTGCGCGCCGTCGTGCGCCGGCTGGTCCGGCGGTACGCTCCGCCGCCCAGCAAGCGCCCGGCCGACCTGGCCGCCGACCGCACGGTGCCGGACCTCCCGCCCATCGCGATCCTGCCGCTGGACGTCGCCAACACCACCGACCTCGCGGCGCAGCTCGGCCTGCCCCGCGTGCCGTCGGCGGTGGCCGAGGCGGTCCTGTCCGGCCGCACCCGCCGGCTTGACCTGCTGCGCAACGATGGGGGTTCGGTCACGGTGGACGGCGCCCTGGTGGGCGGCGTCGACGACAACGGCCGGGCCCTGCCGTGGCGCGGCCGCGTCGAGGTCGACGACGCGGTGCTCTCCGGCGGCGACGACCCGATCCTGGCCTGCGCGATCGGCAACGGTGCCGGCTACGCCGAGTTCGACGGCCTCCAGCTGCTCGCCGAGGGCAACGCCGAGGACGGCACGGTCGAGGTGGCGGTCGCCGTCCCGATGATCGTCAAGAAGCGCTTCAAAGGCACAAAGATCCGCATCGAGGTACGCCGAGCGCGCGGCCGCGCGGTCTCGGTCCTCCCCCGCGACGGCGAGCTCCAGTTCCTCGACGACGGCGTGGCTGGATCGATGAACCGCAAGCGATCGTGGTGGACGGAGCCCGGCGCCTGGGCGGTATACGCAGGCTGACGGACTGTGCGAGTCTGAAAATGTAGGACCAACCATCGGGGAGGGTTGCATCCGTGGCATCGGTGGAGGACGAGAACGCCGACCGCGTCCACGTCCCGGGCACGCCCCCGGACCGAGACGTGGAACCGTTCTGGGAGGCGGAGGAGCTGGCGGCTCCGGTGCACGGCCACCCGGTCCCCCAGGACACGCCGCCACCCGTGCCTGCGCCCGCGCCGGTGCCACCCACGGGCGTCTACCGCCCCGGCGACCGCGACCCGGTCCCGCACATCCCGGTGCAGCCCTCACCCCAGGCGCCCCACACCGCGCCGCCCCACGCCGCGCCGCCCCACGCCGCGCCGCCCCACGCCGCGCCGCCCCACGCCGCGCCGTCCCGGCCCGACGCCTCGCACGCCGCGCCACAACCGGTGCACGGTCAGGGCCCGGTCCCCGTCCAACGCCCGAACGGCGCGACCCCGGTCCCACCTTTTCCCCGCACCGCGCCGGTGTCCGGCAGCACGCCGCTCTCCGGCAGCACGGCGGTGTCCGGCAGCACGCCGATCTCCGGCAGCACGGCGGTGTCCGGCACCGTGCCCGTCTCCGGCACCGCGCCCGGCTCCGGCGGCGTCGCGCCCATCTCGGCCGAGCCGGCCGACGCGGAGTCCGGCGTGCACACCTTGCCCGATTCGCCCTGGTCACAGCCGCCGCAGCGCCCCCTCCCCACGCCGACCGAGCCAGACGCGCCGCAGGCGGGCGCCTCGAGACGCGACCGGACTCCACGAGACGGCACCGTCGGGCGCGACCGGACCCCACGAGACGGCACCCCGGCGCCTGAGCCGACGCCGCCGGCCACCGGCTCGGCGTCCGTGCCCCTGCCTTTCGAGGACGCGCCGGCGCACCTGGGCTCCGTGCCGAACTGGACCGCCCCGCCTGCCCGCCCCGGCCTCGACGCACACAAGGACGAGGCCGCCAACCGCAGCACGCCGCCCGGCCCCTATCCACCCAGCATCGACCCGCGCGCCTTCCCGCAGTCGCAGATGCACCAGCCCCAGATCCAGCAGCCCCAGATGCACCAGCCGCCGACGGAGACCGGGCACACGCCGTCACAGGCCTATCCACACCCGCAGCCGCCGGCCCACCAGCCGTTCCCGCCTGCGCAGGAGCCGCACTCTGAGGCTCGACCCAGCGCGCAGGGTTCGCGACACGATTCACAGCTCTCGCAGCCGCCTTCGCAGGATTCCCAGCCCCTTTCGCAGGTCGCGGAGCCCTCGCAGCAGGGTCCGCAGCCCTTCCCACCGGACCCGCAGCCACACGCCCACGGCCCGCAGCCCTTCCCACCGGACCCGCAGCCACACGCCCACGGCCCGCAG
>NZ_BOMI01000150.1 GCF_016862115.1 Paractinoplanes deccanensis
CCGTTCCCGCCGGGTCCGCAGGCTCACCAAGCGCGTCCGCCGGCACAACCTCACCCGCCGATGCCGCAGTCGCATCCTCAGGTGCAGCAGCCGCACCCGCAGCCGCCGCAGCCCGGCGGCCCCAGTCAGCCGCCCACCGATCCGTTCCAGGATCTGCCGTGGGTGTCCGACGGCACGCCCACCGCCGAGGAGTTCGCCCGCCGCCGGTTGGCGAAGCCCGCCGAGCCGGTGGCCAAGTCGGGCCTGCGCGGCGCGGTCAACAACATCACCGGCGGCCTGGTGAAGCTGGCCCCGGGCCGGCACGAGGTCGAGCGCAAGCAGGACGTCGAGATGGTCCGCCGCAACTTCGGCGGCCTGCGCCAGGTCACCGTCGTCAACCCGAAGGGCGGCGCCGGCAAGACGGTGGCCGTGCTCCTGCTGGCGATGACGTTCGGCCAGAACCGCGGCGGATATGTGCTGGCCTGGGACAACAACGAGACCCAGGGCACCCTCGGCATGCGCGCCCAGCAGGACTTCCACGCCCGCACCGTCCGCGACATGATGCGCGACCTGCACCTGTTCCGCGGCGCCCACGGCCGCGTCGGCGACCTGTCCCAATATGTCCGCGCCCAGGGCGAGGGCATGTTCGACGTGCTCGCCTCGGACGAGTCCGCCACCGCCGGCGAGATGCTCACCGCGGACGCCTTCGCCGAGATCCGCGAGATCGTGAGCCGCTTCTACAAACTGATCTTTGTGGACACCGGCAACAACGTCCGAGCCCAGAACTGGCAGGCCGCCATGGACGCGACCGACCAGCTGGTGATCACGATGTCGGCCCGTAACGACTCCGCCGAGACCGCCGCCCGCATGCTCGACCACCTGGAGCAGAGCGGCCGCCAGCGCCTGGTCCGCCAGGCCGTCAGCGTCGTCTCGATGCCCCCCACCCGCAAGGACATCGACCTGCCCGCCATCCAGCGCCACTTCGCCGCCCGCACCCGAGCGGTCCTGCTGGCCCCCTACGAGAAGCTGATCGACTCCGGCGAGCCCCTCCGCTACGGCTCCCTGTCATCGAACACCCGAGACGCCTGGCTCAAGATCGCCGCCGCCGTAGCCGAAGGCCTCTGACACCCCACAGCCCACACAGCACCACCGGCGCAGCGCCGCACCAGACGCGGCGCGCGCCGCGTTGCAGCCACGGCCCACACTCGGCGCGCGCCGCGTGACCCCAGCGCGCGCCGACGGCGGGCGGGCGGTCAGGACAGGGCGTCGGCCGCGGCAGGGTCGCTGTCGCGGAGGAACTGGGCGCAGCGCGCCGCCTCGTCCGCCTCACCGATCTCGGCCGCCGCGAGCGACAGGCTGTGGAGGCACCGCAGGAAGCCCTGGTTGGGCGCGTGCGCCCACGGAACCGGCCCGTGCCCCTTCCACCCGTTGCGCCGAAGCGCGTCGAGCCCGCGGTGGTATCCGGTGCGGGCGTAGGCGTAAGCGGTCACCGGCTCACCCGCGGCGAGCGCGTCGGCGGCCAGCGCGGCCCAGCCACCGCTGTAGGCGGGATGCGCCGCGGCGACGGTCTTGAGAGCGTCGGTGGTGCCGGCCTGGGTGGCCTCCGCGAGGGCCTTGTCGGCCTCTTCATCGGCGGGCAGCAGCGTGGCCGGCGGCTCGGGAAGGAGGTTCTGCATGACCTTATTCAACCCGTCCCGTCCCCGTTGATTCCGCTCAGCCCCGATCCCAGGCGTCGGCGAGTCGCCGCAGCCTGTCCGCATATTCGATCTGCCGCTCCCACCCGGCCGGCCAGGCCTCCATGCCGAGCGCCGCTCCCGCGAAGGCACCCGCCAAACACGCGATGGAGTCGGAGTCGCCGGACGACGCCGCGCCCCGGCCGAGCACCGCCACCGGCTCCTCCGGCGAGATCAGGTAGCAGTACAGCGCCGTCGCCAGCGCCTCCTCGGCGATCCACCCCTCGCCCGTGGCCAGGCACGGGTCGCCCTCGAAGTCGCCCGCCGCCAGGGCGGTCGCGACCCGGTCGAGCGCCGCGGCCGTCTCCGCCCACCCCACGGCGATGAACTCCTCGGCCGACCCGGCGCCCGACCGCTGCCACAGGTCGCCGAGCCACTCCTCGCGATACACCTTCCGCTGGCTGTCACAGCGTTCCCGCAGCGCGGCGAGCAGATCCCCGGGCGCCAGGCCGTCGGCGAGCCACCGCACCGCGTACGCGGTCAGCTCACTCGCCGCCAGCCCCGTCGGGTGCCCGTGCGTGAGCCCGGCCTGGAGCTGCGCCGCGCCCGCCCGCTGATCGTCACTCAGACCCGGCACCAGCCCGACCGGCGTGACCCGCATGTTCGCCCCACAGCCCTTCGACCCCGCCTGGGTCGCCTGCTGCCATGGCTTTCCGGCCGCCAACTCGGCGCAGGCCCGCAGGCACGTCATGCCCGGCGCCCGATTGTTGTCCGGGCTCGCCGCCCACGCCGCGAACGCCCGCCGCAGCTCCGGTTCGAGCGCCCGCGCGGTGAACGCCGGCGCCGCGAGGATCGCCTCACCCACCGCCAGCGCCATCTGGGTGTCGTCGGTGACCAGCGCCGGGTGCCCCGTCAGCTGTCGCGGCCCGCCCGGACCGTGGGCAGCGACGATGGTGGCGTAGTCCTGGAACTCGGTGGGCTTGCCCAGCGCGTCGCCGTATGCCAGGCCGTAGAGCGATCCCGCTGCATTTCGCACGCTGGCTACCCTACGGGCATGGTCGGCGATCCCCTTCAGCCCGTCTTCGGCGGCGACATCCCCTTCGACGCCACGGTCAACGAGATCGAGTCGCGCGCCGAGCTCGACGTCCATCTCGCGAAGAAGTCGCTGGCCGACTTGGTGATCCTGGGGCTGCGTCTCGATCTCAACCCGCCGGATCTCACCGGCGTGGACGTGCGCGGTGCGCTCTTCATCGGCTGCCGCCTGGCGAGCGACGACGTCGAGATCGACCTCATCAGGCGCGGCGCCCATCTGGTCCCGCCTTTCGACGCGCGGCCCTACCCGACCCACCCGGCCACCCTCTACACGCCCGAGGACCTGGCCTTCGGCTTCGCCCACGGCGGTTTCGCCGGTATGTACGACACTCAGGTCTACGAGCACTTCCTCGCGCACGGCGGCGCGTCCCCGGACATCCGCGAGGCGATCGCGCAGCGGTTGCACGACGCCGGCATCGACAACGCCCTGGGCAAGGCCCTCGCCGCCTGGGTGCACGGCCGCGGCGTGGCGGGCGCTGTGGGGATCATGGGAGGGCACGCGGCCCCGCGCGGTTCCGCCGCCTATCGCATGGCGGCGACGCTGGCCTGGCGGCTGGCGTCGGTGGGCCGGCTGGTCGTGACCGGCGGCGGGCCGGGCGTGATGGAGGCGGCCAACCTCGGCGCCTATTTCGCCGCGCGCCCGGCGACCCAGCTGGGCCAGGCGATCGAGATGCTGTCGGCCGCGCCGCATTTCGCCGACCACGATCCCTACACGGCGCGGGCTCTCGACGTACGCAAGAGGTTTCCCGCTCCGCCCAAGGCTGTGGCCGACGTCGTCGGCCGGCTGCGGCACGGCGGCCTCGCGCTGCCGACCTGGCTCTACGGTCATGAGCCGGCCAACCTTTTCGCCGGCCAGATCGGCAAGTATTTCTCCAACGCCGTGCGCGAGGACTCGATCCTGCGGCTCTCGCGCGGCGGCATCGTCTTTGCGCCGGGGTGGGCGGGCACGGTGCAGGAGATCTTCCAGGCGGCGACGAAGACCTTCTACCAGACCGACGGGCCGTCGGGCGCCTTCGTCTTCCTCGGCGTCGACCACTGGCGTGAGCTGCCGGTCGAGGCGCTGCTGCGTCCGCTGCTGGCGAAGAGCCCTCATGGCGATCAGTCCCATCTGGTCGTGGTCACCGACTCGCTGGACGAGGCGATGACCGCGCTGTCGCACCGGCCCGGATAAGCCGGCGCGGGCAGTCAACCAGTGCGCGAGGAGGCGCGGGGAAAGATCTTGGTGGCCTGTGGATAACTACGCCACGTGCACACGCCGCCAGTTGGTCACCGGCAGATCCTTCTCCGGCACGTCCGTCAGACCGTTCTCGTCCATGGCGTTGTAGACGGCCAGGCGAGCCTCCTCGAACAGGAACTCGACCGCGTGCAGCACCCTGGGCCGCCACTCGGCCGTCGTGATCAGCTCGATGATGTTGACCGAGCGCAGGCGCTGCCCGCGTGCCGCCCGCAGCGCCGCGTGCGGATCGGGGCGCCAGTCGAAATGCTCGTACCAGTCGATGGGAAGGCTCAGGTCGATCTGGTCCCAGGTGATCGCGCACTCATCGAATTTACGATGGGTTATCTCGACCCTTGTCACTCCAAAGTCGAGGATCACCGGTCCATCAGCGAACCAGCCTCGCTCGGCGATGTCCCACATCAGCCAGCTTGATCGCAACTTCTTGCCGATGAGCCGCACAAACCTGGTGCGATGAACTGCCGCCAGGGCCTCGGCGTCATGGTGCCACGTGGGCTCGTAGCCCTGGATCCCCAGCACGATCATGATCCACCTCCCGGGGGACGACGATCGTATACATACCTCTGAGTAACACGGCAACAAGCGGCTGAGTCGTTAGTCCCCTTAAGGGTGGCGGCGGGGTGGTTGGACGGGCGGTCCCCTCGTAAGTGGACCGCCCGCCGTCCTTTCGATTACTTCGAGAGAGTGGTGCCCACCGAGCGCAGGTGCTCGCACGCCTCGACGACGCGCTTGGCCAGACCATTCTCGGCCAGCTTGCCCCAGGCGCGCGGGTCGTACGCCTTCTTGTTGCCGACCTCGCCGTCGATCTTGAGGACGCCGTCGTAGTTCTTCATCATGTGGTCGACGACGGGACGCGTGAACGCGTACTGCGTGTCGGTGTCGATGTTCATCTTGACCACGCCGTAGTCGAGGGCGCCGTGGATCTCCGAGAGCAGCGAGCCGGAGCCGCCGTGGAAGACCAGGTCGAACGGCTTCTCCTTGCCGTACTTGGCGCCGACCGCCTCCTGGATCTCCTTGAGGATCTCGGGACGCAGCTTGACGTTGCCCGGCTTGTAGACGCCGTGCACGTTGCCGAAGGTCAGGGCCGTCATGTAGCGGCCCTTCTCGCCCAGGCCCAGGGCGGCGGCGGTGGCCAGGCCGTCCTCGACGGTCGAGTACAGCTTGTCGTCGATCGCGGCCGAGACGCCGTCCTCCTCGCCACCGACCACGCCGACCTCGATCTCGAGGATGATGTGCGCGGCCGCGGCGTCCTTGAGGAGCTCCTCGGCGATCTGGAGGTTCTCGTCGACCGGCACGGCCGAGCCGTCCCACATGTGCGACTGGAAGAGCGGGGCCTGCCCGTTCGCGACGCGCTCCTTGCTGATCGCGAGCAGCGGCCGGACGTACTTGTCGAGCTTGTCCTTGGGGCAGTGGTCGGTGTGCAGCGCGATGTTGATCGGGTAGTTCTTGGCCACCTCGGTCGCGAACTCGGCGAGCGCGACCGCGCCAGTGATCATGTTCTTCACGGTCGGGCCCGAGACGTACTCGGCGCCGCCGGTGGAGATCTGGATGATGCCGTCGCTGCCCGCCTCCGCGAAGCCCTGGAGGGCCGCGTTGAGCGTCTGGGAGGACGTCACGTTGATCGCCGGGTAGGCGAACGCGCCGGCCTTGGCGCGGTCGAGCATCTCGGCGTAGACCTCGGGAGAAGCGATGGGCATCGGTGCGCTCCTTGCTCTTTGCGTTCGGGAGACAGAGGGCAGGACCGCGCTGTCCTCCAACAGGCAGTATTCCGTAGCCGTCCGGACGATCAGAAATGACCCCGTAACTCGGCCGTACGGAAGTACGCGCGGCCGGTTTGCGAGCATGCTGAGGGGGAAACGTGGCCCCGGACCACACCGGAAGGAAGCCCGCGATGACCTACCCAGGCAGCGACGACCTCGAAGCGCCCGACGCGGACGCCGCCGAGCAGGCGACCGACGCGTACCTGGACGACGACGGCGACGATCCCACGCCCTCGCTCGGCGACGAGACGCCGGAGTGGGACGCGCAGGAGCAGAGCCGGTCGATCCGGTTGGAGGACGAATACCGCTGAAATCGGGCGTGGTTCCGCGCCGGGCAGGTTATCCACAGGCTCCGTAAAAAGGTCGCCCTAGATCGTTTCCGCGGCCCATCATTACGGGCGTGCTGCTCACCCTGACGACCACCCACCGCCCGGCCACCGACCTCGGCTACCTGCTGGTCAAGCATCCCGGCAAGGTGCATTCCTTCGACGTGCCCACCGGCACGGCGTATGTGATGTACCCCGAGGCCGGCGACGAGCGGTGCACGGCGGCGCTGATGCTCGACGTCGATCCGCAGCGCCTGCGCGCCCAGCGGGACGCGTTCGAGCTGAGCCAGTTCGTCAACGACCGGCCGTACGCGGCGTCCAGCCTGCTCGCCAGCGCCCTCGCCAAGGTCTTCCGCTCCGCCCTGCGCGGCGCCTCCAAGGACCGCCCCGAGCTGGCCGCGACACCCATCCCGCTCGAGATCCGCGTGCCGGTGCTCCGCGGCACGGCCGAGCTGGCCACGCGCCTGTTCACGCCGCTGGGGTGGGAGGTGCTGGCCACGCCGATCCCGTTCGAGCCCGAGATCGGCGGCCACAGCCGCTACGTCGACCTCACCCTGCGGGGTTCGCTCACGCTCTCCGCGGCGCTCAATCATCTGTACGTGTTGCTGCCCGTCCTCGATGACGCGAAGCACTACTGGGTCGCGCCCGACGAGATCGAGAAGCTGCTCCGCTCCGGTGCGGGCTGGCTCGCCGGCCACCCGGAAAAGGTGCTGATCGCCCGCCGCTACCTGGCACACAAGCGGGCGCTGGCCACCACGGCGCTCCAGTCGCTCGAGGGCGAGGAGGCCGAGGAGCCGCCGGCCGAGGAGGACGCCGAGCTGCCGGTGGTCCGCCGGCAGTCGCTCGCCGAGCAGCGCCGCGACGCGGTGCTCGCCGCCCTCACCGACGTGAGCGCGACGCGGGTGCTCGATCTCGGCTGCGGCGGCGGCGCGCTGCTGACCGCCCTGCTCAAGGACCGCCGATACACCGAGATCGTCGGCACCGACGTCTCCGCCCGGGCGCTCGAGATGGCCGCTCGCCGGCTGCGGCTCGACCGGATGCCCGAGCGGCAGCGCGGCCGCCTCCGGCTGTGGCAGTCCGCGCTGACCTACCGCGACGACCGGCTGCGCGGCTACGACGCGGCGGTGCTGATGGAGGTCATCGAACACGTCGACCCGCCACGGCTGCCCGCGCTGGAGGCGAGCGTCTTCGGCCACGCCCACCCGGGCGCGGTCGTCGTCACCACGCCCAACGCCGAATACAACGTCCACTACGCCGGGCTGACCGGCATGCGGCATTCCGACCATCGCTTCGAGTGGACGCGCGCCGAGTTCGCGTCGTGGGCCACCCGCACCGCCGAGACATACGGATACAACGTGACGTTCAGGACAGTCGGCGAGGTCGACGAGACCACCGGATCCCCGACGCAGCTCGCACTCTTCGAGGCGGTGACCGCATGATCGACATCCCGGAGCTCGCGCTCGTCGCGCTGGTCGGCATCTCCGGCTCGGGCAAGTCGACCTTCGCGCGCACCCACTTCCGCCCCACCCAGGTGCTGTCGTCCGACTTCTTCCGCGGCCTCGTGGCCGACGACGAAAACGACCAGTCCGCCTCCGCCGAGGCCTTCGACGCGCTGCACTACGTGGCCGGCAAGCGGCTGGCCGCCGGGCGGCTCACGGTCGTCGACGCCACCAACCTCCAGCCGCACGGCCGCGCCGAGCTGGTCCGGGTCGCCAAGGAGCACGACGTGCTGCCGGTGGCGATCGTCCTCGACGTGCCCGAGTCGCTGGCGTGGGAACGCACCCAGGCGCGCCCCGACCGCACCTTCGACCGCCGTGTCCTCACCCGCATGCATCGAGACCTGCGGCGCACCCTCGGCTCGCTGACCCGCGAGGGCTTCCGCAAGGTGCACGTGCTGCGCGGGCCGGAGGAGATCGCCGCCGCCGAGATCCGCTACGAGAAGCTGTTCAACGACAAGCGTGAGGTCACCGGCCCGTTCGACATCATCGGCGACGTGCACGGCTGCCGCGCCGAGCTCGAGACGCTGCTCGAGCGCCTCGGCTACGCGATCGAGCGCGATCCGCTGCGGCGCCCGGTCAACGCCGTGCACCCCGAGGGCCGCACCGCGGTCTTCGTCGGCGACCTGGTCGACCGGGGCCCCGACTCGCCGGGCGTGCTGCGCCTGGTGATGGGCATGGTCGCGGCCGGCACGGCGCTCTGCGTGCCGGGTAACCACGAGCAGAAGCTGGCCCGCAAGCTCAACGGCCGCAAGGTGCAGCTCACCCACGGGCTGCCCGAGACGCTGGCGCAGCTCGAGGCGGAGCCGGCCGAGTTCGTCGCCGAGGCGAAGGCCTTCATCGAGGGCCTGGTCAGCCACTACGTGCTCGACGGCGGCAAGCTGGTGGTCGCGCACGCCGGCCTCAAGGAGGCCTACCAGGGGCGGGCCTCCGGCCGGGTGCGGAGCTTCGCGCTCTACGGCGAGACCACCGGCGAGACCGACGAGTACGGCCTGCCGGTCCGCTACCCGTGGGCGCGCGACTACCGCGGGCCGGCCGCGGTGGTCTACGGCCACACGCCGACCCCGAAGCCGGAGTGGATCAACAACACCATCTGTCTCGACACCGGCTGTGTCTTCGGCGGCGCGCTGACCGCGCTGCGCTGGCCGTCGCGGGAGCTGGTGTCGGTCCCGGCCGAGCGGGAGTACTACGCGCCCGCGCGCCCGCTGGCTGGTCCGGAGCGTCCCGACGAGGGCCTCGACATCGCCGACGTGACCGGACGGCGTCATCTCGACTACGGGTACAGGCGCACCACGATCGCCGCCGAGAACGCGGCCGCCGCGCTCGAGGTGATGAGCCGGTTCGCGCTCGACCCGGCGACGCTGGTCTGGCTGCCGCCGACGATGGCGCCCTGCTCGACGTCGGAGCTCGACGGCTACCTCGAACACCCGGCGACCGCCTTCGCCGACATGCGCGCCGCCGGCGTGGAAAAGGTCGTGTGCGAAGAGAAGCACATGGGCTCCCGCGCGGTGATCCGCGTGTCGCGCTCGGGGGTCGGCGGGGCCGACGCGATCTGGACGCGGACCGGGCGGCCGTTCTTCGGCCCGTCGCTCGACGAGCCGCTGCTCGCCCGGGTCCGGGCCGCCGCTGCCGGGCTCTTCGACGAGCTGGGCAGCGACTGGCTGCTGCTCGACGCCGAGCTGCTGCCCTGGTCGGCCAAGGCGGGCGGCCTGATCCGCGAGCGGTACGCGGGGGTCGGCGCGGCGGGCCGAGCCGCGCTGCCGGCCGCCCTCGACGTGCTCGAGCGCACGGCGGCGCGCGGGCTCGACGTGGCGGCGCTGCGCGACCGGCTGGAGCTGCGGTCCGCGGAGATCGACGGCTACTCCGCCGCCTACCGGTCGTACGTGAAGCCGACGGACGGCCTCACCGGTGTCACCCTGGCGCCGTTCGCGGTGCTGGCCGGCGACAACGTCTCGTACGCGAGCCGCGACCACGGCTGGCAGCTGGCCATGGCCGACCGGCTGGTGGCGGCCGACCCGGGCCTGTTCACCCCCACGCGGCGCGTCGTCGTCGACCTAGCCGACCCGGCGTCCGAGGCGGAGGCCACCGAGTGGTGGCTGGCCCTGACCGCCGCCGGCGGCGAGGGCATGGTGGTCAAGCCCTGGTCCGGCCTGACCGCCGCCGACACGCAGGGCCGGCTGATCCAGCCCGGGGTGAAGTGCCGGGGCCGCGAATACCTGCGCATCATCTACGGCCCCGAATACACCCGTCCCGAACAGCTGGCCCGCCTGCGGCGCCGCAACCTCGGCCGCAAGCGCCACCTGGCCCTGCGCGAGCACGGACTCGGCCTGGCGGCGCTCGACCGGCTGGCGGCCGGCGAGCCCCTGTGGCGCGTACACGAGCTCGTCTTCGCCATCCTCGCGTCGGAGAGTGAGCCCGTGGATCCTCGGCTGTGATCACGGTCGCGGTCGCCCCGCCCGGCGGCCGCGACCCGTTCGGGCGCCTGGCACCGACGTTCGGCCAGATGAACGTGCACCTATGTATGCGCGGGCGGTGCGGAAAGCCTTTCCACAGGAAGCAGACAGGATCCACTTGGGCGGGTGCCGGTACCCTGGCTCCTCGTGGACATCCGTGCGCTCAGCGAGCAGCTCGCCTTCAATCCCATGGATCCGAAGGACCTGCTGCACACCTTCGGACTGATCGGCGTCTGGGCGATCATGTTCGCCGAGACCGGTCTGCTGGTCGGGTTCTTCTTCCCGGGCGACTCGCTCCTCTTCCTCGCGGGCGTGGCCGCCTCGCCCGTGGCCGACTCGATCTTCGGTGAGGGCACGCAGCTGTCCTACGTCGGCCTGCTGATCGGCGCGCCGATCTGCGCCATCGTCGGGGCCCAGCTCGGTCACTGGCTCGGCGCGAAATACGGCCGCCGCATGTTCGACAAGCCCGACTCCAAGCTCTTCAAGCGCGAGTACGTCGAGAAGGCGGAGTACTACTTCGAGAAGTTCGGCCCCGCGAAGGCCGTCGTGCTCGCCCGGTTCATCCCGATCGTGCGGACGTTCCTCAACCCGGTCGCCGGCACGCTCGGCATGCCGGCCCGCCAGTTCTTCCTCTGGAACGTGGTCGGCGCCATCCTGTGGACCGACGGCATCATCATCGTCGGCCACGCCCTGGCCCAGCAGATCTACGACGCCATCGGCGACCACATCGACCGCTACATCCTGCCGGTGGTCGCGCTCATCGTGCTCATCTCGCTGCTGCCGATCTTCATCGAGATCCTCCGCGAGCGCCGCCACAAGAAGCAGGGCCTGTCGAGCTCGCCCGAGCCGTCCGCCGCCATCGGCGTCGTCGCCGCGGCCAGCATCGCCGGCCTGGTCGAGGCCGCCACCGAAGAGGACGAGAACGACAAGCGCTACCCCCCGCGCTCCCACCGCCGCCCCTGACCGACCAGTCCACAAAAGCCGCCCGCACCCGCGGGCGGCTTTCTTTTTGGGCGATGGAGGGGAAAGGCGGCGGGCTTCTCGGATGGACGGGCGAAGGGTGCGGAGCGGCGCGGCGGAAGGGCCGCGAGGCCGGCGCGGCAGGAGAGGAAACGCCAGGCGACGCAGAGCGGTAAGGGTGCGTCGGGCGCGGCGCCCGAGATGAAACGGCGTGGCGGTGAGCGGTGAGCGGCGAGCTGCGAGCGGTGAGCGGTGAGCGGCGAGCGGCGAGCGGCGAGGGTGCGTCAGACGCGGCGCCGGAAGGGCCGGCATGAATCGGTGCGGTGGCGGGCGGAAGGATGCGCCGGAAGGACGGGGACAAATCGGCGTGGCGGTGGCTGGTGAATACAAGAAAGCGACGCCGCCCAGCAAGCCGGGCGGCGTCGCTTGTGCGAGGAGGTCGGCGTGTGCCGACGGTTGGAGGTGAGCCCGGAGGGCGGCGGGCTCCTGGACGGGACTTGCCGGGCGGAGGCTGCGGTGGGCGGCCGGCCGGACGAGTCTGGTGGGACGGAGTCTGACTTGGTGCGCCCGGGTGGGCGGGTCGCAACGGCGCGCAGGCCGATCGCGGTCAGACGGTCAGTGCGGTGGAGCCGGAAAGACGGTTGAGGAAGTCCTCGGGGCAGTCGCGCAGGTTTTCCAGGCGGCCGGCGGCCAGCGCCCGGTAGGTGAGCTGCGCGGCCTCCTCGAGGTTGTGGGCCCGCTTGTGGGCGAGCTCCACCGAGTCGCCCATGACCACGCAGCCGTGCTGACTCAGCACCAGGCAGTCGGTGCCGTCGGCGGCCATGGCCGCGGTGAGGGCGGCCAGCTCGATCGTGCCGGGCAGGCGGAACGGCACCGTGGAGACGCGCCTCAGGTAGAAGGCGTGATCGGTGGTGACGATCCGGATGTGCTCACCCAGGGCGTCGAGCAGCAGAGCGGTCTGGGGGTGCAGATGGATGACGGCGTTGACGTCCGGGCGAGCCCTGTACAGCGCCAAGTGCAACGCCAGCTCGCTGGTCGGCTCGACCTGCGGGGGCGGCACGTTGCCGACCGTCGCGGGGGAGCCGTCGGCGATGCGTACGGCGGCGAAGGTGGTCCTGCTGAGCCGGCCCAGCCAGGAGCCACTGGCGGTGACCCAGATGGCGTCCTCGTCGGGGATCCTCGCGGAGAGGTTGCCGCCGGAGCCGGCGACGAGGCCCGCCTGGACCACGTCGAAACCCACGAAAGCGAGCTGATCGCGCAGATCGCCGTGGACGTAGTTCACCCGTTACTCCTGAAGGTCCTGGGGGTGGACTGGAGGAGGAGAGGTCTTCGGCCTGGCGTCACGCCCCACAAAATGCCGGTGACGCCAGGCGAGTCCCGAAAGCGGTCAGCGCGCCTTCTTCGTAGCCCGCTTGCGCGGCGGGGTCAGAAGGTCGGCGATGGTCGCGATGGCGGTCGGCACCAGGCGGTAGTACGCCCACACACCCCGCTTCTCACGCTCGAGCAGACCGGCCTCGGTGAGGATCCGCAGGTGATGGCTCACCGTCGGCTGTGACAGGCCGAGCGGAGCGGTCAGGTCGCACACGCAGGCCTCGCCGTCCGTCGCGGACTGGATGAGGCTCAGCAGCCGCAGCCGCGCCGGGTCGGCCAGTGCCTTGAGCACCCCGGCCAGCCGCTCGGCGTCGGCACGTTCAATTGGCTCGCCGGCAAGCGGCGAGATCTGAGGCATTGTCATTTCCGCCAACGCAGTTCCCACGATCTCCATCCTTCCACCAACTGCATCGATTCTCCTGCATGTGTGCAGGAACGAACCGCCTAACTTCGAGGCCGTAAGGCCGAGATCGGTCGCCGGGACGGCCGATCCGGGATGGCCGGTAACCCGAACTCCCGATCAACCTTTACCCCTGCTCCGAACTCGGTCTCTGCCTCCTGCAACGCCTCAGCCGCCGTCAGGTCGCTGCCCATCTGTGTCGAGGTCTCGATCCCCGCCCCGGGAGTGAGACGCCCCACATTGTCAATTCGTCGATCCTTTTCCGGTGACTGATCCGATTCGAGCGAGGTCCGCACACACCTCGCCGTCGTCGTCTCAACACCGTGCGCGATCTTCCGGACCGGGCGGCCGGATGCCGGAAGTTCACGACCCGATGAAAGCACGGCACCACGCTCTGCGAGGGGCAATTCAGTGATGAATTTACGCAGGTCGTGGCGTGCTTGCATGTATCGAGCGTACTGGCTGGAACGAAACTGGAACCTTTCGCCCCGGCGGTGCTGAAGGGCACTATTGACGCACAGCATTGGGCCCCTCTATAAACAAGCCTTACAGTAGAGGAAGTCCCTTTCGCCCGATCCCGGGAACATCGATGCAGCTCAAAGCACCTATGTCCTGGGTCACACCGGCCCTGGCCGGCAGATCACCCGGTCGTGGCGCTGGGAAGCTCCTGTGAATCGCGGGATCCGACGTTTACCCATGTAGCGAAAAACACCCTCCGACCGGCTGGCTCAGCGCTATCCGGACAGCCGAATGAGGGACATCGCCGGATGAGAAAGCTACCCGTTCGGGTGACCCATACCCATCAATATGAGGGGGAGATCCTCAAAATGAGGGGGTAACTCACGGGTAACTAGTCGGAAGGACGCGACCAGTACTCATCATCCGACGCCGGGGCTCTGTCGCGCTGCCCCGCCTTCGGCTCGTCCCCCTCACCCGAAGGGACCGGTGCCCCGCCCGCCGACGCCGGATCGCTCGCGGCCTGCGCCTGAGGCAAAGCCCCATTTTGTACGGGGGAAGCACCCACTCCGGCCTCGGCGCCCCCAGTGGGAGCGCTCGCCGGGACCCCGCGCTCGCCCGACGAGACGTCATGCGACGCCGCCGATGAGGCTCCCGAGCCGGCGCCACCCCCCGAAGACGCCCCGGAAACGGCCGCAGCAGCCGGCGCCGTCCCGGAGGTCGACGGCGCAGAGGTGGACGGCGCGGCGGGCGTCGCAGAGGTGGGCGTCGCAGAGGTGGGCGTCGCAGAGGGAGGCGACCCGGAAGCGGACGCAGCAAGGGAGGGATCGGAAGCAGGTGCCCACGGTGTGGCCGCGGATGCCGGGGCAGCGGCCGGCTGGGAGGTCGGCGGGAAAGGGGGCGCCGGCTGTGTGGCGGCGGGCGCAGGCGGAGGCGGCGCGGAATCGGGCGTCGCAGGCGAAGGCGACCCGGATGTGGAAGCCGCATGGGAGGGCTCGGAAGCGGGCGCCCACGGTGTGGCCGCGGATGCCGGGGCAGCGGCCGGCTGGGAGGTCGGCGGGAAAGGAGCAGCCGGCTGCGTGGCGGCGGGCGCGCTCTCCGCGGGAGCGGTGATCGGGGCGGCGGCCGGGCGGGCGTAAGGCGAGTCCGGGCCGCCGGCGTCGGCGGGAGCTGGCGGCTGGGGCGCGAAGCCGGGGTTGTACTGAGTGCCGAACGGCGGCGCCGCGGCGTAGGGGTGGGCCGCGGCGGGGCCGTACGGATTCTGCTGGTCCTGGGCCGGCGCGTACGGGCCGTGGCCCACGGCCGGGTAGCCCGGGTAGGGCGCCCCGTAGGCCGGCGGATAACCGCCGGGCGGCACGCCGACCCCCGGCGCGGCCGGAGCCACGGGCTTGCGGAAGAACGCCTTCGGGGCCGTCAGCACCAGCACACCGACCACCGCGTACCCCAGGATCTGCGCCACCGCCAGCCCGGCGTTCGTGCCGATCCAGCCGCCCGGGTACGCGTCGCTCAGCTTCGCGCCCAGCGACCACGGCGCCGTGTCGCCGCCGCGCTGCACCGCGACCGTGAGGGCGCTCGCCGCGCCGCCGAGGATGCCCAGGACGCAGGCCACCAGCGTCGCTATCCGGGCCACGTTGCTGCCGCGGCGCAGGGCCAGGCCCAGCACCACGTACAGGGCGAAGACGATCACCGCCAGGGCGAGGGCGACCGCCGCACCGAGCCAGACGACGGCCACGTAGTACTCCGGGTCGGTGTCGCCCGGGAACTGCTGGAGCGGACCCTCCGTGACCGCGCGGAAGCGGTCGAGCGTTCCCGGGACGACGGCCAGCGTGGCGATCGCGTAGATCAGGCCGACCAGGGCCATCACCCAGAGCAGGACGGCGGCCACCGTCACCGTCGGTGGCCGGCCCGCCGGCGAGGGCGGCTGCGCCACGGCGATGGGTGACGGCTGGACTGGGTACGACATCGACGACTCCCCGGGGTGATCCGTTGGCCCGAACCTACCCGGGCGAAGCGCCCAACGGTGCGAAACCCGTCCAGCGCGGCATCAAGCGGGGTTCGGCGGCTGCGTCCCGTCCGACGGCGGCCGCTTCCTCTCCTCCTCCGACGGCGACGAAGGCGAGGGCGAGGGCGAGGACGACGACGACGGCGACGACGACGGCGACGACGACGGCGGCGGCGACGATGTCGAGGGCGACGACGACGGCGGCGACGACGATGTCGAGGGCGACGACGACGGCGGCGACGACGACGAAAGCGAGGGCGACGAGGGCGACGGCGGGGAAGAAGGCGAAGAAGAGGCAGGCGGGGCGGAGGGCGGCTGGCTCTCCCCCCACGACGGCGGCGGAGCGCCCCACGACGGCGTGCTGCCGGGCGGCTGCGCATACGGATCCGACGCCGGCGGCGGCGTGGCTTGCGTCTCCTGCCCCGGATAGGGCGGAAGCCCCGGCGCGGGCTGCCCCGGCTCCCCCTGCGGCCCCGGCCCCGGCCCCGGCTGCCCCGGTTGTCCCTGCGGCCCCTGCCCCGGATAAGGAGGAAGGCCCGAAGCCGGCGTCCCCTGCCCCGGATAGGGCGGAAGCCCCGGCGCCGGCTGCCCCGGCTGTCCCTGCGGCCCCGGATAGGGCGGATAGGGGTTCTGCTGGCCATAGGCCGGGTACTGGCCGCCCGGCTGCCCGTAGCCCTGGTACGGCGGATAGCCGGTCGCCGGGTCCCAGCCGCCCGCCGGCTGCTTGCGGAAGAAGTCGTTCGCGGCCGGCAGCGCCAGCAGGATCACCGCGGCGAGGATGGCCAGCAGCGCGATCGCCGCGAGGGCCGTGGTGCTCGGCGTGTACCAGGACGGGAGCGCGTCGTTGAGCCGCTGCTCGATGTCGTCGTCCTGCCACGTGCTGGAGTCCGTCGTACCGGCCGACTCCATCGCGCCGACCAGGGCGTTGCCGCTCAGGCTCACGCCGAAGCAGCAGATCGCGATGCCGCCGATCACCCAGGTCACGATGCGGGACGGGTTCTTGCCGCGGCCGTTGAAGTACGCCAGCACGGCGAAGCCGAGCCCGATCAGCAGGTTGAGGACGCCACCGAAGACGAACGCGCCGCTGACGATGCCCTCGGCGCCTTCCGCCTCGGTGCCGGCGTAGGCCTCGCGCACCGCGTCGGTGAGGCGGCTCATCGTCGCGAACGTGATGATCGCGTTGACCACCTCGATCGCCGCGACGGCGTAGAGCAGGTAGGACGCGACCGTCACGATGGCCGGGCGCGACCTCGGTGCCGGCGCCGGGTAGCCGGGCGCCGAATAGCTCGGAACGGTCACCATTCCCCCTATCTTGATCCACTTACGGTATCGGGCGGTCGCCATATGCGCGACAGCGGAACGCGCGCCCTCAACCTGTGGCAGCATCGGGCGACGATGGACGAAATATCCAGAAATAGGTCGCTCGTTCAGGGGGCGACACGGGTCGATTCTGACCCCTACACTTCCATCCGTGGCGCCGACGTGGCAGCAGAGACCTCCCGCGGCGCCCCCTGCCCGCACGAGTCGCCCGCCCCAACCCAGAGCGCTGAGGGCCGAGGCAGACCGTCCTAGGGCACCTGTCCCGTTACGCCGGCCGCGTGACCACACCGCGGCTGCCCCAGACCTGTTAAGGACCGGTGAGTCCCATGCCCCATGCCGACACCCTCGACGTCGTTCACCATGACGACACTCGGACCCGATTCAAAGACGTGCGATATCAGCTCCACCGCGACGGCATCCGCATCTGGCCCGCCGAGGGCGGAGAGCAACTGGTCACGGACGTCCTGATGACCCAGGCCTACCGGCAGAGGACGGCCACCGACTGATGAGAAGAGCCCCGGGCTTGCGCCCGGGGCTCTTTTTCACATCCCGCGGGTGACGGTCAGCCCGTCCGCCGAGGGAGCGAGGTCGACCACCACCTGGTCACCGTCGCGGATCTCCCCCGCGAGCAGCGCCTTGGCCAGCGAGTCGCCGATCGCCGACTGCACGAGCCGCCGCAGCGGCCGGGCGCCGTAGATCGGGTCGTAGCCGTGCTCGCCCAGCCAGTCGACCGCGGACGACGTCACCTCCAGCGAGAGCCGCCGGTCGGCGAGGCGGGTGCGCAGCCGGCTCAGCTGGATGTCGACGATCGCCGCCAGGTCTTCCTTGGTGAGCGCGTGGAACACCACGATGTCGTCGAGCCGGTTGAGGAACTCCGGCTTGAAGTGGGCCCGCACCACCGCGAGCACCTCGTCGCGCCGCTCCTCGTCGCCCATGGTGAAGTCGGCCACCTGCGAGCCGAGGTTGGAGGTGAGCACCAGGATCGCGTTGCGGAAGTCGACCGTGCGGCCCTGGCCGTCGGTGAGCCGGCCGTCGTCGAGCACCTGGAGCAGCACGTCGAAGACGTCGGGGTGCGCCTTTTCCACCTCGTCGAGCAGCACCACGCTGTAGGGGCGCCGGCGGACCGCCTCGGTGAGCTGGCCGCCCTCCTCGTAGCCGACGTATCCGGGCGGGGCGCCGACGAGCCGGGCGACCGAGTGCTTCTCGCCGTACTCGCTCATGTCGATGCGGACCATCGCGCGCTCGTCGTCGAAGAGGAAACCGGCGAGCGCCTTGGCCAGCTCGGTCTTGCCGACACCGGTCGGGCCGAGGAAGAGGAAGCTGCCGGTCGGGCGGTCGGGGTCGGCGATGCCGGCCCGGGCCCGGCGAACCGCGCCGGCGACCGCGGCGACGGCCTCGTGCTGGCCGACCACCTTGGCGCGCAGCGACTCCTCCATGCGCAGCAGCTTGGCGGTCTCGCCCTCCATCATCCGGCCGGCCGGGATGCCGGTCCACGAGGAGATCACCTCGGCGATGTCGTCGGCGCCGACCTCCTCCTTGACCATCGGCGGCTCGGCCTTGGCCTCCTCCTGGTCGGCGGCCGACGCCTTCGCGAGCTCCTGCTCGAGGGCGGGGATCTCCTGGTATTGCAGGCGGGAGGCCCGCTCCCAGTCGGCGTCGCGCTGGGCGCGCTCGAGCTCGGCCTTGATCTCGTCGAGCTGCTTCTTGAGCTCGCCGACCCGGTTGAGGCCGCCGCGCTCGCGCTCCCAGCGGGCGTTGAGGGCGGTCAGCTCCTCCTCGCGGTCGGCCAGGTCGCGCTCCAGCCGGCTGAGCCGGTCGCGGGAGGCGGGGTCGGTCTCCTTCTCGAGGGCCAGCTTCTCGACGCGCATGCGGTCGACCTGGCGCTGGAGCTGGTCGAGCTCGACGGGCCGGGAGTCGATCTCCATGCGGAGCCGGGAGGCGGCCTCGTCGATCAGGTCGATCGCCTTGTCGGGCAGGAACCGGTCGCTGATGTAGCGGTCCGACAGCGAGGCCGCGGCGACCAGGGCCGCGTCGGTGATCTGCACCCGGTGGTGTGCCTCGTAGCGGCCCTTGAGCCCGCGCAGGATGCCGATGGTGTCCTCGACCGTGGGCTCGCCGACCACGACCGGCTGGAAGCGCCGCTCGAGGGCCGGGTCCTTCTCGATGTGCTCGCGGTACTCGTCGAGGGTGGTGGCGCCGACCATGCGCAGCTCGCCGCGGGCCAGCATCGGCTTGAGCATGTTGCCGGCGTCCATCGAGCCCTCGCCCTTGCCCGCGCCGACGACGGTGTGCAGCTCGTCGAGGAACGTGACGACCTGGCCGTTGGAGTTGCGGATCTCTTCGAGGACGCTCTTGAGCCGCTCCTCGAACTGGCCGCGGTATTGCGCGCCGGCGACCATCGCGCCGAGGTCGAGCGAGACCAGCTTTTTGTCGCGCAGCGTCTCGGGCACGTCGCCGGCCACGATGCGCTGGGCGAGGCCCTCGACGATGGCCGTCTTGCCGACGCCGGGCTCACCGATCAGCACGGGGTTGTTCTTGGTACGCCGGGAGAGCACCTGCACGACGCGGCGGATCTCGGCGTCCCGGCCGATCACCGGGTCGATCCGACCCTCGCGCGCCTGGGCGGTCAGGTCGACGCTGTATTTCTCCAGTGCCTTGTACGTGGACTCGGGGTCGTTGTTCGTCACGCGCCGGTCGCCGCCGCGCACCTGGGGGAACGCCGCGACCAGCGCCTCCTCGGTCGCGCCGACGTCCTTGAGCGCGCGGCCGACGGCGCCGCCGACGCGGGCCAGGCCGGCGAGCAGGTGCTCGGTCGACACGTATTCGTCGCCGAGGGGCTGGGCGATGAGCTCGGCCTCGCCGATCGCGTTGACGAACTCGCGGGACAGGCTCGGCTCGGCGGTGCTGGCGCCGCGGGCGGACGGGAGCTGCTCGATCGCGCGCGCGGCCACCCGGCGGACGTCAGCGGGGTTGGCGCCGACCGCGCGGAGCAGGGCCGGGGCCGTCGAGCCGCCGGTGTCCAGCAGAGAAAGCAGCATGTGCCACGGCTCGACGGTGGCGTGCCCGCGCCGTCCGGCGTCGGCGACCGCCCCCGTGATGACATCGCGGCTCTTGGTGGTGAGGCGTTCGGCGTTCATCCGCTCCCCTGAAGAACAAGAAACTTGAGCGTAACCGGCTCAACTCTATCGCGCCCCGCAAGTGATCGTCACCACGAGCCCTGATTAACCCCCGACCTCGCGTTGTAGCGTTAAACAACGTGTCGCGACGCCTGTTTCCGCTTGCTCTCACCTTCGTAGCGGTCGGCATCTCGGCCTCCTTCGTCGGGCCGTACCTGGCGCTCTTCCTCAGCGACGCCGTGCACGCCGGCCCGATCCGCACCACGGCCTTCCTGATCGCCGCCCCGGTCGCCGGCGTCGTCGTCTCCTGGCTGATCGGCCGCGTCTCCGACCGTCGCCCGATCCGCCGCAAGCTGCTCATCGCCGCCGCGCTCGCCGGTCTCGCCGGCACCGCGCTGACCGCGGTGGTGCGTGACTACTGGGTGCTGCTCGCGCTCACGGTCACCCTCACGGCCCTGGCCGGCACGCTGTTCCCCCAGTCCTTCGCGTACGCACGCCAGGTGCTCCAGAGCGGCGACCCGAAGAGGGCCGCGCTCGGCATCAGCACGCTGCGCACGCTGTTCTCGGTGGCCTGGGTCGGCGGCCCGCCGCTGGCGGCGCTCGTGCTCGCGGCGCACGGCTTCGGCTGGACGTACGGGTTCGCCGCGATCATGTACGCGATCACCGCGCTCATCGTGATCCGCTGGCTCCCCGAGGTCGGCGGAGCCTCCGGCGACCGTCCCACCGACCTGCCCGACACCATCGCGCCGGTGCCGCCGCGCGCGATGCTCTTCCTGATCGTCGCGGGCTTCACCGTCGTGCAGACCGCCGGCACGCTCGCCGTGCAGGCGACCCCGCTCTACGTCAGCACCGAGCTGGGCGGCACGGTCCGCGCCGCCGGCCTGATCCTCGGGCTCTGCGCGGCCCTGGAGATCCCGCTGATGCTCGGCTTCGGCGCGCTCACCATGCGGATGTCGTCGCGCACGCTGATCCTCATCGGCGTCTGCTGCGCGGTCGGCTACCACGCGGTCGCCGCGAGCGCCGGCTCGATCCGGGTGCTCGCGGCGGCACAGCCGCTCAACGCCGCCGCCATCGCAGCCGTCAGCGGGCTCGGCATCTCGTACATGCAGGACCTGATGCCCGGTCACCCCGGGCGCGCCACCACGATGATCACCAACACCTTCACGACCGGTCAGATCCTCGCCGCCCCGGCGTTCGGCCTGGCGCAGACGTACGGCTACCGGCTCGCGTACGTGCTCAGCCTCGCGCTCTGCGCCGTCGGCCTCGTCCTGCTGGTCAGCGCCCGCCGCGCCCGCGTCGCGGCGCCCGAGCCGGAGCCCGCCGCGCTGTTACCGTTGTGATCGTGCGCGTACGGGTGGAACAGACTCCTCTGCCGGGTATAGGCGTCCGCCACGACCTCGTCACGTCCTCGGGACGGACGGTCGGCGTGGTCTCGCATCGCAACGGCCGCCGCGACCTGGTCCTGTACGACGTGGACGACCCGGACGCGTGCCTCGCGTCGATCCCGCTCACCGACGACGAGGCCGAGGCGCTCGCCGACGTGCTCGGCGCGTCGCTGATGCTCGGCCAGCTCGCCGGCCTGCGGCAGCAGGCCTCCGGGCTGCTCACCGAGCAGATCGGGCTGGGCGCCGGCTCGCCCTTCGTCGGCCGCAGGCTGGGCGACACCCGCGCGCGCACCCGCACCGGCGCGTCCATCGTGGCGGTGATGCGCGACCGCGAGGTGATCGTCTCGCCCGGTCCGTCGTTCGTCTTCGAGCCGAACGACGTGGTCGTGGCCGTCGGCACCCGTGATGGCCTGGACGGCGTCAGCGCCATCCTGGCCGGCGACGACGACGGCTAGGCCGGCGCGTGCACCACACCACCATCCTCCTCATCGAGGTAGGAGCGCTCCTCTTCGCCCTCGGGATGCTCGGCCGGCTGGGCCGCCGCATCGGCCTCTCGCCGATCCCGCTCTACCTGCTGGCGGGTCTCGCCTTCGGGCAGGGCGGCATCGTCCCGCTCTCGGCGAGCGAGGAGTTCATCGAGGTCGGCGCGGCCATCGGCGTCATCCTGCTGCTGGTCATGCTGGGCCTGGAGTACTCGGCGGGCGAGCTGGTCGGCAACCTGCGCGCGGCCGCACCGGCCGGCGTCATCGACGCGCTGCTCAACGCGCTGCCCGGCGCCGGCTTCGCGCTGCTGATGGGCTGGGACTGGCGGGCCGCCCTGGTGCTCGCCGGCATCACCTGGGTCTCGTCGTCCGGCGTGATCGCCAAGGTGCTCGGCGACCTGGGCCGCCTGGGCAACCGCGAGACCCCGGTGATCCTCTCGGTGCTGGTCATCGAGGACCTGGCGATGGCCTTCTACCTGCCGCTGGTCACCGCGGTCCTGGCCGGCGCCGGCCTGCTCGGCGGCGCCAAGGCGCTCGGCATCGCGGTGGTCACGGTGATCGCGGTCCTGGTCGTCGCCATCCGGTACGGGCGGCAGATCAGCGCCCTGATCTCCGCACAGGACACCGAGGCCCTGCTGCTCGGTGTGCTCGGCCTGACCCTGTTCGTGGCCGGTGTCGCCGAGGAGCTCAAGGTCTCGTCGGCGGTCGGCGCGTTCCTGGTCGGCATCGCGATCTCCGGCCCGGTGGCGCACCACGCGACCCAGATGCTGTCGCCGTTGCGTGACCTGTTCGCGGCGGTCTTCTTCGTCTTCTTCGGGCTCTCCACCGACCCGGCCGACATCCCGCCGGTGCTGTTGCCCGCCCTGGGCCTGGCCGCGCTCACCATGACGACCAAGGTCGTCACCGGCTACCTGGCCGCCAAGCGCGCCGGCATCGCGCTCCCCGGCCGGCTGCGTGCCGGGCTCGCCCTGATGCCGCGCGGCGAGTTCTCGATCGTCATCGCGGGGCTGGCGGTGGCCTCGGGCGTGGAGCCGCGACTCGCGCCGCTGGCGACGGCGTACGTATTGATCACGGTCGTTACCGGGCCGCTGCTCGCGCGCCTGCCCGACTATCAGTGGTTCAAGGCTTTTGTCCGGCGCCGCACGCAGGCTCAGCAGGCACCGGTGCTCAAAGCTACTGACTAGTATCCGATTGTGACGCCGTGACACTTCCGTAGGACATCGTCGGCGCGCTACCGTTCCGCTCCGACAACCACGTGTTATCGGGACTTTCTGGCAGGCGGCGGCGTGACAGTGCGTGAGTCGACTTTCTTCGGGTTCGCCAACCCGGTCGATCCTCGGCCGGAGGAGCTGCAGGCGTGGGCATACCACCCCGAGGCCGTACCGCTGGACGCGATGCCGTCCGACTGGGACCTGCTCATCTCCGGTGACGTCCTCGCCCCGGTGCTCTTCGAGCTGGCGATGGACAGGCAGTGCCCGGCCCGCCGCTTCGCGCAGCACTGCATGTACATCTACGCCGCCGACGGCGTCCGGCAGAACGCGACCGGCCAGCGCAAACGCCGCCTCAAAAAATATGTCGAGCGCGCCGAGGAGGTCGGCGACGAGCCGATGCAGACCTGGGCATACAACTGCCGGGTCCTGATGAGCCGGCCCGAGCTCTTCGACTACGCCGACTGGATCGAGGGCGGCCTGGTCCGCAACCCGCGGCGGCTCGGTCTCTACAACAGGCGCTGACGCCACAGGCGCCGGGGCGGCCTCGCGGCCGCCCCGCACTCCCTACCTGTCCGGCGCCCGGCGCGGCCGCCAGACCACCAACGCCGTCGACTGCCTCTCCTGACGCACCAGGTCGCGCCCGCTGTACGGGCTCTCGAGCTGGGCGATCCGGTCGTACGCGTCGGACAGCGCCTGCTCCAGCTCCTGCACCCGCTGCTGGAGGTCGCCGACCAGCTGCTCGAGGCCGATGATCCGCTTGATCCCGGCCAGGTTGACGCCTTCCTCCTGGCTGAGCTTCTGCACCTCGCGCAGCAGGGCGACATCCCGCTCGCTGTACCGGCGACCGCCGCCGCCGGTCCGGCCGGGCTGCACCAGGCCGAGCCGGTCGTACTGCCGCAGGGTCTGCGGGTGCATCCCGGCCAGGCGCGCCGCGACCGAGATGATCAGAACCTTCGCGTCGGAGGCCTGCTCGACCGAGATACTGATCTCCTCATGCATGTGCCACCTCCTTCACTTTGACAGGCCCTAACTGCCCTTGCGTACCCGAGCCTCGAGCCGCTCCCGCCCGGCGGGCGGGGTCAGCTTGGCGAAACGCTCCAGCGCGTCCCGGGCCTCCCCGGTGACCTCGCTGGGCACCTGCACGTCGACCGTGACGATGAGGTCTCCCGGCGGTCCGCTCTTGCGGGCCACGCCCTTGCCCCGGGCCCGCAGCTTGCGGCCGCTCGGGGTGCCGGGCGGCACCCTCATGGTGACGGGCCCGTCGAGCGTCGGCACGCGCAGATCGGTGCCGAGGACCGCCTCGGCGATGGTGATCGGCACCGACAGCGTGAGGTCGTCGCCCGTACGGCCGAAGATCTCGTCCGGCCGCACCATGACCTGCACGTAGAGGTCGCCCGCCGGCCCGCCGCGATCGCCCGGCTCGCCCCGGCCGCTGAGCCGGATGCGCTGGCCGTCGGCCACGCCCGCGGGGAAGCGGACGTTGATCGTGCGGGCCTTGGTGACCCCGCCCGTGCCGCGGCACTCCGGGCACTTCTCGTCGACGATCGTCCCCGCGCCCTGGCACTCGCGGCACGGCTCGGAGAAGCTGAACGACCCCTGGTTGCGCGAGATCAGGCCGCTGCCCGCGCACTGCGGACAGGTCCGCGGTGACGTGCCGGGCTTTGCCCCGCTGCCGTGGCAGGTGTCGCACTCGCCCGCCGAGCGCAGGGTCAGCGGCAGCGTCGTGCCGCGCACGGCCTGGGCGAAGTCGAGCGTCACCTCGGTCTCGACGTCGCGGCCGCGTCGCGGCCCTCGCCGGGCGGCGCCACCACCAGGCCCGCCGCCCGAGAATATCGAGCTGAAGATGTCCGAGAAGCCGGCGCCGCCGAACCGGCGGTCACCGGCGCCACCGCCACCGCCGGCCGCGCCCGCGTTGCTGAACCCGCCGAACAGGTCGGACGGGTCGAACTGGGCGCCACCGCCGGAGCGGGCGCCCCGGCGGAACGCGCCCGAGCCGAACAGCGAGCGCATCTCGTCGTACTCTTTGCGCTTCTTGTCGTCCGAGAGCACGTCGTATGCCTCGGAGGCGGCCTTGAATTTCTCCTCCGCCTCCGTGTTACCGGGGTTGCGGTCGGGATGCAGATCCCGGGCGAGCTTCCGGTAGGCCTTCTTGATCTCGTCGGTCGGAGCGGACTTGGGCACGCCGAGAACGGCATAGAAGTCCTTTTCGAGCCAGTCCTTCGAGCTCATCCCGCCTCCCCCCTCCTAGCGGCAGGTCCCGCCCACCGCGGCGCGGTGGGCGGGACGAACGTGTGAGATCACTCCGGGTCGGCGACCGCGACCAGAGCCGGTCGCAGCAGCCGCTCGCCGAGCGTGTAGCCCCGGCGCATGACCTCGACGCAGGTCGGCTCGGTGACGTCCGGGGACGTCTGGTGCGCGACCGCCTCGTGACGGTTGGGGTCGAACGCGTCGCCCTTCTCGCCGAAGGCCGCCAGCCCCAGCTTGCCGGTCGCCGCGATCAGCGAGTCGGCCACCGAGGCGAACGGGCCGACGAGGTCGCCGTGCTCGCGCGCCCGGTCGATGTCGTCGAGCACCGGGAGCAGCGCGGTCAGCACCGACCCGGTGGTCTGCTCGGCCGCGGCGCCCCGGTCGCGGTCGACCCGCTTGCGGTAGTTGGCGTACTCCGCGGTCACGCGCTGCAGGTCGTGGGTCCGCTCCTCGAGGTCGTTCCGCAGGGCCTCCAGCTCGGCGCCGAGGCCGGGCTTGGTCTCCTCCGGCTCGGCCACCGTGGCGTCGGCCTCGGGCTCGGCCGGGGCCTCCTCGGGATCGGCCGCGCGGTGTGCACCGACAGCGGCCGTGCCCGAGGCCTTCTCGCCCTTCGGATCGATCTTGCGGCGGTCCCGGATGACGACCCGCTCGGTCGCCTGACCGTCGTTCTCGTCGTCCGTGGCACTCACTTCTTGTCGTCCTCCACGATCTCGGCGTCCACGACGTCGTCGTTGCCGCCCGCCGAGCCGGTCGCGGCGCCACCCGGCGCGCCACCGGGCGCACCCTCGGGGCCACCGGCACCCGCACCGGCGGCCGCCTGAGCGGCGTCACCCTGCGAGTAGAGCGCCGAACCGGCCTCCTGCGACACCTGCGACAGCCGCTCGTGCGCGGCCTTGATCTTTTCGATGTCGGTGCCGCCCAGCGCGCCGCGCAGCTCGCCCAGCGCCTCGCCGATCTTGGTCTTGCTGTCCTCGGGCAGCTTGTCGCCGCTCTCGGCCAGGAACTTCTCGGTCTGCCACTGGAGCTGCTCGGCCAGGTTGCGGGTCTCCGCGTCCTCGCGGCGCTTCTTGTCCTCGTCGGCGTGGTCCTGCGCGTCGCGCATCATGCGCTCGATGTCGTCCTTCGGCAGCGCGGAGCCACCGGTGATCGTCATCTTCTGCTCCTTGCCCGTGCCCAGGTCCTTGGCGGACACGTGCACGATGCCGTTCGCGTCGATGTCGAAGGAGACCTCGATCTGCGGCACGCCGCGCGGCGCCGGAGCGATGCCGCTGAGCTCGAAGGTGCCGAGCTTCTTGTTGTAGGCCGCCATCTCGCGCTCGCCCTGGAAGACCTGGATCAGCACGGAGGGCTGGTTGTCCTCGGCGGTCGTGTAGACCTCGGAGCGGTGCGCCGGGATGGTGGTGTTGCGCTCCACCAGCTTGTGCATGATGCCGCCCTTGGTCTCGATGCCCAGCGAGAGCGGGGTGACATCGAGCAGCAGGACGTCCTTGACCTCGCCCTTGAGCACGCCGGCCTGGAGGGCGGCGCCGACGGCGACGACCTCGTCCGGGTTGACGCCCTTGTTGGGGTCCTTGCCCGTCATGCTCTTGACCAGTTCGGCGACCGCCGGCATGCGGGTCGAGCCGCCGACCAGGATGACGTGGTCGATGTCGGAGAGCTTGACGTCGGCGTCCTTGATCGCGGACTCGAACGGGCCCTTGCAGCGGTCGAGCAGGTCCTGCGTCATGCGCTGGAACTCGGCGCGCGACAGCGACATGTCGAGGTGCAGCGGGCCGTCGGGGCCGGCCGTGATGTAGGGCAGGTTGATGCTGGTGGTGGTCGCGGCGGACAGCTCGATCTTCGCCTTCTCGGCGGCCTCGCGCAGGCGCTGGAGGGCCATCTTGTCCGAGCCGAGGTCGATGCCGTGCTCGCCGCGGAACGTCTTGACCAGGTGGTCGATGATCCGCTGGTCCCAGTCGTCGCCGCCCAGGTGGTTGTCGCCCGAGGTCGACTTGACCTCGATGACGCCGTCGCCCAGCTCGAGCAGGGAGACGTCGAAGGTGCCGCCGCCGAGGTCGAAGACCAGGACGGTCTGCTCCTTGGAGCCCTTGTCCAGGCCGTACGCGAGAGCGGCGGCGGTGGGCTCGTTGACGATCCGCAGGACGTTGAGGCCGGCGATCTCGCCCGCCTCCTTGGTGGCCTGGCGCTGCGCGTCGTTGAAGTAGGCCGGCACGGTGATGACCGCGTCCGTGACCTGCTCACCGAGGTAGGCCTCGGAGTCGCGCTTGAGCTTCATCAGGACCCGCGCCGAGATCTCCTGCGGGGTGTACTTCTTGCCGTCGATGTCGATCGACCAGCTGGTGCCGATCTCCCGCTTGACCGAGCGGATCGTCCGGTCGGGGTTCGTCACCGCCTGGCGCTTCGCGACCTCACCCACGAGGACCTCGCCGTTGCGGGCGAAGGCCACGATGGACGGGGTCGTCCGGGAGCCCTCCGCGTTGGCGATGACGGTGGGCTCGCCTCCTTCCAGAACGCTGACGCAGGAGTTCGTGGTGCCGAGGTCGATGCCGACCGCACGTGCCATGGTGTTCCTCGCTTCTTACAGAGCTGCCGGTTCAAAGACAGACCCAGCCGGTTACAAGGTTGAGTGGAACCGACTCAATGATGCCACGGGAGTCGCCAACGTCAAATCGAAGTTGAGTCTCCTGCGCGCAACTACGATGCTCGCACACCCGCTCCAGCACTTCGGTAGATACCTGTCCGGTCACGGCATACCGGTACCTGTTGTTCTGCATGCATAGATCGGGCACTCTTTACCCGTGACGACGCACGGTGAGGCGGTCGGTCCGTCGGCCCTGTCCGCCGTGCCCGGCGCCACGCTCCCATCCACGAGCTCGGCGACAGACGCGCAGGTGAGCGCCGCGAGCGCCGATGCCGCGGACCACTCTGATCGTACGGAAGCCGTCGTGTCCCGTCAGCCACATCCGGATCCCGGCGCCGAGGAGCCCGAGGCCGCTCCCGCTCCCGCTTCCGACCCCACGGAAAAGCCGCAGGAAGCGCCCGAGGCCGAGGCGGTCCTGGCCGAGGGCCCGGCCGTGGAGCTGCCGCCGGCCGTGGCCAAGCTCGCGACGGCCCTCACCCGGCTGCGCGCCGCGATCGACGCCGCCTCGTACCCGTTGATCATGCCGTCGGCCGAGGAGGCCCAGCGCGTCGGCGCGGCGCTGGTCGCCCAGCTCGACGACTACCTGCTGCCCCGCCTCGCCCGCCTCGACGCGCCGCTGCTGGTGGTCGTCGGCGGCTCCACCGGCGCGGGCAAGTCGACGCTGGTCAACAGCATCGTCCGGGCCCCGGTCAGCGCGGCCGGCGTGCTGCGGCCGACCACCCGCTCGCCCGTGCTGGTGAGCAACCCGGCCGACCTGCCCTGGTTCCAGCAGGGCCGGCTCCTACCCGGCCTCGTGCGCACCCGCGAGTCGAGCACCGACGCGCGCACGCTCCAGCTCGTCTCGGCGCCTGGGCTCGGCGCGGGCCTGGCGTTCCTCGACGCCCCCGACATCGACTCGGTGGTCGACCTCAACCGCAAGCTCGCCGCGCAGCTGCTCGCGGCGGCCGACCTGTGGCTCTTCGTCACCACCGCGGCCCGCTACGCCGACGCGGTGCCGTGGGAGCTGCTGACCACCGCCCGCCTGCGCGGCACGGTGATCGCCCTGGTCCTCGACCGGGTGCCGCCCGAGGCCGCCGGCGAGGTCGCCACCCACCTCGGCGACATGCTCGCCGTCCGCGAGCTGGGCGGGGCGCCGCTGTTCGTGCTGCCCGAGATCCGGCTGGACGGCCAGGGGCTCATCCCCGAGGACGTGATCCGCCCGCTGCACGACTGGTTCGGCCAGCTCGCCTCCGACGCCAACGCGCGCGGCGCGGTGGTGCGCCAGACCCTGGACGGCGCGCTGATCGCGCTCGGCCCGGCCGTCGAGGGCCTGGCCGAGGCCGCCGAGGAGCAGGGCCGGGCCGCCAAGGCGCTGAACGACCGGGTCGACGCCGCCTATCGCAACGCCCGCCGGACGATGGCCGAGGGCCTGCGCGACGGACGGCTGCTGCGCGGCGAGGTGCTGGCCCGGTGGCAGGAGTTCGTCGGCACGGGCGAGTTCCTCAAGACCCTCGAGAACAAGGTCGGCCAGCTGCGCGACAAGCTCATCTCGGCGATCACCGGGCGCCCGCTGCCCGGCCGCAACCTCCAGGCCGCGCTCGAGTCGCAGCTGGTCACGCTGCTGCGCGGGGTCGCGGCCGACGCCGCCGAGCAGGCGTACGCGGCCTGGCAGGCCCACCCGGCCGGCGCGGCGCTGCTCGAGCCCGCCCTCCAGCGGCCCTCGCCCGAGCTGCCGGAGCGGGCCGAGCGCCTGGTCCGCGACTGGCAGGAGTGGGTGCTCGGCCTGGTCCGCTCCGAGGGCGCCGAAAAGAGGGTGGTCGCCCGCGGCGCGGCCTACGCGGTGAACGGCGCCGGCCTGGCCGTGATGATCGCCGTCTTCACCACGACCGCCTTCATCCCGACCGGCCTCGAGGTCGCCAGCGGCGCGGCCACCACGGTCGCCGCCCAAAAGGTGCTCGAGGCGATCTTCGGCGACCAGGCGATCCGTACCCTGGCCACGCAGGCCCGCGAAGACCTGATGCTCCGCGTCGGCGAGCTGCTCGACCAGGAGGCGGCCCGATTCGGCGACCGCCTTGCCCAGGCCGGCCCGGCGGCCGATCCTGGGAGCGAGCTTCGGCGCGCCGCCGCCGAGGTGGAGGAAGCCCGTAGCGAACTCGCGTTGACCGGGAGCGCGTCATGAGCCTGGTGGAGAAGGTGCGAGGCGCACACAGCGCGGACGACGGCCGCGTCGACCCCGATCGGCTGGTCCAGCGGCTCGAGGCGCTGGGCCGGTTCCTGCGGCTGGTCGACCCCCATCTGCCCGACGGCGACCTGGTCGCCGCCCACACGCTGATCGAGCGGGCCGGCAACCGGCTCGCGCTCTCGCGCGACCACACCGTCGTCGCGCTCGCCGGCAGCACGGGCAGCGGCAAGTCCAGCCTGTTCAACGCGCTGGCCCGGCTCAAGCTCTCGCCGGTCGGCGTGCGCCGGCCGACCACCGGCGTCGCGCACGCCTGCGTGTGGGGCCCGCTCGAGCCGGCGAACAAGCTGCTCGACTGGGTCGGCGTGCTGCCGCGCCACCGGTTCATCCGGGAGAGCGCGCTCGACGGCGACGACGAGGCCGCGCTGCGCGGGCTGGTCCTGCTCGACCTGCCCGACTTCGACTCCGTCGAACGTGGACACCGGCTCGAGGTCGACCGGCTGCTCGGCCTCGTCGACCAGATCGTCTGGGTGGTCGACCCGCAGAAGTACGGCGACCGGATCCTGCACCAGGCCTACCTCTCCCAGTTCCGCTCGCACGCGGACGTCACCGTCGTGGTGCTCAACCAGGCCGACCGGCTGTCCACCCAGGACACCGAGCTGGTGCTCGACGACCTCAAGCGCCTGCTCGTCGACGACGGCCTGAGCGCGGCGCCGGTGCTCGCCACCTCGGCCAAGCAGCCCGGCATGCTGGCCGAGCTGCGCACCACGCTCGAGACCACGGTGGCGAGCAAGCAGGCCGCGCTGCGCCGCGTCGCGGGCGACGTCGACGCGGTCAGCGAGCCGCTGATGGCCATGATCGGGCCGCCGGCCGCCGAGGACGAGGTCGACCGGGCCACGGTCCGCCAGCTCACCGAGGCGCTCGCGGCCTCGGCCGGCGTGGGGGCGGCGGCCGACGCCGCGGCGGCCGCGTACCGGCACCGGGCGGCCGCGGCCACCGGCTGGCCGCTCGTCCGCGGCCTGCGCAAGCTCCGGCCCGACCCGCTCAAGCGGCTCCATCTCGACACGGCCGCCGAGACCGACGCGGTCTCCACCGACATCGTGCCGCGCACCTCGCTGCCCGAGGCGGACGCGGCGCAGAAGTCCGCGGTCGGCCTCTCGGTGCGCGCCGTCGCCACCCGCGCGGCCGCCCCGCTGCCCGAGGTGTGGACGCCGGCGCTCACCAACGCCGCCCGCTCGCGGGCCGCCGACCTGCCGGACGCGCTCGACCGCGCGGTCGGCAAGACCCAGCTCGGCATGGACAAGACGCCGCTGTGGTGGCGTGCGGTCGGTGCCCTCCAGTGGCTGCTGATCACGGCCGCCGTGGTGGGTCTCGGCTGGCTGCTGCTGGGCTACGTGGTGCGGCTGCTCGGCCTGCCCGAGTTGGACAATCCCCAGGTCGGCGCGGTGCCACTGCCGACCGTCCTGCTGCTCGGCGGGCTCTTCCTGGGCGTGGTGCTGTGGCTCGCGCTCAAGCCGATCGTTGAGTGGGGATCGAGACGCGCCCGCAAGAAGGCCGAGCAGCGGCTACGGCAGTCGATCACCGAGGTGGCCCGGGAGTACGTGGTCGCCCCGGTCCGCGAGGTGCTCAACGCGTACGCACAAGCGCGTGAAGCTCTCACGGCGGTCCGCACGGAGTAGTTCCAGCAGCGACAGTCACGGGTACGCTCGCGACATGCCGGCACCTCAGACTCCGTACGAAGCGGTCCTGCACGCGGCCCGCGACGTGGCGAAGCTCGACTGCGCGCTGGACGCCGAGATGCTGGGCACCGCCCTGCTCGGCAGTGTCTACTCCGTGGCGGCCGAGGACAGGGCCGCCGCCGTGCGCGACTTCGTCAGCGGTTTCCTCGCCGCCACCGCGCGCCGGCGCACCGCCGCCGCCACCACGATCCGCGAGGTCTTCGCCACGCTGGTGCCCGACGCGGAGGGCGCCGACCAGGTGCGCCGCGGATCGCAGGCGCCGCCGTGGACGGCGCAGCTGGGGCGCGTGCGGCCCACCGGGTGCTACGCCTACGGCGACGTGTACGGCGATCAGACGTCCTATCTGGTCACCTACGCCTACGAGGACGCGGACGAGGGCGGTCCCGAGCACGCCGTCGTCGCCCTGGTCGACCACAACATCGGCATCACCAAGGACATCTTCGTCGGCACGTCGGCCGAGCGGATCCTCGCGCAGGTGCGCCAGATGTGCGCCGACGACGAGCTGACCTGGTTCCGCGAGGAGGACCCGGGCCGGCTGCGCGGCGAGGTCACCCGCCACCTCGAGATCACCGACGGGCTGGGCGACCTGCCGTCCGAGGGCTCGCTCTCCACCGATCGCGCGCTGGCCGCGGCCCGGCTGGCGCTGCTGCCGGCCACCACGACGCCGCCGCTCGACGAGCCGCCGCCCACGAACGGGCACGACCTGGTGCGCGACTTCATGTCCTCGCCCGAGGCGTCCCGCTTCGGTCTCGACCGGATCACCGCCGACGACGAGCTGGCCTCACTGCACTTCTGCCTGAGCCTGATCCTCGACCACGCGGCCGGCCTGCCCGAGCCCGACCCGCTGCGCTGGAGCCCGGCGGTGGCCGGGCTCTTCCTGCTCGACTGGGTGCACCGGCGGGCGGTCCTCGACATGGACGACGCCGCGATGCTGCCGCGGGTCACGCGGGCCTGGTCGGCCTACGCGACGCGGCGCCGCGACCTGCCCGAGAGCGCGGCGACGCAGACCGACGAGGTGGTCGAGGAGATGATCCCCGAGTTCGCCCGGCTGTACGCGACGGGCGAGCGGCGCAGCCCGGCGACGGCGGCCGTGGCCCAGCTGATCTCCGAGGGCGTCGACCCGAACGACGCCGACGCCATCGACGCCTGGCTGGAGGCCAACCGCTACCGCCTCGACGGGGGCTAATGCCGGGTGTGGTCCTCGGCGTGGTCGGCGTGATGCCGGCCGACGCGGGAGCTGCGCCGCTGCTCCGGGGTCTGGTCGTCGGCGTGGTGCAGGCTGCCGGCGCGGTGGGCGCCCCGGTAGGACCGGTTGGCGATCTGGTTCTCCTCCGAGCGGGCCTCGGGGATGAGGCGGCGGCCGTGATACCCGCCGGTGTTCGCATAGCTGCGCTCGAGGATGCGGGTCGCTCGGATGTTGTGCGGGCGTTCGGTCACTGCTGACCTCCGGTGACGGTTGACCTTCTTCTCGGGTGTCTTCTCGCCGCGCTCGCAGCGGCGATCGTCGGAATGGCCGGGCCGGCGATGATGGGACGGCTCGTCGCCGCAGCGGCCGCGTTCGTGGCAGACGGGACGGTGGTTCCAGGCGGGCTGCTCGTCGGGCACCTCGGGCAGCCCGGGCACGGACGGCATCTCGCCGTCACCCTGGTCGCCGTGGCCCTGGTCGCCGTGGCCCTGGTCGCCGTGGCCCTGGTCGCCGTGGCCCTGGTCGCCGTGGCCCTGGTCGCTGTGGCCCTGGTCGCCGTCGCTGCCGTGGTCGTCCTTGCCGCCCTGGTTGCCTTCGCTGCCCTGGTCGCCGTCGTCCCCCTCGCCGGAGGAGCCGTCGTGGGACCAGTCGTCGCCCTCGTCGCCCTCGTCGCCGGCGTCCCGGCCGGACGGCTCATCACGGCCGGACGGCTCATCACGGCCGGACGGCTCATCACGGCCGGACGGCTCATCACGGCCGGGCGCGCCACCGCGGGCGGGCGCGTCGTCGCGGGCGGGCGCGTCGTCGCGGGCGGGCGCGTCGTCGCGGGCGGGCACGTCGTCGGCCGGCGGCGCCTGGAGCTCCGGCTCCCTGGGCTCGGCGGGCACGACCGGCAGATCCGGCACGGCCGGGATCCCCGCGCGAGCCGCCGCCCACCGCTTCTTCGGGGCCTTCTTGTCGCCGGTCCTCTCGCCCGCCGGGCGCGCGCCGCGCGGCGTGTCCCCCGATGGGGCGTCCGGCCGGGTGGCCGGCGCCGGCTTTCGCATACCGGCCTGCCCCAGCAGGATCCCCAGTCGGCGCGCCGCGTCGGCGGCCTGCCGCGCGCCCTGCGAGGTGGGCGACTCCCCCGGGGCCGGCACGGCGGGCGCCGGCCCGGCCGAGGCCGACGCGGACGGCGGCACCGAGACCGGCCCCGGCACCGCCGGCGGCAGCACGGGCACGTCCATCGTGTCGGTGCGGTCCCCGTTGATCTCGCTGGTGCCGGCCGTGATCGCCGCGAGCGTGGGCATCGAGGCGAGCCCCACCAGGAGCGCCACGATCAGCACGTACCGGCGGGTGGGTCCGGAGAAGCCGGTGTCGGCGCGGTACACCCCGTTGAGACGCTTGCGCATCACCTTCATCGGCGGCACGAGATCGTCGTCGCGCTGATCCGGCACGGTCCGGTTCCCTCCCAACGAGTCACGATCGCGAGTCACGAGCTGGTCACGAACGAGTCACGAACAGGTCGGCCGACACGGCACGCAAATGATCAACATGGATCCGTCCCGGCTACCGGAGTGAACGACGCATCCGCATATCGGCAGCGGCGGAATCGCTCCGTTCGTACGGTAGTGACCGTACGAAAACCACTTAATAGGACAAATACGGGCACCGATGTGACCGGTGAATTTCGCAGTTGTGATCGACCCGACCTGTAACGGGGCTCACGTTCTCTGTCAGGATGGGGGCGACGGCACCGCCGCCGTCGCTTCGCCGACTCAGCGGGGCGTGGTGGGGGCCGTCACTCCCCGGCGGGGTCTCGGCCCGCGCCGAAACGCTGCGCGGCAACCTCACCCGGGCCAGGCGCGGCGACCGAGGCGGTTCGCCGCGTGGACGGGCAACACCCGCCGCGGCGCTGACACGAAACAGGGAGACACGATGGCGAACGGCGAAAGCGAAGTCGGTGCCGACGCACCGGCAGGCGGCTTCGTCCAACTGCTCACCCCCGAGGGGGAGCGCGTCGACAGCGTCACGACCGCGGACGGCACGACGTACTCCGTCGACTTCACCGACGACGAGTACAAGGGCCTCTACCACGACCTGGTGACGGTCCGCCGGCTCGACGGCGAGGCGCTCGCGCTCCAGCGGCAGGGCGAGCTCGGCCTCTGGGCCAGCCTGCTCGGCCAGGAAGCGGCCCAGGTCGGCTCCGGACGGGCCCTGCGCCCGCAGGACATGGCCTTCCCGACCTACCGCGAGCACGGTGTCCTCTACACCCGCGGCATCGACCCGATCATGCCATTCGGCTTGTTCCGCGGCGTCGACCAGGGTGGCTGGGATGCCAACGAGCACAAGTTCAACGGCTACACGGTGGTGATCGGGGCACAGACCCTGCACGCCACCGGGTACGCGATGGGCGTGACCATGGACGGCAAGACCGGCGGCCCCGACGGCGAGGCCGTGATCGCCTACTTCGGCGACGGTGCCACCAGCCAGGGCGAGGTAAACGAGTCGTTCGTCTGGTCCGGGGTGTTCAACGCCCCGATCGTGTTCTTCTGCCAGAACAACCAGTACGCGATCTCCGAGCCGCTCGAGCGCCAGACCCGCATCCCGCTCTACCGCCGGGCCGCCGGCTTCGGCTTCCCCGGCGTCCGCATCGACGGCAACGACGTGCTGGCCAGCTACGCGGTCACCCGGTCCGCGCTCGACCGCGCGCGCCAGGGCGAGGGCCCGACGCTGATCGAGGCGTACACGTACCGCATGGGCGCGCACACCAGCTCGGACGACCCGACGCGCTACCGCATCGCCAGCGAGGTCGAGTCGTGGAAGGCCAAGGACCCGATCTCCCGGCTCCGGGCGTTCCTCACCAAGCAGCAGATCGCGGACGACGCGTTCTTCGCCGAGGTCGACGAGGCGGCCAAGACGCTCGCCCTCGACCTGCGCGAGCGGGTGCTGGCCATGCCCGATCCCGCGCCCGTCACGATGTTCGACCACGTCTATCCCAACGGCTCGCCCGATCTCGACGAGCAGCGCCGGCAGTTCGCCGACTACCAGGCTTCGTTCGAGGGGAGCGAGCACTGATGAGCGACAACATCACCCTTGGCAAGGCGCTCAACCACGGCCTGCGCCGCTCGCTGGAGAACGACGCCAAGGTCGTCGTCATGGGCGAGGACGTCGGCAAGCTCGGCGGTGTCTTCCGCATCACCGACGGCCTCCAGAAGGACTTCGGCGAGCAGCGGGTGATCGATACCCCGCTGGCCGAGGCGGGCATCGTGGGCACGGCGGTCGGCCTGGCGATCCGCGGCTTCCGGCCGGTCTGTGAGATCCAGTTCGACGGGTTCGTCTTCCCCGCGTACAACCAGATCGTCACCCAGGTGGCGAAGATGTCCTATCGCTCCATGGGCAAGGTCAAGCTGCCCATCGTGATCCGCATCCCGTACGGCGGCGGCATCGGCGCGGTCGAGCACCACTCCGAGTCGCCCGAGGCGTACTTCTCGCACACGCCCGGCCTCAAGGTCGTCACGTGCTCCAACCCCGCCGACGCGTACACGATGATCCAGCAGGCCATCGCCTCGGACGACCCGATCGTCTTCTTCGAGCCGAAGCGCCGCTACTGGGAGAAGGGCGACGTCGACCTCGGCGCCGACCCGGCGGGCGCCTTCCCGCTGCACCAGGCGCGGGTGGCCCGGCCGGGCACCGATGCGACGCTGATCGCGTACGGCCCGATGGTCCGCACCGCTCTCGACGCCGCCGCGGCCGCCGCCGAGGACGGGCGCAACCTCGAGGTCATCGACCTGCGCTCGCTCTCTCCGATCGACTACGGGACCGTGTACGAGTCGGTCAAGCGCACGAGCCGCGCGATCGTCGTGCACGAGGCCCAGGGCACGCTCGGCCTCGGCGCCGAGATCGCCGCCCGGGTCAGCGAGCACTGCTTCTACTCGCTGGAGGCCCCGGTCCTGCGGGTCACCGGCTACGACATCCCCTACCCGGCCGCCCGGGTCGAGGAGGAGTACCTGCCCGATCTCGATCGGGTCCTGGACGCCGTCGACCGATCGTTCGGATGGTGACGCCGATGTCCCGGATCAAGGAATTCCCCCTGCCCGACCTCGGTGAGGGTCTCACCGAGGGCGAGATCCTGTCGTGGCTCGTCAAGGTCGGCGACACGATCGAGCTCAACCAGCCGATCGTCGAGGTCGAGACGGCCAAGGCCGCTGTCGAGATCCCGGCGAAGTGGGGCGGCGTGGTCGCCCGCATCTTCGTCGAGGCCGGCACGACGGTCGAGGTGGGCACGCCGATCATCGCGATCGACACCGATCCGTCGGCGGGGCCCGTGCCGTCGTTCGACGGTCCCGTGCCGTCCGCCGAGTCGCTGGCCGCGGTGCAGATCGCGCCGGCCGAGGGCGCCGTCGAGCCGGGCATGGCGGGCAGTCCCGCGCCGGCCGCCGGCCGCACGCCGGTCCTCGTGGGTTACGGCCCCAGGACCACAACGGCGAAGAGACGACCCCGATCCGGTACGCCGTCAGCGCCCTCGACGAGCGCCGCTGCCCCGCCTCCGCCGCCACCGCCGCCCGCGCCGGTCGCTCCCGCCGCGCCGGTGACCAACGGCCGCCCGGCCGGTCCGGTGCTCGCGAAACCGCCGGTGCGCAAGCTCGCGCGGGATCTCGGCGTCGATCTTGCGTCGGTATCCGGGACCGGGCCCATGGGTTCGGTGACCCGTGATGACGTACAGAAGGCTGTTGCGAATCGGCAGTCCGCGGAGGTCGCGGCACCCAGCGTGACCACCGGACCGGCCGCGGCCGTCTTCGACGCCTCCCGTGAGCAGCGCATCCCGATCAAGGGCGTGCGCAAGCTCACCGCGGAGAACATGGTCGCGTCGGCCTTCACCGCGCCGCACGTCACGGAGTTCCTCACGATCGACGTGACGCGGAGCATGAAGGCGCTCGAGAAGCTCAAGGCGCGCCGTGAGTTCCGCGACATCCGGATCTCGCCGCTGCTGCTGGTGGCCAAGGCGGTGCTGCTCGCCGTCAAGCGTCACCCGATGGTCAACTCGACCTGGTCCGGCGCGACGAACGAGATCGTCGTCAAGGAGTACGTCAACCTCGGCATCGCCTCGGCCACCGAGCGCGGCCTCATCGTTCCCAACATCAAGGACGCCGGGCGTCTCACGTTGCGGGAGCTCGCCGAGGCGTTGAACACGCTGGTGCAGGTCGCAAGATCCGGCAAGACGCCGCCTTCGGACATGTCCGGCGGAACGCTCTCGATCACCAATGTCGGGGTGTTCGGGGTGGACACCGGCACGCCGATCCTGCCGCCCGGCGAGTCGGCGATCCTGGCGTTCGGAGCGATCAAGCCGATGCCGTGGGTGCACAAGGGCAAGGTCAAGCCGCGCCAGGTCACCACGCTCGCGCTCTCCTTCGACCACCGCATCATCGACGGGGAGCTGGGCTCGAAGTTCCTGCGCGACGTCGGCGACTTCCTCACCGACCCGGAGGGGGCGCTGCTCTCCTGGAGCTAGGCACACCGTTGATGCTTAGGCAACCAGTTTTCTTGACCTACGATCGTTAGGCAGGTGCTGCACGTCACCCCCTAAATCGTTGGCAGCTCGTCTCGGTGAGTAGCACAATGGACCCACCGAGACGAGCACCACGATGTGGCCGGAAGATCCCGGCACAAAAGGGAAGTGACTGCAGCAATGAGCATCACCGAACGCCTCCGCCGGCGCCGGATGATCAACCGCGAGAACCGTGCCATCGACCGTGCGTGGATGAGCGCCCCGACCCAGTCGATGCGCGACGAGATCGCCCTCATGGCCCAGCGCCGCAACTTCTGACCCGACGGCGCCACGGCCCGCCCGGATTCCCTCCGGACGGGCCGTTTGCATTTTCACGTCACGCTTAAAGATCTTTGATCGGTCCCCTTCCGGACGTACACCGGGATTCCTCCTGCAGCCATCGCCCGGTACGGTTGGGCACGGCCATCGAGCCGGCTCGGCCGGTCGGCGCGGGGGCCGGGGTTCACGGCCTCGTCACTTGGCCCGCGGATCCCGCACGGCCTGGCCTCAGAGCTGGGCACGGCCTCCGGCGCCCGCCGGCGGGCCGCGTCCGTGCAAAGCCCGGCACGGCCGAAATGTATGAGGAGGCGCTCATGACGTCCGAGGGGCATTACGCCGGTTCCCGACCGGCCGAGGCCACGTCGGGCGGACCCACGTCGGACGGCTTCCCGCCGGACACCGACGCGCAGCGGGCTTCGGGCCGGGCGTCCGCCCAGCCGCCCGCCGACGGTTTCCCCAGTTCGTATGGCCCGCCACCGCAGGCGACGCCCAACGGCGGCTCGCCGTTCGTGGTGCCCACGGTCGCCTCCTTCGGCCCCGACGGCCGAGGGGGCACGCCCTACGGATCGGCCCGCGTGCCACAGCCCGACGAGGGCGGCGCGCTGCCCCAGCGGGGCGCCGGCGCCTCGCCCTACGGTTCGGTCGCCCCCGGCGAGTCCTACGAAGCGCCCGCGCAGGAGTCCGCCTGGGCGCCCCCGGTGCGTTCCACCCCCGACTCCGAGAACCAGTTCGTCCAGCGCCAGGGCGCGCCGCTCCCGCAGCGCAACGCCAACCCGGCCGGCACCGTGGACGAGTTCGAGGGCTTCAACGGCTTCGCCGCCGGTGAGGCCAACCGCGGCGGCGAGCAGCAGGTCGACCCGGCCACCGGGCGGCCGCCCGGCATCTCGGTCTTCGACAACCAGCGCGTGCGCGTGCCCGGCGCGACCCTGAGCGACCTGCCCGACGCCCCGCCGTCGGTGCGCTCCGCGGCGGCTCCGCCGGCGCCGGAGGCCCCCGCCGGTTTCCCGGTGCGCGGCGGCGGCAGCGGTTCCGCGTTCCCGACCCGCGGAGGCGGCGGCAGCGGCGGCTTCCCGCTGCGCGGCGCGGCCGGTGCCCCCGAGCCCGAGGCCCCACAGGCGGTGCCCCAGCAGCCCGGCGGCGACCTGCCGATCCGCACCCAGTCGCCCAACGGCTCACCCAACGGCTCACCCAGCGGCGAGTTGCCGATCCGCAGCCCGCAGTCGCCCGGCGCCGCCGACGGTCCGCCGTCCGGCGGGTTCAGCGCCTTCGGTGCTGGGTCCGGGTCCGCGCCTGCCGCGTTCCCCGCCTCCGGGTCCGCGTCCGCGCCTGCCGCGTTCCCCGTGGCTTCCGGCTCCTCGGCGCCTTCCCCGTCTTCGGGGCCTTCCCCGTCTTCGGCTTCCGCCGAGATCCCGCCGCACCCCTACCGGTCCGAGTCGTTCGCCGACCCGTTCGGCCGCTCCGGCGAGCCCGGCCAGGGGGCGCCGTCCGATCCGTTCGGCCGCTCGGGTGAGCCCGGCCAGGGCGGCGCGCCGTCCGATCTGCCCAGCCGGGGCACGCCGTCCGATCTGCCCAGCCGGGGCACGCCGTCCGATCTGCCCAGCCGGGGCGCGGCGCTGCCCGATCCGTTCGGGCGCGCTCCCCAGGGTGAGCAGCAGCCCGTCTATGGCTCGGCGCAGCCTCCCGCGCCGTTCGGCCAGGCCGCCGACGAGGCCCAGCCCTATGGGTCCGCTCGCCCGGCGGATGGGTCCGCCCCGGTCTACGGCTCCGCGCGGCCGGCGTCGCCGTTCGGTGGTGACGGACAGTCCGGCGACGCGCCCGACGAGCACGCTCCGTACAGGCGTCCCGAGCCCGCCGGCGACAACCCGAGCGGCTATCCGCAGCGGGTGCCGGGCGCGGCGCTCGGCGCCCTGACCGGCTCCGACTCCCGCAACGGATCGGTGCCGCAGCCGCGCGACCCGTCCGAGTTCCAGCCGAGCTCCGGTCCCGCCGGCGCCGGTTCGAGCGGGCCCGTGTCGGGTGAGGCCTCTTTGTTCGGATCCCCGTCGTCCGGCTCGTCGTCGTTCGGCTCATCGCCTGACTCGTCGTCATTCGGCTCGTCGCCCGGCTCGTCGTCGTTCAGCTCGTCGCCTGACTCGTCGTCGTTCAGCTCGTCGCCCGACTCGTCGTCATTCAGCTCCTCGTCGTCCGGCTCCGCCTCCGCCGGATCCTCATCGTCGTCCGGCTCCGCCTCCGTCGGGTCGGCCGGTCCGGCCAGTCCCGCCGCCGGTGGTTCGCCCGCGGTCGGTTCGGCGCGGCCCGTCACGGCCAGCGCCTCCGTGCCCACAGCGAGCCGCGTCGCCCCGGTCGAGGCCACCGAGCTGCCCCCGCAGGCGGCCGCCCCGCAGGCGCGTGTCTACGGCCGGCCCGCGCCCGCCGAGCCCGACCAGGAGGACGCCTCTGCGGCGCCCTCCTCCTCGGCTGCCGCCGCGCCGGAGTTCCCGCCCGCCTCGCAGGGCTTCCCATCGGCTCCGGCGCAGGGCTTCCAGCCGGCTTCTCCTCAGGGCTTCCAGCCGGCCGCGGACTTCAGCGAGCCGACGGGCATGTTCACCGCCCGGCCTGACGGCTTCGACTTCCAGTCCGGTGACCGCGGCGGTCCGGGCAACGAGCCCGGCACGCCCGGTGTCGCTCCGCAGTCGCCGGCCCGCGCCAGCGCCCGCGTCTCGCCCGCCGGTGCCGCCTCGGCCTCCGCCGCGGTTCCGACCGGCGCTCCCGCGGCGCCGCCGGAGACCGCCCCGTTCGGGCCCGGCACGCCCGGCTCCGAGGGCTCGTCGTTCGGCGGTTCCACCTACGGCGCTCCCGCTGGCGGCTCCACCTACGGCGCCCCGGACAACTCCGCGAGCGGCTCCCCGTTCGGCACGCCGCCCGGCTCACCCACGGCCGACGGACCCTACGGCCAGCCCGCCGACGCTGCGTTCGGCAAGCCCGCCGATTCCCCGTTCGGTCAGCCTGGTGACGCCCCGTTCGGCCAGGCCGGTGACTCGCCGTTCGGCAAGCCCGCCGACTCGGCGTTCGGTCAGCCCAGTGACTCGCCGTTCGGTCAGCCCGGTGACGCCCCGTTCGGCAAGCCCGGTGACGCCCCGTTCGGCAAGCCCGGTGACGCCTCGTTCGGCCAGCCTGGTGACGGACAGTTCGGCCAGCCCCGTGACGGACAGTTCGGCCAGGCCGGTGAAGGGCAGCCCGGGGGCGCCCAGTTCGGTCAGCCCGGCGACTCGCAGTTCGGGCAGCCGGGCGACAACTCGTTCGGCCGCCCCGCCGACCCGCAGTCCGGCCAGCCCGACACGCAGTTCGGCAAGCCCGCCGACTCGCCGTTCGGGCAGCCCGACTCGCCTTACGGTCAGCAGGGTGAGCCTTACGGTCAGCAGGGTGACTCGTCGTTCGGCGCGCCCAGCGACTCGCCCTTCGGCGCGCCCAGCGACTCGCCCTTCGGCGCGCCCGGCGGTTCGCCGTTCGGCGCTCCCGGTGGCTCGCCCTTCGGCCCCCGGCCCGGTGAGGCCCCCGGCGGCAACTCGCCGTTCGGGCCGCGTCCCGGCGCGCAGGGCGACCAGTTCAACGAGCTCACCACCGACGTCGCCGGCCGCGACCAGCCGTACGTCCCGGCTCCTGCCCTGCCCCCGATGCCCCCGGGCATCAACGGCAACGGCTTCGCGCCCGCGACCGGCGGTTTCCCGGCGCCGGGTGGCCAGCCTGGCGGCGCCTTCGTGCCCGGCAGCGGCCCCGACACGAGCGGCGGCTTCGGCAACCCGGAGACCAGCGGCGGCTTCGGCAGCGCCGCGAGCCGTGCCACGGTGACCCCGCCGAGCCCGAACGACACCACCAGCTGGCCCGGCCCCGATTCCGAGCAGGGCAAGTTCGACAGCTTCAAGCCCGAGGCGCCGGCCGCGAAGCCGGAGACCCCGCACGTTCGGGTCTTCCCGATCCTGCTCGCCGTCGTGCTCGGCGCGATCGTGCTGCTCGGCGTCGTCTTCGGCCTGGTGTTCCTGGTCGCCGGCGGCGAGGACCAGGCCGCCATGAAGACGGGCGACTGCGTCAAGCAGGACGGCAGCGCGGCGGTCAAGACGGACTGCGGCGGCGCGAACACGTTCCAGGTGGTCTCCATCGTGGACGAGAAGTCGCAGTGCGCCGACCCGGCCAACCCGTCGGTGCTGACCACCACGAGCGACGGCAAGTCGCAGGTCCTCTGCCTGAAGCCCAACAAGTGACGCCGTTGTCATCCTGACCACCTTCGTGCCGCGCCGGCGATGCCGGTGCGGCACGATGGTCGGATGACTGGACGTGTGCGGGCGCCGGAGCTCCGGGGCCGTGGCTGGCTGAACACCGGCGGCCGGGATGTGACCCTCGCCGATCTCCGCGGCAAGATCGTCATTCTGGACTTCTGGACCTTCTGCTGCATCAACTGCCTGCACGTCCTCGACGAGCTGCGCCCGCTGGAGCAGCAGTACGGTGACGCCCTCGTCGTGATCGGCGTCCACTCGCCCAAGTTCGAGCACGAGCGCGACCCGAAGGCCCTGGCCGCCGCCGTGGAGCGCTACGGCGTGCACCACCCGGTCGTCGACGACGGCGACATGCACCTCTGGCAGCAGTACGCGGCGAAGGCGTGGCCGACGCTCGCGGTGATCGACCCGACCGGCTACCTGGTCGCCTCGATGGCCGGTGAGGGGCATGCCGAGGGCCTGTCCCGCCTGATCGACGAGCTGATCGAGAAGCACACCGCCGACGGCACCCTGCACCGCGGCGACGGCCCGTACGTTCCGCCGCCCGCCCCCGACACCCTGCTGCGCTTCCCCGGCAAGGCGATCGAGCTGGCGAACGGCAACCTGCTGGTCAGCGACTCCACCGGCCACTCGGTCGCCGAGCTGGAGGCCGACGGCGAGACCCTGGTGCGCCGGTTCGGCCCGTTCAACGAACCGCAGGGCCTGCTCCAGCTCCCCGCCGAGGTCGCCTCGGTCGCCGGCTACGACGTGGTCGTCGCCGACACGGTCAACCACCAGCTGCGCGGTGTCCGCCTCTCCGACGGCGAGATCACGCTGGTGGCCGGCTCGGGCCGCCCCTGGCGTTCCGCCGTCGACGAGCACCCGCACGACGCGCTCGCCGCCGACCTCTCCTCGCCGTGGGACCTCGCCTGGTTCGACGACAAGGTCATCATCGCGATGGCCGGCATCCACCAGCTGTGGTGGTTCGACCCGATCAAGCGCACGGTCGGCGTCTACGCCGGCACGACGGTCGAGTCGCTGCGCGACGGCCCCATCCCCGACGTGTGGATGGCCCAGCCGTCCGGCCTGTCCGTCGGCGGCGACCGCCTGTGGATCGCCGACAGCGAGACGTCGGCGCTGCGCTACATCGAGGCCGGCGTCATGCACACCGCCGTCGGCCAGGGCCTCTTCGACTTCGGCCACGTGGACGGCCCCGCCAAGGAGGCCCTGCTCCAGCACCCGCTGGGCGTGGCCGCGCTGCCCGACGGCTCGGTCCTGATCGCCGACACCTACAACGGCGCCGTACGCCGCTACGACCCCACCGCCGACACGGTCTCCACCGTCGACTCGGGCCTGGCCGAGCCAAGCGACGTGCTGGTCACCTCGACCGGCGACGTGCTCGTGGTCGAATCGGCCGCCCACCGCCTGACCCGCCTGGCCCCCGGCGCTGTCCAGAGCGTCACCGGCGAACGCCACCGCACCGAGCGCCCGCCCTCACCCGTGGCCCCCGGCAACCTCACGCTGGACGTCATCTTCACCCCCGCCCCCGGCCAGAAGCTCGACACCCAGTTCGGTCCCTCCACCCGGCTCGAGGTCTCCGCCTCCCCGCCCGAGCTGCTGCTCTCCGGCGCGGGCGTCACCACCGACCTCACCCGCCCACTGGTGATCAACCCGGACGTCCCGAAGGGGGTGCTCCAGGTCGTGGCCCAGGCCGCCACCTGCGACGTCGACGTGGAGTTCGCCGCCTGCCACCTGACCCGCCAGGACTGGGGCGTCCCCGTCGTGGTAACCCCGGATGCCCCCACCCGCCTCCCGTTGATCCTGCGAGGCATGGACGAGGCGTAACCACACCGCCTAAGCGAACGGCTCGACGCTCAACCCCGCCTCGCGCAGGCCCGCACGGACACGCCCGGCCAGCTCCACAGCCCCCGGCGTGTCCCCGTGCACGCAGATCGACGCGACCGGCGACGGCACCAGCTGCCCGTCGCCGGTCTCGACCACCCGCTCGACCGCCATGCGCACCGCCCGGGCCACCACCGCGTCCGGATCGTGCAGCACGGCTCCCGGCACAGAGCGCGGCATCAGCGTGCCGTCCGCCCGATAAGCCCGATCCGCGAAGCCTTCGCCCACCACTGTCAGCCCGGCCTCGACCGCCAGCCGGGCCAGCGTCGACCCCGGCTGGCACAGCACCGGCAGCGTCGAGTCGTAGGCCAGCACCGCGGCGACCACCGCGCCCGCCTGCACGTCGTCGACCGCCGCGACGTTGTAGAGGGCGCCGTGCGGTTTCACGTACGCCACAGGCCCGAAGGCGCTCAAGGCCCCGATCTGATACAGAATGTCGTCGCGCAGCTCGTCCGGTTCGTAGTCGATCCGCCGCCGGCCGAAGCCCGCCAGGTCGCGGTATCCGACCTGAGCGCCGATCGCGACTCCCTTGTCGACCGCCGCCGCGCAGACCCACCGCATGGTCGTCGGGTCGCCGGCGTGAAAGCCGCATGCCACGTTCGCCGAGGTCACGATGTCGAGCAGCGCCTCGTCGTCGCCGAGGCGCCACCGGCCGAATCCTTCGCCGAGGTCGGCGTTGAGGTCAATGGAGGGCACGGAATCGCACGGTAGTCCCCGGCCGCGCCTGCGCAAGGGGCGTCACGTCGTCGACCACGCCGATCACCGGGTAGCCGCCGGTCGTCGGATGGTCGGCCAGGAAGATCAGCGGCTGCCCGTCCGCCGGCACCTGCACCGCCCCGAGCAGCACGCCTTCGGAGGGAAGTTCGCCGATCCGGGTGCGGGTCAGGGCGCTGCCGGCCAGCCGGCATCCGATCCGGTTGCTCATCGGGCTGATCCTGTACGGGGTGACGAACAGTTCCCGCTGCGCGAACCAGTCGTCGCGCGGCCCCAGCCGTACCCCCAGCTCCAGCTCCTCGGGGTAGTCAGCCGGCGAGCCCTCGTCGAGGGAAGCACCACGAGCCGACCCCACCGGCAGCGTCGCGCCGTCGGTCAGCTTGGCCGGCCCGAGCCCCGACAGCGTGTCCGTCGAGCGGCTGCCCAGCACGGGTTCGACGTCGATCCCTCCGGCGACGGCGATGTACGACCGCACCCCCTTGATCGCCCGCCCCACATCGAGGACCGATCCCGCCGGTACGTCGATCACGCCGTCGACGGGCACCTTGTCCAGCTTGACCACCGCCTCGGCCCCGGTGACCGCGACCCGCGCCGCCGCCGAGAACCGCAGCGCGCACCCCATCAGCGTGGTCTCCAGCCCCGCCGCGTCCGGCGGGTTGCCGACCAGCGCGTTCGCGCGGCGCAGGGCGGGCACGTCCAGCGCGCCGGACCGCGGGACGCCGAGGTGCGCGTACCCGGGCCTGCCAAGATCTTGCACGGTTGTCAGGGGGCCGCTGCGTGTCACGGTGATCATGTGGCGGGCACCAGCTTCACTCGCACGCCGGGGCTGAGCGTGGCCGGCGCTTCACGGCGTACATCAAAAAGATCCAGGGTCGTCCGGCCGACCAGCCGCCACCCGCCCGGGGAGGCCGTGGGATAAATGCCGCAATAAGCGCCCGCCAGCGCGACCGAGCCGGCCGGGACGCGAGGCCGCGGAGCGGCGAGCCGGGGGACCGCCCACTCCTCCGGAAGCCCCCGCAGATAGCCGAAACCGGGAGCGAAGCCGCAGAAGGCAACGATGAAGTCGGTGTCCCGAAGCCGCGCGATCGCCTCCTCGGCCGAGACCCGCCAGAGCTCGGCGACGTCGGCCAGATCCTCGCCGTCGAAGATCGTGGGCACCTCCACCAGAGGACCCTCGGCGATCGTGGCCGGATCGGGCTCGGGCCAGCTCTCCAGCAGCTCCGCGGTGCCCGGCGGCACGCCGTCGAGGAGCACGGTCCCAGCACCCGGGACGATGTCGGTCGCGGTCAGCTCACCGGCCTCGCGACGCCGCCAGAGCTCCCGGCGCCAGGCCTCGACCTGCTCGGAGTCACGGCATTCGATCAGCAGTCCGGCGGCGCCGGCCCGGCGGATCCTCATGACGTCATCCCAGTTCTACTTGCGGGTAACTTACGATACCGTAACCTGGTCTCGTGACGACCTCCGCCCCGTTTCGGATGAAGCCGGCCGACCTCGGCAAGCCGCGTCTGCGCGGCCGGTTGCACCAGTACGCGTTCTTCGTCGCCCTGGCCTGCGGCATCGTGCTTTCCTCGATCGCCCTCAGCCGGCCGGGCATGTCGCCGTTCTTCAGCGTCCTGATCTACAGCGCCACCGTGTGCGGCCTCTTCGGCATCAGTGCGCTCTATCACCGGCGCGTCTGGAGCGAACGCGGCTACCAGATCATGCGGCGCATGGATCACTCGATGATCTTCATCTTCATCGCCGGCACGTACACGCCGTTCTGCGTCCTGCTGCTCGACAGCGGCAAGGCGACCCTGATGCTCTCGCTGATCTGGGGCGGCGCGATCGGCGGAGTGGCACTCAAGACGATCTGGCCGCACCTGCCGCGCTGGGCCGGAGCCCCGCTCTATGTCGCGCTCGGCTGGGGCGCCGTCGCGATCCTGCCCGACGTGCTGCATGTCGGCGGCGTCACCTGCCTCGTGCTGCTCGCGGTGGGTGGCGTGATCTACACGGTCGGCGCGGTCTTCTACGCGCTGCGCAGGCCGAACCCGTGGCCCACAGTCTTCGGGCATCACGAGTTCTTCCACGCCTGCACCCTGGTGGCCGCCCTGTGCCACCACATCGCCATCTACTTCGCGCTGTACGCGTAGTCGCTCTTGACGCCCGGGTTGTCGTAGGCGTGCCGGGCCCGCTGCACGTCCTCGATGTGCGACTCGGCCCAGTTCTCCAGCGCCCGCACCAACCCGAGCAGGCTGGTGCCCAGCTCGGTGAGCTGGTAGTCGACGCGCGGCGGCACCTCCGCGTGCACCGTCCGGGTGATCAGGCCGTCGCGCTCCAGGCCGCGCAGCGTCTGGGTGAGCATCTTGGGGCTGACGCCCTGGATCTTCTTGGCGAGCGCCGTGTAGCGCTGCGGGCCGTCGGCCAGCATCACCACGATCAGAACGCTCCACGTGTCCCCGATCCGGTCGAGGATCTGCCGGCTCGGGCAGTCCTTCGCGTACGCAGTCACTTCCACACGGGTAAGTATTGCACTTAAAGGTGCCTACTATCCAACGGGAAGTGGTCGCCGACCTGCGCTGTTGCTTCCTGGCGTCGGACCAACACCTTCGTAGGAGCTTCCATGACCATCGTCGTCACCGGCGCCACCGGACACCTCGGCCGCCTCACCATCGAGTCGCTGCTCGCCAAGGGCGTGCCGGCCACCGAGATCGTCGGCGTCGGCCGCCAGATCGAAAAGATCGCCGACCTCGGCGTGACGGTCCGTCAGGCGGCGTACGAGGACCCGGCGGCGCTGCGGGCCGCCTTCGAGGGCGCCGACAAGGTGCTGCTGATCTCGGGTTCCGAGCCCGGCAAGCGCGTCCCGCAGCACGCCAACGTCATCGAGGCTGCCAAGGACGCCGGCGTCGGCCTGCTCGTCTACACCAGCGCGCCGAAGGCCGACACCACCGACATGAAGCTCGCCGCCGAGCACGCCGAGACCGAGCGGCTGATCAAGGAGTCGGGCCTCCCGTACGTGATCCTGCGCAACGGCTGGTACATCGAGAACTACCCGGTCGACCAGGCGCTGGCCCAGGGCCTCGTCGGCGCCTCCGGCGACGGCAAGATCAGCGTGGCGCCGCGCGCCGACTACGCCGAGGCCGCGGCGGCCGTCCTGGCCACCGACGGGCACGTGGGCAAGATCTACGAGCTGGGCGGCGAGGCCGTCACCAAGGCGGAGCTGGCCGCCGAGATCTCCCGCCAGTCCGGCAAGCAGGTGACCTACACCGACCTCGACGTCGACAAGTACAAGGAGCTGCTGATCGGCGTGGGCCTGCCGAGCGAGGCCGCCGAGGTCTTCGCCGACGTGGACCGCGCCACCGCCGCGGGCGCGCTCTTCGTGCCCCGCGACGACCTCGAGCAGCTCCTCGGCCGCCCGGCGACCCCGGTGGCGACGGCGATCAAGTCGGCCCTCTGATCCGTCGGCCCGCCCCGCGTCTCGCGGGCTTGGGTGGCCTCCGTTGTGCGGGCGGGCCGACTTGAAAGCGCGCGACGCCGGCGCGGCCGCTAGGGGGGAGGCGGCCGGCCGGCGTCGCGAGTCTCTTTAGTAGCCGGGCGGCGGGGGCGGCGGGGCGTCCTCGCGCCGGGTCTCCCGGTACTCGCTACGGACCTGCTGGTTCGGGTACGGCGTGGTCGTGCCGGCCACCGGCCCCGCGGACTGCCGCGTCACGACGGTGCGCCGGCGGCTGTTCCAGTACCAGAGGGTGATGATGAGCCCGACCAGGCCGGCCGCCATCAGGATCCAGCCGATGATGTTGATGTCGAGCCCGCTGATATCCGCGTTGACGGCGAACGCCAGGATCGCGCCAACCGCCAGCAGGAAGATGCTGCCGCCGATGCCCATCACGGGCCTCCTTGATCCTCACCGGGGTCAATGCCTCGACACTGGGTTACCCACCCGCTCGTTTCCTCAATCAGGCAAGCTGTCCTCATGACCGCACGGACGCTCGTTCTGCTCCGCCACGCCAAAGCCGAGACCCCCGGCGACTTCCCCGACTTCGACCGGAAGCTCACCGAGGTGGGCGAGACCGACGCCGACGCCGCCGGTGCCTGGCTGGCCGACGAGCACCTCCACCCCGACCTGGTCCTCTGCTCCCCCGCCGCCCGCACCCGCCAGACCTGGCAGGGCGTGTCGATCGCCCTGGCCCAGGCCAAGCCCGGCGGCGGCGCCCCCGAGGTCCGCTACGAGGAGTCCCTCTACTCAGGAGGCCGCACGGAGGTCTTCGACCTGCTCCAGACCATCCCCGACACGGTCCGCACGATCCTGGTGGTCGGCCACAACCCCACCGTCTCCGAGGTCTCCCTGCTCCTGCTCCCCGACGACCAGTACGACGGCAACGACGTCACCCTGAAAACCGCCGGCTTGGCCGTCCACCGCGCCGAGGGCTCCTGGTCCACCACGGAGCCCCGCTCCATGCCCTTGATCGAACGCCACACCGCCCGCGGCTAGCGTCCCCCGGGCCGCTGGATCTGATCCAGGTAGTAGCCGTGATACCGGTCGAGCATCTCGGCGACGTCTGCGGTGGCATGCCGCGCGAAGGCATCGAAGACCTCGCGGTACTCGGCCACGTCCGTGCGCCCACGAGTGGTCAGCCCGGTGTTGAAGAGGTCGATGACGACCAGGTCGTCGTCGTAGAGCACGAAGCCGTGCAGCGCGGGCAGCTCGACCTCGGCATCGTCCGGGATGATCGCAATCCGGACGTTCGGCTGCTCGCCGACCTCCCGGAGCTTTTCGATTTGACCAAGCATGTCGATCGGCGAGCAGATCCGGTTGCGCAACACCGACTCGGTGAAGACGAAGTGGAAGGTTTTGCCTCCATCAGCCAGCGCTTGCTGTCGACCGAGACGAGCGAGCACGGCGCTATGGAGGGCGGCGTCGCGATTCTGTGGCTGCGGTGAGCGCTGAAACCCAGACAAGGCGGCGCGCGCGTAACGGTCGCTCTGCAGCAGTCCAGTGATCAAGGCCGGCTGGAAGTCACGGATCTCGGTGGCCGCCAGCTCCCAACCGGCAAGGGTGCCCTGCCTGCCGGCGAGGTTGGTGGCAGTGGGGCGCCAGTCGGTGACACGGTTGTGGGCGCGCTCGGCGCGCTCCTTCAGTGCCTGCGCCTCGCTTTCCGTGGCGCCGAGGGCCCGCGCGATGACGGCGACGTCCTCGGGATCGGCGGCGCCCTGCCCCCGCTCGATCCGGGAGATCTTGGGCTGGCTCATGCCGACCTGGGCAGCGAGCATCGCACCCGTCAGCTCCCGTGCGCGCCGCATGCGCGCCAGCACGGTCCCCACCGGCTCGCCGGAGTCGGCGGGGGTGCCTGGAGCCGATGACACCGAAGCACCCCCTGTGGTGGTCAGGACAAGTTGCGCATGGCTTCCGCCAGCAGCTCCGCGGGAATCTCGACGAGAGCCTCACCGGCAGGGACGTCGATCCCCGTGTTCTGCGATTTCACGATAAAGCCTTGGACCACGAGCGAACCGGAGGCCGATTCGTAGATCGTGGGGCACGAGCCGGCGGCACAGCGGTTGGCGATCACCTTCAGTGAGGTGTCGCTGGAGCCGACTTCGCCGGCTCCCTCGAAAGAGTTAGTCACCAGGGCACCCTAGTCAAGATAAGAACTCCGTACTCAGGAGTTCGCATATTTTGCGCAGGATTGGTATCCCATCTGGTCGAATAGGACCGGGATACCGGGATGAATCGGGCGATTCTGTCACCCGTCGGAGTGCATGGTTGCAAGGTGAACGCTATCACATTGCCATGTAGCTGATCGATACCTATTCACGATCCACTTAGCACAGACTGAACTCGCTGGATATTCACGCGCGGTGAATACACACTGAGGGTAATTGGTCAGCTACGGCCCTTGGAGTGCCGAAATGATCGACACGCAGCCGCACCTTCCGGCCCTGGTGGATCGTCCGGGGCTCCTCCTTCTCTTAGCCGGCGTCTGTCTGCTGGTGGCTCTTCGCTTCGCCGGGCGGGCAGTGCGACCGGTCGGCGCGATCATCCAGTCGGCCGCCGCGGCGGTCGTCGTCATCTTCGCCGTGAGCATTGCCTTTGTGCTCGTCGTCGCGGTCGCCGTGACCCGCTGATCGGAGGAAACGATGTCCACTCTCGCTGTCGTAGGCGTAGTCGGCCTACTGGTCGTGCTGATCGCCCTCACTGAGGTGATAGCCGCGTCGCTGCCGCTGCTTCTCGTGATCACGATGGTGCCGCATCACGAGCGGGCGCAGCTTGCCGAGCTCATCGCCGCCACTGACGGGAGCCGGCGACTGAGACTCTGGCCGGCTCTGCGCGCCGCGGTCGCGGCGCGTCGCCGGTAGGGACGATCGACCGGGTAAACGACAGGGGCAGCATCGGGAAACGGGTTCTGAGTCTCATCCCGTCTGCATGCGTTCGCGAAGACCGCGCAACTCCATGCCACCCGCCTGACGGCGGGAACGTTCGAGCAGGGTCAGGACGGTCGCCGCGAGCTCGGCCGATGTGCGTACGTGCTGGGGCGCGATCCGCTCCGCGGTGAGCAGGAGCCGGATCGCCTCCCGGTCGCGTCCGCCGAGCCGGGCCAGCGCCCGTGCGGTGTCGGCGTAGTAGAAGACCTGCCGCACACCGGCCGAGATCGCTGACGGGTCGGTACGCCGGGCGATCTCGACAACCCGGCCGGGGTCGCCGTCGTCGACCTCGATGCTCATCCGCCAGAGCTCCACGTTGGTCGGACCCCAGAACATGCTCAGCAGGTTGCTCTCCCCGGTGCGGCGGGCCAGCTCCGCGGCCTCGTTCAGCCAGTCCCGGCTGTCGTCGAGCCGCTGCCGGCTCCGGCTGGCCAACGCGGCGACCAGGTGCAACGACCCGAGCACCTCGGCACCGTCGGCGCGGTCGGCGTACCGCCCGAGATCGTCCACGGCTCGCTCGGCGATCGTCTGCCCTCGCTGATACGACCCGCACGCAACGGCCGCCCTGGCCAGCGCGTACGCCGCCTGCCCCCGCAACACCGGATCACCGGACGCGTCGGCGGCGTCCCGGCACCGTTCCGCCCCCAGCCACGCATCCGCGGGAAATCCGAGACACCGCAACACCGTGGCCGCGATGGAGGCCGCGTCACAGAGCAGCCGCAACGCCTCAGCCTGATCCGGCCCCGCGGTCTCGGCGTGCAGGTCACGCAGCAGCCCCGTCAGCAGCCGAGCCGCCCCCGCATAGTCACACGCCTGGTGCAGCGCATCGACCCAGCGCAACACTGCGGCCCAGCTCACTCACCGACGGCGCCGCCCCCACCGCCGGCTCACTGAGATCAATATCAATCAGCGCCGTACGAAGCCCCACCACGCCGGCCCGAGCCGCCGCCGTCACCCGATCGGGCGCCGGCACTCCCGCCCCCACCAGATCCTCCGGCGCACATTCCAGCGCCTTCGCAATGGCCGCCACCATGAACCGGTTGTCAGCCGCCTGAACCCCCCGCTCGATCCGGCTCCAGCTGGCATGCGAAACCCCAGCCCGGCTGGCCGCAAACCGAACACTCCACCCCCGAACCAGCCGCCGCTCCCGAATCCGCCCCCCAACGTCCACCCCACCCCCGAGCACCCTCATACCCGCGACGCTAAGCCAGCCCACACCCCACGTGGTCCACCCCCGCACCACCACCCGACACCGCCACCAGCCCACCACCCAACCCGGCCACCGCACGGTCGCCGATGTGCTCACGAGGCATGGCCGCCAGCCGCCGAGTCAAAACAAGCGCCCCCGACAAAACTCGACACGCACCCAGCGCACCC
>NZ_BOMI01000151.1 GCF_016862115.1 Paractinoplanes deccanensis
TCACCACCAGCGCAACCACCGCACCGTGGGGGTCTGGGGGGTCGCCCCCCAGGCAGATATGCGAAGAGCCCCCGGTCCGCGCACTCCGCGGACACAGGGGCCCTGACTCTGAGCGGGTGACGGGAATCGAACCCGCACTGTCAGCTTGGGAAGCTGATGTTCTGCCATTGAACTACACCCGCGTAGCGGGCCCCACTGTACCTGATATCGGCACTCTGTGGCGCTACCGCCCCGCTGCTAACTCACCGCGGCGAGCGGCCGTCGTAACTCCGCTCGCCAGGTGCGCGACATCGGCTTCACGTCCGGTGACAGCGGCAGCGCGCCCGCCGGCCCATGGCTTCGCAGTGTCGCCGACTCGATCATCAACTCGTACAGCCGCCAGTCCACGTCGGGCGACGCCCGCAGCGCCCCGGCCAGGCGCGCGACCACCCGCGGGTCGGTCACCCGCACGGCCCGGCCCGTCACGAAAGCCTCGTCGTCGCTCTCTTCCGGGGGAAAAGAGTGCAGTGCGTAACGTCCGTCGCGCTCCAGGTCGCGGCGTTTGGGGGAGTCGACGATGAAGCAGTAGAGCCCCTCGTCGGTGATCACGGGCGACACGGGATGAACCCGCGGAGCACCGTCGGCACGCACCGTGGCCAGGTAGGCCAGGCCGGGACCGTACTGCTGGAGGAGCGAGCGGATGCCCGCCGCGAGGGTGGGCTCGACCGCGGCGAAATCGGACCAGGAAGCCATGACCTCATCTTATCGAACATACGTTCGACACGCCCATGAAAACACGCCGAAGAGGCAGCTTGGGTATGGTGTTGCGATGCTGCTGTCCGACCGTGACCTGGTCTCCGAGATCAAAGCCGGCGACCTGGCCCTGGAGCCCTTCGAGCCGGCGCTCATGCAACCGTCCAGCATCGATGTCCGGCTGGACCGGTTCTTCCGGGTGTTCAACAACCACCTTTACACCCACATCGACCCGGCCGAGCAACAGGACGATCTGACCGCCCTCGTCGAGGTCGCCGCCGGCGAGCCGTTCGTGCTCCACCCGGGCGAGTTCGTCCTCGCCTCGACGCTCGAAGTGATCACTCTCGGCGACCAGCTGGCGGGCCGCCTCGAGGGCAAGAGCAGCCTAGGCCGCCTGGGCCTCCTGACACACTCGACCGCGGGGTTCATCGATCCCGGATTTTCCGGGCACGTCACGCTCGAGCTGTCCAACGTGGCCAATCTCCCGATCAAGCTCTGGCCCGGCATGAAGATCGGCCAGCTCTGCATCTTCCGCCTCTCCAGCCCCGCCGAGCACCCCTACGGCTCCGCCGTCTACGGCTCGCGCTACCAGGGACAACGCGGCCCCACACCCAGCCGCTCCGCGCAAAACTTCCGCACCTGGCCCACTACGTAGCGCCCCGCCCCATCCCGCACAAAATCAAAATCAGGATGTCGTAGCGGGGTGGGGCGTACGGACCGTCGCTCCCGCCGAGGGCCGCGGCGGGCCGAGCAGGGCGCTGGCGCGCCCAAACCGCTCACCCCACCACGGCGACGTGCGTAAGTGGTCGCGCCCAAACCCTCCGACACAGGCACCACCCCACCACGCGCCGCCACGTCCCACTTGGCACCCAGGCCCAGGAAGGCATCCACGCCAACCGCCCGCTCGCCATGCTGGACACGCGCCCGAACGCACCACCGCCACGCTCGAACCCGCCCACCACGCGCTCGAACCCACCCACCACCGCGCTCGAACCCACCCACCGCCACGCTCGAACCCACCCCACCACCGCGCCCCGGCACGCGCCCGACCCGCCCACGGTCGCAACGACACGCCCCGAACTCACACCGACCGTCGCGGCGCCCCGAACTCACTAAGGCGACACGCCCACACGGACGCCCAAAAGCCACATCTCGGGCTCGCGAAGTCCCCTGTGGATAACTCCGATCCGAATCCCACCCCCACGACAGAATGACCCCGTGACACATTCCACGGGGACCTACCTAGCCAAGACCCGCACCACCTACGACACAGTCGCCGCCAGCTACGCCAAGCTGTTCAACGGCTCCTCGGTGGCCGAGTCCACCTGGGACCGCGCCGTCCTCGGCGCCTTCGCCGAGCTGGTCACCGGCCCGGTGGCCGAGGTCGGCTGCGGCACCGGCCGCATCGCGGCCCACCTGCGCACCCTCGGCGTCGACATCCGCGGCATCGACCTCTCGCCCGCCATGGTCGCCGAGGCCAGAGTCGCCTACCCCGAGATCCCCTTCGAGGTCGGCTCCCTGCTCGACCTGCACTTCCCCGACGCGAGCCTGGCCGGCGTGGTCGCCTGGTATTCGCTGGTCCACACCCCACCCGAGCTGCTGCCCTCGGCGTTCGCCGAGTTCGCCCGCGTCCTGCGCCCCGGCGGCCACTTCGTGATCGCCTTCAAGGCCGGCGACAGCAAGCGATCGCTGACGACCGGCTACGGCCACGACATAGACATCGACGTCTACAAATACCCGCCGGACCAGATCGCCACCCAGCTGGCCGAGGCCGGCCTACCCGAGACCATGCGCCTGGTCCGAGCCCCGGAGGCCCCGAGAAGCAACCCCAGGCCTACATCGTGTCCACCAAGCCAACCCAGGATCAGGCCACCGACCAGGACACGGTCGCTCCACACCGACCGTCCGACTGAAACGGCGCCCGCCCGACCACGGCCCCTCGGCCCCGCCCGGCAGCCAGGGACGAGCCGGGCGGCGCTCAGGCGAGGCCAGGGCGAGAAGAGGCCGACCCAACGCGAGACGACGGTCAACGCCAGCGCAGGGCCAACCCATGGCCAGCGCGGACCAGCCTCGGCCAGCGCGGGCCCAAGGGCGGACTCAACGCAGGACGAGCGCGGGCCCGGATGGACTCACGCGGGACGAGCGCGGGCCCGGGCGGACGTAGCGCAGGACCAGCCTTGGCCGGCGCAGACTCAGCGCAGGCCAAAGCGGAGCCAGGGCGGACGCAGTGCGCAGGACCAGCGCGGGCCGGCGCAGACTCAGCGCAGGCCAGGGCGGGGCCAGGGCGGACGCAGCGCGCAGGACCAGCGCGGGCCGGCGCAGACTCAGCGCAGGCCCAGCGCGGACTCAGCTGTGGCGGATCTGGAGGCCGTGGACGGCGGCGGTGCCGAGGACCTGCTCGATCTGGGCCGGGGTCAGGCCCGCGGTCGGCACGGGGAGGAAGCGGGCGCGGCTGCGGCCGAAGACGAGTTGGCCGGCCAGGCGGTCGACAGTGGTGAAGGCGGTCCAGGCGTAGGCGTGGCGGCTCTCGGCGTTCGAGAGGGCCAGACCGCCGTCGCTGATCTCGTAGGTCGTCAGGTGACCGGCGTCGAGGGTGCGGCGGGCGCTCACATTGATCATGAGGAGGGGGATGCCGACGGCCAGGAGAACGCCGATCACCAATAGGGGGATGTCCAGCCCGTTGCCGGTGAACTCGTGCAGCACGGCCAGCCCGATCGCGGCCCAACCCACCAGCCGGGCGATCAGCACCGGACGACGGAGGCCGTGACGCAGGGCGGCCGCGACCAGCCGGGGGTCCGGTCGCGCGGTGATCTGCAAAAACACTCCTGAAATGTAACTTTCCGGAAGTGTCGGACGGCATCCTCCGCTCGGCGGAGCGCGAACCAGCCGGAAGAAAGCTCAAGTAGCTCGCGTGCGAGCCGGGCGGTCAGAAGAGGATTTCGGCGATGCGGCGCCACTCGTCGCGAGGCAGGTGAGGGCTGGCGTCCGCGGACAGGGCCTGGATGGCGATGTGGTCCGCGCCCGCCTCGAAGTGGGCCTCAATGCCGGCGCGCACCGTGTCGGCGGCGCCCCACGTCACGGTGAGGTCCACCAAGCGGTCGCTGCCGCCGTCTGCCAGGTCTTCGTCTGCCAGGCCGAAGCGGCGCCACTGGTTCGTGTAGTTGGGGAGGGAGAGGTAGGGCTTCAGCACTCGGCGGGCCACCGCGCGGGCCTGCGCCGGGTCAGTGCCGGTGAAGACCTTTTGTTCGGGAATGAGCAGTCTGTCGGGGCCGAGGATCTGGCGGGCCTCCGTGGCGTGCGCGGGCGGCATCAAGTAGGGCAGGGCGCCGGCGGTCAGCTCGCGGGCGGACTCCAGGGTCTTCGGGCCCAGGGCCGCGATCAGGCGTTCCTCCTGAGGGACGCGGGCCAGCTTGTCCGTCAAGAACGACTTCAGGCGGCTCAGCGGTTTGACGTACGCCTCGCCGACCGACGCGGCGGTCGGTGCGTGGCCGGAGCCGACGCCCAGGTAGAACCGACCGGGGAACTGCTCGCGGAGGCGCACGTGACTGGCCGCCAGCTGGGTGCCGTCGCTGTGCCAGATGTCGACGATGCTCGTGCCCACCACCAGCGTCGACGTCGCCGCGAGGATGGCTTCGGGCAGGGCCAGGTCGTCCGGTGGGCTGCCGCCGATCCACACCGAGCCGTAGCCCAGCGCCTCCAGTTCCTGGGCCGCCGAGGCGACCACGTTGGCGTCGTCCGGCCAGAGCCGGCCGGGGACCCAGATGCCGTACCGCCCGAAGTTGTTCACGAAATGGATCGTACGATTGCGGACGACTTATCGCGCCGGAGAGGAACACCACACGTGTATCTGATGATCTCGAAGTACGTCGTTCCGCTCGAGCAGGTCGACGCCGTGCGCACCGAGCACCTGGCCTTTGTGGAGTCGCTCGAGCAGCGCGGCCTCCTCGCCTCCGCCGGCCGCCAGGACCCGCCGGTCGGCGGCGTCCTCGTCCTCAAGGTCACCGACCGGGAGACGGCCCTCGAGCTGATCGCCCAGGACCCGTACGTGACGGCCGGCGTCGCCGAGTACACCCCCGTCGGCTACCTGGCCAACCGCGGCGACCTCAAGGACGCCTGACCACCCAAGACACCGGCACAAAGACACCGGCGCCAAGGGAAGAGCCGGCCGAGAGAACCGCTCAAACCGGCTCGATGTCGTCGCCGGTGAGCAGCCCGCGGATCGTCAGTTCGCGGGCCACCGGCGGCGGTGTCTCGTCCACGATCACCGCAGTGCCCACGTAGCCGGCGCCGAAGAGCTCCCGTAGGCCGCGCGCCTGTGCACCGGTGGCCGCCCAGTCGTCCACCACGAGCACGCGGTCGTCCGGCGAGATCAGCTGCCGGCGTACACCCAGGTGTTGCTTCTCGCCGCGGTGGTCCGACGGCACCTCGGCCCAGATCATCGGCTCGGCGATCGGCCGTCGGGCCCCGGCCCGGTACGCCTCCACGAACCCGACACCCAGCGCCCGCGCCACGAGCGGGCCGACCAGGAACCCGGTCACCTCCGGCGCCACCACCACCGTCGGCCGGTCGGCTCGGAACAGCTCCGCCAGCGCCTCGCCGAGCCCGTCGAGGATCACCGGATCGCGCCACCAGCCCGAGCGGTCGCTCACCAGATATCCGCTGCCGTCGCCGGGATCGGTCCACCGGAAGCCGGCCCTCAGATGATCACGCAAATCGCTCGCCACGCGGACATCCTGTCATCGCAGGGCCGATCCGTTCCGCCGCGCGGTCAGAACCCGCTCAGACTACGGGTCAAGTTAGTGCAGTACGTCGCTCTGATCGGGCATGCTGTTCCGCGTAACCATGCCTACTCTGCCGCCGGGCCGCCGCCCGCTGAGCCCTGGATCCCGCGCCGGCCTCGGCGCGGCCGTCGTGCTGCTCGCGCTCGTGTCCGCCGTGGAGCTCGCCGACCCCAGCGACGCCGACTTCGTGGGCCTGTTCGCGGCCGTCCCGTTCCTCGCCGCGGTCTTCGCCTTCTGGCAGACGGTCCTCGTCGTCGGCATCATCGCGACGATCGTCGGCATGGCCTTCGTCGGCGCGGCCGGCCCGCTCAGCGTCGCCGGCATGGTCAATCTGCTCGGCATCCTGCTGGCCACGGGCATCGCCGCCGCGGTCGCCACGATCCGCCAGCGCCAGGACGCCAAGATCGCCGAGTTGCAGCGGCTCGCCGCCGTGGCCCAGCAGGCCGTCCTGCGTGATCTGGGCCCGCAGGTGGGCGCCCTCGCCGTGGCCGGCCGCTACATCTCGGCGACCGCCGCCGCCGACATCGGCGGCGACCTCTACGAGGCCCTCGACACGCCGTACGGGGTGCGGATCATCATCGGCGACGTGCGCGGCAAGGGCCTGGACGCCGTACGTCTGGCCAGCATCGTGCTCGGCTCGTACCGCCATGTGGCGTACGAGCGCAACGACCTCAAGGCCGTGGTGGCCGACCTCGACCGGGCGGTGGCTCGCAGCGTCGGTGACGAGGACTTCGTGACCGCCGCGCTGGTGGAGGAGCGCGGCGGCACGCTCACGATCGTCAACTGTGGACACCCGGCCCCGCTGCTGCTGCGGCGCGGCCAGGTCATCCCGCTGGAGCCACCGGCCCCGGCGCCCCCGCTGGGTTTCATGCCCGAGGTCAAGGCGCGGGTCGAGCGGCTGGAGCCGGGCGACCGGCTGCTGTTGTTCACCGACGGGCTCGGTGAGGCCCGCCGGGAGGGCGAGTTCTTCCCGACCGCGGACCGGGCCTGGCGGCTGCTGGGCCACGGCACGGTCGGCGACGGGCTCGCCTCGCTCGAGACCGCCCTGGTCGACTGGGTGCACGGCCGCCTCGAGGACGACATCGCGCTGGTCCTGCTCGAATACGCCGGCCCGGACGACGGCGCCACGGTGCCGATGCCGAGCTGGGAGGTCGGCGCCGCGGGCAGCTAGGCCGCGGCGATCTCCTCGGTCTTGCCTTCCGGCACGATGGCGGCGACGCCCTCCGGCACCATGGCCGCGACGCCCTCCGGCACCATGGCCGCGACACCCTCCGGCACCATGGCCGCGACGCCCTCCGGCACGATGGCGGTGCGGCCCTCCGGAACGGACTCCCCGGCAGGCACCGGTGTCGGCGCCGGCGAGACCGGCACCGGCACGGGCTCCGGCTTCCGGTGACGCCCGACGTAGTGACGTGGCTGGTCCGCCTGGCGAGGCTCCGGGATCAGGCTCTTGATCGTGGCGAACATGCGCGCCCCCTTGGCGGCTTGAATGAACGTCTATCCACAGCAACGAGCCGAGCAACCCGCCGATACGTCCGTGCCGCATGGGAGGCCGCAAATAGCCGAACGGCTGTCCTGCTGCCCACCCGATCGGAGGCGTTTGATGTGCGAATCGACGGACAGACCCCCGCACACGGGTGGTCGGTCACGAAACAGCTCGCCGCTTGTCCGTCTCTACCGATCAGTAATACAGTGGGGGTTACTGACGGGTAACTCCAAGACTCGCGGCGTTCGGAGAGCGGGGCCAGCACATGACTCATTACAAGGGCAACCTTCGAGACCTCCAGTTCAACCTGTTCGAGGTCTTCGGGGCTGATCGTGCGTTCGGCCAGGCGCCGTACGAGGACATCGACGTGGAGACCGCCAAGGACGTGCTCGCCGAGGTGCACCGCCTCGCCACCGAGGACCTGGCGGCCAGCTACACCGAGGCCGACCGCAACCCGCCGGTCTTCGACCCCGCGACGCACACCGCGCCGCTGCCGGAGTCGTTCAAGAAGTCGTTCGAGCAGTGGATGGCCTCCGAGTTCTGGCGGCTCGACCTGCCCGGCGCCCTCGGCGGCACCCTCGCCCCGCGCGCCCTGTGGTGGGCCCTCGCCGAGAACGTGCTCGGCGCCAACGCCCCCGTCTGGATGTACTCCTCCGGCCCCTCCTTCGCGCACGTCGTGCACGAGGAGGGCACCGAGGAGCAGAAGAAGTGGGCGAAGCTCTTCGTCGAGAAGCAGTGGGGCTCGACCATGGTCCTCACCGAGCCCGACGCGGGCTCGGACGTGGGCGCCGGCCGCACCCGGGCCATCCCGCAGCCCGACGGCTCGTGGCACATCGAGGGCGTCAAGCGCTTCATCACCTCGGGCGAGCACGACCTGAGCGACAACATCGTCCACTACGTGCTGGCCCGGCCGGTCGGCGTGGAGGGCGTGGGCGGCCCCGGCACCAAGGGCCTGTCGCTGTTCATCGTGCCGAAGTACCACTTCGACGCCGAGACCGGCGAGCTGGGCGAGCGCAACGGCGTCTACGCCACCAACGTCGAGCACAAGATGGGCCTCAAGGTCTCCAACACGTGCGAGATGACCTTCGGCGAGCACGGCACCCCGGCCAAGGGCTGGCTGCTGGGCGAGAAGCACGAGGGCATCCGCCAGATGTTCATGATCATCGAGTACGCCCGGATGATGGTCGGCACCAAGGCGATCGCCACCCTCTCCACCGGCTACCTCAACGCCCTGGAGTACGCGAAGAACCGCGTGCAGGGCGCCGACCTGGTGCAGAACGACAACAAGGCCGCCCCGCGCGTCACGATCACCCACCACCCCGACGTACGCCGCTCGCTGATGCTCCAGAAGTCGTACGCCGAGGCCCTGCGTGCCCTGGTCATCTACACGGCCACCTGGCAGGACAAGGTCGCGATCGCGCAGGCCGCCGGTGACACCGCCGCCGCGAAGGCCGCCAGCAAGGTCAACGACCTGCTGCTCCCGCTGGTCAAGGGCGTCGGCTCCGAGCGGGCGTACGAGTTGCTCGGCCACGAGTCGCTGCAGACCTTCGGCGGCTCCGGCTTCCTCCAGGACTACCCGCTCGAGCAGTACGTCCGCGACGCGAAGATCGACACCCTCTACGAGGGCACCACCGCGATCCAGAGCCTCGACCTGATCTTCCGCAAGATCGTGAAGGACCAGGGCCGGGCGCTCGCCTCCCTGGCCACCGAGATCCAGTCGTTCATCGAGAGCGAGGCCGGCAACGGCCAGCTCAAGGAGGAGCGCCTCGCTCTCGGCAAGGCCCTCGGCGAGCTCCAGCAGATCCTCGGCGCGGCCATGGGCTGGCTCGCGGCGGTGCAGGGCGGCGACACCCGCGAGCTGTACAAGGTGGGCCTGAGCTCCCGCCGCATCCTGCTCGCCCTCGGCGACGTCGTCCTCGCGTGGCTCTTGCTCCGCCAGGCAGATGTCGCCCTCCAGGCGCTGGGCCGCGAGGTCTCCGCGTCCGACAAGAACTTCTACGAGGGCAAGGTCGCCGCGGCCCGCTTCTTCGTCCGCGAGATCCTGCCGCGCGTCGGCGCCGACCGCCGCATCATCGAGAACACCACTCTGGACCTGATGGACCTGTCCGAAGACGTTTTCTGATCCACCTCACCAGCGAAAAAGGTCGGCGGAGACGCCGGCCTTTTTCGTTGATCTAGAACATCGAAGACTGTTACGCTGCGGCCCACGCGTGCGGGGGCGCTACGTGACTGGGCCCGGATCGCCACCACGCCTCTCTTTCTTGCCTTCAGGAGGAATGGTGGCCTCAGCCATCCGGGGTCTCGCCGTGGCGGCGATCGGCGTCGGTCTCGTCCTGACCGGCCTGCCCGCCGTGGCAGCGCCCGTCACCCAAGCAGCGGCACCGGCCGGGGAGATCGTCATCCCGGCCGCCGCCCGATACGTCCCCCGCGCGACCCGCATTCTCAGCGCGGGCACCACCGGCTTCCTCTGGGCGCAGGAGGGCGACGACGGCCTCCTGTGGACGGACTACGCCACCGGCACGCCCACCGCGCTCGCCCAGCGTCTGCCCGAGAAGGTCGCCTACGACCAGGACGAGGGCATCTTCCGGTCGGGCCCGTCGTGGGATCCGGGCTGGTACGGCGCCGGCAGCGACACGGTCGCCCTCGTCCAGGGCTCCCGCGTCACCCTCCAGCAGGGCGCGGGCGCGGTCACCGGCGAACTCGACCTGCCCGGCGGCCACACCTATCAGGGCACCTTCGGCGACGTCGTGCTGAGCCGCACCGGCGCCGAGGACGAGCCGCAGGCGTATCACCTCTGGCGCGCCGGCGCCGCGAGCGACGTGACCGGCCTGCCGGCCGCCGCCACCGGGATCACCGTCGAGGACGGCGACGCGCGGTCGGTCATCGTCAACTACGACCTGCCCGGCGACGGCAACGGCCACGGGCACTTCTCGATCGTCGACCTGGCCTCCGGCGCGGCGACCCCGCTGCCCGACCGCCTCGACGGCTCGGACGACGCCACCGAGGTAGCGGGCTTCCGGCTCGGCGCGGGCTCGATTTTGCGCAACCGGTGGGGCCGCTACGCGATGGACGTCTACGATCGCGACGACCTGACCGCCACGCCGCGCACCGTCGACACCGGGTCGTTCGACTACCAGGCCGCGTACGGCATCGTCGGTTCCACCCTGCTCACCGTCGACCCCGTCGCGCCGGGCAACAACGCCTACCGCGGCCAGCCGCTCTTCTCGCTGCGGGTGGACCAGGCCGACGCCGACCCGATCACCGTCATGAGCCCGGCCGCGCACCAGATCGTGCCCACGCCGGACGGCTCGGTCCTGGTCGCCGGCCCCGAGCGCTGGGTCCAGTACGGCGACGTGAACTGGGGCATCTACAAGCTCACGCAGGGAGCGGACGGCAAGGTCCAGCGGCGCGAGGTGGCCGACGTGGCTCCGATGCCCGCCGAGGTCTTCGGGCTCTCCCTGGGCAGCGGCGTCCTCACCACCGCTGTCAACAGCACCGTCTACGAGCCCTCCGGCTACCTCGGGGCCTACCGCAGCACCTCGGTGAACGGCGCCCCGCCGACGTCGCTGGGCAGCGTGGGCGCCTGGGTGACCGGGCACGACAGTTCCTGCTCCTCCGGTGACCGCACGGCCTGCGTCGCGATGTTCGCCGACGGCGGCGGCTACTACGGCCTCCGGGCCGCCGACTACGACGACGTCACCACGCTGACCCGGAGCGGCTCCTCGGTCGCCAAGCGGAAGGTCGACACCGGCTTCTCCTCTCCCTACCTCGTCGACCTCTCCGGCCGCTACGGCGTGATCAACTCTGGCCCGAAGGGCTCGCAGGCGATCGCCGACTTCGTCGCCGGAACGGTCGTGCAGAAGCGCGCCGACGTCCCCGCCGCGCTCTGGGGCAACACGTTGTGGAGCGGCGCGGCCGAGGGCGGCAAGGTGACCGCCACCCGCATCCCCTCCACCACGGCGGCGGAATCCTTCACCACCCCGAACAACTGCACCCCCACAGAGCTCCAGGCCGTCAACCGCTGGGTCTACTGGGCCTGCTACGAGTACGGCATGGTCTACGGCTCCGGCGTCTACGACCGCGTCACCAAGACCTTTGTGGACGCGCCGGGAGTCAGGGTGCTGCTCGGCGACGGCTACTTCGTCGCCCAGTCCGACACCGGCGAGCTGAAGCTGGCCGACCTCACCCGCCCCGGCCAGGCCGCCCGCGTGGTCGGTGCCGTGGACCCGATCTCCGGGCCGCGCGTCTCGTGGACCGTCGACCGCTTCGGCGGCGGCATCGCCTGGGCCGACCAGGACGAGCGCGTCCACGTCGTGCCGAGCGGCGTGCCGGCGTCCCCGCTGAGCATCATCGACTCCTCGCTGACCGGCGCCAACGGCACCTGGGCAGCGAGCTGGTGGCTGTCGAAGAAGGCGTCCTACCAGCTCACGGTGCGCAACGCCTACGGTGTCGACGTCGTCTCGACCAGCGGCACCGCCACCCAGGTGAGCGCGAGCGTGCCCAACGTCGACGGCCCGTTCTCGTGGTCCCTGACCCTGCAGCCGGCCGACGGCCTGGGCGCCGCGGTCACCAACGGCGTCCTGAAGCCGCGGCCGCCGCTGAAGGCCGTCAAGGCTCCCGTGATCACCGGCACCGCCGTGGTGGGCAGCACGCTCAAAGCCACGCTGGGCACGTGGAAGCCGGCCCCGCAGTCGTACTCCTACAACTGGGCGGCGAACGGCGTGCCGATCCCGGGAGCGATCTGGCAGTCGTACAAGCTCACTCCCGGCGACGCCGGCAAGCGCCTGACCTTCACCGTGAAGACCAACCTCTACCGCTTCCCGTCCGGCAAGGCGACCTCCGCGCCCACGGCCGTGGTGGCCAAGGCCGCCGCTCCCCGGAGCACGAAGAGGCCGGTCATCGTCGGCACCGTCAAGGTGGGCCGCACGGTCGCGGCGTCCACCGGCGGCTGGTCGTTCCGTCCGGACCACTACTTCTACGAGTGGCGCCTGAACGGCAAGCTGATCAGCACATACCCCAAGCTGAAGCTGACCAGCGCCATGCGCGGCAAGAAGCTGACCCTCACGGTCGTGGCCCGCAAGGCCGGCTACCACGACGGCCGCGCCACCAGCGCCACGGCCACCGTCGCGAAGTGACTCGCGTGGCGATCGGCCGGCCGGAAGGTCAGCCGATCGCCACGAAGACGTCGTCGATCTCGCCGGCGAACTGGTCGTTGCCGCGGCTGGTGCCCTTGCCGCCCACGCGCAGCGGCTCGGCGTTGGCGATCGACAACGTCTCCGGCACGGCGACCGCGGCCTGCGGCGTGCCGTCCACGGCCAGTGTCAGCCGATCACCGGAGCGGGCGCAGGACAGCTTGTGCCAGCGACCGTCCGCCACGTCCAGCAGGGCCTCGGCGCGGTGGATCCGCCCGTCGCCGGCCAGCACGCACGACGGGTGCCCCAGCCGGTGGTCCACCTGGAGCTTGTACTGGCTCACCTGGCCGACCGAATAGCCCTTCTGCACCACGTTGGCCCCGTCGGCCAGGTCGGCGTGGGTCATCAGCACCGCCGCCCCGTAACGCAGGTCGCGAGCCCCCGGGTTGAGCCGGTCGTCGCGAGCCCCCTCGAGAATCGCCCGAGGACAGTCCCGCTCCCTCGCAAGGTGACACCGGTCCGGATAGGAGACGGCAAGACCGGGCCCCTGCCGTACGAGGCTGAGCACGCCCCCGTTCTCCCCGAGCGGCCGCAGCTCGTACCCGCCGTCCACCGCGGTGATCGGCTTCCCGACGCCCCCGTCGAACGTGTAGCGAACGTGCACCGGACCCTGCGCCACACCGATGTGGCCGGGCGGCGCCGGCGGAACGGCCGGGGCGGACTCGACGGGCAGCGCGCCGGCCACGCCGAGCGGCCGGCCGGGCGCGAAGCCGTAGGCGGGAAGCCGATGAAGGGACGCGATCCCGGCGATCATCACCACGGCCGCCAGTCCGGCCCACCATCCTTTTCGCGACATGTCCGGATTGTGCGGCACGGCCCTCGCCGGCCGCCGGATCGGCAAGCCGGTCGCGAGGAAACAACCCGGACGAGGTCAGCCGACCGACCGAGTCGCCGCCGGCACGTGCGGATGACCCGGCTCCCCCACCACCGCGTGGATCACGTCGTCCAATGTGATCACTCCGAGCGGCGTCCGGCCGTCGCTGACCAGCGCGATGTGCAGCCGGTCGCGGCGCATCGTCAGCAGCAGATCGGCCAGCGTGCGGTCGGGCGGGACGACCGCCAGCGGCCGGATGATCTCCGGTGGGATCGGCCTGGTCCGGCGGTCCGCCGCGTACCCCAGGATGTCCTTGACGTGCACGAAGCCCAGTACCCGCCGCGTCTCGCGCTGGACGACCGGCAGACGGGAACGGCCGGTGCGGGTCGCCACCGCCTCGACGGTCGCGGGTGACACGTCGTCGGCGATCGTCGTGACCGTCGACCAGGGGCGCAGCGCGTCGGCCGCGGTCCGGTCGTGCAGCCCCAGCGCGGCGTTGATCCGCGCGTACTGCTCCGTGCCGAGCAGGCCCTCGCTGCGCGCCTGCGTCACCATGCCGGTCAGCTCCTCGGCGGTGAAGACCGTCTTGACCGCGTCCGTCGACTCGATCTTCCACAGTCGCAGCACCACCTTTGCCGCCCAGCGCATCGCGTTGAGCAGCGGCTTCGTCGCCGTGCAAAAGCCCAGCATGAACGGCCCGAGGATCAGCGCCGCCCGCTCCGGCCCGGCCAGCGTGATGTTCTTGGGCACCATCTCGCCGATCACCGTGTGCAGGAAGACCACGATCATCAGGGCGAGGACGAACGCCACCGGGTGCACCGCGTTGTCCGGCAGCCCCAGCGCCTCGAACGGGCCCTCCAGCAGGTGGGCGACGGCCGGCTCGGAGAGCGCGCCGAGGCCGAGCGAGCAGACCGTGATGCCGAGCTGCGCACCAGCGATCATCAGCGGGATCTGGCCCATCGCGGACAGCGCCCATCGGGCCCGCTTCGACGTCGCGGCCAACGGCTCCAGGGCCGTGCGCCGGGACGCGATCAGCGCGAACTCGCCGCCCACGAAGATGCCGTTGCCGATCAGCAGCAAGACGGTGACGATCAGCTCAGTCATCGGCCGGCTCCGGCGGGACGACGACGCGCACCTGCTCGACCCGGTGCCGGTCGACGGCCATCACGGTGAACTCCCACCCGCCCGTCTCGTACGACTCGCCGACCTCCGGGATGTGGCCGAGCCGGGCGAGCAGGAAGCCGGCCAGCGTCTCGTACGGCCCCTCGGGCAGTCGGAAGCCGGTCTGCTCGACCAGCTCGTCCTCGCGCAGCAGCCCGTCGACCAGGAACGTCTTCTCCCCGCCCGGCGCGGTGAGCTCGACGGTCGACGTCTCGGCCTGCTCCGCGTCGTACTCGTCGGCGATCTCGCCGACCAGCTCCTCGATCAGGTCCTCGACCGTGACCACGCCGTCGGTGCCGCCGTACTCGTCGACGACGATCGCCAGGTCGGCGTCCGCCTCGCGCAGGGCCGACAGCACCTTGTCGAGGCCGAGGCTCTCCGGCACGTAGACCGGCTCGCGGGCGATCGTGGACACGCGCGTGGCGGCTCGCCGCTCCGGCGGCACACCCAGCGCGTCCGGCACTCCCACCACGCCGGTGACCAGATCGATCGTGTTCTCGTAGACCGGGAAGCGGGTGTGGCCGGTCGCCCGGGCCTTGGCGATCAGATCGGCCACGCTGGCGGCGACCGGCAGCCCGACCACGTCGACGCGCGGCGTCATCGCCGAGGCCGCCCTCTTCTCGCCGAAGCGGATCGTGCGGCGCACCAGCGTCGCGGTCTCGGTGGGCAGCGCGCCGGCCCGCGCGCTGATCGCGGCGAGCAGCCCGAGCTCCTCGGGTGACCGGGCGCTGGCCAGCTCCTCCTGCGGCTCGATGCCGATGCGCCGGACCAGCCAGTTCGCCGATCCGTTCAGCGCGCCGATCAGCCATTTGAAGAGCTTCGAGAAGGTACGCAGCGGAGCCGCCGTCAGCAGCGCCGCGCGCATCGGCCGGGCCAGCGCCGCGTTCTTGGGCACCAGCTCGCCGAAGAGCATCGACAGCAGCGTGGCCACCACCAGGGCGATGGCGTGCGTGATGCCCTCGGTCGCGTCGCCGCCGACCGGCTCGACCAGGGGCGTGAAGAGCTTGGACAGCGCCGGCTCGGCGAGATAGCCGGTGAGCAGGGCGGTGATCGTGATGCCGAGCTGGGTGCCGGAGAGCTGGAACGAGAGCTCGTGCAGCGCGTTTTGCACCGTGCGGGCCCGGCGGTCGCCGGAGCGGGCGCGTGCGTCGATCTCGGGGCGATCGACCGTGACCAGACCGAACTCGGCGGCCACGAAGAACGCGTTGCCCGCCGTGAGCAGCGCGAAAGCCGCCAGCGGGAGCACCGCGGTCAGGAACAGGCCGTCCATGATCGGTTCACCTCGGTCCCCATTGTGCCGGATGCGGGCGATTCCCGGCGGCCGGAGGCATCCACGATTGATCTTCGCCTCGTTTGGTTACCGTCGAGGACATGAACCTTGCCGAGGAGTTCCTGCTGCTCGCGTACGACGACGACGGCGCACCGCTCACCGACGGCACCCACCTGGACAACGGCCTCGGCGGCGCGGTGCTGTTCGATCTCGCGCTGGCCGAGCGGGTCGACATCGTCGACAAGAAGGTGCTCGTCACCGACCCGGCACCCACCGGCGACCCGATCCTCGACGTGGCGCTCGGCCGGATCGCCGCCGAGGGCCGCCACCGCCGGCCCGGGCACTGGGTCACGAGGTTCGCCAAACAGACACGGCCCCACGTGCTCGAGCGGCTGGTCGCGGACGGCGTGCTGACCGTGGAGAAGGACAAGGTGCTCGGAGTCTTCCCCCGCAAGCGGTACCCAGCCACGAACGGCGTCGAGCCGGCCGCCGAGACGCGGGCCCGGCAGCGCATGCGCGCGGCGGTCCTCGGCACCGAGCAGGCCGATCCGCGTACGGCCGCCCTCTGCGCCCTCGTCGCCGCGACCGACCTCGACAAGAAGGTCTTCGCCGGCCTCGACCGCAAGGTCGTGCAGGCGCGGCTGCGCGAGATCAGCGAGGGGGCGTGGGCGGCCGCCGCGGTGAAGAAGACGCTCGAGGAGATCCAGGCGGCCATGATGGTCGCGATCGTCGCCTCGACCACCGCGGCCACCGCCGGCTCGACCGGTTCCTAGATCAGACTTCCTGCTTCATCGAACGCAGCAGCACCGTCGCCACGTCGACGACCTCGACGTTGTCCTGCTCGCCCTTGCCGGTGACCCCGTCGCCGATCATCGTGTAGCAGAACGGGCAGCCCACGGCGATCGTCTTCGCGCCGGTGGCCAGGGCCTCCTCGGTGCGCTCGACGTTGATCCGCTTGCCGATCTTCTCCTCCATCCACATGCGGGCGCCGCCGGCGCCGCAGCAGAAGGAGCGTTCCTGGTTGCGCGGCATCTCGATCAGGTTGGCGGTCGCCTCGCCGAGGACCTCGCGGGGCGCGTCGAAGACCCGGTTGTGCCGGCCCAGGTAGCAGGGGTCGTGGTAGGTCACGTCGCCGTCGATCGGCTGCACCGGGGTCAGCTTGCCGGTGGCCACCAGGTGGGCGAGCAGCTGCGTGTGGTGCACGACCTCGACCTTGAGGCCGAGCTGCTCGTACTCGTTGCCCAGCGTGTTGAAGCAGTGCGGGCAGGTGGCGACAATCTTCTTGACGTTCGCCTCCTGGAGCGTCTCGACGTTCTGCTGGGCGAGCATCTGGAAGACGAACTCGTTGCCGATGCGGCGGGCGGGGTCGCCGGTGCAGGTCTCGCCCTCGCCGAGGATCGCGTAGTTGACGCCGGCCTCGTGCAGCAGCTTCGCCACCGCCCGGGTGGTCTTCTTGGCCCGGTCCTCGAACGCGCCGGCGCAGCCGACCCAGAACAGGTACTCGAAGTCCTCGACCTCGCCGACCCGCGGCACCTCGAAGTCGAGGCCCTTGGTCCAGTCCTCGCGGGTGTTCTGCGGCGCGCCCCACGGGTTGCCCTTGTTCTCCAGGTTGCGCAGCATCACGCCGGCCTCGCTGGGGAACGACGACTCGATCAGCACCTGGTAGCGGCGCATGTCGACGATGTGGTCGACGTGCTCGATGTCGACCGGGCACTGCTCGACGCAGGCGCCGCAGGTGGTGCACGACCACAGCACGTCCGGGTCGATGACGCCGTTCTCGTCGACGCCGCCGATCAGCGGCCGCTCGGCCTCGGCCAGCGCGAGCACGTCGACCCCGGCGAGCTGCTCCTCGGTGGCCTTCTCCTCGCCGGTCAGGTCCTTGCCGCCACCGGCCAGCAGGTAGGGCGCCTTGGCGTACGCGTGATCGCGCAGCGACAGCACGAGCAGCTTGGGCGACAGCGGCTTGGCGGTGTTCCACGCCGGGCACTGCGACTGGCAGCGGCCGCACTCCGTGCAGGTGGAGAAGTCGAGCAGGCCCTTCCAGGAGAACTGCTCGACCTGGGCGACGCCGAACTGGTCCTTCTCGGGGTCGGCCTCCTCGAAGTCGAGCGGCTTGCCCTCGCTCATCATCGGCCGCAGCGCGCCCAGGCCGGAGCCGGCCGGCTTCTCGGGGTCGCGCTTGAAGAAAATGTTGAAGAACGCCAGGAAACGGTGCCACGCGACGCCCATGGTCGGGTTGAGCGCGATCGTGATCAGCCAGCCCATCGAGATGAACAGCTTGACCAGCGCCACCCACGTGGGCCCGTCCGCGGCGGCCGGCAGGATCGAGCCGACGGCGTGCGACAGCGGGGTGGCCCACCCCGGATATTCGAAGGTGTCGTTGGCGACCTTGAACCCGCGGATCAGGAAGCCGCAGATCAGCACCCCGATGATCACGGCCTCGACGAAGTAGGCCTGCCACATCGTCGAGCCGAGGAACCGGCTGCGCTTCTGCCTGATGTTGCGCTGCCGGACGAAGACCAGGTAGAGGATGCCGATCAGGCCGAGGATGCCGATCCACTCGGTGACGAACCCGTAGACCAGCCAATGCCCCACGATCGGCAGCCCGCCCTCGGGGTCGACGACCTCGAAGTACGCCTCCACGACCAGCAGGAACAAGATCATGAAGGAGACCATCACGAACCAGTGGGCCGCGCCGATCGCGCTCCACTTGAGCATGCGCGTGTGACCGAGCGTCTCGGTCAGCATCGTCTTGGTGCGGGTGCCCTTGCCGGTGAACCGCTCCGGGGCCGGCTGACCCTGGCGGATCACCGCGGTGATGGTCAGGACCGCCCGCACAGCCAGCGCGACGGCCACGACGGTGACGGCCCCGGCCAGCACGGTGGCGATGATCTGCGCTATGCCCATCTGGGTTGTGCCTCCTCGGTCGGCTGTCCGCCGCGCCCATGTTACCCACGAGTAATAGACGGCCGCATGCCGCCGGGTCAAGTAACGCGAAGAGCACCCCGCGCCGCCGGCCCGGGGTGCCTTGAATCGGACTAAGTCGAAAATACCCGCGCTAAGCGGGCCTTACCGGCCTAACGCCAGCGCGACAGGATGCCCAGGGAGGCCACCATGCACCCGAAGCCGACCGCGAGGTTCCAGTACCGCCAGGCCTCGACCGGGTACTGCTGCGACGACAGGTAGTACACGACCAGCCAGGCGATGCCGATCACGATCAAGGCCACCGCACTGATCGGCAGCCACATCGGGCTCGGCTTCTTGGACGCCGCTGTCGCCGCCGGGCGAATGTCGGTCGGCGGCGTGTAGACCTTCTTCTTGCGAACCTGAGACTTCGGCACGGTGCTCTCCTGAAGGGCAACAAGTGGTGAACAACCCCACCGCTGAGCGGCTCCGGAGATCCCGAATGCTGCCCGTGGCGATTAATGTTCGACAGCTAGCGTAGTCAAGGCCGCGCTCACACAGGCACCCGCCAGGCGAGGAAAATGTCCGGCGCGAATTTCCGGGAGGAACGAGGACGTGGAATACACCACCGGCACGCCCTCGTGGCGGCTCGTGCTGAGGCGCGCGCTCGGCGGCCTGCGGCCACGCCGGCGGGCCCAGCGCACCCGCGGCTGGTCTGTCGTCGTGCCGCTGATCGCGCTGGCCGCGGGCCTGCTCTTCACCACGTCGGCGCGCACGGCGGACGGCACCGCGCTGCGCGACGACCGGCGGCCCCAGCTCACCCAGCTGATCGCCGACAAGCGGGTGCGCCTCGAAGCGCGCGAGCAGACCGCCGCCGACCTGCGCGCCTCGGTCGACCAGGACACGGCCCGGCTCGCCGAGGTCGACGGGCCGGTCGCGGAGGCGCGCACCCGGGCTGACGCGCTGCGGGCGCCGGCCGGCTTCACGGCCCTGGCGGGCGAGGGCATCACCGTCACGCTCGACGACTCGTCCCGCCGGAGCAACGAGTTCTCCGACGCCAACGCGCCCGACAACGACGATCTCGTGGTCCACCAGGGTGACGTCCAAGCCGTGGTGAACGCGCTGTGGGCGGGTGGCGCCGAGGCAATGTCGATCATGGATGTCCGCGTTATCTCGACGAGCGCGGTACGCTGTGTCGGCAACACGCTGCTGCTTCACGGCCAGGTCTTCTCGCCGCCGTTCAAGATCACGGCAATCGGCGAACCCACAGCGATGCATCGCGCGTTGGAGTCCGCGGAAGGGGTCCAGCAATTCCGGGATGCTGTCGCCGACTTCGGCCTCGGCTACACGGAAAGGGTCGAGAGGAACGTGACAGTGCGGGCGTACGACGGGTCGAGCGACCTCCGATCCGCGCGGGTTGCCGAGTAATGGCCGCACCGGACAAACCGACCGGCAGCGCCGGCTCGGGGCGCCACCGAGCGCCCGACGGTGACGCCCAGACGGCCTACATCCCGCGGATCACCGACGCCTCCCCCGACGGCGTCCCCGGCGGCCCCCTCGCGCCTCCCGTGGGCCTCGGCGGAGGCCAGCAGGCCCCGGCCCGCCCACCGGCCCCTCCCGCGGCACCCCAGGCCGTTCCCCCGCCGCCCCAGGCCGCAGCGCCCTTTCCCGCGGCGCCACCGACTGCCGCCCCACCCACGGCCTTCCCCGCGGCACCCCCGGCTTCTCCGGCCTTCCCCGCGACACCCGCGGCTCCTGCGGCCTTCCCCGCGACACCCCCGGCTCCCGCGGCCCCTGTCGCGCCGGAGCCCCGCCCGGCCGCGGCCGAGACGGCCGTGCTGCGCCCCGACCCCGCGCTCCAGCAGCGGATAGCGTCATCCCGCAACACCCCCGACGAGCTGCACGCCGCCGTCAACGCCGCCCGCCAGCGCCCGATCGACCAGCCCCCGGCCGGCCACGCCGAGCCGGGCTTCGACTTCTTCGCCACCGGCAGTCCCGCCGCCCCGGCCCCGCCCGCCTCCGGCCCGGCCGCCCCCAGCAGCCCAGCCGTCGCGAGCACGGCCCCCAGCTGGAGCGCAGCCGCCGCAACCCCCAGCACCGGCCGGAGCGACTCCCCCGCGACTCCCAGCACCGGCTGGAGCGACTCCGCAGCGGACCCGGCCCCCACCGGCCAGGCCCCCTCCTGGAGCACGGCCGGCGCCGCCGCCACGGCCACGAACGGCAGCCAGCCCTCCTCCTGGAGCGCGGCCGACCCGGCCACAAGCGGCACCCAGACCCCTTCCTGGGGCACGGCCAGCCCCGCCGCGGCCACAAGCGGCACCCAGACCTCGCCCTGGAGCACGGCCGGCCCCGCTGCGGCCACAAGCGGCAGTCAGCCCTCCTGGGGCACAGCCGGCGCCGCCGCGGCCACAAGCGGCAGTCAGCCCTCCTCCTGGAGCACCGCCAACGCCGCAGACCCCGGCAGCCAGGCCCCTTCCTGGAGCGCCACCCCGACCGGCCGCACCGCCACCGGAAGCCCGGCCGGCCTCAACGGCAACGGCGCGGCTCCGGCCGGAGGCGCCGCTCCGATCCCCGAGCGCACCTACGCCGCCTCGGAACACCCCTTGGCAGCCCCTGAGCGCCACGACAACGGCTTCAACGGCTACAACCCGGGTGCCACCACGGCCACCACACCGCGGGCCCCTTGGCAGCCCGCACAAAACGACCAAAGCCCCCCATCACCCCAAACTTGGTCGAACACCCCAGACCCCGCCCGGCCGGCGCCGACGGCCGACCCGCACAAGACGGCGCTGATCCCGGCCGTGCAGCAGCAGACCCCACCCCTGAGAGAACCCACCGCGCTCCTCACCGCGGTCCCGGGCAAGGCGGCGCAGGCCGCGAAGTCGAAGGCCGAGCCCGACGCCGCCCTCGGCGCCGCGTCGGTCGGACCGACCCCACCGGGTGGCCCTCAGCCGAGCGCACCAGAGGATGTCGAAGAGTTGCAGCCCAAACGGGGCGAAAAAGTCGTCAAACTGCGGCCCGAGCAGACCGGCGAGGGCTACAAGAGCGTCTACTCCGAGCTGACCCGGCCCACCGTCGGGTCGCGGCTGCGCTCCGGCATCCGGGTCTCCGGCGAGCTGATGATCACCTTCGGGCTGATCGTGCTGCTCTTCGCCGGCTACGAGGTCTTCGGCAACTCGGCCAAGGTGCAGGAGGAGCAGGACACCCTCGCCACCCAGCTCGACCAGGCCTGGAACGACCCCACCGTCGGACCGACCGCCTCGGCCGCCCCGCAGGGCCCGGCCGCGCCCGGCGCCAACCTGGTGGGCCGGCTCTACATCCCCAAGCTCGACAAGGAGTGGGTGGTCGTCGACGGCGTCACGCCGAAGGACATCCGCTACGCCCCCGGCCACTACCCCGACTCGGCCGACCCCGGCCAGATCGGCAACTTCTCGGTGGCCGGACACCGGATCAAGAAGATCTTCTGGCGGCTCGACGAGCTCAAGGACGGCGACGTGATCGGTGTGGAGACCCGCACCAACTGGTACGTCTACCGGGTCTACGCCCAGGAGATCGTGAAGCCCAGCGCCGTCGAGGTCGTCGCCCCGGTCCCCGGCAAGCCGAAGGCCAAGCCGACCAAGGCGCTGCTCACGCTGACCACCTGCAACCCGAAGTACAACAACTACCAGCGCCTGATCATCCACGCCGAGCTCGTCTCGACGTCCAAGCGCGACCAGAAGCTGCCGGACGCCGGCATGCCGACCCCGATCAAGACGGGGGACTGACCGATGTACGCATGGATCTGGCGCAAGCTCCCGTTCGGCTTCTGGGGCAAACTCACCGGCTCGCTCGGGCTCATCGCGGCCACCACCGCCCTGCTCTGGTACGTGGTCTTCCCGTGGGCCACCCCGCTGCTGCCCTTCGACGACGTGCAGGTCGGCACGGGCACCGAGCAGCAGGGCCCGGACGGCAACGTGGTCGACCCCAGCAGCGAGGACGAGGCGCCGGACGAGATCCCGTACAGCACCGAGTCGAACGCCCCGCATCCGTCCGACGCCGCGACGACGGGCAGCAACCAGATTCCGGGTGATTGACGTGCGCGTCCTGGTCATCGACAACTACGACTCGTTCGTCTTCAACCTCGTGCAGTACCTCGGCCAGCTCGGCGCCGAGTGCGAGGTGCGCCGCAACGACGAGATCTCCGTGTCCGACGTCGGCGACTTCGGCGCCGCGGGCATCCTGCTCTCGCCGGGCCCCGGCACGCCCGAGCGCGCCGGCATCATGATGGACGTCATCCAGGCGTACGCGGGCACGATCCCGATGTTCGGCGTCTGCCTGGGCCACCAGGCGATCGGCGCGGCCTTCGGCGCCACCGTCACCCGCGCGCCGGAGCTGCTGCACGGCAAGACCTCGCTGGTGCACCACACCGGCGACGGCGTGCTGGCGGGCCTGCCCGAGCCGTTCACCGCGACCCGCTACCACTCGCTCGCCGTGCTGCCCGAGACGCTGCCCGGCGAGATCGAGGTGACCGGGCGCACCGAGTCGGGCGTGGTGATGGCGATGCGCCACCGTGAGCTGCCGATCGAGGGCGTGCAGTTCCACCCCGAGTCGGTGCTGACCGAGGGCGGTCACACCATGCTGGCCAACTGGCTCGCGTCCTGCGGCCTGCCGGAGGCCCTGGAGAAGGCGCCGCCGCTCGCCGCCGAGGTCGAGTCCCGGCGCCGAGCGGCCTTCGCGACCGCGTGAGTCGCTAGTCCCGGCGGTACGCCAGCAGCGAGTCGCTGATGACGCCGCCTCCCGTGCCGCCGCCGTTGCCGTTGGCCGGCGGCGTTGTCGTGGTCTGACCCGGGTCGGGCGTGTCGCTCGGGTCGGGCTCGCCGGTCTGCTCGGCGATGACCGTCAGGGTGACCTTGCCGCCCTTGGCGATCGACTCGCCGGCCTTCGGGTTCTGGTCGACGACCGTGCCCGGCACACCGTTCGGGTCCTCGACGGTCTGGATGCTGACGTTGAACGGCCCGGCGTTGTCGAGGATGCCCTCGGCCACCGCCTGCGGCTGGTCGGTCACCTTCGGCATCTTGACCAGCGAGCCGTCCGAGACCGAGACGTCGATCGTGGTGCCCGGCTCGACCGTGCGGCCCGACTTCTCCACCTTGGTGACGATGCCGGCCTGCTGGACGCTGGGCACCGTCTTGAAGTTGGGCGTCAGGCCCAGCTCGCGCAGGCGGGTGTTGGCGTTGTCCTTCGTGCCCCCGACCAGGTTGGACGGCACGGTCACCTCGTCCGGCTTGGTGCACAGCTGGTAGCGGATCTCGGTGTCGACGGTGACCTTCGTGCCGGCCTTCGGCGTCTGCGTCTCGACCGTGCCGTCGCAGTCGGTGTCCTGGCGCGGCTTCTCGGCCGAGACGTTCTTGAAGCCGGCCTGCTCGAGCTGCTGGATCGCGTCGTCGTTGCTGAGGCCGTCGAGGTCGGGCACGGCGACCAGCGCCGGCGTCGACTGGGTGGGCGTCGGCGTGGTCGTGGGGTTGTCGTCCTGCCGGGTCATCGCCAGCGCCACGCCGAGCACGATCACCACCAGCACACCCAGCGCGGCCAGCGAGGCCCACACCCACGACGAGCGACGATCCGGCGGCCGCGGCGGCGGCGCGCCCGGGATGGGCCGCTGCATGGTCGTCGCGGCCTGGGGCTGCCACTGCTGCTGCGGACCCTGCTGCAGGGCCATGGTCTCGGCCTGCGACATCACCGGGGTGGCCAGCACCGGGCGGCCGGAGACGGCGCGCAGCGCGTCAGCGCGCATCTCCTGGGCGCTCTGGTAGCGGTTGAGCGGGTTCTTCGCGAGCGCCTTGAGCACGATCGCGTCGATGTCCGGCGGCACCTCACGGTTGATCTCGCTGGGTGCCCGCGGGTCCTCGCGGACGTGCTGGTAGGCGACGCTGACCGGGCTGTCGCCGACGAACGGCGGGTGGCCGACGAGCAGCTCGAAGAGCACACAGCCCGCCGCGTACACGTCGGAGCGGGCGTCGACCGCCTCGCCGCGCGCCTGCTCGGGCGAGAGATATTGCGCCGTGCCGATCACCGCGCTGGTCTGCGTCATGGTGGTCGCGCCGCTGGCCAGGGCCCGCGCGATGCCGAAGTCCATGACCTTGACCTGGCCGTTCTGGGTGATCATCACGTTGCCGGGCTTGATGTCCCGGTGGATGATCCCGTGCCGGTGGCTGAACTCCAGGGCCGCGCAGATGTCGGCGATGATCTCGAGGGCCCGGCGCCACGGGATCCGCTGCTCCTGGGCCAGGACCTCCTTGAGGGTCCGCCCGTTGACGAACTCCATGACGATGAACGGCAGCTTCTCGCCGGTGGCCGACACCTCTTCGCCGGTGTCGTAGACGGCGACGATCGCCGGGTGGTTGAGGGCCGCCGAGTTCTGCGCCTCGCGGCGGAACCGCTCCTGGAACGTCGCGTCGCGGGCCAGGTCGGTGCGCAGCATCTTGATGGCCACGTCGCGGCCGAGCCGGAGGTCACGTCCACGGTGCACCTCGGCCATGCCGCCGTAGCCCAAAAGCTCGCCGACCTGATACCTGCCACCGAGCAGGCGGGCCTGCGCCGTCATAGCGTCTGTCGTCCTTCGTTCGCTCGAATCCAGCCGGGGTTGGCGCCCGTCTGTGTGGTTAGACGGTACGACGCCGCGGGCGGTGCCCCGCCATCGACGCCCGTGTGGACGACGGCCGCACTGATCAGCGCGCCGCTGCTGCCGTTCTGCGTTTCCTGTCCCTGTTTGAGCAGGAACGAGATGACCCCCGCGCAGAGCAGGACCAGCAGTGCGAGGACCACGGCGAGCACGATCAGCACCTGCCGCCCGCCGGAGCTCTCCGGCTTGGCGGCGGGTGCCGGCTGTGGTTGATACGGCTGGCGGTAGGGCTGCGGTTGAACCGGCGGCCCGGATGGGACGGACGCCGCACCCCGCGCGCCCGAGACGGGCCGCTGGGTCGGCGGGTAGGGCGCGTGCGGCGCCCCGGCGACCGGGGACCCGGGCATGGCCGGGCCGGACGGCGGCCGCGGGAACCCACCGGCCGGGCTGACCGGCGGCGCGCTGCGCACCGGCTGGCCGGCGGGCTGCGCGGCGGTCGTGGCCAGCGACGCGGCGGCCTGGCGCGCGACGGCGGCCATCGCCGACGCGGAGGGCCAGCGCGCGGACGGGTCCTTTGCCATGGCCCGGTCGACGATGGTGCGCACGGTCGGCGGGATGTCGCCGGGCAGCGGCCGCGGCGTGTCCCGGACGTGCTTCATGGCGATCTCCAACGGCGTGGCGCCGTCGAAGGGCCGGTGCCCGGAGAGGCACTGGTAGGCGACCACGCCCAGCGCGTACACGTCGGAGGCGGGCGTGGCGACCGCGCCGGAGGCCTGCTCCGGCGAGATGTAGGAGGCCGTGCCGAGCACTGAGCCGGCGACGGTGAGCTGCCCGACCAGCGCCGAGCGCGCGATGCCGAAGTCGGTGAGCACGAGCGTGCCGTTCGGGCGTACCAGAAGGTTGCCGGGTTTGACGTCGCGGTGCACGATGCCGTTCGCGTGCGCGGCCTGCAACGCGTCGGCGGCCTGCGCGACCAGCGCCATCGTGCGCGCGGGGGTGAGCCGGCCGACCCGGCTCAGCGTGCGCGACAGGGCATCGCCCTCGACGTACTCCATCACCAGGAACGCGAGCTGCTGGTCGCTGCCGTAGTCGTAGACGTCGACGACCCCGGGGTGGTTGATCGTGGCCATGGTGCGCGCCTCGCCCCGGAAGCGCTCGGCGAAGCCCGGCTCGTCGAGCAGCGCGGGCAGCAGGATCTTGACGGCGACGGTCCGGCCCAGCACCTCGTCGGTGCCGCGCCACACGTCGCCCATCCCGCCGCCGGCGATCCGCTCGTCGAGACGGTAGCGCCCGCCGAGGGTCACCCCAGGGCTGATCATGCTCAGTCCCCTCCCCGACCGGCCGCGGCCTTCATGATGAGCCCGGCGATGCGGGCAGCCTCGGCGCTCGCGTGGCCGCCGGGCACGTTCTCCAGCATGACGCAGACCGCGGAGACCGCCTCGCCCTTCTCGTTGTAGGCGAAGCCGATGAACCAGCCGTGCGGGTCGGCGCCCTCGGCGTTCTGCGCCGTACCGGTCTTGCCGCCGACCTCGAAGCCGCTGATCCGCGCCTTCTTGCCGGTGCCGTTCTCGACGACGCTGACCATCATCTCCTTGAGGTCCGAGGCGACCGACTCGTTGATCGGCGTCCGCAGCGTCTTGGGGTCGGCGTTGTAGATCGTGCGGCGGTCCGGGCTGAGCAGCTTCTGCACCAGGTAGGGGCGCATCTGCTTGCCGCCGTTGGCGACCGTGGCCGCCATGAGCGCGCCCTCCAGCGTCGTCATCCGCACGTCGCGCTGGCCGATCGACGACTGGGCCAGGGCGCCCTTGTCGGTGCTGCCGTCCGGGTTCTTGATGTCGCCGGTGTGGCTGGCCGCCACCGGCAGGCCGCTGCCCTCGAGGTTGCCGACGGTGAGGCTGTCGTCCTCGAAGCCGAACGCCTTGGCCGTCTCCATCACCTTTTCCCGGCCCAGCGTGACGCCGAGCCGCGCGAAACCGGTGTTGCAGCTCTCGGTCAGCGCCTCCTTGAGGGTGACCTGGCTGCCGGGGCAGACCTCGTCCTCGGCGTTGTGGATGACCGCGCCGCTCTCCTCGTACGTGCTGCCGGCCTTGATCTCGGTCTGCTGCGTGTAGCCGTTCTGCAGGGCGGCCGCCGAGACGATCACCTTGAACGTGGAGCCGGGCGGCAGCGTCTCGGCGGTCGCCCGGTTGAGCAGCGGCTGGTCCTCGTCCTTGTTGAGCTTGTTGTACGCCGCGGCGGCGGCCTTCTCGTCGTGGCTGACCAGCGGGTTCGGGTCGTAGCTCGGGATCGACACCATGGCCTGCACCGCGCCGGTGCGCGGGTCGATCGCGACCGCCGCGCCCTTCTCCACGTCGCGCTGGTTGTTGAGCAGCTGCTTGTACGCGGTCTCCTGCGCCGTCGGGTTGATCGTCAGCACGACGTTGCCGCCGCCGGTGTTGTTGCCGGTGAACATGTCCTTCACCCGGTCGGCGAAGAGCTTGTCACTCTCGCCGGAGAGGAAGTCGTTCTCGCTGTTCTCGATGCCCGTGGCGGCGAGACCCACCGGCCGGTAGCCGAGCACCGGCGCGTACGCCTCCTTGCGCGGGTAGACGCGCAGGTACTTGAGCGTGTCGTCGGTGACCTTGTTGGTGGCCAGCCCGATGCCGCCCGCCTCGATCACGCCGCGCGGGCGTTCGTACTGGGCTACTACGACCCGGCGGTTGTACTCGTTGGTGCGGTAGTCGTCGGCCTTGTAGGCCTGCACCCAGTTGAGATTGGCGAAGAGCAGGCCGAAGAGCACGAGGATGACCACGCCGGCCCGGCGAAGGGGTGCGTTCACGGCTTGATCACCTCCGTCATGGCGCCGTGGAGCTGGGTGGGGGCTTTCTTGGGTCCGCCGGGGCGGTCGACGCCGCCGCCGCTTGCCGCGGGCCCCCGCGCCGCGTTGGAGATTCTCAGAAGCATCGCGATCAGTAGCCAGTTCGCCATCAACGAGGAGCCGCCCGCCGAGAGGAACGGCGTGGTCTGACCCGTCAGCGGGATGAGTCCGGTGATGCCACCCAGGATGACGAAGACCTGCAAACCGAGGGTGAACGCCAGGCCACCGGCGACGAGCTTGCCGAACGAGTCGCGCACCGCGAGGCCGGCGCGCAGGCCCCGCTCCACGATGAGCAGGTAGACCACCAGCAGCGCGGAGAGGCCGAACAGGCCGATCTCCTCGCCCATGCCGGCGAAGATGAAGTCGGTGCGCACCTCGGGCACGAAGCCCGGCGAGCCGGCGCCCGGCCCGGAGCCGAACAGCCCGCCCGTGCCGAGCGCGAGCAGGCCCTGCACCAGCTGGTAGCTGCCGCCCACCCGGTCGTAGTTCTCCGTCGCGAACGGCTCGAGCCACACCTCGGCACGGTCGTAGAAGTTGGCGAACGGGCCGCCGATCGAGGCGCCCAGCAGGTAGGCGATGTAGACGCCGCCGAAGAACAGCAGCAGGCCGATGATCAGCCAGCTGGCCCGCTCGGTCGCCACGTAGAGCGTCACCACGAACAGCCCGAAGTACAGCAGCGCGGTGCCCAGGTCCTTCTCGAAGACCAGCACCAGGAGGCTGAGCAGCCACACCGTGACGACCGGGCCCAGGTCGCGGCCGCGCGGGAAGTCGATGCCGAGGACCCGGCGGCTGGCCAGCGAGAGCACCTCTCTCTTGCGGACCAGGTAGTACGCGAAGAACGAGACCAGCGCCAGCTTGGCGAACTCACCGGGCTGGATCGAGAACGAGCCCACCCGGATCCACAGCTTCGCGCCGTTGATCTCCGACAGGCTCGACGGCAGCACCGCCGGGATCATGACGAGCACGATGCCGACCAGGCCCAGCGTGTACGCGTACCGCGAGACGACCTTGTGATCGCGGATCACCAGCAGCAGCACCGCGGCGAGGATGAGCGCGCCCAGGGTCCAGGCGAGCTGCCGGCCGCCCGTGCCGGCGAAGAACCCGGGCTCCGGCTCCTTGTTGGCGATCGCCCGGGCCAGGTCGAGCCGGCGCAGGAAGCCCACGCCCAGCCCGTTGATCAGGGCGACCGCCGGGATCAGCACCGGGTCCGCGTAGGGCGCGGTGTAGCGCACCACCACGTGCAGCCCGAGGAACAGGACGCTGAGCAGGGCCGCGGGCACCCAGAACGTCGAGGTGACCCGATCGAACTGGTTCGCCTCCACGATCGCGCCGTACGCGGCGACGAGCACCATGGCGAACGCGAGCAGACCCAGCTCGGCGTTGCGCTGGGTCTTCATTCCCGGGATACGCGACATCTCACCCGTGGTGCTGGGTGTGGGAGCCGGTACGGCGGGCGCGGTCAAGAGGTATCCCCAGACGTTGTCGAGCCGGAGCTCAGTTGACGGTCCGGCACCCGACCGGATCGACGACCGGGGGTGCGGACTCGGTCACCTGAGCAGACGGCGGGAGTACGGAAGCTGCGGAGGACTGCACCGTGGGCGCCGGCGGCGCAGCGGTGGTCGGCGCCGATGTCGGCGCGGCCGTCGCCGTGCTGCACAGCGGTTTGAGGTTCGGATTCGACGGTACGTCGTCGGTGAGCTCGGTCAGCATGCGCTGGGCGTCCGGCCGGTCCGCGGCGTGGATGCCCTGCCGCACCCGGTCCTGCGCGACCGCGGTCAGGTCGTCGAGGCGGGTCGGGCTGGTCTCGTTCACCGTCGACAGGTCGAGGCCGGCGATCTGACCCGGCACCCCGCGGAAGATGGCGAGCTGACCGGCGTCGGTCGCGCCGACGTAGTACTGGTCCTGGGTGTACTGATAGCCCAGCCAGAGGCCACCGCCGAGCACGCCGAGCAGCAGCAGGACCAGCAGGCTGGTGCGCACCGGGTGCCCCTTGGGCTCCGGCTCCTCCGGCTGCTCCGGCTCGGGCTGCGGCTGCGGCGGGCGCGGGGCCTGCAGCGCGGCGGCCCGCGACGCGGGGGTGGAGCTGTCGGCGACCGTGTTGTTGCCCCGGTCGATCGCGGCGGCGCCGCCCACGACGGGAGCCTGCTCGACGATGTCCGCGTCGGTCGCGTCCGCGATCACCACGGTGATGTTGTCGGGGCCGCCCCCGCGCAGCGCGAGCTGCACGAGGCGCTCGACGCACGCCTGCGGATCGGCGATCTCGCGCATGGTCTGGCCGATCGTGTCGGCGCTGACCACGCCGGAGAGGCCGTCGCTGCAGATCAGGTAGCGGTCGCCCTTGAGCACCTGGCGGACCGAGTACTCGGGGTCGATGTCCCGGCCGTCGAGGGCGCGGGTCAGCAGCGACCGTTGCGGGTGGCTGCTCGCCTCCTCGGGGCTGACACGCCCCTCGTCGACGAGCATCTGCACATAGGTGTCGTCCTTGGTGATCTGGGCGAACTCACCGTTGCGCAGCAGGTAGGCACGCGAGTCACCGATGTGCACCATGCCGAACTTGCTGCCCGAGAAGAGCACCGCGGTCAGCGTGGTGCCCATGCCCTCGAGCTGCGGGTTGGCGTCGACGGTGTCGCGCAGATGTTGGTTGGCGAGGCCCACCGCGTGACGCAGCGCGTCCACCAGAGCGTCACCGGGGACGTCCTCGTCGAGCGGCGCCATCGCGGCGATGACGATGTTGGAGGCGACGTCACCGGCGGCCATGCCGCCCATCCCGTCGGCGACAGCAAGCAGCCGCGGCCCGGCGTAGACGGAGTCCTGGTTCAGGTCTCGGATCAGACCGCGGTCGCTCTGGGCGGCGTAGCGCAGGGTCAGGGTCATGGCCGTAACTCGAGTGAAGTGCGACCGATGCGGATCGGTACGCCAAGGGGGACGGGAGTGGGTCCGGAGACCTTACCGCGGTCGAGGTACGTGCCGTTCGTCGAGCCGAGATCCTCGACGAACCACTGACCGTCCCGCGGCACGAGCCGGGCGTGCCGAGCGGAGGCGAAATCATCGGTGATGACGAGGGTGGAATCCTCGGCACGCCCGATCGTGATAGGTGCCTCACCCAGCGTGATGCGCGTGCCGGCCAACTGACCGGCGGTCACCACGAGTTGCCGAGCCGCCTTACCGCGTTTGGCCTTCGCCGGCGGCGGACCCGAGGGCACCGTGCCACCCACCCCCCGAGGGCTGGCGACGATGCCCTTGGACCGAACCCCGGCGAAGAGATCCTTGCGGATCACCCCCACCACCGTGAACACGAAGATCCACAGAAGGATGAGGAAACCGAACCGGGCGACGGTGAGGACGAATTCGGGCAAGGTCGCTAGCCGTCCACTCGGAAGGTGAGCGTGGTGGTGCCGAGCTGGATCATGTCGCCCGGGTTGAGCGCGACGGCCGACACCCGCTGGCCGTTCACCATCGTCCCGTTCGTCGACCCGAGATCGGTCAGCACGACCTGGTTGCCGTCGTAGTCGAGCCGCGCGTGGCGGCGCGAGATGCCGACGTCGGGCAGGCGCAGGTTGGCCTGGTCACCACGGCCGATCACCGTCGAGCCCATCTGCAACGGGTAGGTGCGCCCGTCACCGGAGATGAGCCCCACGGAACCACGCCCGTTCGGCGCGCCGTGCTGCTGGTAGCCACCCTGGTCGTACGGCGGGTACTGCGGGCCCGCGTCGTACGCCGGCTGCTGCACGGGGGCGACCTCGCCACCCGTGTAGACCTCGGCGGTCACGCGGAACATGCCCGTGTCGAGCCCGTCGCCACGCTCGATCTCGACGATCACGTCTCCGTAGACCGTCCAGGCCTGCTCGCCGATGAACTCGGCCTGCGACTGGGCCAGCTCCTGGGCGAGCGCGGCGGCGTAAGGCGCCAGCCGGCTGTGGTCGTAAGGTGAGAGGTCGATCACGTAGCGGTTCGGCACCAGCGTGCGGCCACCGGCGAGGATGGCCTTGTGCGCCTCTGCCTCCCGCTGCATGGCATTCAGAATCTCCACCGGGTGCACGACACCCTTGAACACCTTGGCGAAGGCCCCCTCGACCAGGCCTTCCAATCGCTTCTCAAAGCGCTGCAGCACGCTCACCGGCTCCTCCTCGGCTTCCGAGGACATGATGGTATCCGGCCGCCGCTTGCGCATCTGTAGCTCAAGGACGACCGGCACTTCTGACCCTCGTATGACACCCGTAGACGCCGTGCTAGTCTTCTCGGCGTCACAGGCGATATCAACTCGCATGGTGACCAGCGACAGCGTAGTCTGTCGCAGCTAGTAACAAAAAGGCAGGCCTTCGGGCCGGTCTTTTTGGCCACGGGGATGTGGCGGAATGGCAGACGCGCACGGTTCAGGTCCGTGTGTCCGAAAGGACGTGGGGGTTCAACTCCCCCCATCCCCACGAGTCGAGGGCGCCGAGTGTCCGCTGAGAAGCGCGGACCTCGGCGCCTCGTCATATCTACCTGGGGGGCGACCCCCCAGACCCCCACGGTGCGGTGGTTGCGCTGAGTGCGGTGGTCGCGCTGAGTGCGGTGGTCGCGCTGGGTGCGGTGGTCGCGCTTAGTGCGGTGGCGCGCTGGGTGCGGTGG
>NZ_BOMI01000152.1 GCF_016862115.1 Paractinoplanes deccanensis
CCGCGCTTAGTGCGGTGGCGCGCTGGGTGCGGTGGGTGCGCTGGGTGAGCTTGCGGCGGGTGGCCGCGTGAGCGGCGGTCCTCGGGCGGGTGAAGATGGCGGGGAAAAATCTTGGGCGCGGCGCAACTACGGAGTGTCCTTCGAATGGGCAGGCGGGACCGTTGGTCACGATTCGGCCTCACTACCGGGTGATCCTCTGATCTTTGGGTTTGGGGGGTCCCGTTGCGACGGCAGTTGGGACCAGATCGCAAAGGGGTGGGGTGTGCAACCGGGGTGTGGTTGCGCACCCCACCCCTTTGTGATCCCCTCGGCGGCCGCCGCGACGGGACCCCCCAAACCCCCACCACCCACCCAGCCGCCAGAAAGCCTCACCCGGGTCCCAGCAGCGATGGCCGGGGTCTGGGGCAGAGCCCCAGGAACAAGCGCACCCACCCGCTATGCTCGGCGGCGAAATCCCCCACCATGGCCCAAGCCCGGAGCGTATTAAGTGACCACCGATCACCCCAAGCGAAGCGTGCTAGGCGTCCTGGTGGACATCACCGACTACGCGGACGCCACCTCCCGCATCATGGCCGCCGCCCGCGACCGCCGCCCCTACGCCGTCACCGCCCTGGCCGTGCACGGCGTCATGACCGGCGTGGAGGACAAGGCCCACAACGCGCGCCTCAACTCCTTCGACCTGGTCACCCCCGACGGCCAGCCCGTCCGCTGGGCGCTCAACCTGCTGCACGGCGCAAACCTGACCGACCGCGTCTACGGCCCCACGCTCACGCTCAAGGTCGTCGAGCAGGCTGCCGCCGAGGGCCTTCCCATTTATCTGTACGGGTCGACGCAGCCCACCCTGGATCGGCTCGTTCCCGCGCTGGAGAACATGTTTCCCGCGCTCAAGATCGCCGGTGTGGAACCGTCGAAGTTCCGCTCGAACCAGCCGGGTGAGGCCGAGGAGATCGCCGAGCGGATCAAGGCGTCGGGTGCCCGGATCGTCCTGGTGGGCCTGGGTTGCCCGCGTCAGGAGGTCTTCACCTACGCGATGCGTCCGCTTCTTGACATGCCGCTGCTCGCGGTGGGCGCCGCGTTCGACTACCACGCCGGCCTGTTGAAGAACCCGCCCGCGTGGATGCAGAAGTACGCCCTCGAGTGGCTGTGGCGCCTGGGCCTCGAGCCGAAGCGGTTGTGGAAGCGGTATGTGCTGCTCAACCCCGCTTACCTGGCGCGGCTTGCCGCTCAGCGCAGCGGTCTGTGGAAGGCCACGCCGCCGGCTCCCGCGACCGAGCCGGTGACCACCTTCGCGGTCTGAGCCGTTCCACTGTGGGCACTCAGGGGCACCCCGAGTGTCGGAGAACACTCCCTTACGGGTGTCGGTCCGGTGATAACCCGGTTTCGCCGAGCGCGCGCCGGGTGAAGGCTGGTCGATGTGAACACCGTTGCGGACCTCATTCTCGCCGGCGCGCTGGCCGCGGTCTGGCTCGCCGCCGGGCTGCTGGCTGATCGCCTGCCGGCCGCCCGCTCGGCGCGCGAGCTCCGCCGCCGGGCCGGCTCTCTCACCGTGCTCGTCGTGGCCGGCGCTTCGGTGTTCGTCGCCGTTCCGGTGGTCACCGGCTTGGTGCCGGGCGATTCCGCGGCTCCGTCCGCCGCCCTGGCCTCCGCGATCCCGGCGCTGATCGTGCTCACCGCGAGCCTGCACCTGCTGGGCCGGGTGCGTCGCGGTGCGGGCGCGTTCGTCTCGGCGCCGCACACTCCCGTCCCGCCCGGCCTGCGTGCCGCCGCGGCACATCCGCTGATGCTGGTCCCGTTGCAGGTGACCGCGCTCGCCACCCTGCTGGGCCTGCCGATCGCCGCCCGCGTCGTGGAGGTGCCGGGCGCCGACCTCGCCGGCATCGCGATCACCGTGGTGGGCGTGGCCGTGCTGGCTATCGGTGTCCGGGCGGCCCTGCGGCACAGCCGCCTCAGCCTGCTCGCGCTCGCCCCGCTGGGGCGCAGCCGGCCGCGGGTGCCGGCGAACATCCGCTGAGGGTCAGCTCTTCTTGGCTTCCTGCACATAGAGCAGCTCGAGGATCGAGCGCGCCGCCTCGAACCACCGGTCCAGCCAGTCGGAGGCCGGCAGGCTTCCGCGGGCCGGCAGCTCCAGCAGGAGGCCGCGCAGCAGCGGGTGGTCGGCCATCGACTGGGAGCCCGAGTCGGGCCAGCCGCTGGACGGGAAGACCGGCTCGGTCAGGCCCTGCAGGTCGAGCGATGGGAGCTTGGCCGCGCGGTCCAGCGGGCTGGTCGGCTCGATGCTGTGTGACCGCCCGGGCGACCGGGTGGGCAGCCCCGACGAGTTGCTGCTTCGCGACACGAGCTCACCTTCGCTGGTTTCCGAGGCCAGCGCGTCGCGCCGGTTCTGCCGGTAGGCGCTGACTCCGCCGCTGAACCTGTCCTGCGCGGTGGAGGAGGTGCCGTTGCTGAGGTTTTCCGAACCAATCGTCATCTCTCTGCCTTGCCTCGCTCGCTTTTGGCGGTTCAACGACCCGAGCGCGCAAATGACTACGGCCGGCCCTCCCGCTCGGCGGGAGGGCCGGCCGCCTCGTGCGGGACCGCGAGGTCAGAGGTCGAACTCGCCGTCCTTGGCGCCACCCACGAACGCGTCCCACTCGGCAGCCGTGAAGATCAGCGCCGGTCCGTCGGGGTTCTTGGAGTCGCGCACGGCGATGGCCTCATCCACGAATGCCACTTCGACGCAGTTGTCGGAGTTCGGGCCGCTGCGCGTGCTCTTGAACCACTGTGCGCGGCTCAGATCGAGCCGGAAACCCTTCGATTCGACTTCCACAATGGCTCCTCTGCCAGCATTTCAATCATCTCGATGGACTCCTCCGGGGGGAGGGCCGTCGCCTGGATGGTCTCGAAGATGGAGATGTACTTGCCGAGCTCCTCGGCCTTCTCCAGAAACAGTCCGCCGGTCGCGTTGTCGATGTAGACCACGTCCGCGTCCCCCTCCTCTTCGAACTCGAGAATGGCGAACGTGCTGTCCATGCCCGCATGCGCACCGACCGCGAAGGGCAAGATCTGCAACGTGACGTTCGGCAACCGCGCGGCGTTGATCAATTTCGCCAATTGATCGCGCATCACCGCGTCGCCGCCGACCGGCCGGCTCACCACCGCCTCATCGAGCACCACCCAAAGATCGATCGGATCGTCCTGAATCAATAACGACTGCCGCTCCATCCGGACGCGTACCCGCTGCTCGGTTTCCTGGTCGTTGTCCCCCGGTCGGGCGGCCCGAATCATCGCAATTGCATACTCTTCGCTCTGGAGAAGACCGGGGATGACCTGCTGTTCGTACGTCCGGACGGACCTAGCGGCGGCCTCCAGCCCGACATAGGCGCCGCTCAAAACCGTTGAAAAGGGATGCCACCACCCTTTTTGGCGCGCTTCTCGGGCAATTTGGACAAGCTCTTGCTTCACAGCATCGCTTACGTCATAAATGTCCAGCATGGCCTGAACGTCGGCGGGCGTGGCACTCGTGTGACCCGTCTCGATTCGGGATACTTTGGACGTGGAGCACCCGAGCCGGTCGGCCACCATGTCGATCGTGATCCGGGCCGCCTCTCGATGCCGGCGCAGCTCGACCCCGAGCCGGCGGCGGCGAATGGTGGGACTCCGATGCTGATTCACAAGCACCAGTCTCCCTGTCGATCATTTAATGATTCAAGTTGACTGCCGCCAAGACCAACAATCACGGATGGCTGACATGCAACTTGCATCGACCGCACTCGTGGTGCAATCTTTTCGGTATGGCTCGCATCACTCTGTCAAGTTGGCGGATGCGAGCGAGCCCGGCTCAACATACCGATGCGGCGCCGTTTACGGGGTGCCGGTTCCCGTCTCGTCCGAATTGGACTGATCCACTTCGGAGACCTGGCGGGATCGGCGACGGTGACGCTCCGCAACGCTTTTGATGATTTGGCATCATCGGGAGCTTGCAATGGTGTTTCTGCCGTGCACACTTGTTGCTTCCGTGTCAAGGTTTACCCCGCGACGACTTACAGGGCAGGAGTTGACGTGTTACCTCGGTCCGGTGATGTCATACACGTGACAAAGGCAGCCAGCGTCCAGTTCGCGGCGCCGATGCTCTTCCGTGTCATCCGGGTCCACGACTGGCCGACCTACGAGGGCTGGATCTGGCTGGACGGGTACGAGCTCAACGCATCGGGGGACGCGGTCGAGCGACGCTCCATCTTCGTCCAGGTCAGCGGCCTGCGCGCCGTCGGCAAGGCGCCCGACCCCCGGGCGCGCAACGGCCGGCAGCCGGGCCTCGGCACCGGCCCGATCCAGGCTCGTGCGGCACGCGCCAACCGCTGACTGTCACTGACCGTTCGTGCCGGCGCCGTCCCCGGCGCCGGTGGTGGCAGCCGTCGGCACGGTCGTCGCCCCCTCCGCGGCGACCACGAGCGTGACGACAGTGTCCGGTGGTACCACCTGCCCCTCCGCCGGGTCACTGTCGACAACCGTTCCCGGCGGCGCGTCCACCGGACGGTAGAGGATGCGATAGTTCAGCCCCGTCGCGTTCAGCGAAGCCTGCGCCGACTGCAACGACAGCCCCCGCAGCGCGGGCACCGTGACCTCGGTGTCCGTGGGATCGGTCGTGCTCGGCGACGGCGGGGCCGTCGTCGTGGCGGTCGTGGTCGGCGCGCTGCTCGGCGGCGTGGTCTGCGTGGTCGTGGTCGCCGAACGCGTCGGCACGGCCGCCGAGGACGTCGTCACCGCGGGCGCGGGCGCCTCGTCGTCGCCCGAGTTCTGCACGATCAGATAAATCGCCCACGCCAGCACGCCGAGCAGCGCCAGCGCGACGATGCCCACCACGATCGGCATCCACCAGCGGTCGCGTTCCGCCGGCTCGGCGGCGGCCGCCCAGTCCACCTCCGGATAGCCGCGGCCCGGCTGCGGCGCGCGCACCTCGGCCCGCCCCGACCAGGCCGGATTCGCCCGGCTGGGCGCCCAGTCGTCGTCCGACGGCATGACGGCGGTCGGGTTGTCACGGTAGGCGGGCACGGTCCGGGCGTCGTCCAGCGTGTCGTCGCCCCGGGGTGCGTCCGGCAGCGTGTCCTCGTCCGAGGGGGGCGGGACTGCGGCAGCAGCTTTCACCGGCGCGATCTGGGTGGCGTCATCTGCGACAGCGGGCAAATCGGGCTGGGTTGCGGCTTCGTCCGGCTTCTTTGTCGCGCCCTCGTCCGGGCTTGATCGCGGGCCTGGTCGCGGGCCGGACTTGCCCGGCGAGGGACGTCGCTTCTCGTCGCTCTCGTCGGACATCAGCCACTCCTCCGGTGAGGTCACCCGCAGGGGTCAACGTATCGAATCTTGGGGGACGTGTCTGGCCTCCGCGGGACAAACACACCAGGTGGGCCGGGGTGAAACGGCCATCCGTGCGGTTACCGACGGATTAGCAGGCATCGGCGCTTACCGCTACAGTGCCCGGCATGGCCGACAAACGGGCCGGCGAGGGAGCCGACAGAGGCTGGATCGTGCGGGTGGCCACCGCCGCCGGAGCGGCCGCGGGTGCGGGCGCCGCCCAGCTGGGCCTGGGCTACGGCCTGGGCGTGGTGGTCTGGCCGGCCACCGTCACCGCGGACGACAGCGTCTGGCTGGGCAGCCTCGGCTGGGCCACGTGGACGGCCGCGAGCGCCACGGTCTTCGGCGCGCTGATCGGCAGCCGGGTCCGCGGCGGCCCCGGCCCGCGCACCACCGCCGCTTGGCGCTTCGCCCTCTCCGCCTGCGCGGCCCTGGGCGCGCTCGTGGCGGTTGCGCTGGTCGCACTGCCGGCCCGATCGGCCGTACGCCCCGACACCGCCCACCCCGAGGTGATCGCCGCCGGCTACGCCGCGATCGGCCTGTTCCTGGGCTTGATCGTCGCCTTCTGGGCCACCTCGTCGACGCCCGTGGCCGTCAACCTGATCGCCACAACCGTCTGGCTCTGGGCCCTCGCGATCGCCGCCGTCATCGTCGACCTCGCCACCACCCGCACCTCGGCCACATACCTGACAAGCTGGCAGTTCGCCGAGGTGGCCTCCACCGGCCGCTACGGCACCATCTATTGGCCGAGCGCCCTCATGACCTTGACGGCAGCCTTCCTCATAGGCGCCCTGGCCGCGGCCCCCGCCACCCGCCGCGGCGACCTGGGCGCCGCCGCCGCAACGTCGGGAGCCGCCGGCCCTCTTTTGGTCGCCTTCGCCTTCCTGGCCCTGGCACCACGCCTGACCGGCGCCCTCGGCCCCATCGAGTCGGCCTACCTGATAGCCCCCTACGCCGTCCTCACCGGCCTGGCCGGCTCCGCCCTCGTGGTCGCGGCCGCGCGCTCAGCCCAGGACCGCCGCGCCCGCCGCGAGTCCCAGTCCCCCGTTCCCGCACGCGAGGCCCGATCCAACGTCCCGGCGCGCGAGGCCCGGTCCGGCGTTGCCGAGCGCGAGACCCAGTCCAACGTCCCGGCAAGCGCGCCCACCAGGCCCGCAGGTGTGTCCGCGGCCGTTCCCGCGGCGCCGGCGAGCCAGCCGCCCAAGGCCAGGCCCGGCCTCTTCGGCCGCTCCAAGGTCCCGGCCCAGCCGAGCACTCCCACAACGGACCAATCACCCAAATCTCCCGGACGCCGCACCACCGAACGACCCAGTGCCGAGCCCTCCACCCCCGAACGGCCCGCCACACAGCACCCTGCCGCCGAGCGGCCCAAGGTCGCAGCCGTGCCCGCCGACATCCCGCCGGCCAAGCCGACCGCCGCCAAGCCGACCGCCGCGAAGCCGACCGCCGCGAAGCCCACCCCCGCCAAGAGCAACGCCGACGAAGACACCGCGGAAGTCAAGCCCGTCGTGACCGATCCGGAGATCGCCGCCGCGGCCCGCCCATCGCGTCCGACCCCACGCCCGAAGAAGGCCGCCCCCAAGTCGACGGTCACGCCGCCCCCACCGGCGCCCAGCGTCGCGCAGATCAACCCGAAGCCACCGGCAGAAACGTCTTAAGCCCGATCACGCTGATATCTGCCCGGAACGCCCAGCCGCAGCGTCCACTGAGGGCGCCTACCTCCCAAGGGCGTCCTCCGGCGGTTTCAGGGAGTCGTTGCCACACCGTCGGAAACAGCCGGGAAACCGGACGCGGCCTGCTCGCCACGGCCTGCACGCTGCTGCGCCGCCGCCTGCCCCGGCGTCGCGCTACATGCAGGGCCACGTGTGTACCGGCTCGTTGGTCTGCTGCAGCGTGAGGTATCGCAGCAGCATCTCGCGCAGCGCCGTCGGGCGGTCGAGTCCTCGCTGCTGTTCGGCCTGCCGTACGAACGTGGTTTGCCATGTGGCGCCGTTGCGGGCGAGGCGGCAGCGGTCGTCGATGACGGTGAGGAGCCGGTCTCGCAGGGACGGGTCGACGCCGTAGCGGTCCAGGCCGGCCCGGGCCTTGGGGAGCAGCACCGAGCGGACCAGGTCGGTGGCGGCGATCTCGCCGTGGCCGGGCCAGGTCATGGTGGCCTCGATGCCGTCGCGGGCGCCGGCGTGGAAGTTGTCGCGGGCCGTGGGGAACGGCAGGCGGGACCAGATCGGGCGTTCCTCCTCGGCCAGTTGGCGGACCGCGCCGAAGTAGAAGGCCGCGTTCGCCAGCAGGTCGATCACGGTGGGGCCGGACGGCAGGACGCGGTTCTCCACCCGCAGGTGCGGGCGGCCGTCCATCACGTCGTAGACGGGGCGGTTCCAGCGGTAGATGGTGCCGTTGTGCAGGCGCAGCTCGGCCAGGCGTGGCACGCCGCCGGCGGTCAGGACCTCGAACGGGTCTTCGTCCTCGAGGATGGGCAGCAGCGGCGGGAAGAAGGTGACGTTCTCCTCGAAGAGGTCGAAAACCGAGGTGATCCAGCGTTCGCCGAACCAGACGCGTGGGCGTACGCCCTGGGCTTTGAGCTCGTCGGGGCGGGTGTCGGTGGCCTGTTGGAAGAGCGCGATCCTGGTCTCCGCCCATAGCCGCCGTCCGTGCAGGTAGGGCGAGTTGGCGCCGATGGCGACCTGCGGGCCGGCGATGGCCTGGGCGGCGTTCCAGTAGCGATGGAAGCGGTCGGGCGGCACCTGGAGGTGGAATTGGGCGCTGGTGCACGCGGCCTCGGTCATGATCGAGGCGCTGGCGCTCTGGAGGCGCTCGTGGCCGTTGATGTCGAGGCGGAACTCCTCGCCGCGCGCGCCGGCCATCTCGTCGTTCAGCAGGCGGTATCGCTGGTTGGCGGAGAGGTTGCCGAGCACCAGGTGGCCGGGGGTGAGGGTCGGCAGGATGCCGATGGTGACCAGGCAGCAGTCGGCCTTGGCGGCCCGGTCGGCGGCGCGGTGGAGGCTTTCGCACAGTTCGCGCTCGTAGTCGGCGAGGCCGTGGCCGGTGATGGAGCGCGGCGGCGCGTTGAGCTCGAGGTTGAACTGGCCCAGCTCGGTCTGGAAGGCCGGGTCGGCCAGGTGGGCGAGCACTTCGGCGTTGCGCATGGCCGGCTCCGCGTCCGGGCCGATCAGGTTGATCTCGATCTCGAGGCCGGTCATGCCGTCCCGCGCTTCGAAGGCGCCCTCGCCGAGCATCTGGGCGAACGCGTCGAGGCAGTGCCGCACCTTGCGCCTGTACCGGACGCGGTCCTCGGGTGCGAATACGGCGGTGGCGAGATCCTTGCCCACTTACCCTCCCGGCGCGGCCAGGGACGAAACGGACGTCGATCACCACTCTGTGAGCGAACCTGTGCGTTCGGTCCACCTTGCCACCTCGGCGGGCGGTAACACCAGTAAACGACGAGCCGCCGTCCTGGCATGCGGACGGCGGCTCGGCTGTGGACTTTCGAGAGGATCAGGCGCGGCGTACGGCCTCGCCCTCGATCTCGATCTTGATCTTCTTGCTGACCATGACGCCACCACTCTCGAGGGCCATGTTCCAGGTGAGGCCCCAGTCCTCGCGGTCGATCTCGGTGTGCGCGCTGAAACCGAAGACCGACTGGCCGTACGGGCTGGTGCCCGCGCCCTCGAACTCGACGACCAGCTCGACCGGCTTGGTCACACCCTTGATGGTGAGCTCGCCGTCGAGGACGAACTCGGCGCCGGAGTGGCTCTTGATGCCGGTGCTGCGGAACTCGAGGGTCGGGTACTTCTCGGACTCGAAGAAGTCGCCGCTGCGCAGGTGGTTGTCGCGGTCGACCTGGCCGGTCTCGATGCTCGCGGCGTTGATCGACGCGGTCACGGAGGACTGCAGCGGGTCCTCGGCGATCGTGATGACGGCGCTGGCCTCGGCGAACTGGCCGCGAACCTTGCTGACCATGAGGTGTCGCGCCACGAACCCGACGCGCTTGTGCGCGGCGTCCAGGTCGTAGGTGCCGGCGGCCGGGATCTGCAGACCCTCGAAGGCGCGAGTGGTGGCGACGGACTCGGTCATGACAATTCCTTCTCTCGAAGCACGGGACGGTCGGTGTTTGTCTGACACAGCAACTATATGCCAAGCAATATTCCACGTGTCAAGTGCCGTGTACGATGGTCACGTGAGTACGAACCTGGATGACCCCCGCTTCACCGCCATCGGGCTGTTCACCGAGGCGTTCACGGGGCTGACCAATCGTTTCGCCGCCCAGTTCGAGGAACACCGCCTCTCGGCCGTCGAGTTCGAGGTGCTGATGAGGCTCGCGCGCTCCCCTGGCCACCGGCTCCGCATGACCGACCTCGCCGGTCAGACCTCCCTGTCCACCAGCGGCGTCACCCGCGTCGTCGACCGCATGGACCGCGACGGCCTGGTCCGTCGCGAGGCCTGTGCCACCGACCGCCGCAGCTCGTACGCGGTGATCACGGAGGCCGGCCGGCAGCGGCTCGACGAGGTGCTGCCCGGGCACATCGAGCTGCTCCAGCAGTGGTTCATCGGCCAGCTCGGCCCGCAGGAGCTCGACGGGCTGATGGCCTCGCTGCGCAAGATCCGGGACGCGGTCAACCCGTGCGCCACGGCCGGCAGCACAGACAGTGCGGAACCCGCCGCAGCCGCTTGATCACGGCCGGTTGCGTGGCCGCGCAACAACCGGCAGAACTACCGGCAGGATCGGGCGACGCGGTGACCAAAAGGGACAAATCTGCCGGGTTTTGCTGCGCCCCGCGGCTACTGTGATCGCGCAGGGGGATGCGGCGCGACCGAGGCGACGGCGGGGCTGACGGGGGAGCTTCGTTCTCGCCGCGTAGATGGTGGGGCGTTGCGACGGCCGGCGCGTGGGGGGCACGATCGCCGGCCGTCCGCGCCCCATCCCCCCGCGGTGGGCCGCCTCAGAAGTGGTCGCCCAGCCTGGAACGGTCGCGCGGCAACAGGGTGATCCCGCCGGTGCGGCACAGGTCTCGCAGCCGGCGCACGGCGGTCTCCCGCTCCTCCGCGTTCGGCGTGCTGACGATCAACCCGACCAGCGCCTCCACCGTGTCGCGCGGGTCGTGACCACCCTCGTACGCGTCGGCGGCCGCGGCGAAGCACTCCGCCGCTCGCTTGTTCTCACCCCGGTGGAGCGCGATCGCCGCCTCCACCACCGCGGCCGGCCCGTCGGCCGGCTGGTCGCCCTCGGGGCGCAGCTGGTTGCGCACCGCCTCCGCCTCGTCGAGCCGTCCCGACTCGGCCAGCGCCAGCCCGATCGTGGCGAGCAGCCGCCGCCGGTGGTTCGGGTCGCCGACCTCGACCAGCTCGGTCATCGCGACGCGTCCCAGCCGCTCGGCCTCGTCGGGCCGCCCGTCCACGCGCGCCACCTCCGCCAGGTTGGCCAGCGCCACCGCGCGCAACCGCAGCTCACCGCAGGCGCCGGCGAGCTCGTCGACAGCGGCGAGACGGCGACGGGCCGCCTGGAGGTCACCCTCGCGGACCTCGTGCCACGTCAGGTTGTTCTCGGCGATGGCCATGTCTCTCGTGCGCCCGCCCTGCTGCGCCAGGGCCAGCGCCGCCTCGCCGTGCCGCCGGGCCTCGCTGTACGCGCCCGTGGTCATCCACAGGGACGCCAGCTGGGTGTGGGCCGTGAGCTGGCCGGCCGCCGAGCCGAGCCGTTCGAACTCGGCCAGCGCCGCGGCGGCCGAGCCGATCTCCTCGGCGCCCGCCCCGTGCTCCAGCGCGAGCTGCGCCAGACCGATGCGGGCCCAGGCGCGGACCGCCGGCTCGGCGTCCGCCGTCCGCGGGTCGTCGACGAGCCGGCGCAGCCATTGCCGTCCGGTGACGTCGCGCCCGCGGAACCGCCACCACCGGGGCAGGGCCGCCGCGATGCGCAGCGCGGTGTGCGGGTCCTCGCCGGCCGCGAAGGTCAGCGCCGTGCCCAGGTCGCCGGCCACGCTGTCGAGGTGGTCCGCGGCCTCGGCCAGACCGGCCCCGCTCAGATCGGGGGCGATGCGCTGCGCCAGGTCGGCCAGGACCAGCGCGTGCCGCCGCCGGTTCTCGGTCAGCTCGCCCTCGGCGGCGGCGCGCTCGGCCGCGTAGTCGCGCACCACGTCGAGCAGCCGGAACCGGTACGCGCGGCGGCCGCGCACGCTGAGTAGCCCCAACTCGAGGAGCCGATCGAGCAGGTGCACGACGTCCGTGCGACCGTCGGCGATCAGCTGCTCGGCGATCTCGATCGACCAGCGGTAGCGGAACATGGCGAGCCGGCGCAGCGCCCGCTGCTCGTCCGGGTTGAGCAGCCGGTAGCTGGCCGCGACCGCTTCGCGCAGCGACACGACGGTCTCGCGCGCGGGCAGCCCGGAGCCGGGACGGTCGAGGTCGAGCACGCGGTGGCCGTACCGGTCGAGGATCTCGGGCACGGTCAGCACGCGCCCCCGGGCGGCGGCGAGCTCGATCGCCAGGGGCAGGCCGCCGAGCCGGCGCACCAGGGCGGCCAGCGGCGCGACCTCGTCGGACTCCAGCTCGCGGCCGAGGCGGGCGAGAAAGAGACCCACCGCTGGGTACGCCGTGACGTCCGCCAGCGTGTTCGCGGTCTCGGGCGGTGGTGCCGTCAGCGGGGCGACGGGCCGCACCCGCTCGGCGCGCAACCCGACGGGATGGCGGCCGGTGGCGATGAAGCGCAGCTCGGGCAGCCGGTCGAGCAGCCGGGCCAGGGTCTCGGCGGCGGCCTCGGGCGAGCGCTCGACGGCGTCGATGAAGAGCAGCGCGGCCTGGCCGGCGAGCTTGTCGCGCAGGTCGTCGGGGCGGCCGACGCCGAACTCGGCGGCGATGCTGCCCAGCATCTCGCCCACCGTGCTGCCGTCGGTGATCACCACGCCGGCCACACCGCCGGGATAGGCGCCGGCGACCCGGCGCGCGACCACGAAGGCCAGGCTGGTCTTGCCGACGCCGGCGATGCCGACCAGGGTCAGGCCGCGCGGCCCGTCGGGGTCGGTCAGCAGGCTGCTGAGCTCGGCGCTCTCCTCGTCGCGGCCGATCAGCTCGACGGTCTGTGCCACGCGGAGGAACCCGGTGGGCGGTGGCGGCTCCTCACTGGACTGACCACGCGCCGCGGCGAGGAAGGCGTCACGCTCGGCGCCGGACAGGCCCAGCGCGGCGGCCAGCAGCTCGGCCGTGGTGCGCTGGGGCCGTGACGCCCGGCCGCGTTCGAGGTCTCGCACGGTGCGCACGCCGATCGCGGCGCGCGCGGCCAGCTCCTCCTGAGTCAGGCGGGCCCGCAGCCGGTGCCGGCGCAGCACGACGTCGAAACCGGAACCGCCCCGGCCGTCCCCGTCATAAGCCCCCATGAAAGTGAACTTATGCAGGGTTTCCGGCTCCCGCGAGCAGAGATCCGCTCCTGTCGGAAAGCGGACGTATCTCTGGGTGCTCCTACAGGCCCAGTCCGCGGGCGATCAGCATGCGCTGAACCTCGGACGTGCCCTCGCCGATCTCCAGGATCTTCGCGTCCCGGTAGAAGCGCCCGACGGCCGACTCGTTCATGAAGCCGTAGCCGCCGTGCACCTGGGAGGCGTACCGGCTGTTCTCCATCGCGGCGTTGCTGGCGTTCAGCTTGGCGATCGCCGCGTACCGCTTGAAGTCGTCGCCGGCCAGCATGCGGGCGGCCGCGTCGTAGTAGCCGAGCCGGGCGGTGTGCGCCCGCAGCTCCATGTCGGCGATCATGAACTGGACGGCCTGGTAGTTGCCGATCGTCTTGCCGAAGGCGCTGCGCTGACTCGCGTATTTGACCGACTCGTCGACGCAGCCCTGCGCCAGCCCGACCGCGAGCGCGGCGATCGCGATGCGGCCCTCGTCGAGGATGCGCAGGAACTGGGCGAAGCCGCGGCCGCGGGTGCCGAGCAGGTTGCCGGCCGGGACGCGGACGTCGTCGAAGAAGAGCTCGTGGGTGTCGGAGGCGCACCAGCCGACCTTGGAGTAGCCGGGCGCCACCGTGAAGCCCGGCGTGCCCGACGGCACGATGATCGTGGAGAGCTCCTTGGAGCCGTCCGGGTTGACGCCGGTGACGGCCATGACCGTGACCAGGCAGGTGATGTCCGTGCCCGAGTTGGTGATGAACGCCTTGGTCCCGTTGATGACCCACTCGCCGGTCGACTCGTCGAACACCGCCCGCGTCGTCGTGCCGGCCGCGTCGGAGCCCGTGCCGGGCTCGGTGAGGCCGAAGGCGGCCAGCGCCTCGCCGGTGGCCAGCCGGGGCAGCCACTGCTCCTTCTGCTCGGGGGTGCCGAAGCGGTAGATCGGCATGGCGCCCAGCGAGACGGCGGCCTCCAGCGTGACGGCTACCGAGCTGTCCACTCTGGCCAGCTCCTCGAGCGCGATGCAGAGGGCGAAGTAGTCGCCGCCCATGCCGCCGAACTCCTCGGGGAACGGCAGGCCGAAGAGCCCCATCTTGCCCATCTGACGGACCAGGTCGTACGGGAATGTCTTGTGCTCGTAGTGTTCGGCGATGACCGGCGCGACCTGTTCCACGGCGAAGTCCCGGACGCTGGCGCGCAGCGCCTCCTGCTCCTCGCCGAGCCGGAAGTCCACCATCGGGCGCTCCTTCGAATGTCGGATCAGACGGGTGTGACGCCGTGGCGGCGCCGGGCGAAGCCGCGGTCCTTGCGGGCGGCGGCGCGGTAGCGGCGGACGAGCTCGTCGCGCAGGTCACCCGGCTCGACGACGGTGTCCACGACCAGCTCGCTGGCCAGCCGCATGATGTCGATGTCCTGCTCGTACTCGGCTCGGCGCTCGGCCACGAAGGCGGCGCGCTCCTCGTCGGTCGGCAGGGCGGCGATCTTGTTGGCGTAGACGGCGTTGACGGCGGCCTCGGCGCCCATCACCGCGATCTTGGCGGTGGGCAGGGCGATCGTGGCGTCCGGATCGAAACCGGGACCGGCCATGGCGTAGAGGCCGGCACCGTACGCCTTGCGGACCACGACGCAGATCTTCGGAACCGTGGCCTCGGAGATCGCGGTGATCATCTTGGCGCCGTGCCGGATGATGCCCTGCTTCTCGACGGCCGAGCCGACCATGAAGCCCGGCACGTCGCAGAGGAAGAGCAGCGGGACGTTGAAGGCGTCGCAGAGCTGGACGAAGCGGCTCGCCTTGTCGGCCGAGTCGGGGAAGAGCACGCCGCCCTTGAACATCGAGTTGTTGCCGACGACCCCGATGACCTCACCGTCGAGCCGGGCGAACCCGACCGTGAGCTCCTTGGCCCACAGGGCCTGGATCTCGAGGAACGAGCCCTCGTCGACCAGCGCCTTCACGTACCGCCGCATGTCGAAGGCCTGGCGCTCGCTCGCCGGAACCATGGCGGCCAGATCGGCGCCGGAGGTCTCTCGCGGCTGCGCCACGGGCGGGCGACCCTCCCAATTGGAGGGCAGGTAGGAGAGGTACGCGCGGACGACGTCGAGCGCGTCCTGCTCGGTCTTGCAGAGGAAGTGACCGACGCCCGACTCGGTGCAGTGGACCTTGGCGCCGCCCATCGCCTCGAGCGTCGTCTTCTCACCGGTGACCATCTCGACCATGCGGTCGGAGCCGAGATACATGCTCGCGTTGCCCTCGACCATGGCCACCACGTCGCAGAAGGCCGGGATGTACGCCCCGCCGGCGGCGGACGGGCCGAAGAGCGCGCACGCCTGCGGGATCGCGCCGGACGCGCGGACCTGGGTGTGGAAGATCTTGCCGGCGCCGCGGCGGCCCGGGAAGAGGTCGACCTGGTCGGTGATGCGCGCGCCGGCGGAGTCGACCAGATAGATCATGGGTACGCCGTACTCCACGGCGCGCTCGATGATCCGGATGATCTTTTCGACCGTGCGGGCGCCCCACGAGCCGGCCTTGACCGTGGAGTCGTTCGCCATCAGGCAGACCTCGCGGCCGTCGAGGCGAGCCGTCCCGGTGATCACGCCGTCGGCGGGCAGGCCCTCGGCGAGGCTGTTGGCGAAGAGCCCGTCCTCGACGAAGCTGCCCTCGTCGACCAGCCGGGCGATCCGCTCGCGGGCGAAGAGCTTGCCCTTCGCCGCGTTGGCCGCGTGATAGCGCTCGGCGCCACCGGCCAGCACCCGTTTGCGCGCCTGGGCGAGCTCGTCCTCGGTCGACACCGGACCCCCTGGGAAGATCAGACTGAACGATCGTTAGGGCTTAACGACCGTTAGGGTAGCCCATCCGCCAAGGTCCCGGCAACGACGAACGGGAGCCCCCGCCGGCTGCGGGGACTCCCGTTCGTTCTCACTGCTCCGATGCCGTGGAGGGACACCGGTTTACTGCTCGACGCCTCCGGGCGCCGTCGGATCGCACCCGGGACCGGCGCGACCCGGTCTTTGCGGGTGGATCAGCGAAGCGTGTTGAGCAGGCCCAGGCCGGTCGCGTCGCCGACGGTGCCGGCCAGGTCGGTCACCGGGGAGCCCTCGGTGTGCGCCTTGCGGCCACCGTTGGCGCCGGTCGGCGAACCGGTCGCGGCCGGCTTGGTGTAGCCGGCGGCCGGCTCCTCGTCGACGGGCTCCTCGGCCGGCTCCTCGCCCTGGCCGTAGCCCATGTCGTCGTCGCCGCGGACGCCGCCGTCACCCTTCACGCCGCCGTCGCCCTTGTAGTCGTCATCGTCGTCGCCGTTCGCGCCGCCGAAGTCGTCATCGTCGTCGCCGTGGTCGTGACCCGGGCCGCCGGGGCCGTGGCCGTGGCCGTGGTCGCCGTCCCAGTCGCCGTCCCAGTCGCCGCCGCCCCAGAAGCCACCGCGGTCACGGTCGTCGCTCAGGTCGTTGACGCAGGCGGCCGCCGACTGGGCAGCGCCGAGGATGCCGATCGAGGTGCCGCAGACGTTGATCGGCACGTTGATCGGGACGCCGATCTGGGTGCCGTTCAGGATGCCGTTGTTGTCGCCGTTGCTCTGGATGAAGTCGTCGTGGTGACCGGCGCCCTTCTCCAGACGGTTCACCGAGACGGCGCGGGCGTCCGAGGCACCGAGGACGGCGACGGAGGTGCCGGACAGGTTGACCGGGAGGCTGATGGGCGCGTACAGCTGGGTGCCGTTGGCGATCCCGTTGTTGTCGCCGTTGCTCTGCCAGGCGCTCTCCTTGACCCGGGACTTGCCCTTGACCGAGGCGCTCTCCAGCTTGTTGACGCAGAGCGCCCGGCTGTCGGCCGCGCCGAGGATCGCGATCGAGGTGCCGCAGACGTTGATCGGGACGTCGATCGGCGCGTACAGCTGCGTCCCGTTCAGGATGCCGTTGTTGTCGCCGTTGCTCTGGATGTCACCGTCGTGGTCGCGCCAGCCGTGCTCGGTGGTGCGGCCGCTCTCCTCGATCTTGTTGACGCCGACGCCCGAGGCGTCCGCGCTGCCGGCCACCGCGGCGGCGGTGCCGACGACGTTCACCGGAACGTTGACCGGCAGGTACGCCTGGGTCCCGTTCAGGATGCCGTTGTTGTCCCCGTTGGACTGGATGGTCCGACGGCCGCTCTCGATCGAGTTGAAGCCGGCGCCGCGCGAGTCGGCAACACCGAGGATGCCGACCGAGGTGCCGACGACGTTCACCGGGACGCGGACCGGAACGGCGAGCTGGGTGCCGTTGAGAATCCCGTTGTTGTCGCCGTTCGACTGGATCGAGTCGGCCTGCGCGGCGGCCGGGGCGAACAGCAGGGCGCCAGCGGCCAGGACGCCGACGCTCAGAGTCTTACGAACCCAAGTCTTCATGAGAAAAGAGATGCCTTTCAGAAATGTCCGGGCAATATCGGTACGTATTCAGTTGGTGGCGATGCGTTTTCGGGCGCAGCGGTGCCCTGGCTCGATTTGTTTCTGCCCTGACCCCGCCTGTCGACGTGCGCCCATGTGGCGCTTCGGTGCGGTGCGTGTGATTCAGGCGTCGGCGATTCGCCGCTTGTTCGCAAGCGGTTCGGGAATCGCGCCGGAACGCGGACACCGAAGCCGGTGCCGGCCGGTCGCCGGCGGTCGGGCGGACCGCCGGGCGCCATCACTCAGTCAGGTGAGACGGTCGGTGCCTCGGCGTCGTGCCGCCGGGCCTCGACATCGGACGCGATCGCAGCCGGATGGCAGGCCATCGTGCTGTTCGCGATCGCAGCCGGCAGGAAGGCCGCGGAGCCACCTTCCGTCGGTTTTCCCGATCCACTGCTGGTCGGGGTGCCGCTGACGTCCCCGAGGTGCAGCCGCAGAGGAGCGGCCGGTTCGTCACCGCCGGGCGTGCTGACCTCCGCCGCGTGCTCCGGCGCCGCGCCCTTCGCCGCCTGAGCGGCGCGGGCGTGGTGGCGGTGCCGGTGGGCCGGCGCCGCGGAGATGACCTTGCCGTGCCTGACCGGGGCACGCAAGGTCGCGGTGTTCTTGTTCCGCACAGGGCTCGCCGCGCCGGCAACCACCGGCTCGTCGTCCGGCTGCTGCTGATTCTGCTGCCGGACGGTCTCCGAGGGCTCCGGCCGATCGCCGGCTGGAGTCTCGGCACGGGTCTCGGCCGGGGCGACGATGTCCGTCACCGCGGTGAGCCGCTGCGGGGCCGCCGGGCCGCCGGTGAGGCGGATTGTGCCGGTGACCTGGGAAAGGACCCGGTCGACGTCACCCACGGCGTCGTCAACGGGAGTCCCGGAAGCGTCCCGCGTGACCTCGTCGGCCGTCTCCGCCGGATGGGAGAGAACCCGCCGGGGAACGTCGAGGATGTCGGTCACGACATGGCGTTCGTGGTGGTCCGGTCGTTCCGCCTCGAGCGGCTGGACGGCCGCCTGGAGGAGACCGGTGACCGGGGAGGTGGCGTCGCCGCCGACGACAGAGCCGAGCAACGAGCCGTCCGGCCCGTCGACCCGGTCCGCGGCCTGCGCTGCGGCACCGCTGAGCAGCCAGGCCGCACCGGCCAGGCCGCCGACGACGAGGACTCGCAGGCCCCACCGGGATCCGGTGCGCCGGCGTGCGCGGCTCTCCGTGCGCCACTCCGCCCCCTGGATGTGAGGCGGCACGGGCGAGGAGTCGCCGGTGGGCGGCGCGAACGGCAGTGGCAGCTTCGTGCGTGTCCGCACGGCCCCCAGTCCCGTCATGGTCCGCCCCTCGTCGTTGACTCGTACCGATGGCGGATCCGCCGGAACCGGCGATATCGGCCACTCGGTATTGGTAACGAAACGGCGGGACGGCGGTCACGCGGACAAATGGGAAAAATGATCGCAGCGCACTGCGGTGGGAATCACACCAATCTGGTGCGGGGCCCGGCGCGTAGAACACCCGACGGCAGGGTACGACCGAGAAGTTTCTCCGCCGTACCGGCCGTCTCGATCAGGCGGTCCAGGTCGATCCCGGTGTCGATGCCCATGTCGTGGAGCATGTGGACGACCTCCTCAGTCGCCACGTTTCCCGAGGCGCCGGGAGCGTACGGGCAGCCGCCTATCCCGCCCACGCTCGCGTCGAACTCGGTCACGCCGAGCTCGAGCGCGGTGAGGATGTTCGCGAGTCCCGTGCCCCTGGTGTTGTGGAAATGGAGCAGATCGGGGCGTACGGCCGACAGAAGGTCACGGACCCGGCGCGGCGTCGCCATGCCCGTCGTGTCGCCGAAGGCGATGCGGTCGGCGCCGTCGGCGCGGACCCGAGCCACGATGCCCGCCACCCGGCCGGGATCGATGTCGCCCTCGAACGGGCAGCCGAAGCTCGTCGCCACGATCACCTCGACCGTCGCGCCGGACTCGTGGATCAGCGGGATGAGCGACGCGATGTCGTCGAGCGACTCGTCGGTCGACCGGTTGAGGTTGCGCCGGTTGTGCGTGTCCGAGGCGGACACCACGACCTCGATCTCGCGGAACCCGGCGGCGATGGCCCGCTGCGCGCCCCGCGAGTTCGGGATCAGGGCCGAGTAGCGGATCTCCGGGTTTTTCGTGACCCGCGACCACACCTCGTCGGCGTCGGCCATCTGCGGGATCGCCTTGGGGTGGACGAACGAGACGGCCTCGATCCGCCGGACGCCCGTCTCGCTCAGCGCGTCGATCAACCGGACCTTGGCGTCGGTCGGGATGGGCTCCTCGTTCTGCAGCCCGTCCCGCGGCGCGACCTCTCGGATGCTCACGGACGTCATCGGCGGATCACCTCATTCGGGACACGATGCCGGTGTCGTAGTCGCCGGACAGGAACTCGTCGTTCTCCAGCAGCTCGGCGAAGAACGGCAGGTTGTTCTTGGGGCCGGCGATCCGGAAGCCGGCGACGGCCGCCCGGGCGCGCTCGACGGCCTCGGCACGGTCGGCGCCGACGACGATCAGCTTGGCCATCAGCGGGTCGTAGTGCGGGGTCACGGTCGTGCCCTCGGCGTAGCCGGAGTCGACCCGGACGCCCTCGCCGGACGGCTCGACCCACGTCGTGACGTTGCCGGGACCGGGGAGGAACCGCTTCGGATCCTCGGCGTTGACGCGCAGCTCGATCGCGTGGCCGGTCGTCCTCAATGGGGGGTCGACCGTCTCGCCGGATGCGATCCGCAGTTGCTCCTCGACGAGGTCGATGCCGTGGATCAGCTCGGTGATCGGGTGCTCGACCTGGAGGCGCGTGTTCATCTCGAGGAAGAAGAACTCGCCGGTGGTGGGGTCGAGCAGACACTCGACCGTGCCGGCGTTGCGGTAGCCGACCGCCTCGCCGGCCCGCACCGCGGTGGCCAGCAGGCGCTCGCGCAGCTCGGGCGAGACGGCGGGACTGTGCGCCTCCTCGAGCAGCTTCTGGTTGCGGCGCTGCACGGAGCACTCACGCTCGGACAGGGCGACCACCCGGCCGTCGGCCAGGCCGAGGATCTGCACCTCGACGTGGCGGACCCGCGGAAAGTAGCGCTCGATCAGCACGGAGCCGTCGCCGAACATGCGCTCGGCGAAGCCGCGGACCTTGGTGAACTCGGTGCGGAGGGCAGCCTCGTCGCCGGCGACCGCCATGCCCATGCCACCACCGCCGGCGGCGGCCTTGACCATCACCGGGTAGCCGATGCGGGTGGCCGCCTCGATCGCGGCGTCCACAGTGTCCGCCGGGTCGTGGGTGCCGGGCGCGACCGGCACCCCGGCCTCGGCCATCAGGTTGCGTGCGTTGATCTTGTCGCCCATCGCGGCGATCGCGTCGGCGCCGGGGCCGACCCAGATCAGGCCGTTCGCCTCGACCGCCCGGGCGAACTCCGCGTTTTCGCTGAGGAAGCCGTAGCCGGGGTGGATCGCCTGCGCGCCGGTCGACTTCGCGGCCGCCAGGATGGCGTCGGCGTTGCGGTAGCTCTGCGCCGGGTTGGCGGGGCCGACGCAGACCGCCTCGTCGGCCTCGGCCACGAACGGCAGGCCGGCGTCGGCCTCGGAGTGCACCACGATCGTGCGCACGCCGAGCCGGCGCGCGGTGCGGACGACACGGCGGGCGATCTCGCCCCGGTTCGCGACGAGCAGCGACTCGATCATCGGCCTCAGTGCCCCGTCAGCGCGTGGATCGTGGCCTCGCGCAGCAGCGCGGCCCGGCGCCGGCGGTCGACCTCGCCGCCGAGGAACGGCGTCGAGTTCATCAGGCCGAACGCCGAGTGGGCGAGCACCCGGGCCTCCGCCGCGTCGAGCTCCGGACGCAGCTGGGCCAGCACGGCCACCCACTCCTCGACGTAGAGCCGCTGGAGCCGGCGGATCTGGCGCCGCGGCTCCTCGGGCAGGCGGTCGAGCTCGTGCAGGTGCAGAGCGATGACGGCCGGGTTGGCCAGCGCGAACTCGACGTGGAAGTCGATCAGGTCGGCGAGCGCCGCGCTGGCGTCGCCCGGGTGCATCGCGACCCGCGCCTTGCCGCCGTGGAGCAGGCCCTCGCTCACCGGGATGAGCGCCGCCACGAGCATCGCCTCTTTGCCCGCGAAGTGGTGATAGAGCGCCGGCCCGGTGACTCCCGCCGCGGAGCCGATGTCGTCCATCGAGACGCCGTGATAGCCACGGGCCGCGAAAAGACCCACCGCGATCTCGAGGATCTCGTCGCGGCGCGACCTCCGCCTCGGGGCCGGCGGCCCCGGGCGCTGCTGCTGATCAACCGTTGTCACGACGTCACTCTAACCCTCTGTCAAGCCGAACACTTAACGTGCGTTAAGGATTCTACTCGTCGGTAGCGCTTCTAGCTTGCCCCAACATGTCCTCGGCGCGCGCGGCATCGTCGTCGGCCCCGATCGCGCGCAACCGCTCCGGCAGCCCCTCGAGATAGGCCACCGCCTCGGCGTGCCGGTCGCGGGCCAACAGCAGGCCGGCGGCCTCCCGCGCGATCATCGAACGCTGCCAGACGGCCTGCGGCTCGGCGGCGACCTCGGCCGGCAGCCCGGCGTAGAGCTTCTCGGCCTCGTCGGCGGCGGCCAGCGCGGCCGGAGCGTCGTCGGCGTAGTGCAGGGCGCTCACCCGCCGGCGCAGCACCCGCAGCTCGCCGATCACGTCGCCCGCCTCGTGCAGGTCGCGGGCCGCGGCCTGGAACGCCTGCGCCGCCTCGGCATCGCGGTCGAGGTCGTAGAGCAGGGCGCCGGCCTGCTCACCGACCTGGCCACGCCCGGCCGGGTTGCCGTCGAGCCGCTCGATCAGCGTGCGGTAGAGGCTGAGGGCGCCGTGGTTGTCGCCGATCTCGCGATAGAGGCCGGCGAGCAGGAAGCGCACGTCGTCGGCGGGGGCGTCCAGCTCCAGGCGCTCGAAGCGCAGCAGCGCCTCCTCGGCCACCTCGGCGGCCTCGACCGGGCGGCCCGCCCCGCCGTAGGCCCGGGCAAGGTCGTGCCGCACGAAGGCGGCCGCCTGCTCCTCGTCGAACTCGGCGCAGAGGGCGGCGGCCTCGACCAGATCGGCGACGGCCTCGCCGGGACGGTCGAGGTGGAGCAGCGCGCGCCCGCGATGGGCGTGGGCCATCAGCGCCACCTCCGGCTCGCAGGCGGCCAGCACCTCGCCGAGGGCCTCGACCACCTGCTCGGGCTCCTCGGCCAGGTCGGCGATCATGAGGGCGGCCTCGGCCGTCCGGGTCGCCGGGCCGTGCGCGCGGAAGAAGTCGCGCGCCCGGGTGGCCGACGCGAGCGCCTGCTCCGGGTCTTCCGTCGCCATGGCCACGCGGGCCCGCCAGACGGCATGCACGGCGAGATGGCGCGGGGCGTCCGCGGCGGCGGCGAACTCGTCCGCCCGGTCGAGGCTCTCCCGCGCGCCGGCGAAGTCGTCCCCGGCGAACTGCGCGACGGCGAGGCGCGACCAGGCGCTGGACCGCTGCCGGTCGTCGCCGTGCCGAGCCACGTGGGCGACCTCGGCGCGGACCAGGGCGATGCCCTCCTCCTGGCGGCCGGTGAAGCAGCACAGCACGCCGAGGCGCCCGCCCGCCGCTGCCGCCCGCTCGGCGGCACCGGCCCGCGTGAGCAGGTCTCGCGCCGTGCGCCATGCCCTTTCGACGCCTTCGGGATCGCGCCGCCAGTCGGTCACGACCCCCTGCAAAGCGGCCCGGCGCCCGGCCACCTCGAGCAACGAGCCGGCTTCGTCGGCCACTCC
>NZ_BOMI01000153.1 GCF_016862115.1 Paractinoplanes deccanensis
TCGGGCGAGGCGAGAACGGTCGCGGCGGGAAAACGGGCGTCGAAGGCGGCGATCGTGGCCTTGGCGGCCTCGTCGCGGTCCTCGCCGACGTGTTCCTCGGCCAGGTCGAGCAGGTCCGTCGCGCTCAGATCGGCGGGCACCTCCACGACCGCAAGCCCTGTGTCCTTTTTGTCCCGACGAGCCGACGCGGCCGGACGGTCGGACGGGGACAGCGTCAACGTGACGCCGAACGGCTCGCGCGCCAGCCACTCGGCGATGCGGCTGCTCTGCGCGGTGGTGCCGTTGCGGGCGTCGAACCGCGCGGCCAGCTCGGTCGCCCCCGCTGCCAGTTCGGCGGCCAGCTCGGCGGCCGTGACGTCGGGGCGGTCGCGACGGCGTACGACCGCGTCGCCGTGACCCAGCTCGGTGACCCGGGCGAGCAGGTGGCTGCCGGCGGCCGAGAAGTCCATGGCCGCGGCGGGCGACGGCGCCTTGTCGAGCCAGTCGATGTGACGCTGGAGGATCTCGAGGCCGCGGTGCTCGTTGCCCGTGCGGGCGCAGAAGGTGATGTGGCCGGCGATGTCCTCCATATCGGCGAGGTTGGCCCGCTGGAGCCGGTATGACCGGCGGTGCGCGTCGGCGGCCTCGGCCTCCCGCCCGGTCATCAGGTAGGGCACCATCAGCTCCTCGAGGATGGCCTGCGGCTGCTCGGTGCAGTTGAACGTGCCCTCGAGGACGGGATGGGCGTGCTCGACCGCCTCGCCGAAGCGGCCGCGCGTCGCCAGATAGGCGGCGACGTCGGTCGGGTCGCAGCCGACGCAGTCGGAGAGACCGTCGCGCGGGGCCGCCTGCCACTTCTCGTACCAGGAGTCGGCCTCGTCGCGCAGCCCGACGTGGTCGGCGACGACGTAGCGGTATTTGTAGAGCGCGCCCAGGCCGCTGCCGTATTCGCGATATCGCCGCTCCATGTCGTCGAGCACCGCGTAGGTGCGCGCCAGCGGCACCTCGGGAAACTTCGCCAGCGCGTTGACCATGCTCTTGAACAGCCAGAGCAGGCTGTGCTGGGCGCGCTGGTGGTAGGGCTGCGGGTTGCGGTCGAAGTCGGCGACGCACCACGAGAAGGTGACGAACGCCTTGGCCGGCTCACCGCCGTAGATATAGGCGTTGGTGGCGATCAGCCGTGACACGAAGGCCAGCTGCGGGTCGGGCACCGCCTCGACGTGGCGCAGGATCTGCTCCACCAGCGCGATCTGGGCGGCGCCGTACGGCAGGTCCTCGGCCTGGGAGATCAGCTCCCAGAGCTCCTCGGCGGTCTTCATCGGTCCTCCTCCCCCTGCGGGACGGCTCGATCGAGCAGGCCCAGGAACGACGTGGTCAGCAGCGCCGCGTCCGCCGGCCGGATCGGATGGTGACCCAGCATGAGCGCCTGACCGTACAGCGACTCGACGGCGAGGCCGGCCAGCTCGGGATCGGCGATCGCGATCACCCGGCGCACCAGCGGGTTGCGGTGGTTGAGCACCAGCTGCGGGCGGTCGGCCGGCGCGGTGTGGGCGAGCGCGTCGAGCACGCCGCCCCACAGGTCGTCGGCGCGATCGCGGCCGGCGGTGAACTCCTCGTGGAACGCGGCGGACCGGCTCACCAGGTAGAGCGCGGGCGAGGTCACCGGGTCGAACGCGCGGACCTGCACCTCACAGCCGAGCCGGTCGAGCCGGCGCTGGGCGGCGGTGAGGAACGGGCGCAGCCGCAGCTCGGTCTCGGTGTCGACGGCCGTGAACCGGGTCGCCAGGTCGGCCGGCTCCAGTCGCTCGACGCGCACCTCGGGGTCCACTTTGGCCAGCCGCTCGATGAGGTCGGCGTCGTAGACGTAGCCGCCGTTGATCAGCGCCACGTCCTGGGCCGCGGCGACCGCGGCGAGCTGGCGGAACTCGTCGGCGGTGGACGCGTAGCGGATCACGCCGTAGCGCTCGCGGAACTCGGCCAGGGTGAGCCGGCCCATGTTGGTCTCCATCGCATACCACTGCTCGACCAGGCGCAGCATCTCGTCGTCGTGCAGGGCGAGCGCCTTGACGCCCAGGTGGTGGACGCCGAGGAAGCGGGCCAGCTTGCGCGGATCGGTGGCGGCCAGCCGGACCAGCCAGCCGCGCAGCTGATCGGCGATGGCCTCGCGGGTGTCGGCGAGCAGGCCGTCGTCGTAGAGCGCCTCGCGGCTCGCGGTCGGGCGCAGCTCGGTGCTGTCGACCACGCAGCGGGCGAAGAAGGCCCACTCGGGCAGCAGGCCCTCGACGCTCTCGGCGAGCAGCATGCGCTTGAGGTAGACACGGTGACCGCCCCGGGTGGCCGGGTTGACCGGCGTGGGCAGGATGAACGCCACCCCGGTCAAGCCGGCCTCGGGCACGTCGAGCTCGACGGTGTCGAAGGGGCGGAAGCCGAAGACCTGCTCCGCGTATCGCGCCAGGGTCTCGTCGCCGTGCTCCCAGGGCACCGAGCCGCTCGTCACCGGCGCGCCGTCGACCTCGACCCGCACGGGCAGCAGGGAGCCGTAGAGCTCGGCGAGCTCGCGCACTGTCGCGCTGGTCAGCAGGTGTTCGGAGCCGCGGCGCGGCACGAGCGTGACGGTGGTGCCGGGATCGCGCTCGTCGCCGGCGCGCACGTCGTAGCGTCCGTCGGAGTAACCCGTCCACAGGACCGGCTCGGCGCCGTCCCGGCGGGTGTGCACCCGGATCTCGTCGGCGACCAGGAAGCACGAGAGCAGGCCGATGCCGAACTGGCCGAGGAACTCGTGCCGGGCGAAGCCGAGCTCGTCGCGCTTGGAGCTGCGGCCGATGGTGGCGAGCAGCTCGTGGACCTGGGCCTCGGTGAGGCCGATGCCGTTGTCGGCGACGCGCAGCTCGCCGTCGCCGGTCGTGAGGGTCACCGATCCGCCGGCGACGTCGCCCGTGGCGGTGATCGCATCGACGGCGTTTTGCAGCAGCTCGCGGACGTAGACGCGTGGGCTCGCGTAGAGGTGGTGGCTGAGCAGATCGACGATGCCCCGGAGATCGACCTGGAACGTGTTGCTCACGGCGGACAAAGTACCGCCACCCACCGACAGAAACGGGGCGGTTTTTCGCCGCCCCGTCCTGACGTACCGAAGATCAGCTCAGGCCGCCGGGCTCCGTGCCCTTGGCGATGGGCGCGCGGACCAGGTTGCCCCACTCGGTCCACGAGCCGTCGTAGTTGCGGACCTGCGGGTAGCCGAGCAGGTGGTGCAGCACGAACCAGGTGTGACTCGACCGCTCACCGATGCGGCAGTAGGCGATGATGTCGTCGCCGGTGTCGAGCCCGAGCTCGTCGCGGTAGATCTTGGTCAGCTCGTCGGCCGGCTTGAAGCTGCCGTCCTCGTTCGCCGCCGACTTCCACGGCTTGCTCAGCGCGCCCGGGATGTGCCCGCCGCGCAGGGCACCCTCCTGCGGGTAGGCCTCCATGTGGGTCAGCTCGCCCGTGTATTCCTGCGGCGAGCGCACGTCGACCAGCGGCCGCCCGCTGCTGATGTGGGCCATGACCTGGTCGCGGAACGCCCGGATCTCGGCGTCGTTGCGCACCGGCACCGGGTAGTCGGCAGCCGGGCGCTCGGTGCGGTCGCGGGTCATCGCGCGGCCCTCGGCCACCCACTTCTGCCGTCCGCCGTCGAGCAGGCGCACGTCGCGGTGGCCGAAGAGGCTGAAGACCCAGAGGGCGTACGCCGCCCACCAGTTGAAGTTGTCGCCGTAGAAGACGATCGTGTCGTCGCGCCCGATGCCCTTGGCCGAGCAGAGCGCGGCGAAGGCGGCCGGGTCGAGGTAGTCGCGGGTGAGCTGGTCGTTGAGCTCCAGGTGCCAGTCGACCTTGACGGCGCCGGGGATGTGCCCGGTGTCGTAGAGGAGCACGTCCTCGTCCGACTCGACCACCACCAGGCCCGGGGTGTCGAGGTTGGCGGCGAGCCACTCCGTGGTGACGAGCTTGTCGGGATGCGCGTACGCCTGCAGCGTGGGCGCCGGATCGTTCGGAACGGACATGCCTGTCACGCTATCCCCTCGTCAGGCCGCGATGTCGCCCGTCATCGGGGCCAGCCTCGGCCGCTTGGCCGTGACGTGGTCGCCGGACGAGTGACCGCGCAGGTGACGTCCGACCCAGGGCGCCAGGTGCTCACGGGCCCAGCGCAGGTCGGCGCCGCGGGCCAGCAGCCACGGCGTGGGCTCCGGACGGGGCGGCACCAGCATCCACTGGTCGTCACAGCCGACGCCGAGCGCGTTCAGCACGTGGCCGGCGACACGGCGATGCCCGGCGGGCGAGAGGTGCAGCCGGTCGGGCGCCCACATGTGCGGGTGGCGGAACGCGTCGTCGGCGAACAGGTCGATCACGTACGCCCCGTACTTGTCGCCGATCATCTTGGCCCCGTCGTTGAGCACCGCGGCCCGGCGGCCCAGCATCGCGGGCAGGTTGACGGTCACGTCGGCGAACCGAAACAAGATCATGTCGGCGCCGGCCCCCCGGACCTGGGCGACCACCTGCTCCATGCGAGCAACCAGCGCGTACGGGTCGACGCGCGGCCGCAGCGAGTCGTTGCCGCCGGCCGCGAAGCTCACCAGCCCGGGCTTCATGGCGAGGGCGGGCTCGAGCTGCTCGTCGACGACCTGGCCGAACAGCTTGCCGCGCACGGCGAGGTTGGCGTAGCCGAAGTCGGGTCCCGAGTCGACGGCCAGGCGGGCGGCCACCAGGTCGGCCCAGCCCCGGAACGTGCCGTCCGGGTAAGCGTCGTTCAGCCCCTCGGTGAAGCTGTCCCCCATTGCCACGAAGCTCTGCCACGCCATGGCGGTCCCCCTTAACGCGCCTTCAAATTTTGCTCGTGGGGAACACATTTCCACCGATGCAAGGGGTCCGGAAGCGTGACGCTGGCGACACGGGTAAATCAGGTGTAATCCCTCGCACACCCCTTCTACGCTGCTGCGCATGCTGTTGCGAATGTCCACCTTGCTGCTCCGCACCCTTCGCGAGGAGCCGGCCGAGGCCGAGGTGCCGAGCCATCGGCTGCTGCTGCGCGCCGGATACGTCCGCCGCGCCGCGCCGGGTGGATTCACGTGGCTGCCGCTGGGCAAGCTGGTCCTCGACCGGGTCTGCGACATCATCCGGGACGAGATGGCCGCGATCGGCGGCCAGGAGGTGTCGTTCCCCGCGCTGCTGCCCCGCGAGCCGTACGAGGCGACGAACCGCTGGACGGACTACGGCGACGACATCTTCACGCTCAAGGACCGGCGCGGCTCCGACTACCTGCTCGCGCCCACCCACGAGGAGATGTTCACCCTGCTCGTGCAGGACATGACGAGCTCCTACCGCGACTTCCCGCTGCTGCTGTTCCAGATCCAGACGAAGTACCGCGACGAGGCCCGGCCGCGCGCCGGCCTGCTGCGCGGGCGCGAGTTCCTGATGAAGGACGCGTACTCGTTCTCGCTCACCGACGAGTCGCTCGCTGCTCGCTATGCCGAGGTCCGCGCGGCCTATCAGCGCACGTTCGCCCGGCTGGGGCTCGACCACACGATCGTCTCGGCGGTCTCCGGGGCGATGGGCGGCTCCGCCTCCGAGGAGTTCCTGGCCGTGAGCGAGGTCGGCGAGGACACATTCGTCGGCTGTACGGTGTGCGCCTTCGCGGCCAACACCGAGGCCGTCGTCACACCCGTGCCGCGGGTGCGTGAGAAGAGCCACGGCCCGCTCACCGTGCACGACACCCCCGGCACCCCGACAATCGCGTCGCTCGTCGACCTGGCCAACGAACGCGCGCTCGGCGGCCGCACCGACTGGACGGCCGCCGACACCTTGAAGAACGTCGTGGTCACCGTCCACCACCCCGGCGGGGAGGACGAGCTGCTCGTGATCGGCGTCCCCGGCGACCGCGAGGTCGACCTGAAGCGGCTCGACGCCGCGCTGGCGCCGGCCACCGCGACCCTCTTCGACGACTTCACCGCCCGGCCCGACCTGGTCAAGGGCTACATCGGCCCCCAGGGCATCAAGGCGCGCTACCTCGCCGACCCGCGGGTCGCGCCCGGCACCGCCTGGCTCACCGGCGCGAACGAGCCGGGCAAGCACGCCGTGAACGTGGTGGCCGGGCGCGACTTCACGCCCGACGGCACGATCGAGGCCGCCGAGGTCCGCGCCGGCGATCCCTGCCCGGCCTGCGGCGACGGCTCGCTCACCATCCGCCGCGGCATCGAGATCGCGCACATCTTCCAGCTCGGCCGCCGCTACACCGACGTCTTCGGGGTCGAGGTCCTGGGCGTCGACGGCAAGCCGGTGCGGCCCACCATGGGCTCGTACGGCGTCGGGGTGTCCCGCGCGGTCGCGGCGATCGCCGAGCAGCACCACGACGAGCGCGGGCTGCTCTGGCCCGACGAGGTCTCCCCGGTCGACGTGCACATCGTCGCCGCCGGCAAGGACGGCCAGGTCGACGCGGCCCTGCGGCTCGGCGCCGCCCTGGTGGAGGCCGGCCTGCGCGTGCTCGTCGACGACCGGCCGAACGTGTCGCCGGGCGTCAAGTTCACCGACGCGGAGCTGATCGGCGTCCCCCGGTCCGTCGTGGTCGGCCGCCGGCTCGCCGAGGGCTACGCCGAATTTCGCGATCGACGCACGGGCACGCGGGAAGAGGTGTCGATCACGGACATACCGCGTGTAATCACTGCTGCACTCGGGTAACTCCATTCACAACACGGGAGGTGTGCGCATGGCGAGGCCATCGGTCGCCGATGTCATGACCCGGCAGGTCGTCTACCTGCCGGAGGCCACCATGCTGGACGAGGCCGCCCAGGTGATGCGCGACCGCGCCATCGGCGACGTCGTGGTGACGCGGGGGCCGACGATGATCGGCCTGGTCACCGATCGCGACATCGTGGTGCGGGCGATCGCGGAGAACCTGCCGGTCAAGACGACGTCGCTCGGCGACATCACCTCGCACGAGCTGATCATGGTGGAGCAGTCGGCCACCGTCGACGAGGCCGTGCAGGCGATGCGCGACCGCGGCGTACGCCGTCTGCTGGTCTGCGACGCCGACCGCAAGCTGGTCGGCATCATCAGCCTCAGCGACGTGGCACTGCTGCCCACCTCCGCGCCGGCCTGAGATCTTCCGCGTAGGGTCGCTTCCGTGACCGACATGCCCCCGAAGCTCGCCGAGATCGTCGACGAGTTCGCCTCGGCGCCACGCGACGTGGTGCTCGAAATGCTGCTCGAGTTCGCCGACTCCATGCCGCCGCTCCCGGCCGACCTGGCCGGGCACGACGGCATGGAGCAGGTGCCGGAGTGCCAGACCCAGTTCTTCCTCAAGGCGACGGTGCAGCCGGACGACACCGTGGTCACCTTCTTCGACTGCCCGCCCGAGGCGCCCACGACGCGGGCCTTCGCCGGCATCCTCGCCGAGGGTCTCGAGGGCGCGACGACCGCCGAGATCCTCGCCGTGCCCGACGACCTCTACGCGCGCATGGGCCTGGCCCAGGCGATCAGCCCGCTGCGCATCCGCGGCGGCTCGGCCATCCTGGCCCGGCTCAAGCGGCAGGTCGCCGCCCAGGTCGCGGCGCGGTAGGGGCCGGCGCGTGGACATCCAGGTCTGGGCCGACGTCGTCTGCCCGTGGTGCTACCTCGGCAAGCACCGTCTCGAAAGAGCGCTGGCCGAGCACCCGGGCGACGTGACGGTCACCTATCGGGCGTTCCAGCTCGACCCCTCCCCCGTGCCCGCGCCGCTGCCGATCAAGCAGGCGGTGGCGGCGAAGCTCGGCGACGCGGAGCAGATGTTCGCCCACGTGACCGCGATCGCCGCGGCCGAGGGCCTGACACTCGACTTCGACCGGGCGGTCGCGGCCAACACGTTCGACAGCCACCGGCTCCTCGCGTGGGCGGCGAGCCAGGGCCGCCAGGCCGACATGCTCGACGCCCTCCAGCGGGCCTACTTCACCGGCGGCGTCGACGTCGGCTCCCGGCGGGCGCTGGCCGAGGTGGCCGGCTCGATCGGCCTGGACGCCGCGGCCGCCGCGGCCTACCTCGAGACGGACGCCGGCACGAGCGCGGTCAACGCCGACCTCAACGAGGCCCGCGAGCTGGGCATCTCAAGCGTGCCGTTCCTCGTGGTCGACGGGAAGTACGCGATCCAGGGCGCCCAGGACTCCGCAACCATCCTGGCCGCCCTCGAAGAGATCGCCCGCCGCGAGGCCGTCGACGCGGGTCGATGACGTTCCACGTGAAACGGGATCAACGTCAGTCGATGGACTTGGCGAGGTCCTGAATCACCTCGGCGCCCGGCAGCGCCCCCAGCGCGGGACCCGCGATCGCGATCTTGCTGTGCCGCACGCCCGATCCGACGATCACGTGCGGCGCGGCGGCAACCCGGGAGTCGACCAGGATCGGCCAGTCCGCGGGCAGGCCGATGGGGGTGATGCCGCCGTACTCCATGCCGGTCAGCCGCACCGCGTCGTCCATCGGCGCGAAGCTCGCCTTGCGCACGTCGAGGTGGCGGCGGATCACGCCGTTCACGTCGGCCCGCGTGGTGGCCAGGACGATGCAGGCGGCGTAGCGGGTCACCTCGCCACGGCGGCCGGCCACGATCACGCAGTTCGCCGACACTTCCAGGCCCACCTCGTACGCCTCGCAGAAGGCCGCCGTGTCGGCGAGCTCCGGGTCGATCGCGGCGACCAGCACCTGATCGGCGTCGATCGGCGCGTCCTCGGGCCAGACGGCCAGCGCCTTGGCAACCGGGGCGGCCAGGAGGTCGGGGCGGGACAGGGCGGGTTCGAGCTTCAGGCTTCCCATCACGCTCGCCATCCTCGCTCAATACCTCGGCGCCAGGTAGTCCTGCCCCTCTCCAGGGGTGCTATCCCTCAGGCGGCGCCGAAAAGTGCCGACTATCAGAGGCTGTGGAGGAACGTCGTAGCGCCCGAGTCGGGACCGTCAGCGGCCTGGCCCTGCTGGCCGGCGGTACCGCGATGGCCGCCGCCTCGGGCGGCGGCACGCACTCGGTCTTCGCCACGTTCCTGCTGGTCCTGCTGACGGCCGGACTGGGCCACGCGCTGGCCGTCGAGATCAGCCGCCAGGCCCGACGGGGTTCGCCGCCGCGCTGGCGCCGCGCCGACACGGCCAACGCCGTGCTGCTCGGAACCTGGGCCGAGCTCTCCCTGATCCTCGCGATCGTGATGCCCGGGCCGGAGCGGTTCGTGGGGCTCGGCCTCGCCGCCGCCTACACCGCCGGCTGCGTCTACTTCGTCACCGAACGCCGCCGAGCCGCCGCGACAGCGCCGTCCGGGCGCGCCTCACGGACCACGCCGGCCGAAACCCACACCGTTCCTGATGACGCCCTCGCCTCACCGGCCGAAAACCCCGTCCCCACCTCGCTGGCGGAAACCCCCGTCCTTGTCGCGCCGGCCGAAACCCCCGTCCTTGTCGCGCCGGCCAAGACCCCCACCATCCCTGGTGGCGTCCCCGCCCGGCCGGCCCAAACGCCCACCGTCGCCGCCCCGCCGGCCGAAACTCCCACCCTCCCCCGTGGCGTCCCCGTCCTGCCGGCCGAGAACGAGGCTGTCGCGGGCCGCACCCCCGCAGCCCCGGCCGGGGCTCACGCGCCGGCATACGGCCACGCGACGCCGGCCGAGAGCCGAGCCGGGATGCCCGAGGACCGGACCATGGCGGCCGAGACCCTCGCGGTGCCGGCCAAGACCCTCGCGGTGCCGGCCAAGACCCGTCTGGTGTCGGCTGAGGCTCATCGGGCGCCGGCGGAGGAGCGGTCGGTGCTGGTTGAGCCGGGCGGCGAGACAAAGCGCCACCCCGCCGCGGCGCGGCTCGAAACCGCGGCGTCGAACCATGTCGCCGCCGCCTCCGCTCCGACGGAGGCGCGGCGC
>NZ_BOMI01000154.1 GCF_016862115.1 Paractinoplanes deccanensis
GGCCCCTGCGGGTCAGGCCGTGGGCAGCACGACGATCATCGGCGGAACGGGCACGCCGCCGTGTGTCTCGATGGGGAGCTCCGGGGCGGGCAGCCAGTCGAGCCCCAGCATCTCCGGCCCGATGCCGTCGTCGACGCCCACGCGGGGCTCGCCGTCGGCCACGGTCACCGAGAACACCGATGTCATGCCCGACGGGTAGGGCATCTCGAGGATGTGCCGGGCCTCGCTGACCACCAGGCCCGTCTCCTCGAAGACCTCCCGCCGGACGGCCTGCTCGGCGGTCTCACCGGGCTCGAGGCCGCCGCCCGGCAAGGTCCACCACTCGCCGCCACCGGATCGCCGGCTGCGCTCGTGCACCATCAGCACGCGGCCGTCCCGCACGATCACGGCGGCGGCCCGTTTTCGTTCGCTCACGATCGCAGGCTAACCGGCCCCGCTGTGTTCCCGCAGGACCGGCCGAGAAGCTGTGGATAACGTCCGGATTCGTTCCTGCGTAATCAAAGCGTCACCGACCGAAAAGGACATCCGCCCGGTGACGGCATCGATCAGACCGAATAAGCACTCCGGGTAGCCGGCATGTCGCTCGTGCCGTCCCGGTGCTCCTTGACCGCAAGAACCTGGTTCACACCGATTCGTGCCTGTTCGAAAGCGAGCGCCGAGGCCGCCATGTAGAGCCGCCACACCCGGGCACGGCCGTCACTGGTGAGGTGGACCGCCTCCGCCCAGTCGGCCTCCAGGTTCGCGACCCACGCGCGCAGCGTGCGGCCGTAGTGCTCGCGGAGCGCGTGCACGTCCCGTACCTCGAAACCGGCCTCCTCCAGGAGCGTGACCGTCGTGCCGATCGGCGCCAGCTCGCCGTCCGGGAAGACGTACGCGTCGATGAAGGAACGCTGCTGGTGCGGCTGCTTCTCGGGCAGGCGCAGCCGGGCGATCTGGTGGTTGAGCAGGCGGCCGCCGGGCTTGAGCTGGCTGTACAGGATCTGCGCGTAGTCCCGGTAGGGACCGGTGCCGACGTGCTCGGCCATGCCCACGCTGGAGATCGCGTCGAACGGGCCGTCGTCGAGGTCGCGGTAGTCCTGCACGCGGATCTCGACCTGCTCGGTGAGGCCGGCCTCGGCGACCTGCTTGCGGGCGTACTCGGCCTGTTCCGTGGAGAGCGTGATGCCGAGCACCCGCACGCCGTAGTCGCGGGCGGCGTGAATGGCGAGGCTGCCCCACCCGCAGCCGACGTCGAGCAGGCGCATGCCCGGTTCGAGGCCGAGCTTGCGGCAGATCAGGTCGAGCTTGTCGCGCTGCGCGTCCGCCAGGCCGTACCCGGGCTCGTCGGAGGTCCAGTAGGCGCAGGAATACACCATGCTCGGGCCGAGCACGATGCGGTAGAAGTCGTTGCCGACGTCGTAGTGGTGGCTGATCGCCTGCCGGTCGCGGCGCTTGCTGTGCCGGCTGCCGGTGACGACCATCTCCTCGATCGGCGGCTTCGGCTGCGTGCCGAGCACCCCGAGCCGCACCAGGTCGCCGAAGACCGAGCGGATCGGGACGTCCCGCAGGTCGGGCGCCCGCCAGATCAGGGCGGCGAGCCGCGTCAGCGCCTCGTAGAGGTCACCGTCGACGTCGATCTCACCCGAGACGTACGCCCGGGCGAGCCCCAGCTCGTTCGGCTGCCAGATGATCCGGCGCAGCGCGCGCTTGTTGCGGATGATCAGCACCGGCGCGTCGGCCGGCCCGGCCTCGGAGCCGTCCCAGGCTCGCAAGCGCACGGGCATCGGCGCTTGGAGCAGCGACTCGAGCAGGTCCTTGAGCCTGGTCGCGGTGTTCAGATGCGGGATAGTCGTCGGCATCGGTACCTCCCGGGGGCGCGCCTGACCGATCAACTATCTGCCCGGATCCGCGAGATACATAAGACCCTGATCTACTTTGTGATCGACGACTCACACTGCGCGCATGACCCGCGCAAGCGTGTCCAGCCGTAAGGGTCTTGCCTGCTCACGGCGGCTTTCGGCGAGCGCGTGGAGAGCCGCTCGCCGCTCGGCCTCGGACAGCACCCCGGCGAACGGCGACGCGCTGCGCAGCCTTACCGCATAGTCCGCCGGCGACGTCAGCGCGTCTATGACCGTCGACACGCCCGCGTCGAGCAGCACGTCCCAGCGATCGAGCCACATCCATTCGGGCCCGGCCGGGTGCAGATCCCGCAGCCGCCGCAGATTGATCGCCGCCGCGGCCAGCACGGCCGCCGGATCGGCCGCCAGTTTGGCCGCGACGGCCCGATGAAGCCACAGCTGTTCGGTCTGCTCACGGTCGAGCACGGGGTGAATCAGAGCCTCCACATCGGACCGGCGCACCCGCCGCTGCGACCCGACGCTGACGTACGGCAGAAGCCCGCGCGCACAGAGATCGAGCACGCGCCACCGCGGGAACCGCATCAGAACCGCGGCCTCGCCGATGGTGAGAAACTCCGCTGTGCGCATCGTCACACGTGGATATTGTCCCGCGCGAATCGGGACTGCAACAACCGAACGGCTGATGCCTCTTTCACCGCGGCGCGGCGCTGAACAGATACGTCCGCTCCTGCAAAAGATCCAGGGTCAGCGGTACGCCGGTGAGCCGCTCAGCAAGCGCAAACGCCGCCGCCTGGCTGTCACCGGCCGTGAACCCCACCTCGGCGATCTCCGGCGCCAAGTCGGCGGCCCGGGTGCCGAGCCTCTTGCCGGCGTTGCCGGGGTCGAACTCCAGCTCGACGACGCGGTCCGCCACGACGAGGAAACGACCGCGGCCGCCCGCCTCACGGTAGTTGCACACGAGCCTCGTGCCGACGGAGAGTTCGGAGAGCAGCTGGTCCGCCAGGCCCAGCGTGCCGTTGTCCTCGATCACCAGGGACCACGTGTCGATGCGGGTGACGCCGAAGAAGTACTTGTCCCCAGGCACGCGCTGACCGTCGCCGGCGCCCACCAGCTGCCGCCAGGCGATGCGCTCGAGTTCCTTGCCGCGCGTGCGTCGCAGGGCTTCTTGGGGCTTGGTGTTCGCCACCCAGAGGAAGCAGTAGCCCTTGCGGAGGTCTTGCACCTGGGTGAACCAGTCGTAGTCTCCCGCGGTGGCTTCTCTTTTGGTCGCCGCCGGTTTGGGGGTGGGCTGCTTTTCTCCGCACGCCGACAGCAGCCCGAGGGCTGCTAGTCCGAGTAGGTGTCGGCGGTGCACGGCGGAGATTAGATCACGGGAAGACCCTGGGGCTCTGCCCCAGACCCCGGCCAGCGCTGCTGGGATCGGGTTTCAAGGACAGGCTTGGGTGATCCCGAGCCCAAAAGCAAACGGCCCCTGTCTGCTTCGCAGATCCAGAAGCCGTCTTGTTTGTTGTTGTTGCGCTTGTGGAGCCCAGGGGACTTGAACCCCTAACCCCCGCCTTGCAAAGGCGGTGCTCTGCCAGTTGAGCTAGGGCCCCCAGACCAGCCGGCCTCTTACCGAAGGTCGGGCGAGGTGGTCGCCTCGTGCCAGAGCGCCCGCTCATCACTAGACGCCTTGACCTTCTTGAAAACCAGAGCCGCCGCGCCAACAATCCCAGCCACGATGAGGAGCTTCTTCAGCATCACAACCCCCAACTAGTCAGCGGCCCTGCATCCCCCAGCGGAAGCGACGCACCCACCGTGCCCACCGTAACGTGGGGGTCTGGGGGGTCGCCCCCAGGCAGATATGACAAGCGACCTGGGTCCGCGCTTTTTGCGGACACAGGACGCCTGTCGCGCGTGGGGCTAGCTGGAATCGAACCAGCGACCTCAGAGTTATCAGCTCTGCGCTCTAACCGACTGAGCTATAGCCCCTCAGAAGCGACACCGAAGGTTACCGCACTGGGTTGGGGGCTGCCAAAACGGGGGTGGCCCCCAACCCGGTGCCTGGGTGTCTAGTCCCGCTCGGCGAGGGTCAGCTCGACGCCGCCGACCAGGTCGGCGCAGACGTTGTAGATGAACGCGCCGAGGGTGGCCAGGGCGGTGAACAGGACGACGTTCACGGCTCCGATCAGCATGGATGTGCCGATGACGCCCCATGCGGTGATCTGGAAGCCGCCGCTGGAGGAGGCGTCGTCGCTGCCGGTGGCGGTGACGAGCTCCTTCAGGCTGGTGTTGACCTCGCCCCAGACGCCCATGGCGTCGAGGGCCAGGTAGAGCACCGATGTGGCGACCACCACGACGATGAAGAGCACGACGGAGACGGCGAACGAGAACTTCATCACGGACCAGGGGTCGATCCGCTTGAGGTTGAGCCGGGCACGGCGAGGGCCGCGTGCGGCCGCCGAGGTGACCGTGGTGCGTGCCGAGCGGACCGCCTCGGTGACCCGGGCCGCGCCGACCGCGTTGCCGCCCTGAGGCTGCTGCTGCGGGCCGGCGGCGGGGCGGGCCTTGCCGCTGGTGGTCTGCCCGGGCGCCGGCGCGGGAGCGGCGCCGCCGGGGCGCTGCTGCGGGCCGGTGCCGACGCCGCCGGGCTTGGCGGCGCCGGGCACGCTGACACGTCCCGAGGTGCTGCCGGGGGCAGCGCCCTTGCCCTTGGTGACGGTCGGCACACTGGCCGAGCCCTTCACGATGCCGCCGGAGCGTTTCGTGTCGTCACTTTCGGCGTTGGGCTCACCGGGGGGCGGGGCCATGCCCGGCGCCCGGGTGAACTTCGGCGGGGACGGGGCTTCGGCGGGGGCCGCCGCACGAGCCGCGGCTGACTCGCGTCCGTTCTTGGCGGCGTCCTTCTTGGCCGCCTCGTCCGGAGTCGCTGAGCTCCCCGTGGCCCCCGACTTCGCCTGTGTCTCCGGCATCAACTAGTCCTGTTCGTCAGGCTCGTCGGCATTGCGAGCAAGCGCCACGATGGTTACACCTTCTGGGAGGTCCATCAGCTTGACCCCCATTGTGTTCCGATCCCTCGTGCGCCGTACAGGCTTCACGGGAGTCCGGATGACACCACCATTGCTGGTGATGGCAAATAGTTCATCCTCCGGGCTGATCACGAGAGCCCCCACCAGTCCACCACGACGCTCCGTGATTTTCGCGGTGAGGACGCCCTTGCCGCCCCGGCCTTGTACGGGATACTCCTCGATCGGCGTGCGCTTCGCATACCCACCGTCGGTGGCGACCAACACATCCATGCCCTCGCGAACGACTTCCATCGCGAGGAGTTCATCGCTGTCGCTGAAACGCATGCCGATCACCCCGGACGTGGCCCGCCCCATCGGGCGCAGCGCCTCGTCCGTGGCGTTGAACCTGATCGCCTGGGCCCGCTTGGAGACCAGCAGCAGATCGTTCTCGGGTGCCACCAGGGCCGCGCCCACCAACTCGTCGTCCTCCCGCAGGTTGATGGCGATGATGCCACCGCTGCGGTTGGAGTCAAATTCGGCGAGGCGGGTCTTCTTCACGAGGCCATTCTTGGTGGCGAGCACAAGGTAGGGCTCGACCTCGTAGTTGGGGATCTGGATGACCTGGGCGATGTGCTCGTCCGGCTGGAAGGCGAGCAGGTTGGCCACATGCTGGCCTTTTGCCGACCGGTTGGCCTCGGGCAGCTCGTACGCCTTGGCGCGGTAGACGCGGCCCTTGTTGGTGAAGAACAGCATCCAGTCGTGCGTCGAGATCACGAAGAAGTGCGACACGATGTCGTCCTGGCGCAGAGATGCGCCGCTCACGCCCTTGCCGCCGCGCTTCTGCGATCGATAAAGATCGATCTTTGTACGCTTCGCGTAACCGGTACGTGTGATCGTCACCACAACGTCCTCGCGCGCGATGAGATCCTCCATGGAGACCTCACCGTCGAACGGGATGATCTGCGTGCGCCGGTCGTCGCCGTACTTCTGCACGATCTCGCCGAGCTCCTCGGAGACGATCGCCCGCTGCCGCTCCGGCTTGGCGAGGATGTCCTTGAGGTCGGCGATCTCGATCTCGATCTTTGCCAGCTCGTCGATGATCCGCTGGCGCTCGAGGGCGGCCAGGCGGCGCAGCTGCATGTCGAGGATGGCGCCGGCCTGCACCTCGTCGATCTCGAGCAGCTGCATCAGGCCCTGCCGGGCGTCGTCGACGGTCGGCGAGCGCCGGATCAGGGCGATCACCTCGTCGAGCGCGTCGAGCGCCTTGACCAGGCCGCGCAGGATGTGCGCGCGCTCCTCGGCCTTGCGCAGGCGGAACGCCGTACGCCTGCGGATGACCTCGATCTGGTGCTCGACGTAGAAGCGGATGAACTGCGCCAGGTTGAGGGTGCGGGGCACGCCGTCGACCAGGGCGAGCATGTTCGCGCCGAACGTCTCCTGCAGCTGCGTGTGCTTGTACAGGTTGTTCAGCACGACCTTGGCGACCGCGTCGCGCTTGAGGACCAGGATCAGCCGCATGCCGGTACGGCCGGAGGACTCGTCGCGGATGTCGGCGATGCCGGTGAGCTTGCCCTCCTTGACGAGCTCGGCGACGCGCTCCGCGAGGTTGTCCGGGTTGACCTGGTAGGGCAGCTCGGTGACGACCAGGCACGGCCGGCCGCGCTGGTCCTCCTCGACCTCGACGACGGCGCGCATGCGGATCGAGCCGCGGCCGGTGCGGTACGCGTCCTGGATCGCCTGCTGGCCGACGATGAGGCCGTACGTCGGGAAGTCGGGACCCTTGACGATCTCGAGCAGCGCGTCGAGCGTCGTGGCCTCGTCGGCGTCGGGGTTGTCGAGCGCCCACTGCACGGCTCCGGCGATCTCGCGCAGGTTGTGCGGCGGGATCTTGGTGGCCATGCCGACCGCGATGCCCTCGGACCCGTTGACCAGCAGGTTGGGGAAGCGCGACGGCAGGATCGTGGGCTCCTGCGTACGGCCGTCGTAGTTGTCCTGCATGTCGACGGTGTCCTCGTCGATGTCACGCAGCATCTCCATCGCCAGCGGCGACAGCTTCGACTCCGTGTAGCGCATGGCCGCCGGCGGGTCGTTGCCCGGCGAGCCGAAGTTGCCGTTGCCGTCGATCAGCGGGTAGCGCAGCGACCAGGGCTGCCCCATCCGCACGAGGGCGTCGTAGATCGACGAGTCGCCGTGCGGGTGGTAGTTGCCCATCACGTCGCCCACGACGCGCGCGCACTTGACGTAGCCGCGATCCGGCCGGAAGCCGGAGTCGTACATCGCGTAAAGGATCTTGCGGTGTACGGGCTTGAGGCCGTCGCGGACGTCGGGCAGCGCGCGACCCACGATGACGCTCATCGCATAGTCGAGGTACGACCGCTGCATCTCGACCTCGAGGCCGACGGGCTCGACGCGCTGGGTCACGCCACCGGTCGCCTCCGGGATGTCGTCGCCGTCGGGGGGTTCGGGAGTGTCAGTCACTGTTAACCCTTACTCAAGGTGAAACCAGACAAGTACGGCGAAAGCACACGTATCGCTGTGGATAACGTTGTGGAAAGCCGGGGGACGCTGTGGATACTCGGCAACCTAGATGTCCAGGAACCGCACGTCCTTGGCGTTGCGCTGGATAAACGAGCGCCGCGCCTCGACGTCCTCGCCCATCAGGACGCTGAACAACTCGTCCGCCACCGCGGCGTCGTCGAGCGTGACCTGACGCAGCGTGCGCGTCGCCGGGTCCATCGTCGTGTCCCAGAGCTCGTGGAAGTTCATCTCGCCGAGACCCTTGAACCGCTGGATGTCGTCGGGCTTGGCGTTCGGCTTCTTCTGCTGGCGCAGCGCGATCAGGCCGTCGCGCTCGCGGTCGGAGTACGCGTACTGCGCGTCGTCGCCCCGCTTGTTCCACTTGATCTTGTAAAGCGGCGGGGAGGCCAGGTAGACGTGGCCCTGCTCGACCAGCGGCCGCATGAAGCGGAACAGCAGCGTGAGCAGCAGCGTCTGGATGTGCTGGCCGTCGACGTCGGCGTCGGCCATCAGCACGATCTTGTGGTAGCGCAGCTTGGCGATGTCGAAGTCGTCGTGGATGCCGGTGCCCAGCGCGGTGATCAGCGCCTGAACCTCGTTGTTCTTGAGGACCCGGTCGATGCGGGCCTTCTCCACGTTGAGGATCTTGCCGCGGATCGGCAGGATCGCCTGGATCTGGCTGTCGCGGCCCTGCTTGGCCGAGCCGCCGGCCGAGTCGCCCTCGACGATGAACAGCTCGGAGACCCGCGGGTCGGTCGACTGGCAGTCGGCCAGCTTGCCCGGCATCGAGCCCGACTCCAGCAGCGACTTGCGCCGGGCCAGCTTGCGCGCCTGCTGCGCGGCGATGCGTGCCCGGGCCGCCTGCGACGCCTTGGTAATGATGATCTTGGCGTCGGTGGGGTTGCGGTCGAACCAGTCGGCGAGCTGCTCGTTGGCGACCCGCTGCACGAAGCTCTTCATGTCGGTGTTGCCGAGCTTGGTCTTGGTCTGGCCCTCGAACTGCGGGTTGGCCAGCTTGACCGAGATGATCGCGGCGAGACCCTCGCGGATGTCCTCGCCGGAGAGCTTCTCGTCGCTCTTGAGGAACTTCTTCTCGGCGCCGTACCGGTTGACGATGCTGGTCAGCGCCGCGCGGAAGCCCTCTTCGTGGGTGCCGCCCTCGTGCGTGTTGATCGAGTTGGCGAACGTGTAGACCGACTCGCCGTACGACTCGTTCCACTGCATGGCGACCTCGACGGCCATGCCCTCCTCGGCCGACTCGGCGCCGAAGTCGATGACCGACTTGTGGATCGGGTTCTTCGTGGCGTTGAGGTGGCGGACGAAGTCGGAGATGCCGTCCGCGTACATGAAGGTGACCTTGCGGTGGTTGCCTTCCTCGTCCACCGAGCGCTCGTCGGTGAAGTTGATCGTCAGCGCCTTGTTGAGGAACGCGTACTCCTGGAGGCGCCGGTAGATCGTCTGGAAGTCGTACTCGACGGTCTCGAAGATCGCCGGGTCGGGCCAGAACTGCACCGTCGAGCCGGTGGTGGAGGTCGCCTCGCCCTTCTCGAGCGGGCTCGGCTTGGACGCGGTGTAGTCCTGCCGCCAGACGAAGCCGTCCTTGTGGATCTCGACGTGCATCTTGGTGGAGAGCGCGTTCACGACCGAGACGCCGACGCCGTGCAGGCCGCCGGAGACCTTGTAGGCCGTGCCCTCGAACTTGCCGCCGGCGTGCAGGATCGTCAGCGCGACCTCGACGCCCGGCTTCTTCAGCTTCGGGTGCAGGTCGACGGGGAAACCACGGCCGTTGTCGGTGACCGAGACGCCGCCGTCGGCGAGCAGGACCACGTCGACGGTGTCGCAGTAGCCGGCCATCGCCTCGTCGACGGCGTTGTCCACGACCTCCCAGACCAGGTGGTGCAGACCGCGCTCGCCGGTGGAACCGATGTACATGCCCGGGCGCTTGCGGACCGCCTCGAGGCCCTCGAGAACGGTGATCGAACCGGCACCGTATTCCTGGTTGTTGTCTGTCACCCTCGGCCACTTTCTCGTGCCGGACCGTGAGGCCCGACACGGGGAGGGCGGGCGCGCGGCGGGCGGCGGCAGGCAGGGAGAACCACAGATGACAACCCGCGGGGAGGAGCGGACCACCGGTGGAACCGTGCTCGCCGGTCGCCGCGGCAGGCCCGCGGATCGTGATCGGCTGGAAAAACCGCGTAGCGTGACCGCAGGCGCCCGTTCCCGGCCGTCCGCGATCCTGATACTCAAGTTTTCCCGGTCTCCGTCGATTCTACTCCGCCGAAACGAGTTGACGAGGGTCCGGCACCCCTTCCGGGTGCCTCAGATTGCCGTAGCCGGATTTGGGGTCCGCCCCAAGCCCTCCCCTACACGGAAGACGCACCCGGCGCAACGACAAGTAATCCGGCCGTCGGCCCGTGGGGCGCGCCTGCCGGGCCGCGCGGCCACGCGCTGCCACACTGCCTCCCAGCGGCGGGGGTTTGTGTCGTAACCTCCCCGCGCGGGCCGGTGCTTGGCCGGACGGCCGCGAATGGTCTAGGAGGGATGGCCCCCAATGGCGCACGACAAGGGGCTGGAGAACGTCGCGGTGCACTGGCCGCGGACCAACCAGTACTACGACCCGGTAGCTCCCGCCGAGTTCGTCGACTTCGGGGCGATCGCCGACGCCCCCGAGATCGCCGCGCCCACGGGAGCGCTGGCACTGCACATCGCCAAGACCGGCACGGTGCGCGCGACCGCGTACACGGAGCTGGTGGACCTGCTCCTCGGCCTGGACGGCGTCCTCTACGCCACCGAGGCGGCCGCCGAGGACGAGGACCCGGTGATCGACCCCGACGGCTGCGCCTGGATCGCCGGTGGACTCGAGCGCTTCGTCGAAGGCCATGAGAAGTACGGCGACCTGGTCACCTTCGACACGGTCGCCGAGGTGATGCGCAACGCGATCTCCGCGGGCCGCCTCGCCGAACAGCAGCTGCGCTGGCTCGACCAGCGCCTGACCGCCCTGCGCGACGACGCCGGCAACGCTCCCCACTGGAGCTTCGCCCGCTCCGAGCTGGCGATCCTGGCGGGGTTCTACCGCCGCTGCGCGGAGCGCGGCTTCGCGGTCTTCGCCGACTACTGACGGCTCAGCCGTAGGTGTCCCGCGGGCCCCTGCCCTGCACGCGGCGGGGGCCCTTGCTCCACGACGGCGCCGCGGGGCCGTGGATGTTGAGCTTGGTGACGACGTTGTGGCCGACCTCGCCGGCGATGTTGCGCAGCAGGGTGGCGGCGAGCAGCCGCAGCTGGGTGGCCCACGCGGTGGACTCGGCCTCGACGGTCAGCACGCCGGCGTCGAGCTTGACCGGGCGGCTGTGCGCGGCGATGTCCGGGCCGACGACTTTCTCCCAGGCCCCGAAGACGGTGGCCTCGGCCTTGGGACGCTCCCAGCCGCGGGCCTTCATGAGCCGCTGGAGCACGTCGCCGAAGAGCTGCGGGTCGCGCGGGTCGGGACCCGGGCCGGAATAGCCGCGCGGGCGCCTCTCGCCGCCGGAGCCCGCCCCGGCGCGCCGGGGCTTGCGGGCGGCATTCTCACGGCGCCGGGCGAGCGCGGCGTCGAGCACGGCGCGAGCGAGCTCGGGACCCGAAGGGCCCTCAGCGCCCTCCTGCACGCTTGAAGCGCCCGAACCCTGGGGTGACCCACCCTCGGCGCCTCCCGAAGGCCCAGCGGGGCGCTCGGCGGGATCTTCGGTACGCCACCGCGCCGGCTCCGGGTCGCCGGCGGCCGCGGACTCGGCGGCGTACCAGCCCTCGTCGGCGACGCCCAGCTCCTCACGGGCCAGGCTGTCACGGTGGGCCTGTGGATAGAACCGCTCCGCTGTGGACGGCGGCTGGGGACGGTCGCCGTGCGCGGGCGGGCGGTGCTCGCGGAGCAGGTCGTCGTGCCGGCCACGCTCACGGACGAGGTCGTCGTGGCGGGTGCGGTCGTCGCGCAGGGCCGGGTCGTCGTCGTGGTCAGGCACGGGTCACCGCACCGGTGGTCACGTCGTAGCGGGCGCCGCTCAGGGCCGCCGGCACGTCCTCGGGGACGGCGCAGGTGACCAGCAGCTGCGCGGCGTCGGAGACGAGGGCGGCGAGCCGGTCGCGGCGGCCGGCGTCCAGCTCGGCGAAGACGTCGTCGAGCACCAGCACCGGCTCGATGCCGTCGGAGCGGAGCAGGTCGTACGCGGCGAGCCGCAGCGCCAGGGCGAACGACCAGGACTCGCCGTGGCTCGCGTACCCCTTGGCGGGCAGCTCGCCGAGGTGCAGGGCGAGATCGTCGCGGTGCGGGCCGACCAGCGTGACGCCCCGTTCGATCTCGGCGGGCCGGCGCTCCTGGAGCGACTCGAGCAGCGCGCGCTCGAGGGCGGGACGGTCCGGCGTGAGCTTGTCGCCGAGCTTCGCCGCGTACGCGATGGAGGCCGACGAGCGCCCGGCGGCGACCGCGTCGTACGCCTTGGTGAGATGTGGCCCCAGGGCCGCGACCAGCTCGAGACGGCCGGCCAGCAGCTCAGCGCCGTGGTGGGCGAGATGCTGGTCCCAGACCGCGAGGGTGGACAGGTCCTGGCCGCGGCTGCCGCCAACCTTGCGGGTCAGGTACGCGGTGCGCAGCAGGGCGTTGCGCTGCTTGATCACGCGGTCGTAGTCCGAGCGGACGCCGGCGTAGCGGGGCTGGCGGGCGACCAGCAGATCGTCGAGATAGCGCCGGCGCTCCGACGGGTCACCGCGGACCAGTTCGAGGTCCTCGGGGGCGAAGAGCACCATGCGCAGGGCGCCGAGGATCTCCCGCGGCCGCCGTACGGGCGAGCGGTTGAGCCGGGCCCGGTTCGCCTTGCCGGGAACGATCTCCAGCTCGACCAGGAGCTCGCGTCCTTCGTGGACGATCGCGCAGCGGATCACGGCGCTGGGCTGTCCGGCGCGGACGAGCGGGGCATCGGTGGCCACCCGGTGACTGTCCAAGGTGGCCACATAGCCCAGGGCCTCGATGAGGTTGGTCTTGCCCATGCCGTTCTGGCCGACCAGCACGGACACGCCGGGCTCGAGATCAACCGCGACCCGCTCGTACGAGCGGAAGTTGGTCAACTCGACCCGGCGTACGTACACGGCTTGCTCAGACGGACTTCACGGCGTGACCGCCGAACTGATTGCGCAGCGCTGCCACGGCCTTCATCGCGGGCGAGTCGTCCTGACGCGACTCGAAGCGCGTGAAGATCGACGCGGCCAGGACGTGGGCGGGGACGGCGAGGCGCACGGCCTCGTCGACGGTCCAGCGGCCCTCGCCGGTGTCCTCGACGTAGCCCTTGATCTGTGCCAGCTCCGGGTCCGCGTCGAGCGCCCGGTCGAGCAGGTCGAGCAGCCACGACTTGACGACGCTGCCCTCGCGCCAGCTCTTGATGACGGCGGGCACGTTGTGCACGAGCTCCGAGGCCATGAGGATCTCGTAGCCCTCGCCGTACGCCTGCATCATGCCGTACTCGATGCCGTTGTGGATCATCTTGGCGTAGTGGCCGGCGCCGTGCGTGCCGGCGTGCGCGAAGCCGAACTCGCCCTCCGGCTTGAGCGCCTGGAAGATCGGCAGACAGTGCTGGACGTCGGCCTCGTCACCGCCGACCATCAGCGCGTACCCGTTGGTCTTGCCCCAGATGCCGCCCGAGACGCCGACGTCGAGGTAGTGGATGCCCTTGGCCTTGAGCCGCTCGGCGCGCGGGCCGTCGTCGGTGAACTTCGAGTTGCCGCCGTCGATGATGATGTCGCCCTCGGAGAGCAGCTCCGCGAGCTCGTTGATGGTGTCCTCGGTGATCTTGCCAGCGGGGACCATGGTCCAGACGACCCGCGGAGCGGCGAGCTTCTCGACCAGTTCGGCCAGGTTGGCCACGTCGCTGTTCTCCGGGTGGTGGTCGTAGCCGACCACTTCGTGACCGGCCGCGCGAACGCGGTCGCGCATGTTTCCACCCATTCGGCCGAGACCGATAAGGCCGAGCTGCATGGTGTTCCCCCTAGATGTGCGTTTCTCTCATGCCCAGTATCAGCGCGTTACCCTGATCGGCATGATCAGATAGCGGTATCCGGGGACGATTTCGCCCTCTTCCGATGCGGGCGAGATCACAGCTGGCTTGAACGCGTCGACGAAGGAGAGCACCGCGGTCGGGGCGCCGAGGTTCTGCAGGCCGTCGATCAGATATTGCGGGTTGAAGCCGATGGTCAGCGGCTCCCCGCTGAAGGTCGCCTCCATGGCCTCGCTGGCCCGAGCCTCCTCGGTCCCACCGGCCTCGACCACCAGTCCGTCCTCGCTGAAGCTCAACAGCACCGGGGTCGTCCGCTCGGCGACCAGCGCGACGCGGCGGACGACCTCGACGAGCGCGGCGACACCGACCTGGGCCTGTGCGTTGCTGCTCGCGGGGAAGAGCGAGCGCACCGGCGGGTAGTTGGCGCCGTCGAGCAGGCGGCTGGTGGTGCGGCGGGTGCCGCCGGCGAAACCGATCATGCCCTCGCCGGCGTTGCCCTGCGCAAGCGCGAGCGTGACGGAGCCGCCGAGCGGGCCGAGGGTCTTGGCGGTGTCGTTGAGCGTCTTCGCCGGGACGAGCGCGTTGAGGCTGATCTCGGGGTCGTCCGGGTTCCACTCCATCTCGCGCATGGCGAGCCGGTAGCGGTCGGTGGCGAGCATCGCCATGGTCGAGCCGTTCAGCTCGACGCGGACGCCGGTCATCATCGGCAGCGTCTCGTCACGGCCGGCGGCGATGGCGACCTGGGCCACGGCGGCGGCGAAGGCCGCGGCGTCGACGGTGCCGGCGCTGGAGGGCATCTCCGGGAGGCTCGGGTAGTCCTCCACGGGCATCGTCGGCAGGGTGAAGCGGGCGCTGCCGCAGACCAGCTCGAGATGGGCGCCGACGGCGGCGATGTCGACCGGCTTGGCCGGCAGGGCCTTGGTGATCTCGGCGAGCAGACGCCCCGAGACGAGGGCGGCGCCGTCGGCGTCGGCCTGCACCTCGACGGTCACCTGGCTGGAGACCTCGTAGTCGAAACCGGAGACCTGGAGCCTGCTGTCGGTGACGCGCAGCATGACGCCGGCCAGGACGGGCACCGACGGGCGGCTGGGCAGGCTCTTGGCGGTCCAGGCCACGGCGTCGGCGAGTGCGTCTCGCTCCACCCGGAACTTCATGCTGTCCTCCGCGTCGCTTCCTCATCTAGTGGGGCTTCGTACTTGGCTCCGACCCCCACGAACCTTATTGCGAACCGGGGAGCGCTGTCCCTCCGGCCCCGGTGCTGGTTTTCCTGATCAAGCCTGCGGGCAACGGCCGCGAGCGGCTCACCCACAACTTCCACAACGCCGTTGATTGCTTTTTGTTGTCTTAGAGAAATATCTAGTCGTCTTCATCGGGGCTGTGCATAGTGTGGAGAACTCGCGTTCCTGCAGGTCAGCGGGTTATCCACCGGTGATTCACATGTGGGCAACCAGGGTACAAACCCGGGTCTGGATCCACAGTCGCCGACCCGACGGCCGGTTGTCCACCGTTGTCCACCGGCTATCCACCGGATATCCACGGGTTTTATCCCCCGCCCTGTGGATGACGTAGCAACGCTACCGGCTCGTCGTCCCCAGAGTCTTCAACAGGAAATCCACACTCCTCCACAGGCTGTGTGATCAACTGTGACGCTCCGTGTCTGTCCACATCGATTTCCCCAGGCTCGGTCCACATCTGTGTGGAACGGGCCGCGGCGTTCTCCACCGCTGGGGATAACTCCTGGGGATGGCCTGTGAATTAGTGTGGAAAACGTTGGCACGAAACCGTTTCGTTCCGGCGTTGACAAACCAGCGTTGGGATGGATGACCCGGGGCGGGATCTTCGGGCGCGTCTCGCTGTGGCTTCAGAGCCGGTGTCCGGGGCATCGGGTGGCGCCCTGTGGATAACCCTGGGACGAGTGCGTGCTCCCGGTGCGCCTCTGCCGGCACGAGCGCGTGCTCCCGCCTGGGGCGAGCGCGTGCGTTCGGTGCACTTCGGCTTGGGGTGAGCGCGTGCGTTCGGTGCACTTCGGCTTGGGACGAGCACGTGTTCCCGGTGCGCCTCCGCCCGGCACGAGCGCGTGCGTCCGGTGCACTTCCGCCCGGGAGGCGCACGGGCGAGGGCTGGACGGGCTCGCGGCTTCGCCCGGCGACGAGCGTGCGCGTGTGCCCGCGTGTCTGCCGCGGGGCGTGTCTCCCTGGACTTGTCGCAGCACATCTCGACGGCCGGCGGAGCTTATCCACAATGCTGCGTGTCCACAGGGCTCGAGCGCTGTGGGGCGGTTTTCCAGGAGAATGACCTGCGGGGGCTCCCCCTTGGGGAGGGCGGGCGCTGTGGGCTTCGCGACGCTGCGGCGCCGGATTGCCGGCGGTCTCGGGGTGACGGTGGTCGCGGCGAGGGCGGCGGTGGTCGCTGCGGTGAGGGCGGTGGTCGCTGCGGTGAGGGCGGTGGTCGCTGCGGTGAGGGCGGTGGTCGCCGTGGTGAGGGCGGCGGTCGCCGTGGTGAGGGCGGCGGTCGCCGTGGGGACCGGGGTGACGGCGAGTTCGTGGGCATCAAGTTCGCCGGGCGACGAGTTCATGGGGGCGCCAGCCGCCGATCAGCATCGGCATCGTGCTGACCGAACTCGGACACTCACGGCGAGGTTGCGCGGCGGTGGGCGTGGCGAGTGCGCTGCCGCGGGCGTGGCTAGTGCGGGCCGCGGGCGTGGCCAGTGCGTCGTCGCCGGCGTGGCCAGTGCCCTGCTGCGGGCGTGGCTCGTGCGCCGCTGCGGCGGGCCGGCCCAACATCCTTGAGCGCCCAGCGCGTTCTTGTGAGCGTCAGCTGACCGGCGCCCTGTGAGCGCCGGCTGACCGACAGCCCGATGAGCGTTAGCCCGATGAGCGTCAGCTGACCGACAGCCCGATGAGCGTTAGCCCGATGAGCGCCAGCTGACCGACGTGCGCCGAGCGGCCGGCTTGACCGCCGTGTCAGTGGACGGCCAGCTGACCGTCGGTGGTGTGGGTGGCCTGCTGAGTGCGGTCCTGGAGTGCGTGTGATGGCGCCTCTCGCCGGGTATGCCGTGCGCGGCGTGGCGGTGGGAGCGCTGCCTTCGCGGCCCGAGGTCGGCGAATTGGCGGGTGCGGGCAGCTCGGGGCTGTGTCGTTGTGGGCCGTTGAGGGTGGGCGCCGAGAGTTATGCACAGGCTGGGGACAAAGGCTGAGGAATACGCCGAAATCGTCCTGATGAGCGACACGATCGGGTGTGGAAAACCACGGTGGTATGGGGACGAACGCGGCTCTGAGCGTGGTGAGGGTGACCTTGGGCGCTGTGGATTGGGCTCGGGCGGGCGAGCTTGTCGGCGCTCATGGCACGAGAAGCGGCGGCGGGCCGGCCGGGGCTGTGGATAACTTGGCCGCAGCGTTGGGGAGCGGCCACGGTGAGGGGCGCGCCGGCGAGCGTTTGCGCAGGTAGACCGTTGTAGGAGAGCCTGTGGATGGCGTGGGCGGGGTTGTGCACAGCTGGGGACGGCAGCACAGCCCGGCGGCGCCTCGCCGGCCGGACCACCGACTGGCGGGCTGTTGCGGGTGGGGCGGGGTGCCTGCGGTTGTGGACGCGTGCAGGCGTACCGGATGGTGGTTACGTGTTTTGTTTGATGCGGTTTGTCAGCTCGGCGATCTGGTTGTAGAGCGAGCGGCGTTCGGCCATGTGCTGGCGGATCTTGCGGTCGGCGTGCATGACCGTGGTGTGGTCGCGGCCGCCGAAGGCTTGTCCGATGCGGGGCAGGGAGAGGTCGGTGAGCTCGCGGCAGAGGTACATGGCTACCTGGCGGGCGTTGACCAGGACGCGGCTGCGGGAGTGGCCGCGGAGGTCTTCGAGGCTCACGCCGAAATAGTCGGCTGTGGAAACCATGATCTGGTCGGCGGTGATCTCGGGGCCGGCGCCGTCGGGCATGAAGTCGCGGAGGACCTCTTCGGCCAGAGCGAGCTGGACCGGGGAGCGGGTGAGGCTGGCGAAGGCGGTCACGCGGATGAGGGCGCCTTCGAGCTCGCGGATCGAGTTGGAGACGCGGGACGCGATGAACTCGAGGACGTCGTCGGGCGCGTACATGCGCTCCTGGGCGGCCTTCTTCTGCAGGATCGCGATGCGGGTCTCGAGGTCGGGCGGCTGGATGTCGGCGAGCAGGCCCCACTCGAAGCGGGTGCGCATGCGGTCTTCCAACGTGGCCAGCTGGCGCGGCGAGCGGTCCGAGCTGATGACGATCTGCTTGTTGGCGTTGTGCAGCGTGTTGAAGGTGTGGAAGAACTCCTCCTGGGTGCGCTCGCGATTTTCCAGGAACTGGATGTCGTCGATCAGCAGGATGTCGACGTCGCGGTAGCGCCGCTGGAACGCCTGGGTCTTGTCGTCGCGCAGGCTGTTGATGAAGTCGTTGGTGAATTCCTCGGTGGACACGTAGCGGACGCTTCGCGCATGGCCGAGCGTGGTCGCGTAGTGGCCGATCGCGTGCAGCAGGTGGGTCTTGCCGAGACCGGAGCTGCCATAGATGAACAGCGGGTTGTACGCCTTGGCGGGCGACTCGGCGACGGCGACGGCGGCCGCGTGCGCGAAGCGGTTGGACGAGCCGATGACGAACGTCTCGAACATGTACTTCGGGTTGAGACGGTTGCCGTCGTTCGTGCCGCGCGGGTTGCTCGACGGGCGGATGTCGGGCTGGGCGCGGCCGGGACCGTTGTCGCCGCCGCGCATCTGGAGCGTGTCGTCGCGGTCGGCGCCGAGCAGCGTCGGGCGGTCGTCGGGACGGCGCTGGTTGTCGCGCAGCTGCGACGGGTCGGCGGCCATGCGGTGCACCGGCGCCTCGTTCGGCTCCGGCTTGTCGTTCATCGGGGCGGGGGGTCGCCCGAACGTGGCCGGCGGCTGGGCGGGCGGCGGGGGCAGCGGGTCGGCGAAGAGCGCTTCCTGACCACCGCGGGCGGCGGGAACCCCTCGGGGGTACGAGCCGGGGGCCTGGCGTTGGGCGGAGCCCGGCGGGTACGGGTCGTAGGCCGGCTGCTCGGGCGGGCGCGGTGGCTCGGCGTAGTGGCGGGGCTGAGGCTCGATCGGCTCCTCGGCCGGCGCCTCGACGGGAGTGCCGTAGACCTTGCCGGGGAGGCCGGTGCCGTCCTCCGGCGGCTTGACGGTCACGGCGACCTGGATCGGCCTGTTCAGCCGGCGGCTCAGGGCCTCGGTGATCGCGGGACGCAGGCGCGACTCGATGACGTCGCGGGTGAAGGCGTCGGGCACGGCGAGCAGCGCGGTGTCCTCGACGATCGCGCGCAGCTGGGTGAGCTGAAGGTACGCGCGCTGCTGGCGCGACGAGATCTCGTCGGCCAACTCGTCCAGCGTCGCCTTCCACACACCGCTCAGGTCGACCTGATCGGCCACCGCCGCGCCACCCCCATCGCCACCGACCCCCGGTGGACCTTGTCCGGCTCTACCGCTCGTCGTTGCCCTCCAGGCACTCGACGTCTCCCCCAACCCAGCACCACATTTAACGTGCTGGAGACGCTCGGCGCCACCGGCTGTCCACAGGTTATCCACAACCCTGTGCACGCGTCGGCGGTCGCTTCCCCGGCCGGATGGTCGGCAGACATCCCGGAGCCTGAAATGGCGCGGTTCCCCAGGCTCACCGTGCCGAACGATTCACCCGCTTGTCTGGTTTTGGCCGACTCGTCGTGGTATGCGCACACCGCTGATGACCAGCAAACGGGCACGCTAACAGCGAGGTCGCCGCAGCATCAACTCTCGTATCGGCGAGCAAGCGCCCGACCGCAGGAAAAGATTCACAACGCGCGCAGACGGACGAGGCCCCCTCTTCCCGGTCATCTCCCTGCTCAACTCGTCGTCGGCGTGCCGATCCAGGATATGGTTGACCGGCGCGGCCGCCCTGCGTAGGGTCGAGCGGTTGCTCCGCCGCGTTCTGCTAAAGTGGCGTCTTGCAGCTTTGATGCCCCCTGGATGTTGTACGAAGACGGAGTTTTGACGTGAGCAAGCGCACCTACCAGCCGAACAACCGCCGGCGTGCCAAGACCCACGGCTTCCGGCTGCGCATGCGCACCCGTGCCGGGCGGGCCATTCTCGCTGCTCGCCGCAGCAAGGGCCGCGACAAGCTGTCGGCCTGAGCCGACGCCTGTCGGGCCTGGACTGGCCAGGTAGTCGTGCTGGCCGCGGCGCAGCGACTGCGGCGTAGCGCCGACTTCGCCGCGGCGATCCGCGGTGGCCGTCGGGCCGGTCGCGGGACGCTGGTCGTTCATCTGCTTATCGAGGAGCCGGTGCAAGCCTCCACGGCGCGCGCCGGCTTCGTCGTATCCAAAGCCGTCGGCAACGCGGTGATCCGTAACAAGGTTCGCCGCCGGCTCCGGCATCTGGTCCGGACCCGGTTGGACGGTCTGCCCGGCGGATCGACGCTGGTGGTGAGGGCTCTGCCCCCGGCCGCCGAGGCGTCCTTCGCGACCCTGGCGGCCGATCTCGACGGCGCGCTGGCGGCGGCGCGCAGGCCACGGAGGCCGCGATGAGCGTGCTCGCCCGAGTGCTGACCGCGCTGGTCGTCGCGTACCGTCGGTATGTGAGTCCGGTGCTGCCGGCCCGCTGTCGGTTCTATCCCTCGTGCAGCGCGTACTCCCTGGAGGCGTTGCACAAGCACGGTGCTGTGCGAGGGACGGGGTTGACGGTCTGGCGGCTCCTGCGCTGTCACCCCTTCCACCCTGGCGGGTACGACCCGGTACCTGACCCGATCCGTCACCGTCCTGCCGATGTGACTGGAGCCTGAATTGAGTCTCGACTGGATCTACTACGCCATCTCGTGGATCCTCCTGCGCTGGCATGCACTCTGGGACTTCATCGGAATCCCGGACACAAAGGTGCTCGGCACCAACTGGTCGTGGGTGCTGGCCATCGTGTTCCTGGTGGTGACCGTCCGGGTCATCCTCTTCCCGGTCTTCGTCAAGCAGATCAAGAGCCAGCGGGCGATGCAGGCGCTGCAGCCCAAGGTCAAGGAGCTGCAGGAGAAGCACAAGGGTGACCGGGAAACGCTCCAGAAAGAAATGATGGAGCTGTACAAGACCGAGAAGGCCAACCCGCTCATGGGCTGCCTTCCGATGTTCTTGCAGATCCCCGTCTTCCTGGGCCTCTTCCACGTCCTGCGCCGTCTCAACCCCGAGAACCAGGGCAAGACGCTGTACGGGTGGACCGTCGAGCAGTTCGAGAGCGCGACGCACGCCTCGCTGTTCACCGCGCCGCTGCCCGCGAAGTTCGGCTCCAGCGCGTCGGAGCTCGCCGCGCTGGACGCGAACGGCGTCACGGTCAAGATCATCGCCGGCATCCTGGTGCTGATCATGATGACGACCACGTACCTCACCAGCCGTCAGATGATCCTCAAGACCGGCTGGGCCGAGGACCCGCAGCAGAAGATGATCCAGCGGCTGATGCTGTACGGCATCCCGCTCTCGCTGCTCGTCTCGGGTGCGCTCTTCCCCATCGGTGTGATCATCTACTGGGTCACGAACAACCTGTTCACCCTGGCCCAGCAGCAGTGGGTGCTGCGGAAGTTCCCGCCGCCGCAGATGGCCAAGAAGAACGCCTCGGCGCCGTCGCGCCCGTCCGGCCCGCCGGCCAAGAAGCCCGCCGGTGGCGCGGCCGCCCCGAAGAGCCCGGTGCAGCCCGGCCGCAGCGGTGGCCTGTTCGGCAAGAAGAACCAGCCGGAACCGCAGCCGCCCGTCGTGGACACCAAGGCGCTGGCCCCGAAGCCCGGTGCCAAACCGGTGAATCCCAAGAAGGGCGCCAGACCGGCGAGCAAACCCAAGGGATGATCGCGGCTCGGGCACTGTCTGACGGCAGGGCCCGAGCGCTCCCCTTCCTGAGACCTCCCCGCGGCACCACTGATTACTCGCCGCGGAAGCAGCGGACCGAGCAGGTCCGGACCGATTGAGTACGGAGATGAGATCGTGACCGACACCAGCACGCCCGAATCGTCAGTCTCCGCCGACGCGCCCGCGGCCCCCACCGAAGAGACGAAGACATCGGAGAGCGTGGCTTCGGACGGCGACCTGTTCCGGCAGAGCGAGATCGCCGCCGACTACGTCGAGGGGCTGTTGGACATCCTCGACTACGACGGCGACATCGACGAGCTCGTGTCGGCGGGCCGCCCGATGGTCGAGGTGGTGGGCGGCCGGCTTCAGCCGCTCGTCGGCCAGCGGGGTGCCACGCTTGAGGCGCTTCAGGAGCTGACCCGCCTGGCGATCTTCCGGGCGACCGGTTCCCCCTCGCGCCTGCTGCTCGACATCGGTGGCTACCGGGCGTCGCGCCGCAAGGAGCTGGCGGCGGTGGCCCGCAACGCTGTGGAAAAGGTGAAGGAGCACGGCGACCCGGTGCGCCTGGAGCCGATGTCGGCGTTCGAGCGCAAGTGCGTGCACGACGTGGTGAACGCGATCCCCGGCGTGCAGAGCGAGTCGGAGGGCGTCGAGCCCAACCGTCGCATCGTGGTGCGTGTGGCGGACTGACGATGACTGACCCACGCGCTCGCGCGGGGGACGCCGGCCCGGGCGAGGGATCGCCCGGGCCGGTTTCGTTCCCGGAGTCTTCAGGGGTACGGCGGGGGCCGCGGCGGCCGGTGGCCTTCCCGGGGAAGCGTGCCTCTTCGGGTAGCTCAAGTGCCCGTTCCGCGGCGCCGGCCACGCCCTCCTCGTCGACGCCGGCGGTGGCTTCTCCTTCCACGCCGGCGGTGGCCCCTCTTCGTGCGCCCGAGACGGAGTCCTACGGGCCGCCTGCGGAGATCGCCGACGTGGCGGCTCGGGTGTTCGGGGATCGGCTCGGGTTGGCCGAGGCCTATGCGCGATTGCTGGTGACGGACGGGGTCGTGCGCGGGCTGATCGGTCCTCGCGAGGCGCCGCGCATCTGGGAGCGGCACCTGGTGAATTGTGCCGTAGTGTCCGAGATCATCCCTATCGGCGCTTCGGTGTTCGACGTGGGGTCTGGTGCCGGTTTGCCCGGTATCGTGCTGGCAGTGGCCCGGCCGGACCTGCGCATCACCCTGGTCGAGCCGCTGGCACGACGCACCGCGTTCCTGTCGGAGGCGGTGACCGCACTGGGTCTCGACGCGGCCGTCACGGTCGTACGGGGCCGCGCGGAGGATGTCGTCGACGGGCCCCCCGCCGGCGCCGACATCGTCACCGCGCGGGCGGTCGCCCCGCTCGACCGGCTGGCCGGCTGGTGTCTTCCGCTGGCCCGCGTGGGCGGCCGGCTGCTGGCGCTGAAAGGCGCCTCGGCCGCCGAGGAAGCCGCGGAGCACCGGCAGGCGCTCGCCGACCTGGGCGGCGCCGAACCGGTGATCCATCTGTGTGGGGAGGGCCTGATCGACCCGCCCACCACGGTGGTGGAGGTCGTCGTGCAGTCCAGGCCGAAGCCGTCCACCGGGGCGGCAGGCCCGGCCCGCGGCCGGACGTCGAGCCGCGGATCCGGGCGTGGGAGACCGCGGAGGGGATAGATGTCCAGGCGGGGCGCGCGCAAACGAAACGCGAAGCTGAAGCGTCCCGACGAGGGCTCCTCTCAACAGACCGGGGGTGGCGGGCAGCCCGCCGTCCCTGCCATCTCTTCTTCGCCGGCTTCCTCTATAGGAAACCCGGACGGGCGCCCTGCGCTCGAAGCCTTATCGGCGCGGCCGGCACACGGGTCCGGCGTGGCCGCTGGCGCCGGGTCTCAGGAGACCGCGTCGGGGGTCGGGTCGTCGGATTGCGCGGCTGTCTTCCCGGCGGTCTTCCCGGCCGTCTTCCCGACTGGTGGGGTTGTTGTTTCTCTGTCGGTGAGTCCGTCCGGGCGTGTGCCGGTCAGTGCGTCCTCGGCGGTTGTTCTTCCGGCGGGCCTTGTCGCGGCGTCTGCGGGGTTGGATGCGCCCGTTGCGGGTGATGTCGGCGCTGATGATGGTGAGGCTTCTGCGGGGGCTTTGGGAGGCCGCGCGGAGGGCTCTCGGTGTGGGCGGGACGGCGATGCTAGCCGGGACACGGGTGAGGCGCTGCTGCGGTTGGGTGGGGCCTGCCGGCGTACAGGAAAAGAGGAGGATTCGCGGGGAGCGGAAGCGGCGTCGGATGGCCGGGACGGCAGCGAGGCCGGCCGGGTTGTGGGCGACGACGCGGGCGCTCAGGGCCGTGCAAGTGGGGACGCCGCTGGTGCGGTGTTGCGGCTCGTGCCGGGCGTGATGGTCTATGCGGCGCCCGACGGTGAGGGAGTGTCTACGTTGCACATGCCTCATCGGGCGGATGGCCGTGGCGAGGCTCGCCCGACGGCCGTAGGCTGGCCGGGCGTCGATAGTGTGTGCCGGTCTTCTGCCGCCGGAACGCACGTGTCGCCGACCGACCCGTTCCTCACTAACAGGGATAAAACGGTGCATGAGTACGGTGTTTCACGTGAAACCGAGTCACCTCTCGACCGCGAACGAGAGCCCGGCATGAGTCAGCGTGGCGCATACAACACTTCTGAGGGTGTGCCGGCTCCGCGTGCGGGCAGCAGTTACCCCGGGCAGATCTACGGCTCGCCGGCTGCTTCCCCGTCTTCGCCGTCCTCCTCGGAGGCCGAGGAGTCGCGCCTGTCCGGGCCTGCTCCCGCGCCTCGATCCGGTCCTCCCGCGGTAGCCTCGTCGCCGGTGCCCGTGTCGGCCGCGCCGGTTTCTGCGACGCCCGTTTCGTCCACTCCCGTGTCTGGTGCCCCATCCTCCGGCGTCCCCGACGCGGCGGACGAGCATGTTTCACGTGAAACGCCGAGCCGGGATGAAGACGATCCGCCGCTCGCCATGGAAGCGTTGCGAGCTGTGCAGATCCTCAACCCGAGCGGCGAGATCACCATGCCGCGCCCGGACCACCCGAGGGTGCTCTGCGTCGCGAACCAGAAGGGTGGCGTCGGCAAGACCACCACGACCGTGAACCTTGCGGTGGCCCTGGCGCTGCACGGCAACCGTGTTCTCGTCGTCGACCTCGATCCTCAGGGCAACGCGTCCACGGGCCTCAACGTCCCTCACCACGCCGGCGTGCCCGATGTGTACGACTGCTTGATCGACAACGTGCCGCTGTCGGAGGTGGCGCAGCCTGTCGAGGGCATTCCGAACCTGTGGTGCGTGCCCGCCACGATCGACCTCGCCGGCGCGGAGATCGAGCTGGTCTCGGTCGTCGCCCGTGAGTCGCGGCTGGCGCGGGCCATCGCGGCGCACCCGGAGAAGTTCGACTACGTCTTCATCGACTGCCCGCCGTCGCTGGGCCTGCTGACGGTCAACGCGCTCTGCGCGGCGCAGGAGGTTCTGATCCCGATCCAGTGCGAGTACTACGCGCTCGAGGGGCTGAACCAACTGATCAACAACATCAATCTGGTACGCCAGCACCTCAACCCGACGCTCGACGTCTCGACAATCCTGCTGACCATGTACGACCGCCGCACGCGCCTCGCCGACGCGGTGGAGCAGGACGTGCGGAACCACTTCGGCAGCAAGGTGCTGAACGCCGTCATCCCCCGTAACGTGCGCGTGTCGGAGGCTCCTAGCTACGGCCAGTCCGTGATGACCTACGATCCGGGATCAAGGGGCGCTACCAGCTACTTCGAGGCCGCCCTGGAACTCGCGATGCGTGGCGTCAACACGGGAGGCACGGCATGAAGAACCGTCCGCGGGGCGGGCTGGGCCGCGGCCTGGGCGCTTTGATCCCCACGGCGCCGGCCGTTGATCCGTCGCCGGCACCGTCGGCGCCTGCTGCGGACACCGCTCCGCCCTCCGCGGAGCCGGCTGCGCACTTCATGGCGTCGCCGGGGGCTGAGACGGCTGCTGCGGCGGCTGCGGGTGCTCCGGGCGCTCCGGCCGCTCCGGCTGACGATCTGGCGCCCGTACCGGGTGCCCGCTTTACTGAGTTGCCCGTCGGCTCGATCGAGCCGAACGCCAAGCAGCCGCGGCACGTCTTCGACGAGGAGGCGCTCGACGAGCTCAAGACCTCCATCCAGGAGGTCGGCTTCCTGCAGCCGATCGTCGTACGGGAGCTCGGCGACGGCCGCTACGAGCTCGTCATGGGTGAGCGGCGCTGGCGTGCCGCGCAGGCCATCGGGCGCGAGACCATCCCGGCGATCGTCCGGGAAACCCGCGACGACGCCATGCTGCGGGACGCGCTGCTCGAGAACATTCACCGGGCCAACCTGAACCCGCTCGAAGAGGCGGCCGCCTATCAGCAGCTGCTCGAGGAGTTCGGGGCCACGCACGAGGAGCTCGCCAAGCGGATCGGTCGCAGCCGGCCGCAGATCTCCAACACGATCCGCTTGCTGAACCTGCCGGCTCCGGTCCAGCGGCGCGTGGCCGCGGGCGTGCTGTCGGCCGGGCATGCGCGGGCGTTGCTCGGGCTCGAGGACACCGAGGCCCAGGAGAAGCTGGCGCTGCGGATCGTGGCCGAGGGCCTGTCGGTGCGCGCGACCGAGGAACTGGTGTCGCTGGCGATCTCGGATGGGCCGGCCAAGAAGGCGGCTCCGACCCGGCGGGCGAAGGTTCACGCGCCCGCCCTGAACGATCTGGCGGAGCGGTTGAGCGACCGCTTCGACACGCGCGTGAAGGTCGACATCGGCCGCAACAAAGGCAAGATCACGATCGAGTTCGCGACGGTCGATGACCTGGAGCGGATCGTCGGCATGATCGGTGTCGACGAGGAAGGTGCCGGCGGCGAGGAGTAGGTCGCGGGGGTTGGTTCTGCTCGGGGTGTGCGGAGAGGTCGCGCACCCCGATTTTGTTTGTGGGCCGATTTTTGAGGCTGAATCCGGTTCTGTCAGAGCCATTCTCCTGGGATTTCTGGTGGGTGGCTGCTGCGAGCTTGGGCGGTTTTGGATGCCCTAAAAGCCGGTTTCGCGTACGGCTTAATGTACCTACATTCCTGCTATCCGCTGGTTTTCGTTTCACGTGAAACATTGGGCGCGACCCTGGTCGGTTTTTGGAGCGGTGGCCTTGCGTTGCTGTCGCACTCTGGCTTCGAGGTTGGTCCTTGCGGACGGGCCGGCTTAGAGATCGCTTTGTTCTGCTGTTGCCGGGTTCTCTGAAGCGATTGGTGCTCAGCGTGATCTTCGGGCTGTCGACGTAGAGAATTGGGCTCGCCTGCGCTGCCGGGCAACCGATGTCCGGGCTGGTCGCATTCCGTCTATCGCGTTGACCGGAACGCCCGTGAGTCGCGATGGCCCGCACGCTTGAGGATCGCGGTCTAGCACGCCGTGCCCAATGTCTGAGCGTCCTCACTGACGCCCGGCGTTCGATGTTCTGCTGCTGGGCTCGAATGCCGCCGAACCAGTGAGCCCGCCTCTTGACGGCCCTCTAAGCGGCCGACTAGCAGCAGATATAGGGTTGCCGGGGCGAGTTCGGCTAGAGATACGACTGTCCCGGGTGATCTCGGCTAGCCAGAGGACCGTGGAGCGCTCAAGTGCGACCGCAGTGGCTGGGGTCTTGAGGGGGTTGCACTGTGTCTCGACGCGAGTCCCGCCTGACTGGAACGGCGAGGCTGACCCGTGTCGCTAATCCCGAGGGAGGGATCATGATCGTCGCATTGCCATCCATAAGGCCGGGACAGGCGGGGCAAACATCCGAAGCCCGCTTTCTGACTTAGCTGTTCTTGCTGTGCTCCGCCGACCTACATCGGCGCTAGCCGAGAATGCGGACGGCCGAGGGATGGCGTATTGGACGGCCGGGCGCTGGCCCATCGGACGGCCGCGGGCTGGCCTATCCCCTTACGCCACTGGGCAGGCCCGCCTTGCTCGCCGCACGCGGGCTCTCCCTCCGAGAGAACGCACGCCAGTACTGACCCTGAACCCAAAGACCCGTACCGGCGTTTGCGCTTTGGCCCTCGTTCGAAGGACTCGAAGAAGCCAACCGGCGCGTGGGCGACTCAGCGCCCAGCCACAACATGGTTCCCCAGCACTACGCCGCCGGCTGAGCGGCGCAAGCCGAAAGGTCCGGGCAGTACAGAGCTTGCCAGGGTTCGAGGCCGAACGCGGCCCATGCGACTCGGCCGAAGTCGTATCCGATCACCTCCCCAGAAGTTCCGAAGTGTGCAGAGCTCTTCGTTTCACGTGAAACACGGTCCCCCTATGGCCGCCTCAGCCCACGGCCGCACCCTGGAGCAGCGCTCGACCAGGTGATGACCGCCGCCCGCGACATGATCCACGTCGACGGGGTGGCCCTGGCCAAGACCGATGGGGCTGGTTCTCAACAGGGCATGGCAAGGAGCCATAACGCGACAGCGAAGCCAGTTGCGCCAGAGCGCACCGGTCGATTCCTGCGAACCCGTGCCGGAAGCTCGAACCTGACAACGACCTCGAGTCGACGCGCAGGACGCGAAGCTCGACGGCCTTTGGCTTGGCAGCATGAAGCCGGGGCGGCCTGATCAGGGCCCTCACTGCGGGGTCCTGAGATCGCCACCGAGCCGCAATGTAGAGGTGGATCCGGCTACCCACGGAGCCCTTAGTTGGGTCCGACAGCAGCAGGGTCCGCGTGGCCCGGACGGCTACCCTTGCTGAGGCACGTATCCATGCTGTCCGTCGCGTCGTTCCGTTGGACGCCTCACGGCCGGCGGCGGGTGCATGCCGAGTAGGGAACGGACATTCGAGCGATGCGCTTGGGTGAGAGGTGGTATGTTGTCGGCGAGCGCTGGCCACCGAGATCTGACAAACCGTGTGCTGACCGCTCAGCTGGTGCGTTGAGTCTCGCCGCTGGTTAGCGGATAGGTTCGGGCCGTCTCGTGTCGAGCGGCGGGTCACGCGGCTGCTCTTAGGGTTAGGTGCGGGTCTGGCCGCCGAAGTTCTGGCCACGCGCTGTGTGGCTGGCCGCTTGCCTCTCCCCCGCTATGCCTCTCCCCCGCTGTGCCTCTCCCCCGCTGTGCCTCTCAGCGGCTGTCCCTAGGCCGGAGGCCAAGAGCGTGCGAGGTGGCACAGGCCGCAGGAGTCACGGCAGGCGCCATCCCGCGCTCGCCAAGAACGTGCCGGCCCGTGTGGTCCTGGATGGAGGAGCTAACGGCCGGTCCCGGACGACGGCAAGCACGGTCTTCTGATTGTGGGACCGTATCCGGCCTGGCGGCTATCGTGCGGCCCGTGCCTCGGCGTGCGGCGGCGGGGGGATACCACTCCCGGCGGCGGCTGCAGCTACGTCATCCGTTCGCAGAATCGTGTCCGGGGTAAGCCGTGGCCGTCTCCAGCAACGATCTTGGCGGCTTCCCTCGATCCGTTGGGCGTGGTTTCACGTGAAACGCCTATCATCCTTCGGAGCCGGGAGCCGGGAGCCGGGAGCCGGGAGCCGGGAGCCGGGAGCCGGGAGCCGGGAGCCGGGAGCCGGGAGCCGGGAGCCGGGAG
>NZ_BOMI01000155.1 GCF_016862115.1 Paractinoplanes deccanensis
CCGGGAGCCGGGAGCCGGGAGCCGGGAGCCGGGAGCCGGGAGCCGGGAGCCGGGAGCCGGGAGCCGGGAGCCGGGAGCCGGGAGCCGGGAGCCCCCTTTCGCACTCGCGGACGACGTCCAGCGGCGGTGTAAGGGTCCGAGATCCAAGGCCCTGTTTCACGTGAAACGACGCGATCCGATCGCTCCTTGGCGGGCCGCGTCTTTGCTGAGAGAGTTCGACGGCTCGGCTGTCGGCGCAGCTCCTGCGGCGGCAGGCGGTGGCGGGAAGAAAGCCGAGCCGCCGACGAGGGCTTCCTCGCGCTGGGCTGGTCGGCCGCAAGGTTGTCCGAGCCTCGTTAGAAGGGCGAAGCAAAGACCTTTGGTGATCCACGCTCGCGGCTACGGCGCCGCGACTGATTGAACGACCTGGTCTCGATGGGCCATTCCCTCCCGATGTCGCGAAGTGGCGCCCGAGTCTCTGCCGTGGCATAGGTGCCGTGGACCGCGTTGAAGCGAACTCGTCGTGTTGACCGGCCACTGAGTTGGCTGTGGTCCTTCGACAGTCCTCGCTGGCGGTTCTTGCGACGGCGCCGCTGAGGGTTCGTTGCGACAGGCCTCGCTGGTGGTTCTCGCGGCATACCTTGCCGGTGATCCATCTCCGCATCGTTGGCGTCCCCTCTGCCTCCTCGGCCTTCGGATGCGGTCTGCGAATTGAACTGCCGCCCTTTCACGCCGCTCTCAGCTCGGCAACCTCGAGCTCCTCGACGGGCTCGCCAGAAACCACCTGTTGGCGGGCACTCCCGCGGCTACGGGGAACCGTGCGTTGATCCGCGGCACCGTTGTGGGTAACGAGCTGAGCCGGTTCTGCGGGGCTAAAAGCCGTCGTGGCGTACATCAGACTTACGCGCTCACATTCAGGCGAAGCGGGCCGATCGCCTTCGCAGATCGTGACCAGCGCCGTGTGGCGGGCGTAGTCGTATAGCGAGTGAACCTTCTCCGGTGAGTTCGTGAGGCGACGTCGGGCCACTGGTTCTCGATGCGGCACTACGGCCACGGTGCGACGATCCGGACTCGGCCCGACGAATAAGAGCCAGCGGTGCGACAAGCCGTTCAATGCGGGAACTGAAGATGTGGTGCCGGAACTTGGTTCGGTGTCGTATGGATCAGTCCGGCAGGGTTCGATCCGGGGCCTGTAAAGAGCGCCGTGCCCGCGGAAAAGTGGAGCAATCGACTCGGCGTAGATCTTCGCTGTTGCCAGCCGCTGCGTAGCCGCGTGGTGGGCTGGGCTCCGCAGACCGGCACGAGAGGCGCATCGCGTGTGGGAAGCGCCGGTGCCGAGGCGTTGGTCTGCGAGATCGGGGACGAAGCCGTGCAGGCTGGTGCGGAACTGCCTCGGCGCCGGGCGACTGGAGGTATGCGGTCGCACGTTAGGCCAACGCGTTGGCAGACGCAGCTCCAGGGCTAGAGCTTGCTGCCTTGGCGGCACTATACGGAACCGAGAGCCGTCGGACCCTGTACCAGGGCCAGGACACATTTGCTCATGCGGCTATGGCCGGCCCGTGCCGTTTCCCGTGAAACCAACGGCTGACAGCGGGGGAGAAGGTGCATGCGCACGCTGCACTAGTGCCTTCCGTTGTCTTGAGTCCTACTGGCGGCTGCCCTGATGGTGCGGTGCTGAGAGCGGTCAGTGAAAGGCACGAACCGAGATGCGGACCTTGCTAGGCCGACAAGCCGAGCCATTGCACGCGAGGGGGACGGCGTGGAGGGGCGGACCGGCGGTGATGAGATCGGCGGGTGGCGGACTTGTGCGTGGTACAGGCGAGCGGAGGGCCTGGAGACGAGGGTTGAGCGGTGGATCGGCGGATTAGCGCACGGTGCGCGTGAATGGGCGGCGTGCGGGGTGGTCTAGGCGGCGGGCTGGCGGACTAGCTACATAGCAGGGGTGAGTGGACGGTGTGGAGGGCGGTCTGGCCGGTGGGTGGGCGGGCTAATGGACTAACCACGCAGTGCGGGTGAGTGACGGCGCTGGGCCGGCCGGCGGAAGTTGAGCGTGGCGCTAGAGATTGGGACGGCCTTGAGGACGCTGCCGGCCCAATTGGGCCAGCAGCGCAGTGTGGACGAGCGGTCGGCTTGGAAGGAACGGTCCGAGCGGTGACACAGCCGGGCCGGTAGAAGCTCTGACGCGATGCGGGAGAGCGCGTAGGACGAGTTGACTGGTGGGGTAGCCGCCGGCGAAAGCAACAACGCGATCGGCACAGCCTGGAGTGGTCGGCTAAGAGGTGAGCTGCCGACCTGGCGGAGGTTGAAGAGCAGTAGACCGGGACGACGTGGGCGGGCTGGCGAATCGGTGTGGCCTCCTGCGGGAAGTGGGCCGTGCCGGTTGCTTGGAGCAGGCGGGAGAAAAGGCATGGGCTTCCGAGGTCGGCAGGGATGCCGGTGGGCGCGCGGCGACCCGGTAGGAAGTTCGCGAGGGGACAAGGCGGTGCTGTGATCGGCAGAGGGCGCGTCGGCTCGGCGCCTATCGGTGCGAGCCGGAGCACGGCGTCCCGGCTCGATCGGCCGGGCCGCCATCCGCTGCGACAGCACGGAGAAGTGGGCGATGAGGTTCCGCGTGACAACTCGCGTGACATGGTCGGCGGGCTGATCGGAGCACCAAGACGGGCGAAGGCCGGAGGTGGGCTTGCCAGAGCTTGCTTGCCAGGAGTGAGCTTGCCAGGAGTGGGCTTGGAGGGGCAGAAACAGGCGGACTGACTGGCGGCGGGCAGAGGCAGCTGAGTTATCCACAGGCGGTGTCTGGGGACGTGAGTTTCCGTGTGGGTTGGCCGCCATTGCGAGACGGGCTCATGAAGGTGACTCGGGGCGCCTCCCTAACGGCCATTCATGCGCCTACCTGGGGCGGGGTGCCGGCATCGTCCTTAGTCGAGGGACGGAGCGGATGGATTGGGGGCCGGCGCGAGACGCGGGACGGCGGCGTCGCCTTCGGAGAGTTATCCACAGGCTGTGCGTAACGCCTGTTGACGGAAGGGCTGGGTCTGTTTCACGTGAAACGTGGCCGATGAGGCGTGGGGTCTTTGCTTGTGTATCCACAGGGGGTGCAAGCGTTCTACGTCGTGTTTCACGTGAAACGGGAGGGCCTGTGGATAACTTCTGTGGATAACTTTGGGGGTGTGGAGGCGCCCACGTACGGTGACGGTGGTCTACGTCCGTAGCGCGCGAAAATTGACCCGGGACAGGGGGTCTGGCCTCGGCTAAGGTCACCCTCGTGCCCGACAACACCGTGCCTCTGCCGGACTTCACCCGCTGGCCGTCGTTCCCCTTCGAGGGTGATATGCGGGTCAAGCCGCTGGCTGCTCCGGTTGAGGTGGAACCCGCGCGAGCCGGCGAGGACGCAGCGGACTGCGTTGCCTGCAATACGCCTGATGAGGCGTACATCTGGGTGAGTGAACGCTGGCGCGTGCGGGCCATGGATCGGCCGACGGGCCTGCCGGCGGTCGTCATCCTCGAGTGTCGTTCGCACCTTGATCTCGGCGATCTGCCCAACCTGCTGGCCGCGGAGCTCGGCGTCATGACGGTCCGGCTGGAGCGTGCCATCCGCTCCCTCGACGGCGTCGCCCGGGTGCATGTCAATCGATGGGGTGACGGCTCCGCTCACCTGCACATGTGGTTTCTCGCGCGGCCCTACGGCCGGCTCCAGCTGCGCGGCACGTTCCTCTCGCTCTGGGACGACATCCTGCCCGACATCCCAGAACACCAATGGCGCGAAAATCTCGCCCTCGTGGCGGCGTGGCTGGCCGAGTTCGGCGGCAAGTCCATAGCCGAACCGGCGCACATCCAATGGGAGTCACCTTCCACGATCAACCTGTCCCCCAGCGACGACGGCGATGACTCCGACCTCGGGAGCGGCGACGCTTCCCCGAACGGCGACGACGTCAGAAGCGGCGAGAGCCGTGGGGCTGGCGAGGGCTCCTGGAGCGGCGGGAGCCGTGGGGCTGGCGAGGGCTCCTGGAGCGGCGGGAGCCGCGGGGGTGGCGAGGGCTCCTGGAGCGGCGGGAGCCACGGGGGTGGCGAGGGCTCCTGGAGCGGCGGGAGCCGCGGGGGTGGCGAGGGCTCGTGGAGCGGCGGGAGCCGCGAGACCGGCGAGAGCTTCTCGAGCGGCGAGGGGCGCGGGGGTGACCAAGGCTCCTGGAGCGGCGAGAGGCACGGGGGCGGCGACGGCTTCTCGGGCGGCGGCGGGCACGGTGGAGGCGCTGGCGTCGAGAGTGCTGACGGGCGAGGTAGCGGCGCCGGCGTCAACGTCGGTGACGGGCTCAGAAACGGTGACGGGCACGGCAGTGGCGACGGCCTCTGGGGCGCCGGCAGCCGAGAGGACGGTAACGGCGTCACGGAGAGCCGAGCCCACGGCCAACATGGCGGCTACGGCGACCAAGGTAGCTACGGCGACCGCTCCGAGCGTGACGGCGGCGACCGGCAGGATCAGCCGAGCGACACCCGTCCCGCCACCCTGGGCGACATGAGTTCCGAGTCGGCGAAGATTCCCGTGCAACACAGCCGGCACGACCAGGCGCAGGCTTCCTCACCCTCCTAACAAGACCCGCGGCGCCGACAGAGTGCGGAGCGACTCGGGATCGCCGTTCCGAGCATCGGCCTTCGGTGCGTGCTCGGGCCTGGAACGAACGGCGCAATCGTGGGCTGTGGCGCGCCTACGAGGGGCCGAGGCGTGAGGTCGAGTAAGGATCGGGTGTGGGGCCGGCGACGGTCTATGAACACGTGTCGCAGCGTCCGAGGAAGATCTCGCGGTGAAGAGGGCCGGCACCGAGTGGTCGAACGCGGCACAGTGAGACGCCTGGATTGGGGATCCGACAGTGCCGCGACCTGTGTGCCGTTCGAGCGGTTGGCAGGCGGAACGGGCGCAGCGTCCACAGCACCGCCGAAGCCGCCCGGTGCGCGCGGTGATCTCAAGGACGTCCGAGCCGCCGTCACGAGGAATGGGACCGGCACCGACTGGTGCATACCGAGGGCCATGGGTTCGCCTTCTCGGCCGGCGGGCGGCAGCGGGACCGCGAACGGTGCCCGGGGGAAGGCGACGAGCACCGCCGTGGTTCGTGACCGCTGCGGGCGGCCGGAGCTGGGCGTGCTTCACGAACGAGGTCGCCGCGCATGGATCGATGACCGAGGTCGTGCGGTCGGGCGTACCCGCCTAAGCGGCCGACCGTGCCACCGCGCGCTCCACCAGCGTTGCCAGGATGCGGCCCAGGTCCAAGCCTGCCGCCTGCACCGCCAGCGGGAGCAGGGACGTCTCGGTCATGCCCGGTGAGACGTTGATGCCCAGGACCTGGGGTGCACCGTCGTCGGGGACGATCAGGTCCACGCGGGAGAGGTCTCGCAAGCCCAGCGCCTTGTGGGCCGCCAGCGCCGTCTCCGCGACCGTGGCCGCCACGTCCGGCGACAGGCGGGCCGGGGCGTGCCACGTGGTCAGGCCGGCCGTGTAGCGGGCCGCGTAGTCGTACACGCCGTCTCGCGGGACGATCTCGACGATGGGGAGGGCTTGAGGGCCGGAGCCCAGGTCGATGATCGAGACCGCGACGTCCTTGCCGGGCACGAACTTTTCGACGAGGGCGGTCGAGTCGTACGCGAAGCAGCCGACCATCGCCGCCGGCAGCGCCGTGTCCTCGCGGACCACCGCGGCGCCCAGGCCCGAGCCGCCCTGGGCCGGCTTGACCATCAGCGGCAGGCCCAGGCGGTCGACGATGCGGTCGAGGACCGCCACGGCGCCGAGCTCGGAGAAGCGGTCGTGCGGCAGCGCCACCCAGTCGGGGGTCGGGATGCCGGCCTCGCGGAGCATCGACTTGGCCGAGGGCTTGTCCCAGGCCAGGCGGGAGGCGCGGGCGTCGCACCCCACGTACGGGATGCCGGTGAGGTCCAGGACGCCGCGCAGCGAGCCGTCCTCGCCTGTGGCGCCGTGCAGGGCGATCACCACGGCGTCGGGCGGGTCCTCCTGGAGGGACGGGAGCAGCGACACGTCGGCGTCGCGCATCTCGGCCTGGATGCCGGCGGCGCGCAGGGCGTCCACGGCCCGGCGGCCCGAGCGCAGGGAGACGTCCCGCTCGTAAGAGAGGCCGCCGGCCAGAACCATCACTCGCACATCGTCACCCGTAACCATGGGGAGATCATGCCAAGTCGGGTCCGGGGGCGTCCGCGGCGGCCGTGCCCCGGCGGCGGTGCGGCGCGGCGGACGCGGCACCGAAGACGGCGCGCATGGCCAGCTCCTGCTCCATCACGCCGGAGAGCCGGCGGATGCCCTCGCGGATGCGCTCGGGAGACGAGTAGGAGAAGTTGAGGCGCATGTTGTCGCGGCCCGTGCCGTCGGCGTAGAAGCCCGTGCCCGGCACGTAGGCCACCCGGGCCGCGATCGCGCGGGGCATCATCGCCTTGGAGTCGAGGCCCTCGGGCAGGGTCGCCCAGACGAAGAGGCCGCCGGTCGGGTGGGTCCACGTGGTGCCGGCGGGCATCAGGTCGCGCAGGGCGCCGAGCAGCGCGTCGCGGCGCTCGCGGTAGATCTCGCGGTAGACCTTGATCTGCTCACGCCACGGCATGGTCGACAGGTATTGCGTCACGGCACCCTGCGCGAACGCGCTCGGGCACAGCACGTTGGCCTCGCTCATCATGACGAGCTTCTCCCGTACGGCGTGAGGCGCCAGAATCCAGCCGACGCGCAGCCCCGGCGCGAAGGTCTTGGAGAACGTGCTCACGTAGAAGACGCCCTCGCGGCGACGGGCCCGCAACGGCAGCGGCGCGTCGCCCTCGAAGGACAACATGCCGTACGGGTCGTCCTCGACCACCAGCAGGCCCGCGCGCTCGCAGATGTCGAGGACCTGCTCGCGGCGCTCGTCGGTGAGCGTGACGCCGGCCGGGTTCTGGAACGTCGGGATCGTGTAGAGGAACTTCGCCTTGCGCCCGGAGCGCTCGACCTCGGCGATCGCCTCCTCGAGGGCGGCCGGGATCAGGCCCTCGTCATCCATCGGGACGTGCCGCACCTGTGCCTGGGCGGCCTGGAAGACGCCGAGCGCGCCGACGTAGCTCGGCCCCTCGGCGAGGACCACGTCACCCGGGTCGAGGAAGAGGCGGGCGAGCAGGTCGATCGCCTGCTGACCGCCGACGGTGACCACGACGTCGTCGGGGGACGCGCCGGTGATGCCGGAGAGCGCCATGACCTCGCAGATGCGCTCGCGGAGCTCGATCGTGCCCTGGCCGATGCCGTACTGGAGGCTGGTGGCGCCCTGGTCGGCGGCGAGGTTGTTGAGCATCTCGCCGACCGCGTCGAGCGGCAGGGCGGCGATGTAGGGCGAGCCGCCTGCGAGCGACACGACCTCGGGACGACTTGCCACGGCGAAGAGTGCGCGAATCTCCGACGTGGTCATGCCACGCACACGGCGCGCGTAGCGATCGGTGTAGTCGTCCTGGGTTGTGCCGGTCATACGGCTCTCACCTCGCTGCTGGGTCGCGAGCCTCGCTGCTGGGTCGTGAGGCTGTTGGGTCGCGAGCAAATCGGGACAGGACTCCGATCCTAGTCGGGAAGCGCACCGGGGGCCCTCGGTTGACCGGCCACCCCTGCCCAACTGATCCCGTTCATGGCTATTACGGCGTAGGATCCTGCGAGGGTGCGGAGTTAGAGGGGGACGACTGTGTCACGACGCCTGGTCAGCCTCACCCTGGACACACTCGAGGACCTCCCCCGGCCCTGCCGGAAGTGTGTTTTCTGGGAGCTCGACCCGGTTTCGGCCGAGCGCGCGTGCGCCTCCGGCGATCCCGGGCTCGAAAAAGAGGCCTGGGTCTCGCAGACCCTTCTGGAGTGGGGTTCCTGCGGCAAGCTGGTGTATGTCGACGGCATGCCGGCCGGTTTTGTGATGTACGCCCCACCGGCGTACGTCCCTCGTTCGATGGCCTTCCCGACCTCGCCGGTGAGCGCCGACGCCGCGCTGCTGATGACGGCTCACGTGGTGGCCGCGTTCGCGGGCGGCGGGCTGGGCCGCATGCTGGTGCAGGGCGTGGCGCGCGATCTCACCAAGCGGGGCATCAAGGCGATCGAGGCCTTCGGCGACGCGAAGTTCGGCGAGGCGGACGACGAGAAGCAGTCCGGCTGCGTCGCTCCGGTCGACTTCTTCCTGTCGGTGGGCTTCAAGACGGTACGCCCGCACCCGCGCTACCCGCGGCTGCGGCTCGAGCTGCGCACCGCGCTGTCGTGGAAGTCGGACGTCGAGTACGCGCTGGAGAAGCTGCTCGGCTCGATGAGCCCCGAGACGTTGCTGCGGCCGGTCCGCCCGGCCACAGCAACGCGTAGCGTCGAAAACTAGGCCCGGCCGGCGCCGCGGCGCCGTGAACCGGGCCGTGGAGATCAGGCGCGGTTGGCCAGGGCCATGCGCAGCTGGCGCACGTCGATCGAGCCGGTGGGCACGTCGCGCTCGACCGGGAAGTACATGCGCTGCACGGCGGCCAGGATCGCCTCGACGATCTGCTCGCGGAACAGCGGGTTGACCAGCCGGTCGCGGTCGGCCGGCGAGGTCAGATAGCCCAGGTCGACGCGGACGGCCGGCATGCGGGTCAGGCGCAGCAGCTCCCACGTCTTGGCGTGGATGTGGCAGTCGCGCATGCCGGTGCGGACGACGATCTCGCGCTGCACCAGGTTGGCGAGCCTCTCCCCCACTGTCGAGCTGAGGCCGCTGCCCGTGCCGTAGTGGTAGGTCGCGACGCCGTCGGCCGCCTCGTTGTCGTGGCCGTCGAGGTGCAGCGAGATGAGCAGGTCGGCGCCGAGGCTGTTGGCCAGGGCGGCGCGATCGGCGCCGCTCATCGGCTCGGTCGGCTGCGGCCCGCGGGTCAGGTGGACGCGCATGCCGGCGGCGGCGAGCCGGCCCTCGAGCCGGGCGGCCAGGTCGAAGACCAGGTCGGCCTCGCTCCAGCGCAGCGGGCCGTCGGGCACCACCACGCCGGTGTCGTTGCCGCCGCCGTGGCCCGGGTCGATCACGATGGTCTTGCCGACCAGGTTGGTGCCGGCCTGGCGGAACGCCTCGGCCTCGCGCAGCCACTGGGGGCGGCCGCCGACGACCTTGCGGCCGAGCCGGCGCAGCGCCTTGAGCGTCTGCGGGCCGCAGGAGCCGTCCGGGGTGAGGCCCACCTCGCGCTGGAACTGGGCCACCGCGCGCGCGGTGCGGGCGCCGTAGATGGAGTCGGTGCGGCCGGCGTCGTAGCCCATCTCGAGCAGGCGCTCCTGGAGCGTGCGCACGTCCTCGCCGACCAGCGCGTCGGGCACCGAGTGGAAGAGGGTGCGCGCGCCGAGCCGCCAGCGGGCCGCGTCGAGCGCGCCCCACGTCTCGTCGCCGACCAGACCGTCGACGCCGAGCCCGCGGCCCTGCTGGAAGGCGCGGACCGCCATGTCCATCTCGTCGTCGAACTTGTCGGACGGGGTGGTGAGCAGGTCCAGCCCGACCAGGATCGATCGGATCTCGGCAACGGCCGGGCCGCTGTCCCCACGCCGGATGGAACGCACGCGCGACTCCCTTAGAACGAAGAACGACTGTGAGGAGAGTACTCCTGACACGCTCGCGCCCCGCGTCCACGAGGGACGCGGGGCGCGGGAGCACCACTCAGAGGGCGGACTCGATGAAGTTGACCAGGGCGCTCTTGGGCTTGGCGCCGGTGACCGAGTTCACGGCCTCGCCGCCCTTGAAGATGGTCAGCGTCGGGACCGACATGACCCGGTATGCCCGGGTGGTCTCCGGGTTCTCGTCGATGTTGATGCTGACGATCTGGACCTTGTCGCCCATCTCGGTGGCGATCTCGTTCAGCAGCGGGTCGACCTTCTTGCAGGGCGCGCACCACTCCGCCCAGAAGTCGACCAGCACCGGCTTGTCGGACTGCAGCACGTCGCTCACGAAAGTGGCGTCGCTGACCGCCTTGCCTGCTCCCACTAGGACCCTCCCGGTCTTACAGCTCTACGAATGACGCGATGAAGCGCTCGGCGTCCAGCGCCGCGGCACAGCCCGTGCCGGAGGCGGTGATGGCCTGACGATAGGTGTGGTCGACGAGGTCGCCGGCGGCGAACACGCCGGGGATGTTCGTGCGGGTCGACGGGGAGTCGACCTTGACGTAGCCCTCGTCGTCGAGCTCGATCTGGCCCTTGAACAGCTCGCTGCGCGGGTCGTGGCCGATCGCCACGAAGACGCCGGTCACGTCGAGGACCTTGGTCTCGCCGCTCTCGACGTTCTTGAGGCGGACGCCGCTGACCTTGCCGTCGGAGCCGAGGATCTCCTCGACCACGGAGTTCCACTCGACCTTGATCTTGGGGTTGTTGAGCGCGCGGAGCTGCATGACCTTGCTGGCGCGGAACGAGTCGCGGCGGTGCACGATCGTCACCGACTCGGCGAAGCGGGTGAGGAAGGTCGCCTCCTCCATCGCGGAGTCGCCGCCGCCGACCACCACGATGTGGTGGTTGCGGAAGAAGAAGCCGTCACAGGTGGCACAGGACGAGACGCCGTGGCCCAGGAGCTCCTGCTCGCCGGGAACGCCCAGCGGCCGCCACGCGGAACCCGTGGAAAGGATCACAGCACGGGCGAAGTATTCCTTTTCGCCCACCCAGACCGTCTTGAGCCCCTCGGTGCCGGCCTCGGTCGGCTTGTCGGTCAGCTCGACGCGGGTGACGTCGTCGGTGATGAACTCGGCGCCGAACTTCTCGGCCTGGGCGCGCATGTTGTCCATGAGCTCGGGGCCCATGATGCCCTCGCGGAAGCCGGGGAAGTTCTCGACCTCGGTGGTGGTCATCAGCGCGCCACCGGACTGCACACCCTCGATCACGAGCGGCTTGAGGTTGGCACGTGCCGCGTACAGCGCCGCGGTGTAACCGGAGGGTCCCGAACCGATGATGATCAGATTACGGACCTCGTCCACTGCCGACTCCTCAGTCTGCTCTTCGCCGCGGGAGATGCCCGCGAAGCGACAACTGCACGCTAGAACGCCACGCCAGGTACACACCATTCCCGAACGCGGGTCGTGTCCGACCTCACCCGGGATTGCTCAGCGTACCGGCAGCTTGGCCAGGGTGTCCGCGCCACCGGCGGGCGTGCCGCACTCGGCGCCGCTCGCCCAGGCCCAGAGGCCGTTCGCCGCGGTGAAGCGCACCACGACGGCCGGGGCGCCCTCGAAGCGGGCGTAGTCGACCGACTCGACGGAGAGGGGGCCACCGGCGTTTTCCCGCTGGATCGCGTCGAGGCAGGCCTGGAGGGCCGCCAGCGGAGCAAGGCGAGACAACCCGGGCAGGGCGCCGGTGGCGCGGTCGCTGTTCTTCTCGGCGGAGAAGGTGCTGTCGGGCATGGAGGCCGCGTCGAGCGGCTGCACCGGCGCCGTGGTGAGCGTCGCCCGGGTGTAGTCGGTGCCGCTCGACAGGGTCGGCGGCGGGGCGGCCGGCGCCTGCTCCGCGGAGCCGGCCGCGCTGGTGGCTTGATTTTCCTGTGCGCTGTCGCGGCCGGCGAGGTAGTCGAGGCCGAACCCGACGAACGCGACGACTCCGGCGGCGATCGCGATCGGGGTGGCCCATCGCATGCGGCGGCCGGCCCTCTTGCGCGCGGCGGCGGCGGGAGCCTCCGGGTCACCGGGCACGAGGGTGAGGCGCGGCGCGGAGAACGCCTCGTCGAGCCGGGCGGCGAGATCGTCCGGCATCGGCTCGGCGGGCAGGCGGCCCAGCTCGGCGCCGACCATCGCCATGCGGCCGCCGAGCGTCTCGTAGGCGGCGCGCCACCGCGGGTCGTCGGCGATCAGGGTGGCGACCACGGACTCGTCCGGCGTGCCCTCGAGGGCGCCACCGATGTAGTCCGCCAGCAGGTCGATGTCGACCCCGCTGAACTCGGCCCCGGTCACCTCTGGTCCCTCCGATCCGCCGCCGGTCCCGATGGGACGGACGTGGACGCCTCCTGGTTCCCCTCGCCGGGGTGAGCGATGTCTCCCAGCGCGAGCGCCATCTTGGCCCGGCCGCGTGCGCAGCGGCTCTTGATCGTGCCGATCGCCACACCGAGGATCTCGGCGGCCTCGGCGACCGGGTAGCCCTGCACATCGACCAGGACGATCGCGGCCCGCTGGTCGGCCGGCAGGGCGGCGAGCGCCTCGCGCACCACCAGCGCGGTGTCGTGATCTTGCGCGGGGGCGGCCGGCTCCACGCCGGACGGCCCCTCCTCGGAGCGGCTGCCGTCGGGCAGCGGCACGGTCGGGTGGGCCTGGCGGCGGCGGATCCGGTCGAGGCAGGCGTTGACCACGATGCGGTGCAGCCAGGTGGTGACCGCCGAGTCGCCGCGGAACCGGGCCGCGTTGCGGTGGGCCGACAGCAGCGCGTCCTGCACCGCGTCGGCGGCCTCCTCGCGGTCGCCGATGGTGCGCAGGGCGACCGCCCACAGCCGGTCACGGTGACGCCGCACGAGCTCGCCGAACGCCTGCTTGTCGCCCTCGACGTGGGCACGGAGCAGGTCGGCGTCGCTCGGCGCGGCGGTGCCGTCCCCGGAAGTCACGCGAGCAATCTAACCGGACGGCGCCAGGCAGCGGGACCCGCCGCTCAGTACCCGTACACCTCGATCTTGTTGACGCTGACCTTGAAGCCGCCGCCCTCGTCGGCCGGGGGCAGCTTGGTCAGGAAGACCAGGACGTACTGGTATTTCTGGTTGGGGTCGAACGGCGAGAAGACCTCGCGGGTGCCGTCGGTGACGGTGTCGCCGTCACCGAGGCGCTTGTACGTCTGCATGATCTTGGCGTCGCCCTCGGACGTGTCGCCCGGGTCGCTCGTGCCGGCGCGGATGTCCATCGTGACGCCCGGCTGGGACATCTCGACCTCGATCTCGGAGAGCGAGCGCGGGCTGCCGAGGTTGATCAGCACACCCATGCCGGGCTTGCGCGTGCCGAAGTTGGCCTGCTTGAAGCGCTGGGTCTCCCAGGCCGTCTCGGGGTCGTTGTCCACCGTGTACTTCGCCTGGCCGGTGTCCTCGCGGTCGCCCTGCGGCGGATCGACGATGCGCACCATGTCGGCGGTGAGCGCGATCTTCTTCGGCGTGGGCGCCGGGGTCTGCTCCTCGCCGGTCGCGCCGTTGTCGGTGCCCACGCCCGCCTGGGTGGTGGTGGACGGGTCGGCGTCGTTGGACGACGTGATCGCGCGGATGCCGAAGACCAGGCCGACCGCGGCGATGACCACGAGCGCGGCCACCCCGAGGAAGATCTTGGAGGTGCTGCGAGACGGCTCGGTCGTCGTGTTCTGCGCGAAGCGCAGCGGGCCGACGTCCTCGTACTCCTCCTCGGAGGCGTCGAGGCGGGCCAGCTCGGCGGCGAGCGCGTCGGCCTCGGGGGCCGCCACCCGGCGGTCGAGCAGGTCCATCGTCAGGTCGTCGAGATAGGCCGGGATGCCGGCGCGGATCTGCCGGGGCGCGGCCGGGTTGCCGGCGGCGTCGCGGGCCGCGTCGGGCAGGTGCGAGGCGCCCGCCTCGGCGTGCGGCCAGTGGCCGGTGAGCGCGAAGTAGAGGATGCCGCCGACCGAGCGGATGTCGGTCTCGACGGAGTCCGCCGAGTCGGCGCGCGCGTCGGCCAGGACCACCCGGCCGTCGTCGCCGATCAGGATCGTGCCGGGATGCACGTTGCCGTGGACCATGCCGGTGGCGTGCACGGCGGCCAGCGCGTCGGCGACCGCGTGGGCGATGGTGATGGCCCGGCCCGTGTCGATCGGGCCCTCGGAGCCGACCAGCTCGCGCAGCGACTCGCCGTCGACCCACTCGCGCACCACGTAGGACCGGGCGCCCTCGTCGATGGCGTCGTAGACGCCGACCAGGCTGGGGTGGATCACGCGGCTCGCGTCGACCGCGGCCTGGAGCATCTCGGCCGCGGAGTCGCCGCCGGGGTAGCGCAGCACCACCGCGACCGGGCGCCGGAGGATGACGTCGAGACCGCGCCAGACCTGCCGGCCGGCGCTGTCGTTGTTGACGTGCTCCTCGAGGCGGTAGCGCTCGGCCAGGACCTCTCCGGCGGCGGGTGCACCGAAGGTCATGACCGGCCCGTCCGCATCGGCCGCGGTCTCGTGGCCTTCGCCGACCTGGGTCACCAGTCCTCCTCGGTGCTCCACGCACGGGGGCGCCGTGCTGGTGCGAATAGCGGCGTGCGAAAGAGCACATGCCGACACCGACCATACCCGCCCCGGGCCACGGTGCGGCAGGTCGTCCCCCCGGCGCGGCAATGCGATATGCCCGGCTTTGTGGCTGGCTGTCCTCGCCGTTCGGGGGAAAACGCGCAGCTCAGGGTTGCCAGAAATCAGCGGCCGAGCTTACGGCGCACCATGCCGACAACTTGATTCACCTCGGCGACGCGCAACATCGTTGCGGCACCGAGATAGGCCACCATGATCACCGCGCCGCCGGCGGCGAGCTGGAGCAGCGCCTCGCCCCGGCCCGACGGGGCGCCGGCGCCCGGCAGCAGGCGCACCACCAGCAGGCCCAGGGCGGTGGCGATCGCGGCGGCGACCAGCACCTTGATCAGGGCGGCGGCGAGCGAGCCCAGGTTGAGCCGGCCGATCCGGCGGCGCAGCACGGCCAGCGAGATCAGGGCGGAGACCAGGTAGGAGATGGCGTTCGCGGCCGTCATGCCGGCGGCCGACAGCGACGCGCTGAGCACCTCGGCCAGCACCACGTAAGCGCCGATCCGGACCGCCACCACGGGAAGGTTGATCAGCGCGGCGGTCTTGTTGCCCTGCAGGGAATAGAAGGTGTACGTGCACAGGTAGCTGATCGACAGCGGGATCACCGCGAACGCCGCCACCACGAGCACCGTGCCGGTCGCGAGCGCGTCGCCGTTGTCGTACGCGCCGCCCTGGAACAGGGTGACCGCGATCGGCGCGCCCAGCACGCCGTAGACGACCGCGATCGGCGCCAGAGCTGTCACGACGAGCCGGATGGCGCGGCTCAGGTCGGCGCTCACCTCGGCGTAGCGGCCGTCCGCGGCGGCCGCGCTCATCTTGGGCAGCAGCGCGGTCATCACCGAGACGCCGATGATGCCGTGCGCCATCGTGATCAGCAGGAAGACGTTGTTGAAGGCCAGCACGCTGGCGTTGTCCTTGCCGGCGACCCGGTTGAGGATGCGCACGACCACGAAGACGGCGACCTGGTTGGCCGCGACGTAGCAGAGCATCCAGCCGGCCAGCCGGCCGATCTCGCCCAGGCCGAGCGAGCGGGGATCCCAGCGCCACTTCCAGCTGAAGCCGACCTTGCGCAGCGCCGGCAGCAGGCCGACCGCCTGGAGCACCATGCCGAGGAGCGTGCCGCCGCCGATCACCAGGATCTGGGCGGTGGTCATGTCCTCGGGCCCGATGTCCTTCGCGGTGCCGAAGAAGACGATGAAGGCGCCGCAGGTCGCGATGACGACGATGTTGTTGAGGATCGGTGCCCAGGTCGGCGCCGCGAAGTGGCCGCGGACGTTGAGCACCGCGCCGATCAGCGCGGACAGGCCGGTGAAGAAGATGATCGGCAGGATCAGGTACGCGAAGTGCGTGACCAGGTCCTTGTACGCCTGGGTGTTGTCGCTGCTGGCCTGGATCGCCGTGATCACCGGGGCCGCGATCACCACCAGGACGGTGGCGAGGCCGAGCGAGACGATGGCGAAGGTCAGCAGCTTGCGGGTGAACTCGAGACCGCCGTCGGGGTCGGCCTTGCGCCGGCGGACCAGCAGCGGCACCAGGACGCTGGAGAGGATGCCGCCGAGCAGCAGCTCGTAGATCTGGCCGGGGAGGAACTGCGCGCTCGTGTACGCGTCGCCGATGCCCGCGCCGAGCGTGATGCCGATCAGCGCGTTGCGGACGAACCCGATGATGCGGCTGACGAAGCTGCCGACCGCCATCATCGCGCTGTTGCTGGTGGTGCTCCCCCCGGTCTCGGGGTTCTCGGGCGACTCGGCGGCGGCCGGGCCGGGCAGCTGCTCGTCGACCGAGATGATCGTGACGCCGTCCTCGGGGCGCAGTGACTCACCGTCCGGCGCCGCGTGCGCGCTGCGGTAGAGACCGCTGCCGCTGTTCACCCGTTTCTCCCGACCGTCGTACAACACGTACGTACCTTAAAGCTGTCGTCGCAAGAGGGCGCCCGGCTCGGCGCCGGCGAGGGTCTCGACCATCCAGCACGCCTCGGCGGGGACCAGGGGCTCGCTCAGGGCGTCCAGCACCGTCGGATGATCGCAGCCGGTCTCGGTGAGCGCACTCAACAGGGCCGGAATGCGCCGAAGGTCACCGGTGTCCAGAATCTGGCGGGCGAGCGGCCACGTGTCGGCGTACCACTGCTGGTGGGGCACCAGGCGCAGGTGCTCGCCGGCACGGCGTACCAGATCGGCCAGGGCCTCACGCGGGAAGCGGGAACCGCCCCGGACCTCGCGGAACGACCAGTCGGGCCGGGTGATCGCGGCGATCGTGGCCTCGTCGAGCACCTGGGGCGACTCGGCGGGCGGGGCCGGCCACCAGTCGTCGCCCGCGAACAGCGGCAGCGGAGTCTGCTCGGGACCGTGGGGCACGACCGGGGCCACCTCGCGGCGCAGCGAGCGGTAGGCGGCCTCGCGGACCGCCGTGACCGTCTGCTCGTCGTCCTCGGCGGTCACCGGGGCGAACGGGGAAAGCAGAGCCGTCACGAGGCCGGGATGCGGCAGCGTCGGGTCCTCCCAGGCGATCACCCGGGCGCAGAGGTCGAGCTCCCACCAGCGCAGGGCGGCCGGATAGGGGCCGTCGGCGGGCGCCCAGCCCAGCTGGACGGGCTCGCTGGAGGCGGGACCGCGCAGGCCCAGGGAGCGCTCGCCGGTGGCGAGGTCGAGATCGAGCACGAGCGCGTAGCCGCCGGTGACCGGGAAGGTCACCCGCATCTCGCGCTGGTCGGCGTCGTCGGTGGTCGCGCTGTCGGCCGTCCAGAACCCGGTGGTGAGGGCCAGGCGGCGGAGCGCCTCGGAAACGGGCACCGGCCCATCCTGCCCGGTGCCGCCGCCCGCTGCCACGCCGGATACCCTGGTGACCCCATGTCTGTACTGAACTCCGCCCAGCAGAAGGCGGTCGCCGAGTTGCTCCGGGTGTCCCCCCTCGCGGACGAGCTGGGGCGCCGCTTCGGCGACGCCGGACACGAGCTGCATCTCGTCGGCGGCTCCGTGCGGGACGCCCTCCTCGGCAGGCTCGGCGACGATCTCGACTTCTGCACCGACGCGCGGCCGGAGCAGACCCTCGCGGTGGTGCAGGGCTGGGCCGACGCGATCTGGGAGACCGGGCGCGAGTTCGGCACGATCGGCATCCAGAAGAACGGCCTCCGGATCGAGATCACGACATTCCGGGCGGAGGCGTACGACGGGGTCACGCGCAACCCGGTGGTCGAATACGGGACGTCGCTGCTGGACGACCTCGAAAGGCGCGACTTCACCATCAACGCGATGGCGGTGTCGCTGCCGGGGCACGAGTTCACCGACCCGTACGGCGGCCTGGACGACCTCGCGGCAAAGGTGATCCGCACGCCGGCCGCCCCGTCGCAGTCCTTCGGCGATGATCCACTTCGGATGCTGCGGGCGGCGCGGTTCGCGGCGAAGCTTGAGTTCACAGTGGATGAGGCGGTCATCTCGGCCATGACCGACATGGCGGCGGACCTCGACCGGATCACCGCCGAGCGCATCCGCGACGAGTTCACCAAGCTGATGTGCGGCGCCGACCCGATCGCCGGCCTGCGGCTGCTGGTCGACACCGGGCTGGCCGACCGCTTCATTCCCGAGATCTCCGGGCTCAAGCTCGAGATCGACGAGCACGCCCAGCACAAGGACGTTTACGAGCACACGCTGATCGTGGTCGCCAACGCGATGCGCCTCGAGGGTGACGAGGGCCCCGACTTCGTGCTGCGCATGGCGGCGCTCATGCACGACGTCGGCAAGCCGGCCACCAAGGCCGTCGGCCGCGACGGCCGGGTCAGCTTCCACCACCACGAGGTGGTCGGCGCGCGCCTGACCAAGCAGCGCATGAAGGCGATGAAGTACCCCAAGGACGTCATCGCCGATGTGGTCGAGCTGGTCGCTCTCCACCTGCGCTTCTACGGGTACGGCCGGGGCGAGTGGACCGATTCGGCGGTGCGCCGCTACGTGACCGACGCCGGCCCGCTGCTCGAGCGCCTGCACAAGCTGACCCGCTCCGACGTGACCACCCGCAACAAGCGCAAGGCGGCCAACCTGGCGGCCGACTACGACGCGCTCGAGGAGCGGATCGCCCGGATCGCCGCCGAGGAGGACCTCGCCCGGGTCCGGCCCGACCTCGACGGCAACGCGATCATGGAGCTGCTGGGTGTGCCGCCCGGCCCGATCGTGGGCCAGGCCTGGCGCTTCCTCAAGGAGCTGCGCCTCGACCGCGGTCCGCTGACGCGGGACGAGGCCGAGGCCGAGCTCTACAAGTGGGCCCGCGACAACGGGCACCTTCCCACTAGCTAGCCGACACCACGCGATATTTGAAGTCGCGCGGCAACGTCATCACCTCCACGACCGTGCCGTCGGCGTCGTAGAGGGTCGCCAGCTCGTCGGAGAGGCCGAGGATCTGCCCGCCGGCGAGGAACCGCGCGTTCTCGTACGGGATCTCCTTGATGATCTTGCCGGTCGTCGTGTCCACGAGCCGCCGGCCTCGTCCGCCCAGCTCGGCGGCCTGCACGAGCACCCGCCTGCCGTCCGGTGACCACGCGGCGCCGCTGATCGGCACACCGGGGACGGGCAGCGTGCGTACCACCTTGGCGGTTGCCGAGTCATAGACGGTGACCTCGCGGATCGTGTCGGCAGCGGCCTCCGACTGGGCCGCGGTCAGGTCGCGCCGGGCGATCGCGACGCGCTTGCCGTCGGGCAGCCATGTGAAGAGGCACTCGTCCGGGCAGGCCGCCATCGCGCCGGGCACGGCATGCCGGGTCACCCGGCCCGTCGCGGCGTCGATCACGGCGTACCCCTGCAAGGTCGAGACCAGCAGCCGGGTGCCGTCCGGCGACCACTGCGGTTCGAGCGTGTAGCCGATCCGCACCCACCGGATGCCGCCGTCCGCGTGGAGGATGCCGAGACCGTTGCCGCCGTCGCTGACCACGCCCTGGTTGACCTTGGGCGCGCCCCAGACCGTGTAGTAGTCGCCCCGCAGGGCCACGTAACGCCCGGTGGCCCGGTCGAGGACGACGTTGCCGCTCTGGAGCGTCCGGGCCGGTGATTTCTCCGCGCCGACATCTCGCCTGGTCAACGCCGTCATGATGGCGCCGCCCGGCAGCCTCAGCGGAGCCTTCGCCCAGTCCTTCGCCGCCGCGGTCTGGCGCACTGAAGCCGTGGTGGCCACGCTGGGCACTGGGGTCGGCCCCACCGGCGCCGGTTGCGCTTCGTGCCTTTTTCCGATCGCGTACGGGGTGACGGCCACCGCCACGAGCGCCATCGCCGCCGCTGCCATGCCGGCCCGCCGCCTGCGACGGATCTTGCGCCCCCGCACTCGCGCGGCTCCGGCCAGGTCCACGGGCACGGGAGCGCTCGTGGCGAGATCGTGAACGGCGGCGCGCACGCCCTCCTCCAGGCTCATCGCGAGGCCTCCATCCACTCGACACTCATCGCCGCACGGAGCTTCCCGAGCGCCCGTGAGGCCTGGCTGGCCACCGTGCCCGGACGGCAACCGAGCACCTCGGCGGTCTCCTCGACGGTGCGGTCCTCGAGATAGCGCAGCACCAGCACGGCCCGCTGCCGGGCGGGCAGGGCGAGCAGAGCCTCGCGCAGCGCTATCCGCCCGGCCATGTCCTGCTCCCGGACCGGGTGATCGGGCACCTCGGCGACGGAGTACTCGCGCGATCGGCCGGCGCGGCGCCAGCCGGAGACCCGGTCGTTGTAGATGATCTGCCGCACGTACGCCTCCGCGTCCCCGTGGATGCGCGGCCAGCGGGCGTACGCCTTCGCGAGCGCGCCCTGCACCAGGTCTTCCGCGGTGCGGTGGTCCCCCGTCAGCGCGTGGGCGATGCGGAGCAGGGCCTGCCCCCGCTCCGCGACGAACGCGGTGAACTCCGCCTCCAGCGACTGCTTCACACGCCACCTCCCCCGGGTATGACGCCTGGCGGCCGCAAAGGCTTGCATGGATCCGCGAAGTTGTCGTACCCCCGGCGCAGAATGGGCGCATGTACGTCATCGACTCGCCGATCGGCCCGCTCGGCGTCGCCGTCGAGGGCGGCACCGTCGTCGGGGTGCGCTTCGGCGCGCGCCCGGGGCCGTCCGGTGACCATCCGGCCCTGTCCCAGCTCGAGGCCTACTTCGCGGGCGAGCTCACCGACTTCACGGTCCCGTTCGAGTTCCGCGGCGGCTCCGAGTTCGAGCGTGCCGTCTGGGCCGAGATCGCCGCCATCCCTTACGGCGAGATGATCACGTACGGCGCGATCGCCACCGCCCTCGGCGACCCCGGCGCGGCCCGTGCCGTCGGCACGGCCTGCAACCACAACCCGATCCCCGTGATCGTCCCCTGCCACCGGGTCGTCGGCGCGGGCAACAAGATGGTCGGTTTCGGGGGCGGGCTCGACCGCAAGCGCAAGCTGCTGGAGCTGGAGGCCAGGGTCGCGTTGGCACGCGCCTGGGGTTGACCCACGCCTATAGTCATGGGTACAAACGTTCTATGACTACGCCAGACGTGCGCGCCGATGCCTCACAACGCTTGTGCCACCTCCTCGACGAGGACCCGGAAAGGATCGCTGACTTTCTCCACCGCAATCGAGAGCGCCGAGAGAGGATCGCTCGCATCGTTCGCCGAGAAGAGGCAGAAAACGCGGAGTTCTACCGAGAGCTGGGCGACCGATGACCGCTTCGATCGATGCCGAGGACCTCATACTGCTCATCGGTGAGTCAACCGGCCCACTCACCCGGGTGCGCGACGGCACGGTCCTCTACTCGGCCGCGGCTCGCCCAGACGCGACGATCATGGATCGTGTGCTTCTCAAGGACCCTGCTGAACGTGTAGCGGCGTTGCTCCATGCGATCGTGCGCTGGGAGCCCTTGGACATGTGGAACGCCGGTTTCGGGTGGCGCGCCGCTGCCGCTCTGGCGAGTCGGGATTCACTGCGGCTCACGGTATCGCCTCAAGACCGCATGATCATCGTCCAGGAGATTCGCGACGGTCGGCTGAACGATCCAGCGGCGGTCGCGGAGCGTCTGAAGCCATTCATGAGTGCCCGCTGAGCGACAAAAGGCCGGCCCGTGCAGGGCCGGCCTTTCAGTCAGATGCGCTGCTGCTGGTCAGCGCTCGATGTCGCCGCGGATGAAGGCCTCGACGGCCTCCTTGGCGTCGTGGTCGTTGTACTGGACCGGCGGGGACTTCATGAAGTAGGACGAGGCCGAGAGGATCGGGCCGCCGATGCCGCGGTCCTTGGCGATCTTCGCGGCGCGGACGGCGTCGATGATGACGCCGGCCGAGTTCGGGGAGTCCCACACCTCGAGCTTGAGCTCGGCGTTGAGCGGGGTGTCGCCGAAGGAGCGGCCCTCGAGGCGGATGTACGCCCACTTGCGGTCGTCGAGCCACGGCACGTGGTCCGACGGGCCGATGTGCACGTCGCTCTTGACCATCTCGTGCGGGATCTGGCTGGTCACCGACTGGGTCTTCGAGATCTTCTTGGAGACCAGGCGGTTGCGCTCCAGCATGTTCATGAAGTCCATGTTGCCGCCGAAATTGAGCTGGTACGTGCGCAGCAGCTCGACACCGCGGTCCTCGAAGAGCTTCGCCAGGGCGCGGTGCACGATCGTGGCGCCGACCTGGCTCTTGATGTCGTCGCCGACGATCGGCAGGCCGGCGTCGGTGAACTTCTGCGCCCACTCGGGGTTCGAGGCGATGAAGACGGGCAGCGCGTTGACGAAGGCGCAGCCGGCGTCGATCGCGGCCTGGGCGTAGAACTTGTCGGCCTCCTCGGAGCCCACCGGCAGGTAGGAGACGACCACGTCGACCTGCGCGTCCTTCAGCGCCTGCACGACGTCGACCGCCTCGACCGAGGACTCCTCGATGATCTCGCGGTAGTACGTGCCGAGACCGTCGAACGTCGGTCCACGCTGGACGGTGACGCCGGTCGGCGGCACGTCGGTCAGCTTGATGGTGTTGTTCTCACTGGCGTTGATCGCGTCGGAGAGATCCATGCCGACCTTCTTGGCGTCCACATCGAACGCCGCGACGAACTGCACGTCGGAAACGTGGTAGTCGCCGAAGGTCACGTGCATGAGACCCGGGACGCGGTCGTTGGGGTCGGCGTTCTTGTAGTACTCCACGCCCTGCACGAGGGACGAGGCGCAGTTACCCACACCGACGATGGCGACGCGGACGGAGCCCATCGCGTTTGCCTCCTTGTTCATCACGGCCGGTCCTTGTGCGGACGCGGGGGTTCTTGGGGTGAGTCCGCGGCCGTGCGCTCCTGTGCGGGCTCAGCGGCGGGGACGTCGAAGGTCCCGGCGGATGCCGCCGGGGCGCGGCCGGAGCGCTCGTTGGTGATGAGCTCCTCCAGCCAGCGGACCTCGCGCTCGCAGGCGTCCAGTCCGTGGCGTTGCAGTTCAAGCGTGTAGGCGTCGAGCCGGCCGGCGGCGCGGGACAGCACGTCGCGCAGGCCCTCCCGGCGCTCCTCGATCCGGCGGCGGCGGCCCTCGAGAATCCTCAGCCGGGTGGCGCGATCGGTTCGCGAGAAGAAGGCGAAGTGAACACCGAAGCCGGCATCGTCGTACGTCTCCGGGCCCGCCTGGGCGAGAAGGTCGGCGAACCGCTCCTTGCCTTCCGCAGTGATCTTGTAAACAACTCGTCCCCGTTTGCTGGTCATCGGGGGGATCATCGACGGATCGGAAGCGGATTCCGTGATGAAGCCGGCTGTCTTGAGGCGCTTGAGCGTCGGGTAGAGAGTGCCGTAGCTGATCGCGGCGCGGATCGTGCCGAGTTTGGTGGCGAGCTCCTTGCGTAGCTCGTACCCGTGCATCGGGGTCTCCTGGAGGAGGCCGAGAATCGCCAGTTCCAACACGGCCCACCCCCTCACCCTGTGTCTCGATGTATCGGCCCGATACATCGCTACCGTAGATCCGTCCGCAAAACTGTGCAAGCTGTTCACGAGTGAGCCACCGCCGCGCCACGCTCCGTGATGGATATCGCCGCTTCCTCTCGGACCGCGTACTCTCTTCGCCATGCGCACGCAGCGGCAGGTGGTGGACTACTCGCTACAGAAGCGGGCAGTGCTGCGTGACGTGCACAACGGCAAGATCGGGACGCTCGAGGTGTGCGACGCCTCGCCGTACCTCAAAAGCGCTGCTCGGTTCCATGGCGAGCCGACCGACGACCGCTGCCCGATCTGCCGCCGCGACAATCTGACCCTCGTGCACTACATCTATGGCGATGAGCTCAAGCAGTCCGCCGGCCAGGCACGCAAGCTCGCCGAGCTGCCCGTCCTGGCGATGACGCTGCGTGAGTTCCAGGTGTTCGTCGTGGAGGTGTGCCAGTCCTGCGCGTGGAATCACCTGACCCAGCAGTACCTCCTGGGCCGGGACGCGCTCACCGCCGACGAGCTTGACCAGGTCGAGGCCGTCGCAGCCTCGTCCACCGCGGGCCGCCACCGCGAGCCAGGTTCGTCACCCCGCTGGGAGGGCCGCCGATGACGTGGCTCGATCCGGCTACCGTGAGCACGACCCCGACCGAACCGCGCATCCAGCGCCATGTTCGGTCATTCACGACATCCGACAGGGCGGCTGCCGGTACGCAGCCCAAATCGTCCGCTCGTGGCGCACGCATCGGGGGCCCCTCCAGGGCTCCTTTTGTATGCGCCTCCGCGACCGAGGTGTGACCGCATGAACTCGTACGGCGATCCGCAGTCTTCGCGCGCCCGGGCCCGGGTGCCCGGGTCCGCGAGCTCCACGCCTGACGACGACCAGTCCTCTTCGTACTCGGCCTCGGCCCGGCCGGCGCCGGACGCCTACCGCCGGGGCGCGGGTGGCCGCGCGTCGGTCGCCGGCAGCGCGTCGGTGGGCAGCGCCTCCGTCGGCTCGGCCTCCGCCGGGCGCGCCTCCGTGGGGAGCGCCGCTGTGGGGTCCGCCACTCCGGGGCGCGCGTCGGTGGGCAGCGCCTCGGTCGGTGCGGCCCGCGTCGGCGCGGCCGGCGCCACGGCGCGGGCCGCGGTCCGCCCCGTCCCGCCCGGCGACGAGGGCGCCATCGGCGGGGGTCGCTCCGGTCGCGGCAAGGACAAGTCCAAGGCGGCCAAGCGCCGTCGCCGCACCAACATCCTCACCGCCGCGGCCGCCGTGCTGGTCATCCTGCTCGGCGCCGGCGTGGTGGGCGGCACCTACTTCTTCGACGACGTCGACCTGCCGCCGCCGGTGACCGAGGACCAGTCCAACGTCATCAAGTACTCGACCGGCGCGACGATCGCCAAGCTCGGCGAGCAGAACCGCACGGTCGTGCCCGAGGCAAAGATCAACAAGGTCGTCGAGCACGCCGTCGCCGCTGCCGAGGACAAGAACTTCTACTCGCACCACGGCATCGACATGAAGGGCATCGTCCGCGCCGCGTGGAACAACTTCACCGGCGGCGCGACGCAGGGCGCGTCGACGATCACTCAGCAGTACGCGAGGCATGCGGCCGATCTGAAGGCGATCAGCATCAACCGCAAGCTGCGGGAGGCGGTGATCGCGCGCAAGCTGGAGAGCCAGTACAACAAGGACCAGATCATGGGCATGTACCTGAACTACATCTATCTGGGTGAGGGCAGGTACGGCATCGAGGCCGCGGCGCAGGGCTACTTCGGCAAGTCGGTGCTGACGCCGGCGGGGCAGAAGGGCGCGATCACGCCGTACGAGGCCGCGGTCCTCGCCTCGATCATCAAGCAGCCGGAACCGGATCCCAGTGGGGGGCACAAGGGCTACGACCCGAACTACAACCTCGCCGCCGCCAAGGACCGGTGGGAATACACGATGAAGAACATGCTTGAGATGAAGTGGATCACTCAAGCGGAGTACGACGCCCGGAAGTACCCCAAGGTCAAGCCGGTCACCAAGGCCGGTTCCAGCAAGGCCACGAGCGGACCGGTCGGCGTGGTCATGCGCCACGTGCGGGCCGAGCTCGCCGAGATGGGCATCAGCCAGCAGGAGTTCGACAAGGGCGGCCTGACCGTCACCACGACGATCAACCCCGCGGTGCAGAAGGCCGCCGAGGAGGCCGGCTCGCGCAAGAGCGAGACGTCGCCGATGCACTCCAAGCCCGCCACGTATCAGGCCTCCGTGATCGGCATCGATCCGAAGACCGGCGCCGTGCTCGGCTACTACGCCGGCGACGATCCGAACGGGCTGGACTACGGCGGCTACATGGACGGCCAGACCCTCAAGATCACGGGTGGGCAGTCGCCGGGCTCGACGTTCAAGCTCTACACCCTGGCCGCGGGCCTGAAGGAGGACATCTCCTTCAAGACGACCTGGGACGGCACGAAGACGCGGCCGAACGGCAAGAAGATCAGCAACGCCGGCGCCGAGGACTCGGCCATCTGTAAGGGCAAGATCAAGTACTGCGATCTCGAGTATTCGACGATCAAGTCGTACAACTTCCCGTTCTACTGGATCGCCGACGGCATCGGCCGCGAGAAGGTCATCCAGGCCGCCGTCGACGCCGGTGTGCAGCACATGTTCCCGGACAAGGGCGACGCCATCGACCTGACCAAGACCAACGCGGCCACCTGGAAGAAGAACTTCGACAACGAGGTCGCCTTCGGCCAGTACCGCGTTCCGCCGCTGGAGCACGCCGAGGGCGTCGCCACGATCGTCAACGGCGGCGTGCGCAACGACACGCACTTCATTAAGGAGGTGCGCAAGGTCGACGCGGACACCGGCAAGGTGACGATCATCAAGGGCCAGAAGAGCGCCGGCAAGCGGGTCTTCGACGAGGCCCAGATGTCGAACCTCCAGGGCGTGATGGCCGAGATCGTCAAGGTCGACGACCGCGACCTCAAGGGCGGCCGCGAGTCCATCGCCAAGAGTGGTACGTGGGAGTTCAACGGCGGCAGCGGTGACACCTGGTTCGTCGGCGGCATCCCCCAGCTGGCGGCCACGGTCTGGGTCGGCGGCAAGAACAACAAGGTCGAGCTCAAAGACGGCAACAAGGACATGTTCGGCGCGGGCACGCCGTCGAAGATCTGGAAGAAGTTCCTCGACGCCTCGGCCGCGGCCATGAACTGGGACAACGAGGACTTCCCGAAGCGGGTCGAGACCGGTAACCCGGACAGCCCGTACGCCAACGGCCAGGAGCCCCCGCCGCCGCCGGTGCAGCAGACCGACCCCAACCAGGGTTGTGTCCTCGGCTTCATCGGCACCTGCGACAACAACAACGGCCAGAACAACGGCGGCAACCCGGGCAACAACGGTGGCAACACCGGAGGCGGCAACCCCGGCGGTGGTGGCGACGCCGGCGGTGGTGGCAACACCACCTTCCCGACAACACAAGGCGATTAGCCGCCCGGCCGGCTAGAAGCCACGACCGGCGCGCACCCACGCGGGGTGCGCGCCGGTTTCGCCTTTCCGCGGTTTCGGACGATATTGGTCGTAGGTCGTGACCGATCCGTGCTGCGGAGTACGGCATGATGCCATGACATGAGCACGCAATCGCCCGAGGACATCGACCGCCCCGACGAGCCGAGCGCGACGGCGACGTCGGACGGCTTCGTGCGCGGCCTCTCCCAGGCGATCGGCGGCCCGCTGGGGTCCCACGCGGTGCGCCCCGGCGCCCGGCCCGGCCGGTTCTGGACGGCCAGCCGCATCATCCTCGCGCTGACGTGCCTCACCCTCGCCTTCTCCTGGGTGCAGAAGTCGCCCTGTCAGAGCGGCGACTGGCAGCAGAACATCCAGTACACGAGGTTCTGCTACACCGATGTGCTCGCGCTCTACTACGCCGAGGGCCTCAACGAGGGCAAGGTCCCGTACGTGGACCACCAGGTCGAATACCCGGTGGTCACCGGCTACCTGATGGGCGCGCTCGGCCTGCCCGTCCACGCGTACGGCGAATCGCACCCCGACATCAACCAGGGCCGCTGGTTCTACAACGCGAACGCGCTCGTGCTCTCCGCGCTCGCCGTGGTGACCGCGGCGGTCATCCTCGCGCTGCGACGCCGGCGCCCCTGGGACGCGGCGATCTTCGCGGTCTCCCCGATCATCTTCTTCACCGCCACGGTCAACTGGGACTTCCTCGCCATCGGTCTGGCCGCCATCGGCCTCTACCTGTGGGCCAAGGAGCGCCCCGCGTGGGCCGGCGTCTTCCTGGGCCTCGGCGCGGCGGCGAAACTCTGGCCGCTGTTCATCATCGGCCCGCTCTTCCTGCTGGCGATGCGCTCCAAGACCTTGCGAGCCTGGTGCTGGGCGGCGGCGACGACCGCGTTCACCTGGGCCGTGGTCAACTTCCCGGTCTTCTGGTGGTACAGGGAGAGCTGGCTGCGCTTCTTCCGGCTCAACGAGGAACGCCCGATCGACTGGGGCACCTTCTGGTACGTCGGCCGCTACCTCGACGGCAAATGGTTCGCCGGCACCCCGGGTGATCAGGGCCCCTTCCAGTGGCTGAGCAACAACGTGCCAACCCTCAACTACGTGTCGTACGCGTTGTTCGCCCTGGCCTGCGCCGGCATCGCAGTGCTCGCCTGGCTGGCACCGCGCCGCCCGCGGCTGGCCCAGCTCGCGTTCCTGGTGGTGGCGGCGTTCCTGCTCACCAGCAAGGTCTGGTCCCAGCAGTACGTGCTCTGGCTGCTCCCCCTGATCGTTCTCGCCCGTCCGAAGTGGGGCGCGATCATCGCGTGGACGGTGGCCGAGTTCGCCTACTTCACAGCCTTCTACGCCGAGCTCCTGGGCGCCGGCGGCAAGCCGGTGATCCCCGAAGGCACCTTCGTCCTGGCCTCCGCCCTCCGCCTGATCACCGTCGCCATCCTCTGCGGCCTGGTGATCCGCGAAATCTGGAAGCCCGACCTCGACGTGGTCCGCCAGAACTACACCGACGACCCCGACGGCGGCCTGCTGAACCGCCCGGACGCTCCCTGGATCGCCGGGCTGCGCCGGAGGTTCCGCCTGGACCGCAGCCCGGCCCCGACCGACCCGCCTACGTTGGAGCCGGCCAAGGTTTGACGGCCGGCTCGCCGTCCGCGCCGCTCAAGCCGCCGGGCGGGCCGGCGTTGTCGACCCGCTGCTCCGCGTCTTTACCGCCGTCGATGTCGCGCTCTTCATTGCCGTTGCCGTGCCGTGGTGGTCGCGCTGATTGCGGCATCGGTTGGGCCTGGTCTTGGCAGGCAGCCCAGCCCGATGGGTTCATCGGAGACCAAGCTGAGCCGTCGGCCTGCCGTCGGCCTCGACCTGTCAGCCCTCCCCCGGCCGCCTTTGGCGTTGATCAAAGACCCTGTTCTCCGCCGTTTGTGACCGCAATGTCGTCGGCGCCCGCCCAGATGCCGCGGACCAGGCCCAAGCGATGGGTGATCGCCGCACGCAGTGCCCGCGCCTTAGGCCGCTGACCGCCAACTGGTGCCGGCCGACCGTCGATCCTGACCGCCGACGCCGACGCCGACGGCAAAAGCCGACGGTGACGTGGATCCTCGCCCGAACGTAAAGCCGTCGAACGCACGCGTCGAACGCAATCGTCGACTGTCGGCGCCGACTGCTGGCCCGTGTTCGCGCTGTCCTGGAGGGACCGGCTTGCTGATTTCGGGTCGGGTGCGGCGGCGTTTATGGCCTTGCTGGCTGGTGAGCCGAACGGGGCTATCTGAGGGCGGTGAGAGTGGGGGCCGTGGTGGTCGGTGTGGCGGTGGGCAGGGTTGGGCTGCTTGTGGGGAGTGGTGGGTAGCCGGCGGGGGTGGAAGGCGCGAAGAAGCCGGCCGGGGCGGAAGGGGCGTAGGAGCTGCCGGGGATGGCGGGCGCGAAGGAGCTGCCGGGGGTCGACGGTGTCGGTGAGCCGGCGGGCGGGGTGGTGGGGTCGGTCAGGTAGAAGATGACGGCGTCGTCCAGGTCTTCGCGGCGGATGCCCAGGGCGTCGACGGGGATGTCGCCGGCTCGTTCCCAGGGGGTGCCTACGGCCTGGGCGCGGAGCAGGAGGACCTTGTCGATGTGGAGCGACCGTAGGTATTGGATGGTCTCGGTGGAGGGGAAGGACTCCACGTTGCGGCGCAGCACGGTTTGGCGGGCGGCGGCGAAGCCGCCGGTGCCGTTGGCCATGGGCTGGAAGCGGCTGGTGGACCACAGCATGATGGTCTGGTCGGTGAGGGCGCTGGTGGGCAGGACCAGCATGGGGCCGGTGACCGTGCGCATGGCCAAGGGTTGCGTGGGCACGACCGGGTGGGCCGTGGCGTTCCAGCCCTCGAGCAGGACCAGCAGCAGCGGGACAAAGGTGGCCAGGCGCAGCCACGGGCCCGGCCACGGTGGGATGCGCAGGGCGGCGAGTTGTTCGGCTCGGCGGACGAACTCGGCGACGGCGCCGGCTGCCAGGATCGCCAGCAACAGGGTCGTCCAGAGGGTGAGGCGGCCCGGGATGCGCAGCTCCATCGAGGCCGGCAGGTGGCCGAAGAGCGGAAGATAGGTCCAGCGGCCGCCGAAGAAGTTGGTGCCGAGGGTCAGGACGATCGTGACCACCAGCGCGGCCAGCAGGAGCAGGCGCTGGCGCAGCGTCCAGATCGAGAAGGCCAGGCCGGCCAGGGCCAGCGCATACAGCACGAAGCCGGGCAGCAGGCCCATCTCGGCGGGCCAGCTCAGCGACGAGCGGGGCACCTGGTGGGGCGCGCCCCAGATGCGTGACTCGGCGGGGCCGATGAGCAGGCTGCGCAGCGGGGGCGAGTAGAAGGCGATCTCGGTGGTGGCGGGTCCGCCGGCGGGCGCCTTGAAGTAGGGGAAGGCGATCAGGGCCGTGACGCCGGTCAGGATGAGCGCGCCCAGCGCGTCGGTGAGCAGCAGCCGCCAGCCGAGGACCGGGCGGTCGGCGGGACGACGGAGCCAGCGGAACGACCCGGCCACGATCAGCACCAGCAGGATGAGGCCGAGGACGTAGAGGAACGGCACGCCCAGCGAGAAGCCGAGACTCACCTGCCAGAGCGCGACGAGCCAACCGGCGGCGGCCCAGCCGGCGTGGCGGCGGTGCGGGCGGTAGCCGCGCCGCAGCGACCAGCCGTGGCCGCGGGCCAGCATCGCCAGGGCAAGTGGGATGCCGCCGGCGGAGACGATGTCGAGGTGGCCCTCCTGGGCGAGGCGCCAGGGGGCGTACGCGAAAGCGACAGCGGCGACGGCGGCGCCGGTGCGGCCTGCGCCGAGCTGGCGGACGAGCGCGTAGCCGCCGATGGCGAGGAGCGCGTGCGCCAGGACGAAGAGAATGTTGTAACGCAGGACCGCCGCGACCGGGCCCTCGCCGAAGAAGCCGAACGGCGCGTAGCCGAGCAGGCTGTCGCCCCACGCGAAGCTGTTGGTCTCGGGATAGAAGGCGTTGGACTGCCAGAGCCGCGCCGGGTCGGTCAGCAGGATGTGGCCGCTCCAGGCAATCTGCCAGGCCTGGCGCGACGGGTCCCAGATGTCCTGCGGCAGCGTGTGCAGCGGGTAGCGCAGCGTCGGCCAGGTCAGGGCCACGGCGAGAAGCACACCGCTGTAGATCACCAGCGCGTATTCGTGGATCAGCGAGCGGAGGCCGGCGCGCGTGGTGCGCCTGAACCAGCCGGGTGGACGCTCGGTGGCGGTCGCGAAGGCCGTCCACGGGTCGGGCGGGACGCCGGGTGGACGCTCGGTGGGAAGCGGTTCGACCGGTTTGACGGTCTTTTGTGGACTTGCTGCCGCCAGAGGAGGATCGTTAGCCGGCTTCTGATCGGTCTTGGCGGCCGGATCCTTAGCCGGCTCGAGATCCGTTCTGGTAGCTGTGGCGGCTTTTGCCGCTGCCGGTGCACCATCGGCGGCCGTCGCGGAAGCCCGCGCCGGCCCCGCCTGCCGCGGGATGGCCGACTTAGAAGTGGCTGACTCGGGGCGGGCCGGGTTCGGGGTGGCTGACTCGGGGCTGGCCGGGTTCGGGGTGGCTGACTCGGGGCTGGCCGGGTTCGGGGTAGCTGAGTCAGGGCTGGCCGGCTTCGGAGTGGCTGAGCCGGGCGAGGCCGACCTCGGGGTGGCCGGTTCAGGACTGTCCGGCTTGGGGATGGCTGCCTCGGACGCGGCCGGCCCGGGCGTGGCTGGCTCGGGTGTGGCCGGCTCGGGCGCGGCTGGCTCGGGCGTGGCTGGTTCAGGCGTGGCCGGCTTTGGGATGGCCGGCTTCGTCTTGGCCGGCACCGCGGGCCGCGAGGTCTCGGTCGGGACCGCGGGGCGCAAGGTCTCGGCCGGGACCGCGGGCCGCAATGTCTCGGCCGGCGGCGAGGTGGAGCGCCTCGGCTCTTCGCTGGTCATGACCCTCCCCGTGCTGCCGGCGCGTCAGCGACCCGTCCGCTCCCGAAGGAGAGTGATGTCCGCGGTCTGGCCCTCGGCGCCGCCCGGCGTCTCGACGACGGCCGGCGCTCCGGCGGCCCGGATCGCGGCCACGACGAGCTCGGGGTCGATCTTGCCATTGCCGAGGTTGTCGTGGCGGTCCTGGCCGGAGTCGAAACCGCCCTTGGAGTCGTTGGCGTGGATCAGGTCGATGCGGCCGGTGATCGACTTGACCCGGTCGACGATGCCGACCAGATCTTCACCACCGGCGAACGCGTGACATGTGTCCAGGCAGAAGCCCGCGCCGAACGAGCCGACCGCGTCCCACAGGCGGGCGAGGTCGTCGAAGCGGCGGGCGCACGCGTTGTCGCCGCCGGCCGTATTTTCGATCAGGATCGGCAGCGGGAGGCCGCCGTCGGACTCGGCGTATTCGAAAGCTTTGCGCCAATTGTCGAAACCGGCAGTGAGGTCGGCGTCCTTGCCGACGTGGCCGCCGTGCACGATCAGGCCCTTCGCGCCGAGCTCGGCGGCCGCCTTGGCATGCGCCATCAGCAGCTTGCGGCTCGGGATGCGGATGCGGTTGTTGGGCGAGGCGACGTTCACGATGTAGGGCGCGTGGATGTAGATGTCCACCTCGGACTCGCGCAGCGCCGCCGCGTCCTCCCGCGGTTTGGGCGATTTGTAGCCCTGGGGGTCGGTGAGGAAGAACTGCACCGCCTCGGCGCCGCGTTCGCGTGCCGCCTCGAGGGGGTCGGTCGGATCGACGTGGGCTCCGATGCGCATGGGACGAGACTACGACGGGGGTCCGACACTTTCTCGGTCGCGTCACCGTGCTCCCACGGGACTCGTTAGCTGCATTGATCACGTTCACGGACCGGCTGCGGCCGGTGACGAGTCTGGGAGATGGTGCATGTCGCGGCAGTTCCGACAGCGGGTGACGGCGATCGCGCTGAGCGGCCTGATCTTCGGCGCGCCGATGCTGGTCAACGGGACCGCGAACGCGCAGCGCATCCCCGAGGGCGCCCGGCAGGTGACCTTCTCGGGCGGCGGCATGCTCGGCCTGTCGTGCCGGTCCCGGCCCGACGTCGAGTCGATGACGGTGCCGGCGCAGAGCACGATCCGGGTGGTCAACCGCACCGGCTACGCCGCGAAGCTGCTGCTCGGCGGCGACACGAAGGGCACGCTGCCGGACGACTCGGCGACCGACGTGATCTTCCGGCGGGGCACCACAGCGGTGACGCTCGAGCCGAACTGCCCGATCGGTGACCAGGCCGTCCCGATGCTGGTCACCGCGCAGTCCTCGGCGCCGGCCGCGGCGCTGCCCGATCCGATCCCGGCGCCCTCGTCCGGCGGTCCGGAGCCCGTCTCGATGGCGCCGTCCGGGTCGAGGGAGCCGTCGGGCGCCGGGATGTCCGATTCCGCCGCCTCCGGCGTGCGCCCCGCAAGGGTGAATTCCGCGGCCTCCCGTCCGGGCACGCGCCGCCCCGTGGGGCCTCGGAGCTCGGTCGTCACCCAGGCCGCGACCGCTGCCGTCCAGTCGATGCCGCACGGTGGCACGGCCGCACCACGTCCCAAGATCAAGAGCACGGTTCCTGCGGGTACGGGGGGAAGCGCCGCACCCGGGTTCGCGGGCATGCCGCCCGGTGAGCAGCGCGCGGTGCTCACCGGCGTACCGCAGATCGACCTGGAACCGGTGACGGCGGGACCGGCGGCACCCAGCCCGGGCCCGACGGAGGTCGCCGCGGCGGAGCCCGTGGCGACGATGGCGCCGATGAGCGACGGGGGTCCGATCGGGCTGCTGGCGCTGATCGCCGCGGTCTGTGTCGTGGGAGTCGGCGTGGCGACTATTCGGGCTATCGTGTCGCAACGTGCAAATCGGGCAAAACTGGCGTAGGCTTTCGGCCACAAGCTCCGCGGGGCGGCCGCGTCCAACCTCATCGGTGTGGTCGTTCCTCCCCAGGTCCCACCCAGCGAAAGCGGAACGGGCGCCCCGCGGCTCCACCAGGAAGGACCTCGTCCACGGGCGGGGTCCTTCTTTTTTGTGACGGGCGCGGTCGCGGGTATGCTTGCTCGGTTCGCAGTGTGACCAGCCGTGGGACTGCCCACGGCTTTTCCGTGCGATCGACACAAGACCTCCTGCCACGGAGAGACCGTGGCCGTTCAGCCCACAGGAGGTGAGAACGTCTTGCGTCATTACGAACTCATGGTGATCCTCGACCCTTCGCTCGAGGAGCGCACCGTGGCCCCGTCGCTCGATCAGTACCTGAACGTGATCAGGACCGCGGGTGGCTCGGTGGAGAAGCTCGACGTGTGGGGCCGCCGCCGGCTCTCGTTCGAGATCAACAAGAAGGCCGAGGGCATCTACGCCGTCGTCGACCTTCAGGCGACCCCCGAGGCCGTCGCCGAGCTGGACCGTCAGCTGCGGCTCAACGAGAACATCCTGCGTACCAAGGTCATCCGGCCCGAGACCCGCTGACTCGTTTTTGTCAGGGGGTTCTGACAACCTCCTACGAACGAGAACTGCGGCGAGGAGAAGATCATGGCAGGAGAAACCACCATCACGGTCGTCGGCAACCTGACCGACGACCCCGAGCTGCGCTTCACCCCGTCGGGTGCGGCGGTTGCCAAGTTCCGCATCGCGTCCACGCCGCGTACCTTGGACCGGCAGTCGGGCGAGTGGAAAGACGGCGAGCCACTGTTCCTCGCGTGCAACATCTGGCGTGACGCCGCCGAGCACGTCGCCGAGTCGCTGCAGCGCGGCACTCGGGTGATCGTGCAGGGCCGGCTGCGCCAGCGGTCGTACGAGACGCGCGAGGGAGAGAAGCGCACCGTCTACGAGCTCGAGGTCGACGAGATCGGCCCGTCGCTGCGGTACGCGACGGCGAAGGTGCAGCGGATGAACCGCTCCGGCGGTGGCGGCGGGGGTGGCGGCTTCGGCGCCTCCGGTGGCGGTGGCAACCGTCAGCAGTCCAGCGGTGGCGGCGGAGGCAACAACTTCGACGACCCGTGGGCGACGGCTGCTCCGGCCGGCGGCCGCTCCGGCGGCGGCAACTCCTCGTTCGACGACGAGCCTCCCTTCTAGCCCGTTTTCCAGGGCTTACCGAGTTCAGGAGTAAGAGCAATGGCTAAGGCTGCGGCGCTTCGCAAGCCGAAGAAGAAGGTGAACCCGCTCGACAAGGACGGGATCACCTACATCGACTACAAGGACACCGCGCTGCTGCGCAAGTTCATCTCCGACCGGGGCAAGATCCGTGCCCGCCGGGTCACCGGGGTGACGTCCCAGCAGCAGCGGCAGATCGCCCGCGCGGTCAAGAACGCCCGTGAGATGGCGCTTCTGCCGTACACGGCGACGGCGCGCTGAGGAGGATCACCGATATGAAGATCATCCTCACCCAGGAGGTGTCGGGTCTCGGCACCCCCGGCGACATCGTCGAGGTCAAGAACGGCTACGGCCGTAACTACCTGCTCCCGCAGGGCTTCGCGATCCAGTGGACCAAGGGCGCTGAGAAGCAGGTGGCGGTCATCAAGCGGGCCCGCGAGGCTCGCGAGATCCGCGACCTGGGCCAGGCGAACGAGGTCAAGGGCCAGCTGGCCGGCCTCAAGGTCACGCTGAGCGCGCGCTCCGGCAACGGCGGGCGCCTGTTCGGCTCGATCACCCCGGCCGAGATCGTCGACGCGGTCAAGGCCGCCGGCGGTCCGTCGCTCGACCGGCGCCGTCTCGAGCTCCCGGGTCACATCAAGACCACGGGCTCGTACAACGTGCAGGTCAAGCTGCACCCCGAGGTGACCGCGACGTTCCCGGTGAACGTGGTGGCCGCCAAGTAAGGTCGCTTCGCCGGACGGCGCGCTGGGATCTCCATCCCGGCGCGCCGTTCGTGTTTTCGGCTCTGCCTCGGGGGCCGGCTCTGCCTCGGGGGCGCGGCTCTGCCTCGGGGGCCGGCTCTGCC
>NZ_BOMI01000156.1 GCF_016862115.1 Paractinoplanes deccanensis
TCGGGGGCCGGCCTCAGCTGAGGCTGTTGCCGGTGATGGCCGAGGTGAGGACGGTCGCGAGGCCGCCGCCGACCACCGCCGCGGCCAGGCCGACGCTGATCGCCTTCCACGAGTGGCTGATGAAGCGCAGGCCGACGGCCACGATGACGCTGAGCACCAGGGAGATGCCGAACTGCGGGGCGGCCTTGGAGAGCGTGTCCAGGGCGTGGGTCTGCGAGCCGGCGCCGAAGACGACCATGTAGACGACGAAGAGGACGACGGGTACGCCGTACCAGATGACGGTGTAGCCGACCGCGGCGAGAGGACCGCCGGATTCCTGTTCGTCCTCCTCGTCATCCGGGTCGAGCAGGTCGCGCTTGCGGATGGTCGGATAGCCGCCGGTGACGGGACGGCGCTCGTACGACCCGTATCCGGAACTCTCTCGCTGCTCCCGCGGCACCGGCGAGATCAGCGAGGTGGATGTCATGGATAAGTTCGATGTTCCCTCGACGGCGGCTGAGCCGCTCGACCGAAAGGGCACGTAATCCGAAGTGCCGTACCGCCGGGACTCCCCCTCGGCGAGATCACTCTGTCCGGCGAGGTCTCGCCGCCAGTCGGTACCGCCGCCCTCGCGGTAGGTCGCGCTTCCCCTGGCCCGCTCCTCGCGCTCGGCTTTGTGCCAAGCGCCGGGCTCGGGGCGCTGCCTGCTTTCGGTGACACCGCCGGGCGACCATGGCGGCGCGTCCCCCTGCCGAGGCATGGGGTCGGCGCGCCAGGTGTCGGGACTCGGCGGCTCCTGGGCGTACGCCGTGGAACTCTCACGGCGCTCTTGATCGTCGGCGCGCCGTCGGCCGGCGCTGTACTGCTCCAGGGCGCTCCCGGTGGCCGGGGCGGCGTCCTGATAGGGCGGCGGGGCGATCGCGGGGAGGCCGCTCGCCGGGGCGGAGGCCGAATAGCCGTATCGCTGGGTCTCGCCGCCCAGGTCGGACGGGTAGCGGTCCGAGTAGCGGGGGGCTCCGGGGTAGCGGGTGTCCGGGTCCGAGTAGCGGGTGTCCGGGTCCGGGTAGCGCTGAGATGCCGGAAGTCCGCTGGCCGGCGCTGAGGCCGAGTAGCGGGGGGTGCCGCCGGGCGGGGCCGAGCTTGGATAGGCGGGCAGGCCGCTGGCCGGGGCGGTGGCCGAGTAGCGGGGAGCACCGCCGGCCGCATCGGCGGTCGGGTAGCGCGGGGTGCCGCCGGCCGGGTCGGCGGTCGGGTAGCGCGGGGTGCCGCCGGCTGGGTCGGCGGTGGGGTTACGCGGCGTGCCGGTGGTGGGGTCGGCGCTCGGGTAGCGGGAGGTGCCGCCGGCTGGGTCGGCGGTCGGATAGCGCGGGGTGCCGCTCGACGGGTCCGGGTAGCCGGGTGGGCCGCTTGCTGGAGCGGCGGCCGAGTAGCGCTGGGTGCCGTCGGCCTGCTCCGCGGCCGGGTAGCGGGGAGTGCTGCCGGCTGGGGTGGAGCTCGGGTAGCTGGGCAGGCCACTGGCGGGAGCTGAGGCTGAGTAGCGCGGGCCGCCGCCGGCTGGGTCGGCGCTCGGGTAGCGGGGTGCGCCACCCGGGGGATCGGTGTTCGGGTAGCGCGGGGCGTCGTCTGCGGGGTAGCGGTCGGGAGCGCCCGGATAGCCGCCGGCGGGGGCGGCGCTGCCGTAATCGGGCGGGGTGCTGCTGCCGTAACCGGGCGGGGCGCTGCGGGAAGCGGCGCTGCCGTAGCTTGGCGGGGCGCTGCGAGGTGCGGCGCTGCCGTAGGGGGCGCCGATGCCGCTGCGGGGTGCGGGCGGCAGGTCGTCGTAGGAGCGGCGGCCGGTCGAGGGCTCGCTGCCGTAGGCGCCGTCGTCGGGATAGGCGCGGCGGCTCGGGCCGTCGGGCGTGGAGCCGTAACCGCCGTAAGGCGCGGCGCTGCGGGGAGCGGGCGCGGGCGGGAGGGCCGGTGGCGTGCGCCGGGCTTCGGGGGCGGGGGCGCGTCGTGGCTGCTCGGGCTCGGGTTCGGGGTCCGACGGCGCGGCGGGGAGGGCGCGGGGGCCCTCGCCCATGGCCTCGCGGCGGGCGGCCTCGCGGCGCCACGCCAGGATGCGCGGGTCGTCCTCGGAGCGGCTCCACTGGCCCGTGTCGGGGTCGCGGACCCAGCTGCTGGTGTCGGGCTCGGCCTCCCACGAGGCGGTCTGCTCGCGCCAGTCGCTGGAGCCGGGGTTGTATCGGGCACGGCCCTTGGAAGGGCCCTGCCGCTGCTCGGGACGGCGCGGGGCGGCGCGGCGCGGGGCGTCGGTCTCGTCGGGATAGGCGATGGGGGCCGCGCCGAACGTGGTGGTCTCGTCGCGGTCGACCGGCTTCGCGGCGCGGGCGCGGCGGGAGGACCGCGTCTCCTGTGGATAACCGGTGGTGCCGCCGGCGAGGCCGGAAGCGGGGGCCGCGGGGTAACCGGTGGTGCCGCCGGCGAGGCCGGAGGCAGGAGCGGCGGGGTAGTCGGTGGTGCCGCCGGCGAGGCCGGAAGCGGGGGCCGCGGGGTAACCGGTGGAGCCGCCCGAGAGGCCGGACGCCGAGTAACCGGAGGCGGGGGCCGCCGGATAGTCCGAGGCGGGGGCCGCCGGATAGCCCGAGGCCGGGGCGGACGGGTAGGCCGTGGTGCCGCCGGCCAGGCCCGATGTGGGACTGGAGGCGCGGCTGGGGGTGTCGTCGTCCGCGTACCGGGGGCCACGCTCGCGGCGGCTGCGCGGGGCGGGCGTCTCGTCGTATCGGCCGCTCAGTGGCGACGTGGCGGCGCCCGTGGTGTCGTCGTACCGGGACGGGCGTGTCGTCTCGTACGGGGTCGCGGGCGGGATGCGGTAACCGGGCTCGCTCTCGTACGGCGAAGAGGGCAGTGCTCGGCGCCCGGTCGGCTCGTCGCGCCTGTCCGAGCCGTAATCGCTGCTCCACGAGGATGTGGTCGAAGCGCCTGTGTCCCCGTACAGCTGGATGTTGCCTGTGTCGGTGTGACCGGCCCAGTTGTCGGAGTCCCAGCTGTCGCTCTCGGGTCGCGTGGTGGACCAGCCCGTGCCCCCGGAAGGTCCCGGCTCGGGCGCGCGGCGGCGGCCGATCGGGCCGGGAGTCTGCTGTGCGCCGCGTCGCCAGGCGGCACGGTCGTCCTCCCGCACGAGGTGACGGCCGTCGTCGCGCGGCTCCTCGCGCAACCAGGTCGTCTCGGTGCTCTTGGGGATGCTCGTGCCCGTGTCGGTCCAGGTGGCGGAGCCTTCGATCGCGTCGCGCTGCCACGACGGGCGCGACGGTTCGACCAGCTGCTGCCAGGTGGGTGAGCTTTCCGCGGGCGTACGAGGGGAGGGCTGTTGCCAGCTCGGCGTGTCCTGAGCTGTGCTCGCCTGCTCGGGCTCGGTGAACTGCTGCCACGCGGGGCGGGTGTCGGCGCGATCGTCCGACGTGGCCGACCACGCCGTGCTCGAGATGGCCGGCTGCGACATCGGCGTCTCGGCGGCGGGCGGATAGGCGCTCCGGCCGCCGGTCTGCCACGCCTCGGTGGTGGACCGCCAGCCGTGCGAGCCCGTGGTGGACCGCCACTCGGTGGTCTGCTTCCAGCGGGCGCCGGTCGCGCGCCACTCGGCGGTCTCGGTGCGCCAGCCGACGCCGTCGGCGGGGAACGCGGGCCGGCCCGTGGACGCCACGTCGGACCAGCGGCCGGCCGGCTCGACGGACTGGCTCTGGTCGGACTCGGCCTGCTGCGCCCACGCGTCGGCGCGGCGCTGCCAGTCGAGCGCCTCGGCGCTGGGCTGCATGCTGCCGGTGTCGGTGAGGGAGGACCATTTCTGCTCAGGTTCGGCAAAATCCGGAGAATCCGGACTTCGGGTGGTCCACGAATCCGCAGCGCGCCTTTCGCGCGACATGCGGGCTCCGTAGTCCCACTCCCGTTGGTCCACCCGAAAAGCGTGCCGTGCCAACGAGCGAACCGCAACGCCTCCGGGCGACGGCTTGCTCACGCGGGGCATCTTTTCGCAGCTGTGCAGGTGTTTTTCTGCTCTCCACAGTTGGGGACGGCGAAATCCCTGATGAAGAAGGCGCGTCGAGCTTCGTCCTCAGGAGTTGTGCACAGGTATCCACAGAGATATCCACAGGCTCGGCCGAGATGTCCACAGGTTGTCCCGAGACTCGTCCACCGGGGCAGTTGGGCAGGTGGCGGGCGGGTTCGTACAGTGGTCCAGCCGCTCGCGCGGGCTTGATCGGGATGTTGTTCCTGATCAAGGTGGGGAGTTCAGCCGAAAGTGTCATACCCCGGCTGTTTGATCAGGGTGTGTTCACGTACGGCCAGCGGAGGAGGTCCGGGTGTCGATCACCGACGACGCGCGGCCGGAGGCACGCCCTCCCGGTCAGCAGTCCGGATCGGGACCGTCCGGTCCCGGGGGGCCACCGAGCAACGGCCCGTCCGGCGGGCAGTTCGACAAGGCTCCGCCCCAGGATGTGGCCGCCGAGCAGGGCGTGCTGGGCGGCATGCTGCTCTCCAAGGACGCGATCGCCGACGTGGTCGAGATCCTCAAGACGCACGACTTCTACCGTCCGGTGCACAGCACGATCTTCGACGTCATCCTCGACCTGTACGGGCGTGGCGAGCCGGCCGACGCGCTGACCGTGGCCGCCGCGCTCGCCGACTCGGGCGACCTCCAGCGCATCGGCGGCGTGCCCTACCTGCACACGCTGATCGAGAGCGTGCCCACCGCGGCCAACGCGTCCTACTACGCGCGCATCGTGGGCGAGCGCGCCATCCTCCGCCGCCTCGTCAACGCCGGCACCAAGATCGTCCAGTTGGGGTACGGCGCGAACGGCAACGGCGGGCGCGACGTCGACGACATCGTCGACCTGGCCCAGCAGGCGATCTACGACGTCACCGAGAAGCGGGTGAGCGAAGACTTCGCGGCCCTCGGCGACATGCTCCAGCCCACGCTCGACGAGATCGAGGCGGTCGGCGCGGCCGGCGGCGTGATGACGGGCGTGCCCACCGGCTTCGGCGACCTCGACCGGCTGCTCAACGGCCTGCACCCGGGCCAGCTGATCATCGTGGCCGGCCGTCCCGGTCTGGGCAAGTCGACGGTCAGCATGGACTTCGCCCGTAACGCGGCCATCCGGAGCAACTGCGCGAGCGCCATCTTCTCGCTCGAAATGAGCAAGATCGAGATGGTCATGCGCCTGCTCTCCGCCGAGGCCCGCGTGCCGCTGCACGTGCTGCGCTCCGGCCAGCTCACCGACGACGACTGGAGCAAGCTGGCCCGCCGCATGGGCGAGATCAGCGAGGCCCCGATCTTCGTCGACGACACCCCCAACATGAACCTCATGGAGATCCGGGCCAAGGCGCGCCGCCTCAAGCAGCGACACAACCTCAAGCTCCTGGTGATCGACTATCTCCAGCTGATGTCCTCGCCCAAAAAGACCGAGAGCCGTCAGCAGGAGGTCTCCGAGCTCTCCCGTGGCCTCAAGCTGCTCGCCAAGGAGATCGAGTGCCCGGTGATCGCGGTGTCGCAGCTGAACCGTGGTCCCGAGCAGCGCACCGACAAGCGCCCGCAGCTGTCCGACCTGCGTGAGTCCGGCTCCATCGAGCAGGACGCCGACGTCGTGATCCTGCTCCACCGCGACGACTACTACGACAAGGAGTCACCGCGCGCGGGCGAGGCGGACTTCATCGTCGCCAAGCACCGAAACGGCCCGACCGACACGGTGACGGTGGCGGCTCAGCTGCACCTGTCCCGCTTCGTCGACATGGCAATCGTCTAGGAGGCCTACGAACGAGGCGGACCGTAGGGCCAGCCCATGCGCTCTCCCTCGTCGGCGATGGCGTTGAGCTGTCCTTCCGAGGGCAGGTCGACGTGCAGCGCCTCGCGCGAGATGCGTTCGGCCGTTGTCCGATCGATGTTGCGGAGCTGATCAAACTTCTGGTCGTCGTAGAGAAGAGCGGCGGCGGTGCCGGGCGCGGAGACCCACGCTTTGTGCAGCCAACTCCACAGAACCGCGCGGAGGGGTTGCCCTGGCAACGGCTGGTGCGCGATGACGCTCGTGGCCTCGCCCGACATGTCCGGCTTGAGAACCGCGGTGTAGTGGAACGGGGCATCCGTCATGGGTAATCCGTCCCTGCCTGCTCGGGTGGAATCATCACATCGCTGTACCGGAGATTGTGCCGAGCCAGAGCCCGATCGAGCGAGCCGCCGCCCGCGTCCAACGTCCTGAGGTAGTCGTGCCATATCCCCCGGTTGGCGCCTATCCAAGTGGCGAGGCCGGTGTCCTTCTGGGTGACCGGGAAGGCTTGGTCAAGGATGTCGAGGTCTGACGGCTGGTTGTCGGGGAGGCCTCGTTCGCGGTTGATGGAGAAGATCTGGAGGAGTGCCTCGACCCTCTCCTCAGGGGTGAACCGTTCGTTGCGCACCCGGGCATAGAGCCTGTGTGTGTCCTTCCCGACCGCTCGCGAAAGTGGAGTGGGGAACTGAAGCTCGAAGAGATGCCCCTGCGGATCGGCCAGAGAGACATTCAAACCGTTGTGTCTTCCTAGTCCGTCGCCCCAGAAGCTGAGGATCTTCGTGACCGAGTAACCGGAGGACTCCAGGGCTTCCAGGACCAGCGCAACGGAGCGCCCATAGCCGGCGAGTGGGACCTCGATCGAGAAGCGAACCAGGTCTTTCTGCGCGGCGATGAAGTCGTCCAAAGTGGTGTTGAAGACGGGCGCGTGCTGGAGGAAGGCTCGTGCGAGCGAGTTCACCGTCTTGGCCCGATGTTGCTCGTCAACCACGCGAAGACGCTCGGTCTCCGGGGCAGCAGGCAGAGAACTGATGACATCACGGATGTCACCGAGCACTCGATCAGCGATGGCGAGAGAGCGGACGTAGGAATCGTTCAACGTTCGCTGTTCGGAGGTCGGCAACGATTCGAACGCCAGACGCTCGGCGGCCGTTTCCGGGGACTCGTCGGCTCCGGTGGGTGGGGTGGTTGACCAGTGGCCCGGGCCGTGGTGTGGGAGGGGGGCCGGGGTGGCGTTGGCGGCCACCACCAGGGCGTCCATCGAGATGATGTTGGTGGGGGTGTGGACGCCCTGGTGGGTGTAGAGGGGGTGGGACTCGGTCAGCTTGCCTATCTGGGGGTCTACGAAGAGGACGGTTCCGTTCTGGTTCAGGGCGGCCCACGAGTGGCAACCGCCGGCCTCCAGGTCGGTGATGATGAAGGCGTAGGCGCCGTGGCCGGTGTTGAGCAGGTGGTTGGTCAAGTTGGTGATGGCGTGGTCCATGGCCTGTTTGGCCTCGGCGGGGTCGGCGCCGCCCAGGTAGGGGCAGAGGTTCTGGAAGTCGCTGCCGGTGGCCTGGCGGATGCGGTCGACGCCGGCCAGTTCGCCGCCCAGAGGGCGGGTGGGGTCGCCGTGGGCGTAGGTGTCGAAGGTTCGGGGGGCGGCGACACGGGGGCGGCCGTGGATGTAGGTGTCGAAAAGGGACAGCACGCCGTCCACGCAGTTCAGGCCCCTGGTGGGGTCGGCGGCGGGTCCGCCGTCGTTGGCCAGGCGGAACCAGCGGCCGGTGCGGGGGTCGGGCAGGCGGGTGGGGCGGCCGTCGGGGTCGCGGGGGACGGCGTTCTCCAGATCGACCTGGTGTACGGCGAGCGGCGGGCGCAGGCCGCCGACCGAGTTGTAGCGGCGGGTCGCGTCGATCGGTGGGCGGCCGCCGGTGCCGGTCAGGGCCGAGCGGCTGCCGGTCTTCACGCCGGCCGGGGCCAGGTCGCCCACGTCGTGGTTGATGCGGGCCCAGTGCGGCGGGTCGACCTCGACGGTCTCCGGGGCCAAGGCGCCGGAGCGGATCTGGTCGTTCTGGGTTTCGATCTCGGCGACGATCTCGCTCAGCTCGAAGGCCTGCTTGCGGTAGTCGCGGGCGCGCAGGGTCGAACCGGTGCGGAAGGCCTCGTCGGCGCGGCGGCCCAGGTCGAGGATCTTCGCGCGGTTGTCGTCGGCGATCGTGGTCAGGTAGGCGATGTACTCCTCGCGCCGGTTCTCCTCGTGGGTGCGGCGGGCGTGGTCGGCGTATCCGAAGTAGGCGGCCTCGGCGCGGGCCAGGTCCGGCTCCGGGAGCGGGCGGCGGGGAGCAGGGCCGAGGTCATGCGGTAGCGGCACGGCGACGACGGGGCCGGAACGGCGTGGATCGGGAACCCGGCTGATGTACGGGCGGCTCACCCGCGGCGCGTTGGGGTGCGGCTCGGTGCGGGGACGGTCGGACAAGGGTGTGGTGTCGGCCGGGCGCAGCGCCCGGTCAAGTGGTGAAGGGGTCCGGTCCAGCGGCAGGGGCGGGCGACTGCGCGAGACGTCCGGGCGGGGGCCGAGAGCGTCGGCGATGCGGTCCAGGTCGGACACGGTGGATCGCCACGTGGTGCCCGGGGGCAGCCGATCGGGGGTGCCGGTGGCGGACGTGCCGGCCCGGCGGGGCGAGCCGGGGATGACGCCCGCGGTGGGGGACGGCGCGAAGGGGACCACGCCCGCGCTGGGGGACGGCGCGGATGACGCGGGCGTGGTCGGCGGTGGCGGGGAGGCGGAAAGGACCGTCGCGTCGGTGGGCGGCAGCTGTACGGGAGAAGCGGGCGCCGGCTCGGAAGCCGCGAACGAAGGACCGCCGGCCGGCTCGAAGGCGGGCGAAGGAGACGAAGGGGAAACAGCGGCCGGCGATTCAACGTCGGCAGAAAACGCTGGGGAGACGGTCGCCGAAGGGACCGAGGAGGCGGCGGTGGCCGACGATGCCGCGTCGGCAGACGGCGAAAGGGCCGAACCGATGCCCGGCGACGCGGGGTCGGCGGAAGGGGAAGGGGCGGCGCCGGTGGCCGGTGACGCGGGGTCGGCAGAAGAGGAAAGGGCGGCACCGACGGCCGGCGACGCCGGGTCGGCAGAAGAGAGGGGGGTGGCCGGTGGCGCCGCGTCAGCACCCGGCGAAAAGGCCGGAGGCGCCGCGTCGGCACCCGGCGAAAAGGCCGGAGGCGGCGCGACCACGGCGGACTCGAACGACGATGTCCGGTCAGGCGACCCGGCGAGGAGGGCGGGCTCCGACGAGGCAACCCCCGGGAGCGGGGACGCGATCATGGGCGGCGCAGACGGCGAACCGGCGTCCGCTAGCAGCGGCGTAGCCGAGGACAGGTCCGAGCCGATAGTGAGGTTGGGGCCGCTGAAAGGCGTACCGACATGCAGGGCCGACCCGGCAGCGCCGGAAGTAGCGGATTTAGCGAGATCTGCACCATCGGGCAGCTCGCCGAAGGCGGCTGCGGCACCGAACTCGGCCAGGACCTCGCCGCCGGCGCCTCGGGCGACGCCGCCGTGGCCGTGTGAGCCGACGCCCGCGCCGCTCGACGCCGCTCCGCCGGCGAATCCGGCGACGGCGGAGGCGCGCAGGTCGTTCAGGTCGAAGCCGTCCGCGCGGCCGGTCGACTGCTGATACATCTGGATGCCGCCGTTGACCGCCACCTCCTCGCGGGCCTCGTCGAAGCCCTCGTCGAGCGCCTCACGCCCGAGTTTGCGGAGGCCCTCCTTGCCGGCCAGCTGCTTGATCGCGTGGGTGCCGGCCTGCCTGAGGGCCTTCACGCCGAGCTGCTCGACCAGCTTGCGGAAGATCTGCTGGATGGCCAGGCGGGTCGCCATGATCAGGCCGCCGGCGGCCGGCGAGGCGGCGCCCAGGGTGAGGACGACGGCGACGCCCATGCCGATGAGCTCGATGAGGAAGATGCCGATCTCGATCCAGGCCTCGAGCTTGGCGCCCTCGATGTCGCGGCCGGCGCCCTCGACGAGCGCGCCGAGCTGGTTCGACGCCTCGAGCAGGGCGTTCAGCGGCGCGCTCTCGTCGCCCGCGAGCCGGTGCCACGCCTCGCCGAAGCTGTCGGCGCCGGCGCCCTCGTAGCCGGCGAGGATCTGCGAGACTGCCCCGAAGGCCGCGTCGTTCGGCTCGATCAGGGCCGTGGCCAGGGCATACCAGCGGTCGGCGACGTCCCACGTGGCGACCTCGTTGCCGGCCGGCCAGTCGAAGCCGACCACCCACTCCAGCGCCTCGTACGCCCAGCCGGGCACATCGAAGGGGCTGTACTCGAGCGGATGCGGGACCGGGCTGGGTATCACGCTCATGATCGGCTCCGATGGACTCTCCCGGCCGCCGCGGCGTCGGCGGCCAGGTTGTCGCGGACGGATATCGCGACCGCCTCGCCGAGGCCGGCCACGTGGGCGGCGATCTGCCGCCAGGCGTCGAGGACCTGTTGCTCGACGGGGTGGTACTGGCGCTCGAACGACTGGCCGTACTCGTCCCGGCCCCAGGGTGAGGCGGCGGTGGCGGCGGCGATCTCGGCGCCCGCGCTGTCGCGGCGCGCGGCGAGGTCCTCGCCGGCCGCCGTGAGGGAGCGCGAGCCGTCGAGGGCGTCGACCGGATCGAGCCGGAGCCCCGGGTCAGGCATGGCGACCGGCCACGTCCTGGACGATCTCGTCGGAACGGCCGAGCAGCGCGCCCAGGTCGTCGTCGCGCAGATATCGCAGGGTGCCGGAATCGGCCGGCAGGTAGTCGGCCATCAGACTCTGCACCTGCCGCCGGGCCTTCGCGGCGGCACTGTGGACGGTGGTGACGATCGTGCGGGAGACGTACTCGTTGTCCATGTGGTGCGTCGCCCGCCGGGTCAGGCGGAGATCGATCAGCTCGCCGCGGGGACCGACCGTCGCCCGGACGAGGCCGTCGGGTGAGGCGACCGTGATCCGCAGGGAGGTGAGGCGGCGTTGGAGAGCGTCCAGATCGGAGCGGAGGCGCGCGTACCGGCTGTGGATCTCCTCAAGCCGGTTGCGCAGGTCACGGTTGGCGTCTCGGTTCGCGGTCGCCGTCATCGCCGCCACCCTTCGATACTTTGCGTGGTCGGTTAGCTTCAATGCGTGAACGTCGTCTCGAGCCGGCAGGTTCAGACGTGACGCGAAGGAGAGGTCGAATGGCGATCACACGAGCAGAGGCCGAGGAGATCGCCGCCCGCTGGGCACGCAGCGAGGAGGGCGAGCCGATGGTCGCGGAGTTCGACCTCGGATACGTGATCTGGACGAGGCAGCAGCCCGCCACGCTGCCGGTGCCGGGCGACGGTGCGCGCACGGTGATCGACCGCGAGACCGGGGTGCTGTCGACCTGGCCGAGCGTGCCGACCGAGGAGATCGCGGCGGTCTACCGCGAGCGCCGGCCGATGCCGCCGGGCACGGTCGACCCGGCAGTGGCGCTGCTGCGCCTGACCCGGCGTTCGCCGGCGCCTGCCACGGTCGCCCATCTGACCGCTGGCGATCGGCTCTTCCGGGCGCAGGGCGCCAAGGGCGACCAGGAGATCAACCACCACCCGCTGGTGCGAGCGTGGCTCGGCGAGGCGGAGCCGGTGGGCCTGGTGCGCGGCGCGGAGCGGCACGCGGAGCTGATCGCCCTGTCCGACGCGCTGCACTCGCGCGGTCCCGAGATCACCCGCGACGAGGCTCGGGCCTGGCTGCTTCACTCACGCTTCGAGGCTTTTCTGGTACGCGACCACGGCGACCCTGTCGGCGGCGCGCCGATCCGGCCGTGCGAGACGTGCATCGCGGTGCTCGTCGACTTCGCGGTGCTGCCCTGGCCGGACCTGGCGTTCACGACGCAATGGCGGCACGGGTCGGACCGGGTCCCGGAGCCGGGGCGGTTCCCGCACGACGTGGCACGGACGCTCGCGGGCGGCGGATGGGTCGGCCCGATCGACCAGTCGGCGCTGGTGGCGAGGGTCGTGGAGATCAGCGGTGGGCGGTTGCGTCCGTTCCCGGCGGCGGAGCGCGCGATCGGGGACTTCGCCGGGGTGCGCTGCGGGCGCCGCGGACCGGGGGCGCGGCGCGCGGTCAGGCTGCTGCACCTCGACCCGGTGCCGGGCGCATACGCGGCGGGGGCGCTGGCCGAGCTCGGCGCGCTGATCAGGGCGGAGCTCTTCCCGATCGGGGTGGAGGGCGAGGACGCGGTGGTCGCGATCGACTCGCGCGGGCGCGTCTTCGTGCTCGATCAGGGCGGCGAGTGGCTGGTGGGCGGCTCGCTCGATGAGGCGCTGGTCGCGCTGCTCACCGGCGACGGCCCGGTACGCCGACTCTTCGACGACGGCACGTGGTGAGCTGCGAAAAGCACAAAGCGGCCCGCCGCCGGGCTGGAGAGCCCGGCGGAAGGGCCGCGCGACTGTCAGCGGGAGCTGTCAGTCGAAAAGGCCGTGCAGGAAGCCTTTGCGGCGACGGTAGTGGCCGTGGTGCCCCCCGCCGCGGTAGTGGCCGTGGTAGCCGTAACCCGGGGCGGGAGCGTGGCCCGGCACCGGAGCGGGGTAGCCGGCCGGCTGCCCGTAAGCCGGGGGCGGGGGCGGCGGCGCGTACCCGCCCGGCTGGGGGGCGTGCGGCGGCGGAGCGGCCGCGGGACGGGGCTGGGCCTGGCGAGTGTTCCAGGACGACTCGGCTTCGAAGAGCTTCTCGAGCTCACCGCGGTCGAGGAAGACCCCCCGGCACTCGGTGCACTGGTCGATCGTGACGCCGCTGCGTTCGTAGACTCGCATCTCGCCGTGACACTTCGGACAGGTCATCTGCATCTCACAGACGGTACAAGGCTGTGTCATCCGTCGGGGCACTAAAAGCTGTGTCCTTGCTGTGTGCCGGCCGCAGCGCGGCGGCACACACGAGGAACGCGATCGGATACAGCAGGTAACCGAAGCGGGTCGTCGGCATCAGCAGGATCGCGGCGAGCAACCCCCATCCGCAGATCAACGACGCCGTCGCGGCGGTGCGTGGCGGTCGGCGCAGGATGCGTACGGTGATGACGACCGCCACCGCAACCAGCAACCCCAGCGCGACGAAGCGACCGCCCGGCACGTTCTCGGCGATCAGGTAGCCGGGGAACGGCGACTGCGCCGGGCTCTCGACGAGGCCGTGCCCGAGCGGGAAGCGGATCACGTTTTCCACGAAGGCGTCCCGATCGGCCTGGAACGGCGGCAGGAGCACCAGAATCGGCAGACCGATCGCGCCGGGGACCAGACGGCCGGCGCGCCCGGTCGCGATCGCCAACATGATCAGGACGGCCACCACGGGGAACGCGAAGAGCTTGCACGCAGCGGCAGCACCCACGGCCGCTCCGGCCCAGCCGTAACGATCGGTAGCCGCGCAGGCGAGCGCGAGGACGCAGAGGGCGAGCACCGGGATGTCATCACCGCCGGTGGCCAGCGTGAGCGCGCAGATCGGCAGGACGGTGACGGCCTGCAACGCGCGCACCGACCACGACGACGGGCGCAGCAGCCGTACCGCCATGATCAGCGCGACCGCCGTGACGACCGCGAACCAGACCCGCGCGTCCGTCCACCAGAAGTCGCCGAAGATCGCCCGGGGCAGGCCGAAGACCGCCATGCCCGGCTGGTAGGGGCTGTACCCCATCAGCCGCTCGTCCAGCGGCAGCGCGGCGATCGCGTCCCTGCTCAGATAGGGCGTGCCGTCGTGCAGTAGACGCTCGCCCATCCGCTCGACGACCAGCACCTCCTCCTGCGCCCGATCGGTGCGCCCACCGGCTCGCTGCACGGCCTCGACGATCAGGGGCGCCAGGGCCGCGGCCACCCACGTGGTCCAGGCGAGTGCCGCCCTCCCGCTCCGGCCGGTCCAGATCCTCCTGCGGTACGCGAGGAGCTGCGCGACGGCGACGAGCGCCGCACCGGCGTACGCCCAAACCGCGATCTCACCCCACGCGCGATGGGGCAGCAGCGTCGACGACGTCGCGGTGAACAGCGCGAACACGGCGAACAGGGCGTACAGCACGACATCGACCACGTGCTCCCGGAGGTTCCGGCCGTCGGATGTCTCTTCGCCTGTCACGCGGGCAAGTGTGGCAGAGAAGATCTCCCTGATGAGCCGGGCCGCCGCCGCGGCATGCGGACCACCGCGCCGCCGTCGTGCAGGGAGGCCGCCAGCACGCCGGGCCGTCCGCCCGTACCGCGCTGCATGGTCGCCAGCATGCGGGCCGACGACATCGGGCGGGCGAAGAGGTGGCCCTGACCGGCGACGCAGCCCAGCTCCCACAGCGAGTGCCGCTGCGGCTCGCTTTCGACGCCCTCGGCGATGACGGTCAGGTGCAGGCTGCGCGCCAGGTCGACGGTCGAGCGGACGACCGCGCCCGCCTCGGACGACGTCTGCACCGAGCTGACGAACTCGCGGTCGATCTTCAGCTGGTTGACGGGGATGTGGGACAGCACCGACAGCGGCGAGACGCCGGTGCCGAAGTCGTCGAGCGCCAGGCGTACGCCGGCCTCGCTCAGCTCGGCGAGCGCCCGCCGCACCACCTCGAGCTGGCTCAGGGTCAGCGTCTCGGCCAGCTCGAAGACGAGCATCTCGGCGGGCACCTCGTGGCGGCGCAGCCGGGCCAGCACCATCTCGGGGAAGCTCGGGTCGAGCAGGCTGCGCGGCGACACGTTCACCGCGACGGGCATGTCGAAGCCGGCCGCGCGCCAGTCGTTCGACGCCTCGAGGGCCTGCTCGAGCACCGCGTCGGCGAAGGCGGGCAGCTGACCGGAGCGCTCCACCGTCTCGAGGAACTGCATCGGGGTCAGGTAGCCGTGCTCGGGGTGCTGCCAGCGGGCCAGCGCCTCCGCCGAGATGACCTCGCCGCTGCCGAGATCGACGATCGGCTGGAACTCGACGATGAACTCGCGCTCGTCGACCGCCCGCTGGAGCTCGCTGCTGAGCACCAGCCGCTCGACGTCGGCGGTGTCGCGCGCGTGCGCGTAGGTGGCGGTCTGCTGGCCGGCGCGCTTCGCCTGGTACATCGCGATGTCGGCGCGGCGCATGAGCTCGTTGACGCCGCCGCTGCCGGGAGCCAGCGCGATGCCCGCCGCCGCGGACACGGTGAGCTGCATGCCCTCGACCTCGATCGGATCGTCGAGCGACGCGAGGACCGTCTCGGCGCGGTGGCCGGCCATCGCCGGGGTGGGCAGGTTGGTGAGCAGCATCGCGAACTCGTCGCCGCCGAGCCGGGCGACCAGGTCGCCGTCGGCGGCGGCGCCGCTGAGCCGGCGGGCCACCTTGCGCAGAACCGTGTCGCCGGCCGCGTGCCCGAGCGTGTCGTTGACCTCTTTGAAGTGGTTGAGGTCGATGAGCAGCAGGGCCATCACGCCGTCGTTGCCGTCGGCCGTGAAGTGGCGCGCGGCCCGGTCGTAGAGGTGGCGGCGGTTGGCGAGGCCGGTGAGCGCGTCGTGCGCGGCGTCGTGGGCGTTCTGGGCGTTGATCCGGGCGAGCTCCGCGTAGGCCGAGGCGTTGCGGATGGCGGTGCAGAGCGCGGAGGCGAACGTCTTGAGCTTGTACTGCTCGAACTCGGTGAGCTTGACCGCGCCGCCGAAGCGCAGCCGGAGCACGCCGACGCGCAGGGTGCCGTCGTGGGCGATGAGATCGGTGGTGACCTCGCCGCGATGCTTGTTCTTCGCCGTGCCGGGCGAGCCGTCGTGCCGGATGCCGCTCGCCGAGCCGATCACCACGCGGTCGTCGGTGCCGGCCACGGCGAGGTCGATCTCGGCCTCGCTCGCCGAGAAGATGACGGCGGCCCGGGAGACCGCGGAGTGCAGCACCTGGGTGAGGTCGACGGCGTTGAGCGCGTCGGTGGCCTCGGCGAGGCGCTGCCAGGAGTCGCGCTCCTCGCGCGTGCGCACGCGGCCGGACTGCCACAGCTGGAGGCACGCCACGATCAGCGGCAGGAGCAGGAGCAGCAGCGGGTCGCCGTTGTAGGCGAGCAGAGCCAGTGTCACCAGCGTGGCGGCGAGCCGGACCACGTACCCCACGATCTTGACGTCGAGATTGCGCCGCGCCACATCCCGAAGTCGCGAATGCGACGAGATCGCCATGACCGGAACGAAGGCCGCCTGGTCGATGAGCGCCATCGCGCAGAGAGCCAGGACGACGGCGCCGACCGCGAACGGGGGGTGGGCGGCGTCCGGCTGGACGCCGCAGAGCAGGAACACCGCGGCGGCGGCCGAGGCCGAGAGGGTGTCCTTGGCGACCTGCCACACGTTCTTGAGAGGCGCGCGGCGCATCATCATGCGGTTGATCGTGATCGCCAGCGCGGTGCAGAGGATGACCCACGGGCCGGGGACCAGCGCCAGCCCGATGAGGACCGGCACCTCCGTCCACGAGGTGACGTCCTGGTTGGACAGCACCCGGAAGCGCACCCGCAGCCGGTTGGCCAGGATGATCGCACCGAGAAGCAGGACGATCACGAAGTAGTTGGGTGGCGGCGGCGATCGCAGGACGGTGACGGCCACGACTCCGGCCGCCGCACCGAGCGCCAAAACGACGACGAGACCGACGAACAGCCGGAGCTGTCGATCGGTCGCGTCGTCGTTGGAGCTTTTAGGGGGCATCCCAAGGTCCTGTCACTGAGCGCATCGAAGTCGTCGCTTCCGGCTCAAGCCTAAGCACCCGGCGCCCCTTCGCGCACCTAGTAGTTCACTCCCAGTCCTGGCTGTAACGCATGGCCTTCTCCTCACTGATCTTGGCGGCAGGTTCGATCAGTTCGTCGCGACGAGGAGAACCGTATTTGGCTTTCAACCTGATTGGTAGCGGTTTGTGTCGTTATGAGCAGAAAGTGATAACAGCCGGATCGCTCGTTACTCACTGCTCAGGAATGGAAACTCAGAGCGATGTGGAATACCGTTATGGCCGCAGTGTCCAAATCGCACAGTGTGCCTTTGTTCTTACGCTCCGAATTGCCATTTACAGAGGACTCCCCAACCGGTCTGAGCAGCGCATAGGCGCCAGACAATCGCCAGCGGATTTAAATTGTGCAGGCTTCATTGCGACCGTGCGCGACCACGGCCGTATGAACTATCTATAAGCTCCTGGTATGCCCGACGAATCCCAGCTCACTCACGTCGACGAGGCCGGCGCCGCGCGTATGGTCGACGTCTCCGCCAAGGAGATCACCGCCCGTCGCGCGGTCGCCGCCGGCCGTGTCGTCACCACTCCGGAAGTGATCACCCTGTTGCGTGGTGACGGTCTTCCGAAGGGTGACGCGCTCGCCGTCGCCCGTCTCGCCGGGATCATGGGAGCGAAGCGCACGCCCGATCTCGTGCCCCTCTGCCACCCCATCGGGCTGCACGGCGTCAAGGTCGACCTGACCCTGACCGACACCTCGATCGAGATCACCGCCACCACCAAGACCGCCGATCGCACCGGGGTCGAGATGGAGGCGCTCACCTCGGTCGCCGTCGCCGGCCTCACCATGATCGACATGATCAAGGCGGTGGATCCGGCGGCGAGCATCGAAGCCGTCCGCGTCCTGCGCAAGGAAGGCGGCAAGACCGGCGATTGGGTACGCCCGGAGGACCGGCCGTGAGCGACATCACCGCTCGCGTGATCGTCGCGAGCAATCGTGCCGCCGCGGGGATCTACGAGGACACCAGCGGGCCGCGGCTCGTCGCGGGACTGCGCGAGCTCGGCTGCACGGTGCCCGGAGACCCGGTGGTCGTCCCGGACGGTGAACCCGTCGCCGAGGCATTGCGCCAAGCGGTCGCCGCCGGCATCGACGTCGTGCTGACCAGCGGCGGAACCGGGGTCACCCCGACTGACCGCACCCCGGAGGCTACCCGTGGGATGCTGGACTTCGAGATACCCGGCATTGCCGAGGCCATCCGTGCGCACAGCCGCGACAAAGTGCCAGCTGCGGCACTGTCGCGCGGCCTGGCCGGCGTCGCCGGCCGCACGTTGATCGTCAATCTGCCGGGATCAACCGGCGGGGCGAAGGACGGACTCGCCGTGCTGGGCCCCCTGCTCCGGCACACGGTAGACCAGATCCGCGGCGGCGACCACCCCCAAAGCAGTGGGGATGGATAGGCTCGTCCGGTGAGCGCTGACGACACGACCCCCGCCGACTGGGAGCAGGCCCGCGCCCTCGCCTACGCGGCCGGGCGCGCGGCCGCCGGTGCCGCCGAGACGATCTCCCTGCCGGAGGCCGACGGGCGCACGCTGGCCGAGCCGTTGCGCGCGCTGACCGACCTGCCGGCCTTCCCCACGTCGAGCATCGACGGCTGGGCGGTGCGCGGCCCGCAACCGTGGCGCCCGGTCGGCCGCGTGCTGGCGGGCGGTGTCGCCGAGCCGCTCACCGAGGACGGCACGTGCGTCGAGATCGCCACCGGCGCGATGGTGCCGTCGGGCGCCGCCGCCCTCGTACGGATCGAAGACTCCACACGCGACAGTGCCGGGCTGGTCAGCGGCGAGCCGCGCCGCCACGTGGTGCCCGACTGGCGCATGCCGGGCGAGGAGGCGGCCAAGGACGAGGTGTTGCTCCCGCCCGGCACGGCGGTCGACCCCGCGGTGATCGGCGTGGCCGCCACCTGCGGATACGAGTCGTTGATGGTCTATCCGCGGCCACGCGCCGGCCTGCTCGTCTTCGGCGACGAGCTGCTGACCGCGGGCACGCCGGGCGCCGGCCGGGTCCGTGACTCGCTCGGCCCGCAGGTGCCCGGCTGGCTGCGCCGATACGGCGCCGTGGTCGACCCGTCGGCGATCGCGGGCCCGGTGCAGGACACATTGGAGGCTCACCTCGCGGCCGTCCGGGGCGCCCTGGCCGGCGCCGATCTCGTCTGCACCACCGGTGGCACGATGCACGGCCCGGTCGACCACCTGCATCCAACCCTGGCCGAGCTGGGCGCCGAATACGTGGTCAACACCGTCGCCGTCCGCCCCGGCTTCCCGATGCTGCTGGCCCGGGTGCCGGGCGAGGACGGCCGGCCGCGCTTCCTCGCCGGCCTGCCGGGCAACCCGCAGTCCGCGGTGATCGCGCTGATCACGCTGGTCGCGCCGCTGCTCGCCGGGCTCCAGGGCCGGCCCGCGCCGGCGCTGCCCACGGTCGAGGCGGCCTCCGTCGTGCGCGGCCGGGGCAACGACACCCACCTGGCGCTGGCCCGGCTCGACCCCTCCGGCCGGGTGGCCACGCCGGTCGGCCACGTCGGCTCGGCGATGCTGCGCGGCCTGTCGAACGCGCACGGCTTCGTCGTCGTCCGCCCGGGCGCCGAGGTCGCCGCCGGCGACCTGGTCCCGTTCCTTCCGCTTCCACTCGTCGCCGGGGAGCGCCCATGATGAGGCTCGCCGCTGTGGGTGGGCCCGTGACGGGGCTCGCCGCTGTGGGTGGGTCCGTGACGGGGCTTGCCGCTGTGGGTGGGCCCGTGACGGGGCTCGCTGCTCGGGGCGCGCTCATGGCCGGGCTCGCCGCTGAGGGCTGGTCAATGACGGAGTTTGCTGCCATCAGGTTTGTCTTCGGGGAGCGCCCATGACCGGGACCGTTGTCATCAGTGAGGTGCTGGACGCGCCTCTTGACCTCGCCGCTCACGAGAAGGCGGTTGCCGACGTGCGGGCCGGCGCTGTCGTGTCGTTCCAGGGAGTGGTTCGCGACCACGACCACGGGCGCGGGGTGACCCTGCTCGAATACGAGGGGCATCCGAGCGCGGCCGCGGTGCTGCGCGAGGTCGCCGAGGAGATCGCCGGTGACCCGGACGTCTACGCGGTGGCCGTCTCGCACCGGGTGGGCACGCTGGCCATCGGCGATGTGGCGCTGGTCGCGTCGGTCAGCACCGCGCACCGGGCGGCGGCGTTCGCGGCGTGCGCGCGGCTGGTCGACGAGGCCAAGGCACGGCTGCCGATCTGGAAGCGCCAGGTCTTCACCGACGGCACCGACGAGTGGGTCAACTGCCCCTAGGGCCGGGGATCGCGGGCACCCGGCGCGTCGGCGCGGCGGGCCGGGGACGCGCCGGCGGGGCCGGTCGCCACGGCAGCGCGTTGAGCAGCACGATCACCGTGATCGCGTACGAGTTGGCCACGACCGGCGCGGCGAGGACGACACCGGCGGCCGCCGCCGCCACCAGGGGCTCCAGGCCGGTGAAGCGGCGCGGCCTCGGCAGGCGCGGGTGGGCCCGCCGTCGTGCCGCGGCGTCCACCAAAATCAAGATCGCCGGGAGGGTCCAGAGCAGGTCGTTCGCCGTGCTGACCGGGGCCACGGCCGCGCCGGCGAGCCCGACCAGCGTGAACGCGGCGATCTCGTCGCCCTCCGCGTGCGCCGATCGGGCCCGGATCAGGCCGACCGCGAGCAGCAGCACGGCGAAGGACAACCAGACCAGCACCGGCGTGCTCGCCGAGTCGTAGAGCCGGGCCAGCACGCCGGCAAGCGACTGGTTGTCCGGCGCGTCGAGCGGACCGCCGCGGTCGATGCCGGGCAGCACCGAGCCGAACCAGTCCGCTGTCGCCCGAGGCGCGATCAGCAGCGCGCCGGTGACCAGGGCCGTCACGGTCGTCAGTGCGGTGAGCGCCGCCCGCCACTGCCTGGTCAGGGCGAGGTGCGCGACGAAGAGCAGCGATCCGGGAGACAGCGCGGAGGCGACGCCGATGCCGGCACCCGCCCACGCGCCCGTGTTCCAGATCCGGCGCGGGCGGCTGCCTTCGGCCGCGCCGGGCCACCACGCCGTCCGGCGGTTGCCCTCCGGGGTGTCGGGCCACCGAGCCGTCCGGCGGTTGCCTTCCGGGGTGCCGGGCCACCAGGCGGCTCGGGTGCGTGACCAGGACGCGCGGCGCAGGGCCACGAGGTCGGCGGCGATCAGGGCGAAGGCGATCAGGTCGAGGTGGCCGAGGCCGAGAGAGGCGCGGACCGGCTCGAGCGTCAAGGCGAGCACGACCGCCACCAGCACGACCGGGCGGCGGGGCCGGCCGTAGCGGCGGGCGACCGGGCCGGCCAGGGCGGTCAGCGCCAGGACCAGGGCGGCCACCCCGGCGAGGGCGAGCGTCCACGAGGCCACGGGGAGCGGCACGGCGGCCAGCGGAGCCAGGAGGATCGCCGCCGCCGGGGGCAGGCTCGTCCCGTACGCGTAGAGGTCGTCGCCCGACAGCCACGCGGTGATCGCCGTGCGGTCGGCGGCGAGCGTGCTCACCCCGTACAGCTCAAGGAAGGCGCCGACCGCGACGAAGACACCAAGAATGACCACAACCGCCGACATGGCGCGACCCCCGTCGCTCTCGAATCCCAGGCACAGCGGTCCCGCGGACGGGACTGCCGCAGCCGGGCGGAAGCGAGCTTAGAGAGCGCAGACCTACCGCGCGGCCCCTCCTCGGCTTTAACGCAGAGATCGCGAGGAGGTTGTTAGCCGGGCATTTTGCGCGCCGCGGCCGCGCTCATCGCGGCGATCTTGGCTTCGCGCTTGGCGGTCCGGACGGCGCGCTTGACGTTGCGCTGCGAGCGGTCCACGGCGTGGGTCGTGCGGTAGCGCAGGTTGGGGCGGCCCTCGGTGTCGGCGGCCGCGAGCAGCAGACCGCCGAGCAGGCCCAGGTTCTTGAGGAACTGGGTCTCCTGCTGGGCGCGGTCCGGGCGGGAACGATCCCAGAACGGGTGACCGGCGGCGGTCGTCGGCAGCAGGCCCGCGGCCAGCACGGCCGCGGCTGGCCGGGTGAAGTGGCCCGTGGCGAGCGCCAGACCGGCGACCACGTCGCTCGCCGCCTTGACCTGCACGAGCGTGCGGGCGTCGGACGGCAGGCGCGGATCGGTCTTTTCGAGCCAGGGGCCGACCTTGTCGGTGACCCGTTGGGCGGTCTCGACCTTGGAGTCGGGGTTGAGCAGGACACGGACACCGCTGACCACGAAGATCGAGGCCAGCATCGCGCGGGCGACGGTGCGTACGGGCTTCATGACCTGGTTATACCCGCCTTCCGGGGATCACACCGGCTGGGTGCGGAGGTACCGGCCGAAATGCGGCACCGTGAAGGCGACCGTGCCGCGCTCGCCCGAGTAGATGAGGCCCTTCTTGATCAGGGCGTCGCGCGCCGGGGAGAGGCTCGCCGGCTTGCGGCCGAGCGCTGTCGCGATCTCGGAGGTGGGCACGGCCGCGTCCATGTCGTTGTCCGGATCGCCGGAGAGCGTCGCCATGGCCCGCATGTACTCCCGCTCGGCCGGGGTGGCCCGCTCGAACCGGGAGCCGAAGAAGCCCACCGCCAGCTCGGCCTCGGCCTCGGGGGCGGCGACCCGCACGTCGGCGTCGGTCACCGGCGACTGCGGCGCGTGGTCCCAGGTCGCTTTGCCGTACGCCTGCACGAAGTACGGATATCCGCCGGACTTCTCGTAGAGCAGGTCGAGCGCCTTCGCCTCGTACTCCACGTCTTCGCGGGCGGCCGGCGCGCAGAGCGCGAGATCGGCCGCGACCCGGTCGAGCCGGTCGATGCGCTGGTAGCGGAAGAGCCGCTCCGAATAGGACTTCGCCGCGGAGAGCACGGCCGGCAGGTGGGGCAGCCCGGCGCCCACCACGATCAACGGCGCGCCGAGCTGGGACAACTCGTGGCATGCCGCGCAGAGCGCCGAGACGTCGGCCGGGCCCAGGTCCTGCATCTCGTCGATGAACAGGGCGATGCCGGTGCCCACGTCGGTGGCGAGCGAGGCGGCGTCGGTGAAGAGCTCGACCAGGTCGATCTCGATGTCGCCGGAGTCGGCCCGCCCGCGCGCCGGCGGCACGTCGATGCCCGGCGCCCACCGGTCGCGCAGCTTGGCCGAGCTGTCGTTGGCCCGCAGCGCGAACGCCTTGAGCACGCCGAGCACCTCGTCGACCCGGTCGGGGTCGCGGTGATGCGGCGCGAGCTCGCGGATCGCCATGTGCAGCGCGGCCGAGACCGGGCGGCGCAGCGACTGGTCGGGACGGGCCTCGATCTTGCCGGTGCCCCAGAGGCGGCCGATCGCGGCCGAGCGCAGCGTGTTGAGCAGGACGGTCTTGCCGACGCCGCGCAGGCCGGTCAGCACGAGGCTGCGCTCGGGGCGGCCGCGGGCGACGCGCTCGAGCACCACGTCGAAGGCGTCGAGCTCGCGGTCGCGCCCGGCCAGCTCGGGCGGGCGCTGGCCGGCGCCGGGGGCGTACGGGTTCCTCACCGGATCCACGGATTGCACAGTATCGGGCCGTCTAGCTTGGACGCTAGAGATGGCTAGTTTTCCCTGACCTGGCTTCGATGATGATCTAGCGGTTTCTAGCTCTGAAGCTAGATATCGCTAGAGCGGCCTAGGAGGACTTGTGCTCCTTGAGGCACAGCACGAAGTCGAGGTCGTCGAAGGCGCTGTCGTAGAAGTACCACTTGGTGTAGCCGGTCACCGAGGAGCACTTCTTTTCGGCGTCCTGCTCCCCGGTGGTCTTGCCCTTGACCTGCTTGAGCACCTCGTACGTGCCGGACGTGCAGGCCGTGGTGCGCATGTCGGGCTGCGAGTCGGAGCCCTCGTTGACCACGCAGTCGCCCTCTTTGACATAGAAGCGGGCGTCCTCGCTGCCGCGCGGCGCCGGACCGGGCTGGGCGGCGGCGGTCGACGTGTCGGGCTGAGCCTGATTCTTCTGGTCGGCGTTGCGCTCGTTGAGCAGCCACGCGGTGGCGCCGAGCCCGATGACGATCAGCACGCCGAGCGTCACCACGAGCGCGATGATCGGCGTGTTGCGCTTCGGGGGCGGCGGGGGAGTCTGCAACCAGTCGCCGGCACCCATGGGCGCGGAGCTGTAGGTGAGCGGCTGCTGCGGGATCGACGGCGGGTGGGCGCCCCAGACCGGCTCCTGCACCGGCGCGCCATGGTCACCCCACGGGTCGGCGGGCTCCGCATACGGCTCGTCGGAGCTGCCGCTCGACCACGGCGGGCCGGGGTACGGGCCGTTCTGCGACATCAGGAATCCTCCGAAGGCGGCTTTGCGCTCTCACCGTAGCGTGCGCGCCCGACGCAAACCCGTACGGAATCGCCGCTGGTGTCGGCAACACGACGCCCCGTGTCGCCCCTCCTGTCGCTACGGTGCACGTCCGTGTCGGCACTCCTCGTGATCATGGCAGCAACCTTCGGCGCGGCGACCGCGGCCTTCCTTCCCCATCTCGCCTGTCGGCTCGCGGTCCCCTACGGCTCGCCCAGCCGTTCCACTTGCGGATCGGGGTGGGTGCGGCTGCGCTTTCCCCAGCGGTACGGGGTGACGCCCGTCATCGGCGCGGTGGTGGCCACGCTACTGGCCGTCGGGGTCGAAGAGTCCCCGCTGCTCCCGGTGTATCTGCTGGCGGCCGTCCCGGCGCTGCTGCTCGCGATGATCGACCTGCGCTGCCTGCGGCTCCCCGATCGGATCGTCGCCCTGCTGGGCGCGGTGGCCGGGGTGCCGCTGGCCGTCCTGCGCCCGGAACACATCGGAACGGCGGTGATGGCGGGCGGGCTGGTGTTCGCGGCGCACCTGGCGATCGCGCTCCTGCCGCGCGGCGGTCTCGGCCTCGGGGACGTGAAGCTCGCCGGGGTGCTCGCCTTCGTCCTCGGCTTCGCCGGGTGGCCGGCCGTGGCCGTCGGCGTGCTCACCCCACACCTGATCAATGGGCCGATCGCGCTGGCCCTGCTCCTCACCGGCCGCGCGGACCGGCGCCGCCCTCTCCCCTTCGGGCCGGCCCTGCTGGCGGGCGCGCTGATCGCCGTGATCACGTCTCCGCCGTAGCGCCCCGCCGTAGGGTCCCGACGTGGCGCCCCGCCGTAGCGCCCCGGCCGTGGCGGCTCCGGTGTAGTGCCTTCGCCTGGCTGCCTCCGCTGTAGCGTCCCCGCCGTGGCGGCTCCGGTGTAGTGCCTTCGCCTGGCCGCCTCCGCTGTAGTGCCTCCGCCCGGCAGCCCTTGCCGTAGCGCCCCGCCTGGCCGCCTCGGAGTGGCCGGCACGTCGCTCGTGGGATCTCGGTGGCCGTTGTCGCACCTACAGGAGTCGGAGCTGGCGGTCCTTCGGGCGGGACGGGACGGTGTCGCCGAGGCGCTCGAACAGGCCGGAGTCGATCACGTCGAGGAACGGGCTGGGGGTCTGCTCGCGCTCGCTGCCGTGCCGGAAGCGCCGTGCCGCGTGGCTCACGTACAGCCGGTCCTGGGCTCGGGTCAGGCCCACGAAGAAGAGCCGGCGCTCCTCGGCGATCTCGTCGTCGGCCGGCGTGTTGCCCGGCCAGCGCAGCGGGAGCAGGCCGTCCTCGCATCCGACCAGGAAGACGACGGGGAACTCGAGGCCCTTGGCCGCGTGCAGGGTGAGCAGGTTGACCGCCTCGGCCCGGGGGTCGAGCGCGTCCACCTCGGCGCCGGTCGCGATCTCCTGGAGGAAGCGCGACAGGTCGTCGCCGATCCGCTTGGCCAGCGGCAGCAGCAGCTCGGCGGCGGTCCAGATGTCCTCGGGGGCGATCTGCTCGCCGTCCAGCGTCGGGGCCGCGAAGCGCTGAGCCAGCACCTGCGCGGTCAGCTTGACCCGCGCGGCGAGCGAGCCACCGAGGCCGCCCTCGTGTCGCAGCTCTCGCGCGATGGCCTGGACGCCGGGACGGTCGCGCAGCCGGTTGTGCGAGCGCTTCTGCACCGGGATGCCGGCCCGCGACAGTGCCTCGACGATCGCCGACGACTGGGAGTCGGTGCGGTAGAGCACGGCGATGTCCGAGAACGACAGGTTGCCGGCGACGCCCGCCCGCGAGTCGACCCGGCCGGAGTCGAGCGAGCGGTGCGAGAGGCCGCCGACCAGCTCGTCGATCGTGCGGACCACGAAGTCGGCCTCGTCCGCCACGCTCGCCGCCGGGTAGCGGCCCACCAGCGGCGCCTCCGGGTCGAGCCGGGCCGGGTCGAGCCGCCGGCCGTTGACCAGCGAGGACGGCGCGATGGCCTGCACCGCCGCGGCGAGGATCGGGGCCGACGAACGGTAGTTACGAGTGAGCCGCACCAGCCGCGCGTCCACGAAATCCTCGTTGAAGCGCAGGAAGTACTTCACGTCGGCGCCGCGGAACGAGTAGATGGCCTGATCGGGGTCGCCGATCGCGCACAGGTTGCCGTTCACCGGGCTCAGCAGGCGCAACAACTCGTACTGGGTGTCGTCGACGTCCTGGTACTCGTCCACGAAGATCCACTGCCATTGGCGGCGGTACTTCTCGACCAGCGCCGGATCGTCGCGCAGCAGGGCGACCGGCAGGCTGATCAGCTCGTCGAGGTCGACCAGATCCTGCTGGCGCAGCAGCTTCGCGTACGCCAGATCGTCGTCGCCCGCCTGCTCGCGCGCCTCGGCCCGCTCGCCCTCGTCGGCGATCCGCCAGTTCGCGCCCAGCCCGGCCGCCTTCGCGTTGTCACGCAGGATCGACAGGCCCACCGAGTGGAACGTGCCCACGGTGATGTCCTCGCCGGCGTCGCCCAGCAGCGCGTCGAGGCGTTCGCGGAGCTCGCCGGCGGCCCGCCGGGTGAACGTGATGGCGAGGCAGCGCTCGGGAAAGACGCCCAGCTCGGCGCAGAGATAGGCGATGCGGTGGGTGAGCGTGCGGGTCTTGCCGGTGCCCGGGCCCGCCACGATCAGCAGCGGACCGCCCGGCGCGGACGCGGCCACCCGCTGCATGGCGTCGAGCCGGTCGAGCAGGCCGGTGCCGACCTCCTCCATGCCGGAGAGCATCGGCTCGAACGGCTCGTGCGGGCTCGGCGGCGACGCCAGCGGCGGGACGGTGGCCTTCTTGGGCTCCTTCACCGGCTTGACCGGCTTGGGCTTCGGCGCCGGGGCGCGGCCGACCGCCGGCTCGGCCTTACGCTGCTGCGGCAGGTCGAAGAGGGTCTCGTGCGGCAGGTCGAACAAGGTCTCGGTCTGCGGGGCGCTCGCGCGGTTGCGCAGCTCGCCCTGGTCGAAGAGCGTGATCACGCCGTACTCGCCGTCGTAACCGGGCACGCGGCGCACGTTGCCGGAGCGCAGCCGGGTGATCGCTTCCTTCAGGTCGTCGCCGCCGGCCTTGCCGATGTCGTCGAGCGGCACCCTGCGCAGGATGTCGAGCTCGGCGCCGAGCGTGGCGACCAGGTGGTTGAGCTGCGACTCGACGGTCTTGGACTTCGGGCCCACGCCGTTGATCTCGCCGAGGATCTCGTGCAGCTGGATGAGGTGCTCGACGTGGGCGTCCTTGTGGAAGCCGACGGGCCGGTCGGCGAGGTCCTCGACCCGGCTCAGCACGCCCACGGTGAGCGGCTTGCCGCACTCGGGACACCGGCCGCCGTTCTCCCGGGTGCGCTCCGGCTCCCAGTTGACGCCGCACGCGCGGTGGCCGTCGGCGTGGTACTTCCCCTCCTCGGGGAAGAACTCGATCGTGCCGGCCAGCCCGCTGCCGGTGCGGACCGCCTCGTAGTCGGGGGTGCCGGTGAAGAGGGTGGCCTCCCGGGCCAGCGCGGCGGGGGAGTGCGCGTCGGAGTTGGAGACCAGCCGGTAGCGGTCGAGGCTCGAGACGCGCCAGTTCATCTCCGGGTCGGAGGAGAGGCCGGTCTCGACGGCGGTGATGTGCTCGGCGAGGTCGGCGTAGCAGTCGGCGATCGCGTCGAAGCCCGACTTCGAGCCGAGGGCCGAGAACCACGGCGTCCAGATGTGCGCCGGGATCAGGTAGCCGCCCGCATCGAGGGTGATCTCGAGCAGGTCGCGGGAGTCGAGGCCGAGGATGGGCCGGCCGTCGGCGGTCAGGTTGCCGATGCGGCCCAGCGCGGTGTTGAACCGGGCCGCCGCCGCGAGATCCGGCATGTAGATCAGGTGGTGGACCTTGCGCGTACGGTCGTCCCGCTTGTAGATCGTCGAGATCTCGACGCTGAGCATGAACCTCGCCGGGCGGCTCGCCTGGAGCGAGCCCGGAAGCCGCTTGGTGACCTCGGCCTCATCCTTGTCGGCCAGGCGGTAGAGGCCGTGCCCCGACTCGACCAGGCTCTCCTTGAGGTGGTCGAACCAGGCCGGGTGGGTGAAGTCGCCGGTGCCGAGCAGGGCGATGCCCTTGCGCCGCGCCCACCAGGCAAGATTGGGCAGCGTCAGGTCGCGGCTGCATGCTCGCGAGAAGCGGGAGTGAATGTGAAGGTCCGCGACGTACGTGTCCGCGGCGACCGAGGACCCTGCGTTGTCCGAGGGCACGCGCTGCATCCTGTCACGCCCTCCATCGCTCGCACGAATCGCCACGCCTCACAAACTTACGGATCTTGATGCCCCGGCACCGCATCGAGTCGGTCACATCGTGCGCAACTCGAGAACGCTGACCTGAGGCGGCGCACCGACCCGGACCGGCGGACCCCAGAAGCCGGCGCCGTTGGTCACGTAGACCGGCACCCCGTCCACTCGGCCGAGCCCGGACACGACCGGCTGCTGCAGCCGCACCAGCAGGTTGAAGGGTGCCATCTGGCCGCCGTGCGTGTGCCCGGAAACCTGGAGATCGACCCCGAACGGGGCGGCGTCGCGCGCGGCGACGGGCTGATGCGCCATCAGAACGACGGGACGGGTGGTGTCCCGGTCGCCGAGCGCCCGGGCGAAGTCGGGGGCGTCGCCCTCCTCCGCACCGCCGAGATCGTTCACGCCGGCCAGGTCCAGCCCGTTGATCTCGGTCCGCTCGTTGCGCAGCGGCCGCATGCCGAGCCGCGCCACCTCGTCGATCCACTCCTGGTAGCCGGAGTAGTACTCATGGTTTCCGGTCACGAAATACGCCCCATGCCGCGACTCGATCTCGGCCAGCGGCGCCGCGAACCGCCCCAGTTCCGCAACGCTGCCGTCCACAAGGTCACCGACGACGCACACGATGTCCGCCTGCACCGAATTGATCTGGTCGACGATCCGCCGCGTGTGACCCAGGCCGGTCAGCGGCCCGAGGTGAATGTCGGACACCACTGCCACGCGGAAACCGTCCATGCCCCGCGGAAGCTTCGCGAGCGGCAGCTGGAGCCGGTCGATGCGGGGACCGCCCAGCGCGGTCTTGACCCCGTAGCCGGTGACGGAGGCCGCGGTGAGCCCCGCGAAGATCGCTATGCCCCTGGCGAGCACGAGCCGCCGATCGATGCCGCCGCCCTCGGGCGCGGGCTCGGCGCTGGGGGCCGTGGCGACGAGCTCGACCGCGGACGTGGTGCCGGACGTGCCCTCGGCGGTCTCGGGCTCCGATGCGAGGGCTTCGCCAGGCCGGGCGGCGGCCGCGGAAACGGTGGGATGGCTCGGCGCGCCGACGGCGGCCGGTGCCCTGTCCCTCGCCCGGCCACGGACACGCCAGAAGAGCAGGACGGCGAGCCGGGGGATCTCGAGCACGGCGAGCGTGACGAGCAGGTAGAACATCAGCGCGATCCACAGGTAGCCCGGCCACGCCAGCCACTCGACCGCGCCCGACCGAACCCCGATCAACGTCGCCGGCACGAGCACGGCGAGGAGGGCGGCGACGATCGCGCCGGCCTTACGAGCGCGGCCGGGCCGCACCGGATCTTTGACGAGCCGCTTCCACAAGTAGAAGTGGATCAGGCCGATGACGACGATGATCAGCCCGACGAACACTGCCACTTTTTCCTCCCGAGCGCCTGTGGTCCCAGCAAGTCTCCCGGTTGCTGCTGAGAGTCTCCTGCCGGGTGCGCGACGGCACCGGCGACTTTCGAGGGGCACGCTACAGCGACCCTCCGACAGTTTCCGGTTGTTCCTTTCCCTGCGTGCTCAACGCCCTTCCCGGTCTGCTCTTCCCGGTCTGCTCTTCCCGGTCTGCTCTTCCCGGTCTGCTCTTCCCGGTCTGCTCGAAGCTTCCCCGCTGCTCGGAGCTCATCCCCGTCAGCTCGGAGCCCTTTCCTCGCTGCTGGCGCCCTTCCCCCGCCCGCTCGGAGGCATTCCAGGCTTGCTCAGAGCAGGTCGGCGAAGCTCTTCACCGCGGCGACGAAGTCCGGCATATCGGTTATCTGCTCGATCGCGCGGGTCTCGACGGCTGCCAGATCGCGAGGACCGGCCGGCTCCAGCCCGAGCGACATCCGAAGCCGCTCGGCGAGCCGTCCCAGCCGCAGGCCGACCCGCCGGACCAGCACGTCAACGCCGTCGAGCATCGCGCCGCCGTTGCTCACGTATGCCGCGACGGTACGGCGAACGACCGCCGGGTCCGGCATCCCCGCCCTGGTCGAGAAACTGAGGACGGCCTGGGCGGCCTCCAGCCTCGCGCTGTCCGGCCCGGCGACGTCCCAGTCGATCAGGACGGGACCGGTCTCGGTCATGAGCACGTTCCACGGCTCGACGTCCCGGTGGGTCACCACATAGTCGCCGGCCGCCCGTAGCCCGTGCTCCACCCACGCGGCCGCCGAGAGAATGTCCGGCAGCCCTTCCCGCAGCGTTGCCGCCCAGGGCTTGCGGTGTTGCTCGCCCTCCCGGAGCCATCCTTCCCAGGGCCGCGGGTCGGCCAGCCGATACCAGTCAGGCACCCGCGACGGCGCCCGCGTCCCCGCCGGGAGAGGTGCGATCCGGTGCAGGCGGGCCAGGGTGGCGCCCAGCCACTCGCTCACATCGTCGGAGTCGGCGAGGGGTCGGCCGTCGATCCATTCGTACGCCCGGACCAACCCGAGCCCGTCGACCTCAACCGCATAGCCCACCGTCGGGGCAGGCGGGCGTATCGGACGCCCCATCGACACCCCCGAGGCCAACGCCTGCTCCTCGAAGTTCATCGCCCGGGCGAAGTCGTCCCGCCACTCCTCGGCGGGCACGTGCTTGACCAACAGCCGCCCGTCGCGCGTCGGCAGGGTCCAGGTCTGCGAACTCCGATAGCTCAGCGCTTCGAGTGGCCCTACCGGCCGCCCCAGCCCGAGCGCCGCCGCCACCGCCTCGGCTGCCTCCGCCCCTTCCCGCACGCCGAGCAGCGTAACGACGGACCCCTGGAAGGTCAGCCCTGAGCACCTGGCCCGCCGACCAGATGGTCTCGGGTCTTGAGCCTCGGCCATCGGAGTTCCGTTCGCCGGCTAAGGATTCACGGCTCCCGGCACGTCTTTGTCGCTCTCGCATCCAGTCGCCTGCTTACTCCGGCTGACGCCCGGCTGGCTGGCGCCCGCTTTGCGGTGGCTGACCGCCGACTCGCGCTGGGCTGACCCGACTCGTGCCGGGCTGACTCGACTCGCGCCGGTTTAGCCCGGATTTCGGCGTGCTTGTACCGGTTTGTGCTGGCCGGCCTGACTCGCGGCGGGCTGGCCTGACTCACGCTGGGCTGGCCTGGCTCACGCTGGGCTGGCCTGGCTCACGCTGGGCTGGCCCGGCTCACGCTGGGCTGGCCCGGCTCACGCTGGGCTGGCCTGGCTCACGCCGGGCTGGCCGACTCACGCCGGGCTTGTGCAGGCTTGTGCGGGCTGGACCCGGCTTGCTGACCGATGCGGGCTTCCTGAGTGACGCCCGGCTTGCCATCTGTGTGCTTGCTTGCCCTTGGCCGCCAGTCACATCTGCCGTTTCACCCTGCGCGATCCGAGCCCCTCGAAAGCCACGATGCTGCCCGCCACGCGGAACTCATCCCAAGAAGAGAGCCGGCCACCCCGACCAGGGTCGCGGGCTTCTACCGCGAGATCGGCGACAACCAGGCACCCTCGTCCCTGCCGCACGCTGATCGAGCGCCTCGATGGCGATCCTGCCGCTCCTGGGCGTTTCCGCGGCTCGTTCGCCGGGAGGCGGGCGTCGCGGCGGGCGTGCGGCCGCGGACGCAGCTGACTTGCTTTGCCGGCTAAAGGACGCGCTCAGCCGCCGGCGAAAGGGGGCAGAACGTCCACAGTCGCCCGCGCCGGAAGAGCTGCCTGAGGGTCATGGCAGGCCAGGCCGTCGACCAGGAAGCTGGCGGCCTTGAGGACGACGCCGAGGCGTTCGCCGTGGCGCTCGGTGAGGATCTGCTTGAGGTCGTGCAGCGAGGCCGCCTCGGCCTGCTCGGTCGAGGTGCCGTGGGCGGCGGCACGGGCGCCGGCGAAGTAGCGGACGGTCAGCTGTGCCACCTCAGCCTCCGATCGCGGACATGGGTCGGGCCGGCTGGAGGAAGCTGGGGTCGTCGATGCCGTGGCCGGCGCGCTTGCCGCGCATGGCGACCTGCCAGGCGGTGGCCAGCTCGTCGTCGGTGGCGCCGCCGCGCATGAGGTCGCGCAGGTCGCTCTCCTTCGTGGCGAAGAGGCAGTCGCGCACCTGACCGTCGGCGGTCAGCCGGGTGCGGTCGCAGTCGCCGCAGAACGGCCTGGTCACGCTGCCGATGACGCCGACGCGGGCGGGCTCGCCGGCGGCGTCGACGTAGCCGGGGACGAGCCAGGTCTCGGCGGGCGCCGTTCCACGTGAAACCGAATCGGGCATCAGGTCGAACGGCGCGAGGTCGGCCAGGATCTCGTCGGCCGTCACCATCTGGTGCCTGTCCCACTGGTGCTGGGCGTCGAGCGGCATCTGCTCGATGAAGCGCAGTTGGTAGCCGTGCTCGAGGGCGAAGCGGAGCATCGCCGGGGCCTCGTCGTCGTTGATGCCCCGCATGAGCACGGCATTGATCTTGACGGGGGTGAGGCCGGCCTCGGCGGCCGCCCGAAGCCCGCGCAGCACGTCGGCATGGCGGTCGCGGCGGGTCAGGGCCTTGAAGCGCTCGGGGTCGAGCGTGTCGAGGGAGACGTTCACCCGGTCGAGCCCGGCGTCGCGCAACGGCTCGGCCAGCCGTTCGAGACCGATGCCGTTGGTGGTCAGCATGAGCCGCGGCCGGGGCGAGAGCCGCGCGGAGGCCTGGATGATGCCGACGAGCCCGCGGCGCAGCAGGGGCTCACCGCCGGTGAACCGCACGTCCTTGATGCCGAGGCGCTCCACGCCTATCCGGATCAGCCGGACCACCTCGTCGTCGGTGAGCTGGTCCTGCTTGGGCAGCCAGGCCAGCCCCTCCTCTGGCATGCAGTAGGTGCAGCGGAGGTTGCAGCGGTCGGTGAGCGAGACGCGCAGGTCGGTCGCCACCCGACCGAATCGGTCGGCGAGCACGTTCACCGGCGGCACCCCCGGGCGCCGGTCCATCTCCACCGATTGCTCACCCACCGAATCTATCCGCTCGGGCCGACGCGCGCCCCTGTCGATTTCGGCCTGTGGACAACCGAGAGCGATCACACACCCCGCAGCGCCGCCTCGGCGGTGACTCGCACGGCGTCCCGATAGCTCGCGCCGAAGGCGGCGGTGTGCACGAGCATCAGGTGGAGCTGGTGCAGCGGCACGCGGTCCCGCCAGCCGTCGGCGAGCGGATGCACCTCTTGATAGGCGCCGAGGACCGTCTCCAGGTGGGTCACGCCGCCGAAGAGCGCCAGTTCGGCCAAATCGGTCTCGCGGTGCCCGCCCTGGGCGGCCGGATCGATGAGCCGGGCGCGACCGTCGGCGGCCCACAGCACGTTCCCGGGCCAGAGGTCCCCGTGAGTGCGGCTGGGTGCCTCGCTCACCCCGTACGACTCCAGGAAGTTGATCGTGCGCTCGACCAGCGTGACCTCGGCGGCGGAGAGGGCGCCGCGATCGGCCGACATCTTGAGGTACGGGCGGAGGCGGCGCTCGGCGAACCACGGGCCCCACGGTCCCGGCGCCGGCGTGTTGTCGAGCGGCAGCGGGCCGATGAAGCCCGGCCAGGGCGCCCCGAAGGCTTCGGCTCCCGAGCGATGCAGCTCCGCCAGGTCACGCCCGAGCTGCTCGGCCGCCGCCCGGGTCGGCTCACCCGGCTCGATCCACTCCATGGCGATCATCTCGGGAAGAGTCACGATCACTTCCGGTACGGGGGCGCCGGCGGCACGAAGCCACGCGAGCCCGGCCGCCTCCGCGGCGAAGAACCCCTCCGGCGCCGCGCCCGATCGCCAGCTCTTGGCGAACAGAGAAGTGCCGTCGTCCAAGGTCAGCCTGTGCGCGGCCGAGACGCTGCCGCCGCCCACCGGCGTCTCCCGGATCCGCTGGTGGGTGAGAAATGTCGGGAGATGCTGGGGGTGCGCGCGCAAGTACGCCTGGTCCACGGCCTTATCTTCCACTTCGGCTTACGGACGCCCGAAATCGGAGTCAAAATGTCGGCATGAGCCCTGTCACAGTGCGTTCGTACCGTCCGAGTGACCACTCCGCGGGCCGTCGCCTGTGGGCCGAGCTGACAAACCAGCACAATCAGATGTACGGCGAGACCGACCAGGACGGCGGCGAGGGCTTCGAGGAATACCTCACCCGGCTCGACCTGGGCGGCCTATGGGTCGCCGAGCACGCCGACGACGGAGTGATCGGCCTGGTCGGTCTGGTGCTGCGCGGACGCGCCGGCGAGGTCGAGCCGATCGTCGTCACGGTCTCGCACAGGCACAAGGGTGTGGGCCGTAAGCTGCTGCGACACGTCGCGAACGAGGCGCGGCGGCGCAACATGACCCAGCTGACCATCTCGCCCGAGTCGCGCAACATCGACGCGATCCGCAGCCTGCACGCCGCCGGGTACGACGTGCTGTCGTCGATCGAGCTGACCCTCGACCTGAACCGTGCGCCCCAGGAGCGTCAGCAGGACAGCGTCGAGTTGCACGAGTTGCAGTTCCGCTCCTGACAGCCGTTCCGCACCGGTGGCCTGTGGACAACCGCGTGTCATCCACAGGCCGCCGATTTGGCACACCTGGCCCTTGCCCGGCGCGGCAGGCTGCCTCGCATGTCGCCCGAGTGCTCGATCTCCATCCGCCGGTCCGCCGAGCTCATCACCGCCACGCCGTTCCTGATCGGCTTCCATCCCACGGACAGCATCGTGGTCGTCGGTGTGGCCGGTCGCCGCATCGTCTTCGTCGCGCGGCACGATCTGCCCCCGCCGGGTGAGGAGCTCGACACGGCGCCGCTCGTGGCGACCGCGGAGAAGCAGCGGATCGACTGCTTCGCCCTCATCGGCTACGGCTCAGCGACCGCGGTCGCCGGTGCGGTCCGGCCGACGATCCTCGCGCTGAAGAGGGCCGGGCTGCGCGTCTTCGAGGCCCTGCGGGTCGCCGAGGGCCGCTGGTGGTCCTATCTGTGCCCGGCTCCGGATTGCCCGTCCGAGGGCTACCCGTGTCCTTCGCCGTACGATCCGCTCGCCGCCGCGGCGGTCTACGGCGGCATGGTGGCGCTGCCCAACCGCAAGGCCCTGGTCGCCCGGGTGGCCCCGGTCGAGGGCGCGGCCCGCGAGGCCATGGCGCTGGCGACCGCGCGAGCCCGGGTCCGGGCGGCGGAGCTGCGGGCCGCGGAGTTGCGGGCCGGCCGGGAGTGCCGATCGGTGCGGCGGGCCGGCCGCGAGGCGGTGCGCGCCGCCGAGAGGCGATACCGGGCACAGGGCCGGCTCGCGGACGGCGAAGCGGCCTGGCTGGGTGTGTTGCTGGTCGACGCGGTGGTGCTCGGCTACGCGTTCGACCGATGCGGCCCGGAGCCGTGGCGCATCGACCTGTGGAACGAGATGGTGCGCCGCATGCAGCCCGGGCTCGTGGCGGGCCCGGCGTCGTTGCTGGCCTACACCGCCTGGCGCGTGGGCGACGGCGCCCTGGCCCGGGTCGCGCTCGACCGCGGCCTGCGCGAGGAGCCGGGTCACCGGATGCTGGTGTTGATCGACGGCCTGCTGTCGGCCGGCATCGGGCCCCACATGGTCGAGGACCTCGCGCCGCCGCCCGACCGTCCGGCGAGGCCCTTGCCGCGTTCGGACCGGCCGGTTCCGCCGAGGCGGCGCACCGAGCCCGGCAGCCCCTCGCGGCCCCGGGCCCGAGACCGGCGGCGGGTCAAGGCGCGGCAGCACGCCGGGGCCCGTCCGGCCGGCGCCGAGCGGAGGCGGCGGTGAGCGGAGGCGGCGGTGAGCGGGTCAGGGGCGGTCGGTCTCCTGGCGGATCGTCTCGTGCCCGCGGTCGGGCGGGTGGGTGGTGGCCTGCCGTCGCGGTGCCGTGGTGAGGGACGGTGTCGGCTCGTCGGCGAGTTTGTGCAGGCCCGGCGCCCGGTCCTCGATGGCGAAGCTGGCCCGGGTGTGCGCCGGCGCGCCGGGAGCGGTCACATAGGGCAACACCCGGAAGTCCGCGGTCATCGTGTCCTGGGCGATCCGGGTCCGCACATAACCGCGCTGGTTGTTGTGGAAGCGCAGGTGCGGGTTCCAGGCGGCCCAGGGATGGTCGCCGAGCACGTCGGCGCCGTCGCCGTTGGAGGTGATCGACGAGCAGACGAGCTCGGTGCCGACGACGGGCGAGGCGGGGTCGGCGGGGCGGGCCGGATCGGCGGGATCGGTGGGGCCGGCGGGGCCGGTGGGGCCGGCGGGGCCGGCGGTCCAAGGGGAGAGGTCGGCAGCCCAGTGGGAATGGACGTCGCCGGTGAGCACGACCGGGTTGCGGACGCCGGCGTCCATCCAGCCGCGGATGATCCGCTCGCGCGAGGCACGGTATCCGTCCCACGCGTCCATGCTGGTCACGGTCGCCGGCCCGGCGTCGCTGTCGCGCTGGGCGAAGAAGACCTGCTGGGCGAGCACGTCCCAGTGCGCGGTCGACGCGCGAAATCCGTCGAGCAGCCAGCGTTCCTGCTCGGCGCCGGTGATCGAGCGGGTCGCGTCGGCGGCGGCGGGGCAGTCGCGGTAGCCGTCGCCGCAGGCCTGGTCGTGGCGGAACTGCCGGGTGTCGAGCAGGTGAAAGGTGGCCAGCCGTCCCCAGTGCAGGCGGCGGTAGATCTGGATGCCGGGACCGGCCGGGATCGAGGAGCGGCGCAGCGGCATGTTCTCGTAGTAGGCCTGGAAGGCGGCCGCGCGGCGGGCGGGGAAGTCCGGGTCGGGCTTCTCCGGGTTGTCGCCGGCCCAGTTGTTGCTGACCTCGTGGTCGTCGAAGACCACGGCCCACGGCGCGACGGCGTGTGCCGCCTGGAGGTCCGGGTCGGTCTTGTACTGGGCGTGCCGCCGGCGGTGGTCGGCCAGCGTGCGCGTCTCCGGTCCCTCGTGGTCGCGTGGGTTGCCGCCGGCGAGGAGGTAGGAGCGGGGCTCGTACTCGTAGAGATAGTCGCCGAGGTGCAGGATCAGCTCCGGCTCGTCCTCGGCGAGCCGGCGGTAGGCGGTGAAGAAGCCGTGCTCGTACTGCGAGCAGGAGGCGAACGACATCGCCAGGGCGGCGGGGAAGGCGGTCGCCGCCGGCGCGGTGCGGGTCCGCCCGGGCGGGGAGAGGTGGCGCTCCGCGCGGAAGCGGTAGAAGTACTCGCGGCCGGGTTCGACGTGGGTCAGCTCGACGTGCACGGTGTGGCCGAAGTCGGGCCGGGCCACCTGGACGCCGCGGCGGGTGACCTGGCGGAAGCCCTCGTCGGTGGCGACCTCCCACTCGACCGGGACGTCGCGCGACGGCATGCCGCCGAGGCCGTCCTCGGCGAGCGGGGCCGGGGCGAGCCGCGTCCAGATCACGAAGCCGTCGGCCGCCGGGTCGCCCGAGGCGACGCCGAGCGTGAACGGGTCGGGGCGCAGCGGGCCGCGGGCGGGAGCGGCGACGACGGCCAGGGGCCAGATCGAAGAGGTGGTCGCGGAGCCGATCAGGCCCGCGGAAGCGAGCAGGAGGGAACGCCTCGAGAGAGCCATGGCGGGAGCCCGTCGTCAATGGATGGCCGGGTGTCGAGACCGGACCTGACGGGACGGGAAGGGGGCCGCGTGATCAGACGGTGACTCGCTGTGGCGCAGTGTATAGGTTCATGCTCTGACCTCGGAGGAAGCCGACGAGTGTCATGCCGGCCTCGTCGGCCAGTTCGGCGGCGAGGGTGCTGGGGGCCGAGACGGCGGCGAGCATCGGCAGGCCGGCCATCCACGCCTTCTGGGTGAGCTCGAAGCTCGCCCGGCCCGAGACGAGCAGGACATGGCCGGTCAGCGGCAGGCGGCCCTCGCGCAGGGCCCAGCCGATCACCTTGTCGACCGCGTTGTGCCGGCCGACGTCCTCGCGCAGCACGACGAGGTCGCCGTCGGCGGTGAAGAGGCCGGCGGCGTGCAGGCCGCCGGTGCGGTCGAAGGTGCGCTGGGCGGCGCGCAGCCGGTCGGGCAGGGCGGCGAGGGTGGCCGCCGGGATGCTCAGCGGGTCGGCGGAGACGTCGAAGCGGGAGCGGGTGCGGACGGCGTCGATGCTCGCCTTGCCGCAGACGCCGCAGGAGCTGGTCGTGTAGAAGTTGCGGCTCGGGTCGGTGACCGGCGGTGGCACGTCGGGGCCGAGGACGACGTCGACGACGTTGTACGTGTTCGGCGTGTCCGTGCCGGCGCAGAGCTGGGCGGTGACCACGTCGCCGGCATCGCGGATGACGCCCTCGGTGAGGAGGAAGCCCATCGCCAGGTCGATGTCCTGGCCGGGAGTGCGCATGGTGACGGCCAGCGGCTCCTTGCGGACGCGGATCTCCAGCGGCTCCTCGGCGGCGAGATCGTCGGGGCGGCGGCGGGGTTCACCGGTCGCCGCCAGGTTGATCTTCACGACCGGCCGTCGCGTCATCGTCCTCGCCATGGGTCGAGCGTAGGCCCGCGCGCGCCGCACGTCGCGGCTCGCGAGCCGTCGCGGCGGGAGTGATCTGCCACAGGTAACTGAGCGCGCGGTCACGCTCGACACGCGGTCGGGATACGGTACGTACGTGGGGGGATTTGCGGCGGTGGTGCTGGCCGGCGGTGCGGCGCGGCGGATGGGTGGCGCGGACAAGCCGACGCTGCCCGTGGCCGGTCAGTCCATGCTGACCCGGGTGCTGGCCGCGGTGCACGACGCGGACCCCCGGATCGTGGTCGGGCCGGTGCCGCCGGACCTGCCCGTGCCGGTGCATTCGACCCGTGAGGACCCGCCCGGCGGAGGGCCGGTCGCGGCGACGGCGGCGGGGCTCGCGCTGGTGCCGCAGGACGTGACCTTCACGGCGCTGCTCGCTGCCGACCTGCCCTTTCTCACCGGCGAGGCGATCGACGTGCTGCGGCTGACGGCGGAGTCGGCGCCGATGCAGGGTGCCGTCTACCGCGACGCCGAGGGGCGGCGGCAGATGCTCTGCGGGGTGTGGCGCACGGCGCGGCTGCGCGAGGCGATCGAACGGCTCGCCGAGGAGCGGGGCGGGCTGCACGGCGCCTCGGTGCGCGAGCTGATGGAGCACCTGCGGGTGGCCGAGGTCTCCTGGCGCCGGCCGGGCCCGCCGCCCTGGTTCGACTGCGACACCGACGACGACCTGCGGACGGCCGAGGAGTGGGCGCGGTGAGCGATCTCGACGCTTGGATCAAGGCGGTCGGTGCGGAGCTGGGGATCGACCCGGCGGACGTGCCGACGGGGGCGGTGCTCAGCCTGGCCAAGGACGTGGCCCACAACGTGGTGCGGCCGGGTGCGCCCGTGTCGGCGTTCATCATCGGCCTCGCCGTGGGACGCGGGGCGGATCCGTCCGACGTGGTCGAGCGCGTCAAAAGACTCGCCCTGACCTGGCCCGGCGAGCATGGTGAAAACGAAGGCGCCGCGAGCTGACGCGGGGCGGGCGTTCCATCCTCCGATACAGGCGCGTCGGGGCGGAGGGCGCTCGATAGGGTGGCGGGAACGGAGGTGACGATCATGACGGCAGAGAGCGCCGAGGGTGCGTCCATCGAAGGCGTGTTCCTGGACGAGCCGACCACGGCCGACCTGCGCGCCAAGGTCGTCGACGCGTGGCGAGAGTTCGGGACGGCGCTGGCCGAGCTGCTGCCCACGCTCGAGCCGGGCGGCCACGTCGACCTGACCCTCGACCCGACGGCCTCCGGCACCGGCATGGCCGTCTACTCGGTGAGCATCCGCGTGCTCGACGGCGGCGTCGTCGAGGCGCTCGCCACCGGCAACGCGGGGCTGCCCGAGGGCTACCGCATGAACCGCACCTCGATCGCCGATCTGGTCGCGCTCGGCTGGTCGCCGCCCGGCGTGCTGGCCGGCTCGGGCGACTCGTTCGGGCTCAGCTCCACCCGGGAAAAGGCCGGGCAGCTCGCCACCGTCGTCGCCCGCACGCTGCGCGACGTCTACGGCGCGCCGCACCCCGCCTTCCTCGTCTACCTCGTGCACGACGAGAACGACGAGCCGATCGACACCGCGCCGCTCGGCACCGCGCGGCACGAGCCGAGCATCGACGCCGAGCTCAGCCTCGACGACCTCGACGACGACGGCACGCTGGCGGCCGCGCTCGCCGACGCCGCCGACGAGGTGGTGCCGCTCGACGAGCGGGTGCGCACCGTCGTGGCCACCATGTCCAAGACCACCGTCGACCAGCTCCAGTACGACGCGGACGGCGACATCGGCATCCGCGCCGGCTCGGCGATGGTCTTCGTACGGGTGCGCGACAACCCGCCGCTCGTCGACGTCTTCTCGCCGATCCTCACCGAGGTCGAGCCGACCGAGCAGCTCTACGTGAAGCTGTCCGAGCTTACCAACCGGATGCCGATCGGCCGCCTCTACTGCGCGCAGGACACCGTCTGGGCGTCCATCCCGGTCTTCGGCCGCAACTTCCAGGCCACCCACCTCATGCTCGCTGTGCAGGTGATGACCGGCCTCGCCGACGAGCTCGACGACCGGCTGCACGGCGAGTTCGGCGGCAAGCGCTTCTTCGGCGAGGGCGACAAGCCGGTTCCGGCCAAGGAGCCGGTCTCCGACGACCACCGCACGGGCATGTATCTGTAGAACGGGCTTGCCCCGCCGGCCGCAGGGGGCTGAATCCGCGACCGGACGGGACAAGCCCAGACCAGTGGCTACCGGGTGGCCACCCAGGCGATGCGATCCAACGTGGACAGCCGCGAGGCGAGCATCCCGGAGTCGGACAACGACCAGAGCACGTCCCCGATCACCAGCGACCGCCGCACCGGCCCGGCCATCGCGATCCGCGACTCCTGCCGCAGTTGATCGCCGCTGACGTGCAGGGCGAGCGGCCCGTCGGCGCGGACGTCGCTGACCGGGATCACGAGCAGCGACGTGGCCGGCCACCACAGCACGGCGTGCGGGTCGGCTTCGGCCTCGGAGAAGGCGTTCGCCACCACGTGCTGGTCGAGGCGGCGCGGTGACGCCGGGTCGCTCACGTCGAAGAGCGATACCTGCGTGCCGAGCGGCCTCCCCTCGGCGGTCGCCTCCTGGCCGATGCCGACCAGCCGGTTCTCGCCGACCGGTTGCAGGTGCGCGGAATAGCCGTTGATCTTCAATTCGCCGGTGACCCGGGGCTTGGCCGGGTCGGCGAGGTCGAGGCTGTAGAGCGGGTCGGTCTGGCGGAACGTCACCACGTAGCCACGGGCGCCGATGAACCGTACGGAATAGATCCGCTCGCCCTTGCCCAGGCCGGTCGCCGCGCCGACCTCGGTGAGCTTGCCGCTGGTCTCGCGCAGCACGCGCACCGCCGAGCTCTGCGTGTCGGGGTCCGTCGTCGCCACCCGCAGGTGACCGTCCCATTCGGACATCGAGTATTGGTTGAGCAGCGTGCCGGGCACCTTGCCCGAGGCGACGTAGGCGGGCTTGCCGGCCGGCGGCAGCGTGAACCGGTAGATCTCGGTGTCCCGTCCGGCCCCGTCGAACCGGCGGAAGGCCATGCCCTGGTTGTTGGCGATGTAGAGGCTGGCCGGCGTGGCGTAGACCGCGTCACCGTCGGCGACCATCGCCACCGGGGAACCGTCGCTGAGCGAGTTCGCGTTCAGGTCGAAGGTCAGCACCCGCAGCATCGCCGCGCCGGTGAACGTCTCGGGCTTGTGCACCTGGGAGCAGTCGAGCCGGCCGGTCGCACGATCCGAACCGGTCGTGATCTCCCACGTGGGCAGCCACGCGTCGATCTGCGGCGTGCTGCTCAGCACGACCCGCGCCACGCTGCCGGTCTGGCGGGCGTCGACCAGCGAGCCGTCCCCGCGATAGCGGCTGAGCAGCCGCGGCGTACCGGAGAGGTCCACCAGCAGCACCTCGGACCGGCCCCTGAAGGGCCGCTGGATGCGGGCGGCGTCCTTGAGGTACGACGGCCCGCCGTCGCCGAGCACCAGCGCGTGGTCGCCGGAGAGCAGCAGCTTCGGCTCGCCGAACGCCTCGATGCCGAGGTCGAGCCGCCCGGTCTGGGTGCGCGTGGCCGCGTCGACCACCTTGAGGACGCCGCCCGTGACGGTGACGATGCGCCGCCCGTCGGTCTTGACGATGTCCGGCTCGTCCGCGCCGGCCTCGTGCACGTTGGTGCCCGAATAGGACTTCTCCGCGGGAACGCCCGCGCCGCGCGCCGCCTCGGGCACCGCTCGCAGGTCGTCGACGGCGGCCGGGCCGCCGCCGTATTTCTTGGCCGCCGCCCTCAGCTCCTTTTCCAGCTGGGCACAGGAGTCGAAGGCGACGAGCTTGAGCGCGGGCTTGGCCGCCACGGACGGGGCCGGGCCCGAGGACGAGGGCGATGGTGACGGCGAGCCGGTGCACGCGGCCAGCGGGAGGACGGCCAGTGCGGCGAGGAGCCGGGATCGACGCGACATGTCCGGTTGGACGTCGCTCCCTAGGAGGCGGTTCCCTCCGGCGCGGGCACGGGTGTCGGAGTCTCCACCAACCGGGAGAGCACGATCATGCTGCGCGTGGAGGTCACGAACGGCTCCGCCCGCAGCCGCTCCAGTGCCTGTTCGAGGTGGCCGATGTCGGCGGCGCGCAGGTGCACGAGCGCGTCGGCCTCACCCGAGACCGTGTATGCCCCGACGACCTCCGGATGCCGCCGCGTGGCCACCGTGATCTGGGCCGGGGTGGTGCGCCCGGTGCAGAAGAGCTCGACGAACGCCTCGGTCGTCCAGCCCACCGCCGACGGCTCGATCACCGTGGTGAAGCCCTTGATCACCCCGCTGGATCGAAGCCGGTCGACCCGCCGCTTCACCGCCGGCGCCGAGAGCGAGACCTTCGCGCCGATCTCGGCGTACGACGAGCGAGCGTCGGCCACGAGCAGCGCAACGATTCGCTGGTCTACCGCGTCCATCTGCAACGATTCGCCTCCGATGAGCAAGATTTTGCGCTGTTTCGTGCACCTGAGCGTACCTACGCTCTAGGTCATGAACCACACCGAGCGCCTGCCGCGGAATCGGACATATCTCATGTGTCCCCCGGAGCATTTCACGGTCGAGTACGCGATCAACCCGTGGATGGACACCTCCGTCCCGGTCGACCCGGCGCTCGCGCTCAAGCAGTGGTCGATCCTGCGCGACACCCTCGGCGACCTGGGCCACACGGTGCACGTGCTCGACGCCGTGCCCGGGCTGCCCGACATGGTGTACGCGGCGAACGGGGCCTTCTCGGTCGACGGCACGGTCTACGGCGCCCGCTTCCGCTATCCGGAGCGCGCCGCCGAGGCCGACGCGCACGCCGCCTTCTACGGCGCCGGCGGCTGGCGCTACGCGGGCCCGGCGCACATCAACGAGGGCGAGGGCGACTTCGCGTACCTGCCGGGCGCGTACGGCGGCCTGGTCCTGGCGGGTTACGGCTTCCGCACGGACCCGGCGGCGCACGCCGAGGCGCAGGAGGTGCTCGGCCGCCCGGTGCTCTCGCTGCGCCTGGTCGACCCGGCCTTCTACCACCTGGACACCGCGCTGGCCGCGCTCGACGACCGCACCATCGCGTACTACCCCGGCGCCTTCTCCGCAGCCTCGCAGCGGGTGCTCGCCCAGCTCTTCCCGGACGCCGTGATCGCCGACCGGGCCGACGCCGAGGCGTTCGGGCTCAACCTGGTCAGCGACGGCCGGCACGTGATCCTCAACACCGAGGCGATCGCGATGGGTGAGCGGGTGCGCGCCGCCGGTTACCTGCCCGTGCACATCGACCTCTCCGAGCTCAAACGCGGCGGCGGAAGCGTCAAGTGCGCGGTGGCCGAGCTGAGGCCCTGACACAGAGCTGGAGCGCGTGCGGGAAGATGGACCGCATGACCGACGAGAATCGCACCGCGGAGAAGCAGGAAGACGGCTCCGTCATCGTGGTCGGCCCGGACGGGCGCCCGCTGGGCACGATGGACCCGGACGGCAAGGTCAACCCCGAGGAGCCGGGCAACCTGATCGAACAGCCCGCCAAGGTCATGCGGATCGGCAGCATGATCAAGCAGCTGCTCGAGGAGGTCCGCGCGGCGCCTCTCGACGAGGCGAGCCGTGGCCGGCTGCGCGAGATCCACCAGCGGTCGATCACCGAGCTCGAGGACGGCCTCGCGCCCGAGCTGCGCGAGGAGCTCGAGCGCCTCTCGCTGCCGTTCGAGGGCGACACCCCGCCGAGCGAGGCCGAGCTGCGCATCGCGCAGGCCCAGCTCGTCGGCTGGCTCGAGGGCCTCTTCCACGGCATCCAGGCGGCGCTGGTGGCCCAGCAGATGGCGGCCCGCCTCCAGCTCGAGCAGATGCGCGGCGGCGGCCCCCGCCCGGCGCTGCCGATGGGCGCCCTGCCCGGCATGCCCACCCAGCAGGGCGAGGGCGGCCGGACCGGCCAATATCTCTAGAGGTCGTAGAGGTCGCGCAGATATTGCGCGACCCCGTCCTCGTCGTTGGTCAGGCCGACCTCGTCGGCCACCTCCTTGACGGCGGGGTGGGCGTTGGCCATCGCCACCCCGCGACCGGCCCAGGCCAGCAGCGGGATGTCGTTCGGCATGTCGCCGAACGCCACCACCTCGTCGGCCTTGACGCCCTCGCGCTCGCAGAGCCAGGCGAGACCCGCGGCCTTGGTGACACCGGCCGCGGAGATCTCGACCAGGGCGCTCGACGAGGAGTGGGTGGTCTCGGCCACCTCGCCCAGGGTGCGGCTCACCAGCTCGTAGAACTCGTCCGGCCCGTGCGCGGCGGACCGGGCGAGCAGCTTCACCGCCGGCACCGACGTGAGCTCCTCGGGCGTCGACAGCACGCGCACCTGCTTGGTGTCGGTCTCCCACCGCACCGGCCACGCCTCCTCATACCAGAAGGCGCGGCCGTCCTCGACCTCGACGGCGAGGGCCACGTCGGGAACCGCCTCGCGCAGCCGCTCGCTGACGTCGAGCAGCAGGTCGACCGAGAGCGGATCGGCCCGCAGGATCTCGTCGGTGTGCGCGTCGTAGACCACCGCGCCGTTCGCGCAGACCGCCGGCACCGGCGCCGCCATCTGCTCGAAGAGCTGCCGCAGCCAGCGAACCGGCCGGCCGGTCACCACGACGAACGGCACGGGAAGGGCGTCGAGCGTGTCGATGGTCCGCTTGCTCAGCGTTCCGTCGGTGTGGATGAGGGTTCCGTCGATATCCGAGGCGACCAGCTTGAAAGGCGACATCACCTCGACAGTAGCCGGTCGAGATAGGCGGCCACGCCGTCCTGGTCGTTGGTGAGAGTCACCTCATCGGCCACCGCGAGCAGCTCCCGGTGTGCGTTGCCGACGGCGACCCGGCCCCAGCCCGCCCACGCGAACATCGGCAGGTCGTTGGGCATGTCCCCGAAGACGAGCACGTCCGCCGGGTCGACACCGACGGCCTCGGCCACCACCGCGAGGCCGGTGCCCTTGTCCACGTTCGCCGGGCAGATCTCCACGTAGTCGAGGCCGGCCTGGGTGACCGACGCCACGCCCGGCGGCACCACGCGGCGCGCCACGGCGAGCAGCTCGTCGACGTCGTACGTGAAGGACCTGGCGAACGCCTTGATCACCTCGCCGGAGCAGCACTCCGCGCGGGTCCGCGGCTCGACCACGACCGGATAGCGCCACGTGGGGTCGTAGTCGCCCCAGAGCGGGGAACCGTCGTGCTCCATCGCCTCGACCATCACGGAGAGCCGGCCGACCTCGGCCTCCAGGGCGGTCAGGACCTCGCCCAGCACGTCGCCGCGCAGCCGGGACCGGAGCAGATAGGTGGACTCCGCCTGGTCGAGCACCCAGCCGCCCTGCGCCATCACGAGGAAGTCGGCGTCGCGGATGTCGTTGCGGGTGAGCGAGGCGAGCCGCGGCCCACGCCCGGTGGCGCCCACGACGCGGATGCCGGCGGCGCGCACCCGGTCGAGGACCTCGTGGGTGTACGCGGACACGGTGTCGTCGCTGCGGACCAGCGTGCCATCGAGATCGGTCGCGACCAGTTTGGGGAGTCCAGGCTTGACCATCGATTACCTCCGGGGTGTCGCAAACCCCCGCGGAGGGCGGAAGGAGAACGGTACACCCGCCCAGCGACCAGCGGCTATGACTTCTGGTAGCCGGGCGGTGTATTACCCGTTAGCGCGAAGGTTCCAAGATGCCGCGGCCCCCGACGTACGGCTGGAGGGCCTTGGGGACGCGCACCGAGCCGTCGGGCTGCTGGTGGTTCTCCAGGATCGGAATCAGCCAGCGGGTGGTCGCCAGCGTGCCGTTGAGCGTCGCCGCCGTCTGGGGCTTGCCGTCGGCGTCGCGGTAGCGGATGTTGAGCCGCCGGGCCTGGAACGTGGTGCAGTTGGACGTCGACGTGACCTCGCGGTAGCGGCCCTGCGACGGCACCCACGCCTCGCAGTCGAACTTGCGCGAAGCGCTCGAGCCGAGGTCGCCGGCCGCCACGTCGATCACCCGGTACGGGATCTCGACCTTGGCCAGCATCTCCTCCTCCATCGCGAGCAGGCGCAGGTGCTCGTCGGCGGCCTCCTCCGGCCGGCAGAACGAGAACATCTCCACCTTGTCGAACTGGTGCACCCGCAGGATGCCGCGCACGTCCTTGCCGTACGAGCCGGCCTCGCGCCGGTAGCACGACGACCAGCCGGCGAACCGCTCCGGACCGCCCTCGAGGTCGATGATCTCGTTCGAGTGGTACGCCGCGAGCGGCACCTCCGACGTACCGACCAGGTAGAGGTCGTCCGCCTCGAGCCGGTAGACCTCGCTCGCGTGCGCGCCGAGGAAGCCGGTGCCCTCCATCGACTCCGGCTTGACCAGCGACGGCGTGATCGACGGGGTGAAGCCGTGCTCGACCGCCTGGGCGATCGCCATCTGGAGCAGGCCCAGCTGGAGCAGCGCGCCGACCCCGGTGAGGAAGTAGAACCGCGAGCCCGAGACCTTGGCACCGCGCTCGGTGTCGATGGCCCGCAGCGCCTCGCCGATCTCGAGGTGGTCCTTGGGGTTGTCGATCGCGGGGATGTCGCCGACCTCGCGGAGCACGACGAAGTCGTCCTCGCCGCCGGCCGGCACGCCCTCCTGCACCACGTTGGGCACGGCCAGGTGGGCCTGGCGCAGCGCCTCGTCGGCGGCGGTGGTCTCGGCCTCGGCCGCCTTGACCTCGGCGGCCAGCTCCTTGGTGCGCGCGAGCAGGGCGGCCCGCTCGTCGCCCGCGGCCTTGGGCACCTGCTTGCTCAGCGACTTTTGCTCAGCCCGCATCGCCTCGAACCGCTGGGTGGCGGAGCGGCGGGCCTCGTCGGCGCGCAGCAGCTCGTCCACCACCTCGGTGGACTCGCCGCGCAGTCGCTGGCTGGCGCGGACGCGGTCGGGGTCGTCGCGAAGCAGACGCAGGTCAATCACGATTGACGAGCCTACCGGCGACCCGGCCCGATCTTCATCCGGATATGCCGTGCCGTGCGGATCAGCGAGCGTCGTCGCCGAAGGTCGTGAACGGCTTGGCGGGAGCCACCGTCAGATCGAGCGGCTGGTCGACCCGCTCCTCCTCCTGCCGGGCGGCCGCGGCGGGACGGCCCCACGCCCAGACCTGGCCGGGTGCGGCGGGGCCCTCGTCCTCGGTCTCGGCCGGCGGGTCCAGGTGGCGGCCCACCAGGAACAGGGCGGCGAGCACCAGCGCCATCGCGGCGAGCGCGCACCAGATGCCCCGCCCGTAGGTCAGGGAGATCTGGTCGGTGTCGAGGGCGATCTCGTAGACCCGGTCGATCACGCCGCTGCGGTCGCCGAGCGAGGCGGCGAGCGCGACGAGCAGGCCCAGCGACGTGCCGGCGACGCTGAGGCCGGCGAGCCGGAAGTAGCGGCGGCCCGCGGGCGGTCCGAACATGGTCAGCACCACGGCCGGGACGACCAGGAAGAGCCCGATCAGGTAGCCGGTGCCCAGGGCGCCCAGGTCGCCGATCTCGGCGGTGACCGCGCGCCGGCCCACGTCGCCGCTGAGCACCTCGGCGTCGACCGTGGTGACCTGCCACTCGGAGAAGAGCGAGGCGAGAGCCGCGACGGCGGCCAGAAGCGAGAGCAGCGGAACCACCCGCCGGTCGCCGGCCAGGCCGCGGATCGAGTCACCGGTCTGCCGGCGGCGCCGCGCGGGCGGCTCGGGGCCGAACTCGACGACCGACTCGGCAGGGGTGACGCCGAGCTCGATCGGCTGCTGCTGCGCGGGCATGACAACCATGATGACCCGTGCGCTGGTCCCCGGGCCAGCGGCCGAACGATGGACTAGCGTTTCGGATATGCCTATTCGTACCGCAACCGCCCGCTGGCAGGGGAACCTCACCGAAGGTTCCGGCACGATCAAGACCGGCAAGGGCGGCATCCAGGGGAACTACTCGTTCAAGTCGCGCTTCGAGGAGGGCGAGGGGACGAACCCGGAGGAGCTGATCGGGGCCGCGCACTCCGGCTGCTACTCCATGGCGTTCTCGAAGGCGCTCTCCGACGAGGGCTTCACGCCCAACTCGGTCGAGACCGTCGCCAAGGTGCACATGGACAAGACCGACGCCGGTTTCAGCGTCACCCGCATCGACCTCGAGACCGTCGGCGACGTCCCGGGCATCGACGACGCCGCCTTCCAGAAGATCGCCGAGGCCGCCAAGGAGAACTGCCCGATCTCCCGGCTCCTCTCCCCCGGCGCCCAGATCACCCTCAGCGCCAAGCTCGCCTGACAGTCGGCAGGGTGCGCCGGGTCGGATGATCCGGCGCACCGCGCACAATGGGTGCGTGCCGGTCGACATGAGTGCCGAACGCTTCGAGGAGTTGGTGGGCGAGGCCCTCGACGAGGTGCCACCCGAGCTTCTCCAGATGATGAACAACGTCGTGATCATGGTGGAGGACGAGCCCCCGGACGGCAGCGACGATCTCCTCGGGCTGTACGAGGGCACGGCGCTCACCGACCGCGGCTGGGACTACGCCGGCGTGCTGCCCGACCGGATCACCATCTTCCGCCTGCCGACGTTGAAGATCTGCGACACCGAGACCGACGTGATCGACGAGGTGGCGATCACCGTGGTGCACGAGATCGCCCATCATTTCGGCATCGACGACCATCGCCTGCACGAGCTGGGCTGGGGTTAACCCTGGTGGCGGGGCCTCCCTACGCTGAGGTCCAGAGCGTCACAACAGGAGGACATCCAGATGCGCAGCGAGCTTTTCTCGGCGGACAATCTCGAGAAGGAGTCGGCCCAGCCCGGGTTGCGGCTGCAGAACTCCAAGCTGCTCAAGGCGGAGCTGAACGGCGAGTTCATGGCGCGGGTCGGCTCGATGGTCGCCTACCAGGGCCAGGTCCACTTCGAGGCGCTCGGCTCCGGCGGGATCGGCAAGTTCCTCAAGCAGAAGCTCACCGGCGAGGGCGTGCCGCTCATGCGGGTCAAGGGGCACGGTGACGTCTTCCTGGCCGAGCGGGCGGCCGACGTCCACCTCATCGACCTCGAGCCGGGCGACGCGCTGTCGATCAACGGCGCCAACGTGCTCGCCTTCGAGTCGTCGCTGAAGTACGACATCAAGATGGTCAGCGGCGCGGGCATGATGTCCAACGCCGGCCTGTTCAACTGCGTCTTCACCGGCCAGGGCCGCATCGCGGTCACGACGCACGGCACGCCCGTGGTCCTCACTGTCGATCAGCCCACGTACGTGGACCCGCAGGCCGCGATCTGCTGGTCGGCGAGCCTCCAGACCGGCTACCACCGCGCCGATCAGCTCGGCCTGGGCACCCTGCTGGGGCGCAGCACGGGCGAGCGTTTCACGATGAGCTTCGCCGGTCAGGGCTTCGTCGTCGTCCAGCCCTCCGAGGAGCCGCCCGGCGGGTTCGCGGGCCTCGGCGGCGGCAACCAGCAGAGCAGCGGCGGCATCCTCGGCAACCTCTTCGACTGAGCTCGCAGAGCTGTCTGGCCTGGCTGAGCTGACTGAGTTGGCCGGCCTGGCTCCGCTCGGTGGGCAATGCGCCCCGAGAGGTCGGCGCCGACGGGCGCAATGCGGACCTTGGGCGCTAGGCGAAGTCGCCCGAGCGGAGCTGGGCCAGCCAGGCGGCGGAGTCGGCGAAGTCGGCGTTCGAGAGGCCGGGCGGGGACGCGACGGGAGCCTCCGGGATCAGGCGGTGCCGGGGGTAGCTGCCGAGGAAGCGGACGTCGGCGCAGATGCGGCGCAGGCCCTGCAGGGCCTCGCCCAGGCGCGGCTCGGCCACGTGGCCGGTGCAGTCGAGGAAGAAGACGTACGTGCCGAGCTGCTCGCCGGTCGGGCGCGACTCGATGCGCGAGAGGTTGATGCCGCGCACCGCCAGCTCGGTGAGCACGGCGAGCAGGGCGCCCACCTGGTCGCGCCGGATCGAGACGGCCAGCGACGTCACGTCGTCGCCGGTCGGCTCGGCCGGGCGCCCGGGGCGGGTGAGCAGCGCGAACCGGGTGACCGCGTCCGCGTGGTCGGCCACCTTGTCGGCGAGCACGGTCAGGCCGTTGCGCGCGACGCCGATCGGGGCGCACAGGGCGGCGTCGTGCTCGCCGGCGGCCGCGCTGATCGCCGCGGCCGCGTTGGACAGGACGTCCACGATCACGGCGTCCGGGGCGTTCGCCCGCAGCCAGTTGCGGCACTGGGCGGAGGCCTGCGGGTGGGCGGCGATCGTGCGGATCGCGGCCAGCGGGGTGAGCGTGCGGGCGGCCAGCATGAACTCGACCGGCAGCACGACCTCCCGCGTGATCACCAGCGGGGCGCCGGTGGCCAGCTCGTCGAGGGTGACCGGGACGGCGCCGCCCACGGAGTTCTCCAGCGGCACCAGCGCGGCGTCGGCGTCGCCGGCGCGGACCGCCTCGAGCGCCTCGGGGACGCTGCGGGCCGGGGTGCGCAGGCCCCGCTCGGCCGCGGGGATCGTGCGCAGGGCGGCCTCGGTGAAGGTGCCCTCCGGGCCGAGATAGACGAAGCGGGTGGGCGGCGTTCCGGGCATGTGCGGAAGTCTAGGGCTTCGCCGGCACCGAGGCCGCGCACGACCGGCAGACCACGGCGACCGGCCCGGCACGGCGACCAGCCCGGCACGGCGACCAGCCCGGCACGGTGAGCGGCCCGGTGCGGTGAGCGGCCCGGCCCGGTGCGGTGAGCGGCCCGGCACGGTGAGTGGTGGGCCGGCCGGGCCTTGTCAGTAGCCGCAGGCGAGGACGCGGATGCCGGGCGGGGCGGAGGTCTCCACCCGGCTGATGCAGACGTCGGAGCCGGCGGCGACCAGGGCGAGCGTGGCGCCCGCGCCGGTGGCGACCACCATCAGCGGGTCCTCGTCGGCGCTGCTGTCCTCGAGCGTCGCGAAGGACCATCCGCTCGCGCAGAGCGGGCCCTCCCGCACCACGAGCGGGAGCGACCCCATGCCCTCCTGCTTCTTCACCAGGGCCAGGATCTCGGCAGCGGTCGGGCCGGTGGTGCACTTGGGCGCGTGTGAGGGCGTCGGGGTGGGTGACTTCTCGGTCGGCGCGGTCGTGGTCGGCACGGTCGGCAGCGTGGTCGGCGCGAGCGTGGGGTAGGTCGTCGGATAGGCCGGGAACGTGGTCGCCGGCGTGGTGGGGGTGCCCGGCAGGGTCACCGGCGGCAGCAGCGACGGGTCGAGCGGGACGGGCGCGGCGCTGGCCGTCGCGTAGGTGGGCGAGGTCGGCTGCGGCTGCGGTGGGGAACCGCAGGCCGAGAGCAGGGCCGACCCCACGATGATCAGGGGAAGTGCACGTGTGCGGGGGGACACCCGGACATGCTAAGCCCGCCGGGTGAGGAAGCCCGGGTCAGGAAGCGATGCGGTGACCGGCCGCGTGCAGCGTGTCCATGGCCTCGGTGAGCCGCACGGCCGGCACCAGCAGGTAGTCCGTCGTGTAGGTCGAGAACGTCACGATGTTGACGCGGGCGTCGGCCAGCGGGCCGATCAGCGAGGCCAGCACGCCGGTCAGGGCGAGGTCGAGCGGCCCGACGACGCGCAGGCAGCGCCAGGCGGTGTCGGCCGTGGCACCCTCCGGCACGCGGTCGGTGGGGCAGATGATCGACAGCTCCTCCGGCGCCCAGCTGAGCGAGACCACGCCCTTCTCGTCCGGACCCTCGCTCAGCGAAGCCGGGATCGGTGAACCAGCCGGAAGGCGGCACACCGCGTACTCCCCTGGTAGCAGGTCGAGATCGAGCATGAACGCAGACTACGTTTCAGGGGTATTTCTGCACACGCCCAAGTGGTGCGGTAAACACCACAGCACCCCGTGATCAGTAGCGCACCGGTGAGAAGAACGTCAGCGAGCCGGCCACGCGGTCGTGGTCGAACAGCGGCGTGGCGATCGCGTCGACGGTCAGCGGCGGCTCGCCCGGGCTCGGCACGACGCGCAGCAGGCCCCGCGCCAGGCGCTCGCTGCGGACCGCGAGCAACGGCGGGATCTTGTCGGCGTCGGACTCCTCGAGCTCGCCGGCCGTGGCCGTGAAGTCGATCAGGTGCAGCACCCCGCCGAGCGGTTTGCCGATCACCTCAGGCGGCTTGCCGAGGCCCAGCAGTTCACCGGCCGAGGGTGAGATCGCCATGATCGTCGTCGAGTTGTCGATGATCAGGCACGGCTCGGCGGCGCCCGCGACGGTCGCCGTCCACCTCTCGAGACTGGGGACGAACTCGGCCTCGGACGGTGTGCGCGCCTGGGGGACGAACGCTCCGGAAAGTGAGAGTTCGACGTGCGCCACCCGGTCCTCCTCGCTCCTGCGGATCGACGGCAGCGCCGCGGCCGCGACCGGTCACCCGGGCGCCCGCCGCGGCGATGAAGCCGTCGACATCAACCGGAAGGAACGTTACCGGCGTGCCGGACGCTTGTCAGCGGCCGTTTGTCCGTCGGCGTGCCAGCGGTAGTCACCGGCCGGACGGTACGGAGCGTTTGCCCAGGTGGCAGGGTGGTTGGCGACGGCCGAGAGCTTGCCGGCGGTGGCCGGCGAGATGCGGGCGCCACCGGCGATCAGCAGCCGGTCGAGCTCCTTGTCGGTCGAGACCAGCACCTCCTTGGGGAGGCCGTGGACGCTGATCACGCCGGATCCGACGAAGGTGAGCACGGGGGTCACCGGCACGCTGAGGCCGACGGCCGCGGAGAGCGCCTTGCTCGCGCGGCGGGCCTCGCGGCGGGCCTCGGCCACGTACGCCGGGCGCTTGCCGTTGATCTGGACGACGTCGCCGGCGATGAGCACGCGGGCGCGTCCGTGGTCGGCGACGGTCACCGCGTAGACGCCGCCGGGGCCGATCGCCAGGAAGCCGGCGCGGTCGTCGGCGGGGTCGGGCTCGTAGTGGCCGAGGGCGTCGGTGCGCGGCCAGTCGACGATGTGCCAGGCGGGGCCGAGGCGGTCGAGCCGGGTGAGAGCGCGGTTGCCGGCGGCCTCGAGACGGCGGGCGTCGCGCTCGGAGCGGCGGCGGCGGAAGTAGTCACCGGGTGACGTGCGGGGCGGTGCCTCCAGCGCTGCGGGCTGCGCGAGAGAGCGATCGATGACAGTGGTGGGCTTCGCGGGCAGAGCAGGGCGTGCTGGGAAGACAGTCACTTCGACCTCCGGCAAAAGGTCCTTCGGGCTCTCTTTTCACTACCGTACGTGCTCGACCCCATACGGAAGCAAGACACCGAGGTGGAAAGAAAGACGAGTGAGTGGGGATGAATGCCGCATTCACGCATCACTACTTCTTGCGGATGGTGCATCTCGGCGCCTGTTCCCCTCTTCGGCCAGTTCATGGACAAAGTTAGTCGGAGCGGCGGGGTCCTGCACGGGTGTCTCATGATCTAGACCCAACGTCATCGAACGACCGCGCCGAGTGCTGAGAGATCGACTGAGGGGTACCGTCGGCCTGTGGCGCACTACGTCGACAGTGAGGTGGGCAGGCTTCGCACGGTGCTTCTGCACCGTCCCGGGCCCGAGTTGGCCCGCTTGACACCCCGAAACAACGATTCGCTCCTTTTCGACGCGATTCCGTGGGTGGGCCGGGCCCAGGACGAGCACGACGCCTTCGCCGCCGCCCTGCGCGACCGCGACGTGGAGGTGCTCTACCTCGGCGACCTGCTCGCCGAGACGCTCGCCGTGCCGGACGCGCGGGCCGAGGTCACCGCGGGGGTGCTGGCCGACCGCCGGCTCGGTGACACCCTGCGCGACAGTGTCGGGCGCTACCTGGCCGACCAGGACCCGCGGCGGCTGGCCGAGGTGCTCATGGCGGGCCTGGCGCACGAGGAGCTGAAGCCGGGCCCGGGCGGCCTGGTCTACGAGCTCATGGACCGCCACGACTTCGTCATCGACCCGCTGCCCAACCTGCTGTTCACCCGCGACTCCTCGGTCTGGGTGCGCGACCGCGTGGCGGTCACCAGCCTGGCGATGCCGGCGCGCAGCCGGGAGACCTCGCTGACCCGGGCGATCTACCGCTATCACCCGCGGTTCGCCGGCGCGGAGCTCCTCTACGACCCCGGGCTGGAGCACCTGGAGGGCGGCGACGTGCTGCTGCTCGCGCCGCACGTGCTGGCGATCGGTGTCGGGGAGCGCACCACCCCGGCCGGCGCCGAGCGGCTCGCCCGCCGGGTCTTCGCTGCCGGGCTCGCGCACACCATCCTGGCCGTCCCGATCGCCCAGGAGCGGGCCACGATGCACCTCGACACCGTCTGCACGATGGTCGACGTCGACGCCGTGGTGATGTATCCGAACGTCGCCGACACCCTGCGGGCGTACACGGTGACCGCGGACGCCGACGGCGAGCCCCGCGCGCAGGTGGCGCGGCCCTTCCTCGAAGCGGCCGCGGAGGCGATGGGGATCGACCGGTTGCGGATAATAGACACCGGTTTGGACCCCGTCACCGCCGAGCGTGAGCAGTGGGACGACGGCAACAACACGCTGGCGATCGGCCCGCGGCTCTGCGTCGCCTACGAGCGCAACGTCGAGACCAATGCCCAGCTCGAACGCGCCGGCATCGAGGTCGTGCGGATCAGCGGCAGCGAGCTCGGCAGCGGCCGCGGCGGCCCGCGCTGCATGAGCTGCCCGATCGAGCGGGCGCCGCTGAGCTAGGAGGCGGGCCGGGAGCAGGTCACCCGCGACACGATCAGCTCGGGCACCGGGACGGGGCCGTCCACGAGGTGGGCCCTGTCCGGGAAGTCGAAGACGGCGATCTGCAGCTGCACCGGATAGTCGGGCGCCTGATCGACCCTCTTGACTGGCTCACCGTCGATCGTGAAGACGAGAGAGCCGGGGCGCCACTGCACGCCGTACGCGTGGAAGTCGGAAATGTCCAGGGAGGTCGGCACCGTGCCCCAGTCCTCGGTCAGCCGGGGGTCGCGGAAGCGGTGCAGGCCCATCCCGACGTCGCGCGGGGCGGAGCCGAAGACCTCCATCACGCAGATCTCGCCGGAGAGCTCGGGGATGGTCTCGATGCCGGAGAGCCAGAACGCGACCATCGACCGCTCGGTGATGACGCCGCGCATGCGAATCGAGATGTCGCCGTAGACCGGCGTGCAGCCCCAGAACTCACCCTGCTCCTCGCGGACCTGGAGCCCGTCGCGGAACGGCTGGCCGCCGGTCGTGCTGCCCACCGGGCCGGAGTAGTTGGCGCTCTGGATGCCGGAGACGCGCAGCGGCGTCTCGTGCACGCCCTCGGCCCACAGCGGCTGGTCGACGGGGATGCTCAGCCTCAGCTCCCCGCCGCCCACCTCGTACGTCGCCGCGGAGGCCGCCCGCGAGCTCCAATGCGGCAAATACCACGGAACCCAGACAGAGCGGTCCAACTCCGGGGAGAGGAACCGCTCGTCCAGCATCGTCAGCGGAGCGTGAGCTGCCGGCCGATCAGGCCCTGCTTGGCACGGCGGGCGTCGGCGTCGAGCGGGCCGGTCTCGGCCAGGATGTCGGCGTAGCGCTTCGCGAAGTCGGCGAGCGGCGCCTCCCAGTCGGCGCCCTCCGGCTCGCCCGGGATGTCCCAGACGGGCACGAGCAGGCCGTGCGCCCGGAACATGCCGGCGAACTTCGTGTTCTCGCCGAGCAGCAGGTCGCCGGCGGCCGAGAGGCGGGCCAGCGCGTCGAGCGCCTTGTCCTCGGGCTCGGGCAGGACCCAGCGCACGTGCCCCTTGTCGGGGGCGACCCGGCACCAGTACGCCGCGTGGGCGCTCTGCATGCGCACGGTCGGGTAGATCGAGGCGTTCGCCCGTTCGAGCGAGGCCTTCACGTTCGGGTCGTCCGCCTGCTCGGCGTCGAGCCAGTATTCGAAGCCGTCGTGCATGGTGATGTCGAGCGGGGCGTCGACCAGCACGTCCTGCAGGCGCGGGCCCTCGCCCGGCAGCGCGGGCACCGACACCGTGTCGCCGGGCTCGGTGCGCAGCGCGCTCAGGATGGCCACCGCGAGGTCGCGCGAGACGTCACCGGACTGCACGTGCCGCTGGAGGCCGATGAAGACCCGGCCGTCCTGGCGCGTCATGGCCGGCCACGCCATCGGCAGGACCGTCGAGAGGGTGACCGGGCGGTCGCCGTACTCCTCGATGATCTCGGGCTTGAGGGTCAGCGGCGCGGACGCGGCCGGGACGAGCTCGCGAAGCGCGATCCACTCCGGCTCGTCGGCCATGCCCTCGAACGGCCGGGCGACGAAGATGTCCCGCACCTTCTCGCGTTTCGGTGCGGACTGGCGTTGGTTGCGACGCTTGCTCACGGCGACACAGCCTAGGCGCTGAAGCGCTCCGTGTCTTTTCAGGCTCGCGGGAGCCTTACCTCGGCGGTGGTGCCGCCGCCCTCGCGCGGGCGCAGCGAGACCCACCCGTGCTGGCGCTCCACGAGCCTGCGCACCAGGTAGAGGCCGAGGCCGGCGCCGGGGTGGTGCTGCCGGTCGCCGGTGTCGCCCTGCCAGTAGCGCTCGAAGGCCCGCTCGACGTGCTCGGGCCGGATGCCCACGCCCCGGTCGGAGACGCGGAAGCGCAGCGTCTCCTCGTCGGCCCCGGCGCAGAGCTCGATCAGCGAGTCGGGCGGCGAGTACTTGCCCGCGTTCGTGGTCAGCTCGGTGAGGATGGTGGCGATCGAGTCGCGCTCGCCGTACGCCTTGGGCAGCTCGGCCGGGAGGTTGCCGAGCAGCATGCGCCGGCGCAGGTCGGCCGGCAGCTCGTCGACCGCGTGGCGCAGCGTCTCGGGCAGGTCGAACGGGCCGGCGGGCGCGCCGCCGATCTCGCCGTCGGCGCTGGCCGCCGAGAGCAGGCGGTCGACCAGGCGGGCCAGCTCGCCGGCGCGCGTGCCGATGACCCGGACGGCCTCCTGGCGCCCGTCCTCGCCGAGCGAGTCCCAGTGGTTGGTGAGCGTGTCCGCGTAGCCCTTGATGACCGTGACCGGGGTGCGCAGCTCGTGGCTCGTGACGGCGACCCAGAGGTCGCGGTCGTCCTGCCGGGAGGTGCTGTGCACCGGCAGGCCGGCGCGGGCCGCGTAGAGCCGTCCCACGTGCGCCGCGAGCAGCTCGAGCACCGCGTGGTGCTCGGGGCCGGGCTCGCCGTCGCCGTCGCCGAAGTAGACGTGCAGCGAGCCGACGATCGCGTCGTCGGTGCCCTCGCAGCGGGCGCCGAGCATGCGGCGCAGGTCGCCGCCCTCGACGTGCTTGGCGAACTCGTCGTTGAGCGAGTCGAGCGGGATGAGCAGGCTGCGGCGGCCGCGCAGCCGCGAGTCGGCGCGGTCGACCCGGCGGCCGATCGCGGGGGTGCAGGCGCCGGTGGCGGCGATGATCCGGCCGTGGTCGGGGGCGTATTCGGCGAAGCCGGCGCCGCGGCCGCCGAGCGCCTCCTGTGCCAGCCGGACGACCTGTTGCAGCACGGGGAGCCCCGTCTCACCGGCGTTGATCCGGTCGAGGATGGCGATCTGACCGCGGGTCAGCGCGCTGTAGTCGGGACGGTCCGGCATGCTTGCGAGTTTGCCTCGCTTCCCCGTTTTTGGGCAGGCCCGGAGAGTGTCGTGCGTCACATTTTGGCGAGCCGGTCGAGAACGAAGCGCGGCCGGTCGGTGATGACCCCGTCCACCTCGTGCTTCAGCACGAGATCGAGGTCCGCCTCGTCGTTGACGGTCCAGACGTACGCCTCGTGCCCGGCGGCCCGGATCGCGGGGATCAGACCTGGTCGCGAGCGCACCAGCGCCACCCCGGGGCCGGCGATGCGGGCACCGAAGGGCAGCCGGCCCCGCGACACGCCGACGCCCGGCGGCAGGATCTCGACCAGATAGACCGTGGGGATCGCCGGCGCCTGCGCGCGGATCCGGCGCAGCGCGAGGGCGGCGAACGACATGACGGTCACCCGTACGGGGTCGTCCGGCCGTGGCTCGGCGAGCCCGTGCCGGCGCAGCGCCCGCACGACGCGGCGCTCGACCTCCGCGCCGTACCGCGATGGGTGTTTGGTCTCGATGAGCAGCCGGACCTGCCGGCCCGAGCCGCGCACGGCCTCGAGCAGCCGGTCGAGGGTGAGCAGCCGGGTGAGGTCGGGCAGCGGCTCCTCGTCGACCGGGTAGCCGGGATGCCACGACCCGAAGTCGAGGGAGTCGAGCTCGGCCAGGGTCTTGGTGCTGACCCGGCCGCGCCCGTTGCTGGTGCGGTCGAGCCGGCGGTCGTGCACGCAGACGAGGTGGCCGTCGCGGGTCAGCCGCACGTCGCATTCGAGGCCGTCCACGCCGTCCTCGAGCGCCTGGAGGTAGGCGCCGAGGGTGTGCTCGGGAAGCTCGTCCCCGCCACCCCCTCGGTGCGCGAAGACGAGTGGACGGTGCTCGCTCACAGGACTCGGGCCGGCTCCCCGTTCTCGCTGACGACCTGGCGGCCCGAGGCCTCCCAGGACTTCATGCCGCCGTCGAGATTGCGTACGTTGTCCCAGCCGTTGCCCATCAGGTAGGACACGACCTGGCCGGAGCGGCCGCCGGACCGGCACACCACCACGACCTCGACATCGGTGGGCACGTCGGCGACCCGGGCGGGGATCTCCATCATCGGGACGTGGTGGGCGCCGGGCGCGTGGCCCGCCGCCCACTCGTCGGGCTCGCGAACATCGAGCAGGTAGGCGCCGTCCTCGACCTCGGCGGCGGTCACACTGGGCACTTGTGGTCCGAACACGGCATCAAGCGTACGGGGGTCAGCCGCCGGAGGTGTTGCTCGACCCCTTCTTGAGGTTCGCCGACATCCACGGCCCCAGCTCGTCGGCCGCCACCGCCTTGTAGAGCGCCAGCGCCTTCTCCCGGTCGGAGACCACCACGGACTGCCCGTTGATGGTGTCGCTGCCCTTGTTGGGACTGGTGATGAAGGTGAGGTTGTCGCCACGGACGCCGCGCAGCTCGGAGGCCATGTCGGTGAGCGAGAAGTCGTTGTCGACGGTGACCGCGGCCGTGACCGACTTGAGGAAGTCGTTGAGCTTGCCGGGGTTGGTGATCGTGCCCGAGCTGGTCGCCTTGGCCATCAGCGCCTTGAGGAACTCCTGCTGGTGCTGCATGCGGGCGAAGTCGCCGCGGGCGAACTGCTTGCGCTGGCGCACCCAGTCGAGGGCCTGCTCGCCGTTCATGTGCATCATGCCCTTTTTGAAGACCCGATGCGGCTTGTGGATCGACGTGATCGTCTGCTCCACGTAGAGGTCGACGCCGCCGAGCGCGTCGGTGACCTCCTTGAAGCCGCCGAAGTCGATCGCCATGACGTGATCGATCTTCACGTCGGTCATGCACTCGACGGTGTGCACGGCGCGGGGCAGGCCACCGAAGGCGAACGCCGCGTTGATCTTGGCGCGACTGCCGTCGGAGCACTCGGCGTCGTTGCTCTTGGGGATGGTCACCCACAGGTCGCGGGGGATCGAGATGAGCTGGGCGCTCTTGTGGTCCTCCGGGACGTGCATGAGGATCAGCGTGTCCGCCCGCCACTTGCCGGCGCCGTCGTCCTTGGCGTCCGGGTCACGGGAGTCGGAGCCCACCAGCAGGATGTTCTGCGCGCCCTCGATCGCCTTGGCCGGGCGGTCCGCGGAGAGGCCGGAGAAGGCGTCGGTGCGCTTGAGGTCGTTGTCGAGGCCGCGGGCGTACCCGTAGAGCGAGATGCCGGCGATGACCGCGATGATCAAGACGGCGAGGCCGGCAAGCAGCGCGATGCGGCCCCAGCGGGGACGCGGCCGGCGCCCGCGGTAGGAGGTGCCGCCGCCGGTGGGCGGGCGGCCGCCGCTGCCACCGGTGCTGCCGCGCGGGGGCCAGTCCTCTCCCGGTCCGGACGGACGCGACGGACGTGCCGATGCCCGGCCCGCGGGCGGAACTGAGGCTCTTCCCGACTGATTGCCGTACGGAGAGGTGGGAGCAGACATGAAACCTAGGTTACGGACACCGCGCCCGTACGCCCGCTCTTAGCGGGTGACGCGGCACGAAGGGGGGAGAGAAGGCCCCTCCCCCCTTGATCTTTGCGCAGGTCAGTGAGCGCCGTGCCCGGTCAGCGACCGGACCTCGAGCTCGGCGTACTTGTCGGCGTCCGACTCCTTCGAGATGACCGTGCCGATCCAGCCGGCCAGGAAGCCCGCCGGGATCGAGATGAGGCCCGGGTTGGAGAGCGGGAAGAAGTGCCAGTCGTTGTCGGGGAACATGGCCGTCGGCGAGCCGGAGACGACCGGCGAGAAGAAGACCAGGCCCACCGCCACGATCAGGCCGCCGTAGATCGACCACATCGCGCCGGCGGTGTTGAACCGCTTCCAGAACAGGCTGTAGAGGATCGCCGGCAGGTTCGCCGAGGCGGCCACCGCGAACGCCAGCGCCACCAGGAACGCCACGTTCAGGCTCTGCGCGAAGATCGACAGCGCGATCGCGACCGCGCCGATGACCAGGGCGGAGATGCGGGCGACGCGCACCTCGTCCCGCTCGGAGGCGTTGCCGCGCCGGATCACGTTGGCGTAGAAGTCGTGCGCGACGCTCGACGACGACGCCAGCGTGAGCCCGGCGACCACGGCGAGGATCGTGGCGAAGGCGACCGCCGCGATCACCGCCAGCAGGATCGCGCCGCCGGTCTCGCCGCCCAGGTAGTCGATGCCGAGCGCCTGGGCGAGCTGTGGGGCGGCCGTGTTGCCCGCCTTGTCCTGTGCGGTGATCGCCTGCCCGCCCACCAGGGCCGCCGCGCCGAAGCCGAGGGCCAGGGTGAACAGGTAGAAGGTGCCGATGATGCCGATCGCCCAGAGCACGCTCTTGCGGGCGATCCGGCTGGTCGGCACGGTGTAGAACCGGGTGAGGATGTGCGGCAGGCCGGCCGTGCCGAGCACCAGCGCGATGCCCAGCGAGAGCAGGTCCATCTTGCTGTAGAAGGTGGCCGACGCGCTGGCCGACTCCACGCCGTAGCGCAGGCCCGGCTCGAGGAAGGCGTCACCCTTGCCGGACTGCTGGGCGGCGTCGCCGAGCAGCTCGGACAGGTTGAACTTGTAGTGCGCGAGCACCAGCAGCGTCATGATCAGCGCGCCGGTCATCAGCATGAACGCCTTGACGATCTGGACGTACGTGGTGCCCTTCATGCCGCCGACCACCACGTAGACGATCATCAGCGCGCCGACCAGGATGATCGTGGCCACCTTGGCGGTGTCCGCGTCCATGCCGAGGAAGGTCGTGTCGGCCTTGATGCCCAGCAGCAGCGAGACGAGCGCGCCGGCGCCGACCATCTGGGCGATCAGGTAGAAGATGGACACCACGATCGTGGAGACGCTCGCCGCCGTGCGGACCGGGCGCTGGCGCATGCGGAACGCCAGCACGTCGGCCATCGTGTAGCGGCCGGAGTTGCGCAGGTACTCGGCGACCAGCAGCAGCGCGACGAGCCAGGCGACCAGGAAGCCGATCGAGTAGAGGAAGCCGTCGTAGCCGTAGAGCGCGATCAGGCCGGCGATGCCCAGGAAGGACGCGGCCGACATGTAGTCGCCGCCGATCGCCATGCCGTTCTGGAAGCCGGAGAACTGCCGGCCACCGGCGTAGAAGTCGGTGGCGGTCTTGGTCTGGCGGCTCGCCCAGATCGTGATGCCTAGGGTGATGGCCACGAAGACCAGGAAGAGCGTGATGGTCAGCCCGCGGGACGTGGAGGTGGAGACCTCGGCGGCGAGGAGGTGGGGTTCCATCAGGCGTCGGTCCCCTTCTTGTCGCCGCTCTCGATCTCGTTGTAGATCTGCTCGGCCAGCGGGTCGATCTTGCGGGCCGCGTAGCGCGAGTAGTACCAGGCGATCAGGAACGTCGAGACGAACTGGAGCAGGCCGAAGACCAGCGCCACGTTGATGTTCCCGACGAGCTTGGTGCTCATGAAACCGCGGGCATACGCGGAGAGCAGGACGTACAGGGCGTACCAGAGGAAGAACGCGGCCGTCATCGGAAAGACGAAGCTGCGGACGATATGGCGCAGCCGGCCGAATTCCTCGGACTGCTGCACGGCCACGTACCGCTCGGCTGAGGTCGAGGGCACTTCGGTAGTCACCGGGTTTCACCACCTTCGGTGGGGCGGACTTTCCGGCAACGTACGGAGATATGAGGCCCGTCACCGGCGCCCGGTCGGCTGTTGCGCCGAGTGGCCGTCTGACTGCGCCGAGCGGGTCACAGCTCGCGGTATCGGCCTCGATAGTGGATCAGCGGCGCGGCCTGCGCGTCGACGGTGATCACTTCGATCACGGCCTCGACCAGCAGCGCCCATCCGCAGGGGCGCTCCGATTCGAGCCGGCAGCCGGCCCACGTGCCGTGGCCGGCGGGCACCGGGCCGTACTCGGTCTCGGTCCACTCGCCGGAGGCGAACAGCCCGCCGGCGGCCGGCATCAGCCCGGCGAAGCGGTCGGCGAGCTGGCGGTCGGCGGGCGTCAGCGGGATCACCGCGAACCGGCGGGCGGTCTCGACCGCGTCCCAGAAGTCGCTCTCGTCGTCGATCAGGCCGAGGATGCGGCCCGGCTCGCCGTCGGCCACCAGGGTCGACGAGACGGTCAGCCCGGCCGGGCCGGCCGTCGTCCAGAGCGTGACCGGCGAGGCCAGCCGGCCGCGCAGCCGGCGGACCGGCGACTTCTCCTCGTCGGGGGTGGCGAAGGGATCGGTCGAGTGAATCGTCACGCGCACCATTCTGGCTTTGATTGCAGAAGGTGCACGCCTCTATCCGCCAACATTGATCAAGAACTATGTTCGGATGGGAGGGAGGCCGCCCGTGCATCAGCAGGTGCAGCTGCACCCGGGAGTGGTGCTGCACGTGGGCGCGGACGCGAGTGTGCAGTTCGAGGGCTCGCGGGCGCTCACCTTCCGGCTGATCCGGGTCGACCCGCGCCGCACCTACGACGGCTGGCTGTGGCTCGAGGGCTACGTGCTCGGCCCGACCGGGGCGGCGCTGCAACGCCGCCGCATCTTCGTGCGCCGCGACGGTCTCCGCCCCGCTCGCTGAAGCCTGGGAAGTTGCTGGGAGTACCGTGTCCCCATTCCTGGGGAGGCGCGGATGGACGAGGCGTTGCCGCGGCCCGGCGACGTCCTTTTCGTGGGAGGGGCAGCCAGCGTCCAGTTCCAGGGCGAGCGGGCGCTCACGCTCCGGGTCATCCGGGTCGACCCGCGGCTCACCTACGACGGATGGTTGTGGATCGACGGCTACGTGCTGGGCCCGACCGGCGACGCCGTCGAGCGCCGTGTGATCTTCGTGCGCCGCGACGGCCTGATCAAACGGCGCTGAGCGCGCTGCCTCACCGGCCGGGCGTGACGGCGGCCAGCAGCTCGGGCATGCGCCTGTCCAGCAGGTCGCCGGCCACGCCGGAGCCGATCAGGTAGGCCGCGCAGCCGTACGCGATGCCCGCCGGCAAGCCGAGCCACAGCCAGACGTCGCCCAGGAAGAACGCCACCACCTGCAGCGGCACCGACACCACGACCGTCGCCAGCATCGCGCCGAGGGTGAGCAGCCCCTTCGCCGCGCCGCCGCCGGACGAGAGCGCGAACGGGCTGGTCGTCTCGGGCAGCGCGTAGGCGGCGATCACCGACACCGGCAGCACGACACCGAGCCCCACGCCGTACGCCGCGACGAGCCCGCCGAACTGCGCGGCCAGGCCCTCGGGGCGCCCGCTCACCAGGGCCACCACGATCGCGACGACCATCAGCAGCGGCACCGTGAACAACGCGTGTGCCGCGGCCCGCGAGTGGATCTCGGTGCGGCCGGGCACGCCGGCGGTCATGTTCGCCGCGTACGCGCTTCCCTCGTACCCGAACTGGTTGGCCAGCGCGACAGCGGCCAGCGCGCCCACGAAGCCGCCCATCAGCCCCGGCGACCCGCCGCTCATCGAGACCGACACCGGCAGGAAGAGGCCGACCACGGTGAACGTGATCAGGGCCGCCCGCCGCCGCGTCTCGCGCAGCCAGTAGCGCACCTCGCGGCCCACCAGCGCGCCGAACCGCGTCGCCGGCAGCCGCCGCCCGAACAGCAGCCGCCCCACCAGCCGGTCGACCGGTGACCCGGTCTCGGCCGCCTCGCCGCCGCGCCCGCTCGCCGCCGCGCCGAGCATCGCCCGTTCCAGCGTCGCGCTCCACCACCACAGCAGCCCGGCGATGGCCGCGCCGACGATCAGGAGCTTCACCGGTACGGCCCACGCGCGCCCCGCGGCGACGTCGAGGCCGATCGAGTACGGCGCGCCGAGCGGCGTCCACCCGGCGATCCGCGCGACGGTGCCGAACGCCTCCCAGTCGGCCCGCTCCAGCCCGGCCAGCACGGCCAGCTGCAACGGCCCGAGCAGCGCGGCCACCACGGCGAGCAGCACCACGGCCAGGTCGCGCGACCGCCTCGACCGCAGCCCCGTCGCGAACGCGCTGGTCACCGACCGGCTCACCGCGACACAGAGCAGCAGCCCGGCGACGATGCCGGCGAACTGCACCAGGGCCGCGCCGCCACCACCGAGCTGCGCCGCCGTGCTCACGGTGCCGGCCGTCGCCACCAGCGTGGCCAGGGCCGGCAGGCCGACCAGCGCGGCGGTGAAGAGCCCGGCGATCAGGGTGCGCCGGCGCAGCGGGAAGAGCGCGAAGCGGGCCGGGTCGAGCGACTCGTCGACGCCGAAGAAGACCAGCGGCAGCACGACCCAGCCGAGCACCAGCGCGGAGCCGCCGAGCGGCAGCAGCGTGGCGGCCGCCCGCCCGTCGTCGAGCACCCCGGGGACCGCGAAGATCGCGTAGCCGGCGACCGCGAAGATGCCGGAGACCAGCACCCCGGTGACGAAGAGGGCGATGCGCCCGGGGCGGCCGCGCAGGCCGTTCGCGATGAGCCGTAGTTTGAGCCGGACGAACGGCATCGGGCTCCCGTTCTTCGTGGCCGGCCCTTCGCTGTTCGCGGCCGGCCCTTCGCTGTTCGCGGCCGGCCCTTCGCTGTTCGCGGCCGGCCCTTCGCTGTTCGCGGCCGGGCTCAGAGCCACGCCAGCTCCGAGCCGGTGCCCACGCGGCCGCCGACCACCTGGACGAAGACCTCCTCGAGCGAGCGGTCGCCGCGCACCGCGCCGAGCGTGCCGTGCAGGCGCAGGACGCCGTCGGAGAGGATCGCGACGTGCGAGCAGAGCCGCTCGACGACCTCCATGACGTGGCTCGAGAAGATCACCGTGCCGCCGCCGGCCACGTAGCGCTGGAGGATGTCGCGGATGCGGGCGGCCGACACCGGGTCGACGGCCTCGAACGGCTCGTCGAGCACGAGCAGCCGCGGCGCGTGCAGCAGCGCGCAGGCGAGGCCGATCTTCTTGCGCATGCCGGCGGAGTAGTCGACCACCATCGTGCGGCCCGCCGAGCTGAGCTCGAGCACGTCGAGCAGCTCGCGGGCGCGCTGGTCGACGGTGGCGGCGTCCATCCCGCGCAGCAGGCCGTGATAGGCGAGCAGCTCGGGGCCGGTGAGCCGGTCGAAGAGGCGCACGCCGTCGGGGAGCACACCGAGGCGGGCCTTGGCCGCCGCCGGGTCGGCCCACACGTCGTACCCCTGAAGGAAAGCCTGACCCGCGTCGGGCCGCAGCAGGCCGACGGCCATGGACAGGGTCGTGGTCTTGCCGGCGCCGTTGGGGCCGAGCAGGCCGTAGAAGGAGCCGGCCGGCACGTCGAGGCTGACGCCGGAGACGGCGAGCTTGGTGTCGAAGTGCTTCACCAGACCGCGCAGCGACATCGCGGCCGGCGGTTCTTCCCGATGTCGTTGCGCCGGCACGGTCATGGTCCGAAAGTAGCAGGTCATGACACCCGCAACGACTCCGGTGCGTGCAGCCGGAGCATCGTCGCGCCCACGTCGGAGGGCACCCGCCGGCCGGTCAGCAGGGAGCCGGTGACCATGACGAGAAAGGCCAGCGGCACGGTCCAGGCGGCCGGCTCGCCGATGAACTCGGCGAGCCATCCGTGCAGCGGCGGGCCGAGCACGGTGATCAGCACGGCGGCCATCGAGGCGCCGCCACCGATCAGGATGCCGGCGATCGCGCCCACGTCGGTGAGCCGGCGCCACCAGATGCCGAGCACGAGCAGCGGGCAGAAGCTGGACGCGGCGACCGCGAAGGCGAGCCCGACGACCCGCGACACGTCCATGTTGGAGACATAGAGGGACAGCAGCACGGGTACGACGGCGGCCAGCACCGTGGCGAGGCGGAAGTCGCGCACCGAGCCGCCCCGGCCGGCCCGCAGCACGTCGGTGAAGACCACCCCGGCGACGCTGGTCAGCAGGCCCGACGACGTGGAGAGGAAGGCGGCGAGCGCGCCGGCGGTCACGAGCGCGGCGAGCAGCCGGCCGAGATGACCGCCGCCGAGCGCCGCCTCGGGCAGCAGGAGCACCACCGCGTCGGTGCGGCCGGTCATGAGCAGCTGCGGGGTGTAGATGCGCCCGAGCACGCCGTAGAGGGTGGGCAGCAGATAGAAGAGCCCCACCAGGCCGAGCACGACCAGGGTCGTCCGTCTCGCCGAGGCGCCGTCGGGATTCGTATAGAAACGCACCAGCACGTGGGGTAGCCCCATCGTGCCGAGGAACGTCGCCAGGATCAGCGAGTACGTGGCCCAGAGGGTGCCGTCGCCGCCGGGCAGCAGCCAGTCGGCGTCGAACCGGCTGTCGACGGTGCTGACATCCGGGACGCGTTCGCCCTCCTCGAAGGTCAGCGTTTGTCCTTTTTGCACCTCGACGCCGTTGACCGTCGCGTCCTGCTCCATCACCACCGTCGTCGCGGCCGGGAAGACGGTCGGCGTGACCTGCGGGCGCCCGTCGGACTGCCACTGGAGGATGAGAAAGATGGCCGGGACGGCGAGCGCGGTCAGCTTGAGCCAGTACTGGAAGGCCTGCACAAAGGTGATCGCCCGCATGCCGCCGAGCGCCACGTTCGCGGTCACCACCACCCCGACCAGCAGGGCACCCCAGACGTACGAGCCGCCGGTGACCGTGGTGAACGTCAGCCCGGCGCCCTGAAGCTGGGGCACCAGGTAGAGGCAGCCGATGAAGACGACGAAGACGCTGGCCAGCCGGCGCAACATCGGCGAGCCGAGCCGCACCTCGCAGAAGTCGGGCAGGGTGAACGCGCCCGACCGCCGCAGCGGCGCCGCCACGAAGAGCAGCAGCGCCAGATAGCCCGCGGCGAAACCGACCGGGTACCACAGCACGTCGACGCCGTAGCGCAGCACCAGGCCGGCGACGCCCAGGAAGGAGGCCGCCGACAGGTATTCGCCGCTGATCGCCGCCGCGTTCCAGGCCGGGCTCACCGAGCGGGAGGCGACCAGGAAGTCCGAGGTGGTGCGGGCGAAGCGCAGACCGTACACGCCGATGCCCACGGTCACCAGCACCACGACCACCAGGCCGGGAACGACGTACGGGTTCACCGCTCGGGCCTGCGGATGACCGCCACGAAGTCCTGCTCGTTGCGCTCGGCCCAGCGCACGTAGGCCCAGCCGACGGCGAGCAGGAACGGGAACGACAGCACGCCGAGCAGCAGCCACGGCAGGTGGACGCCGAAGACCTTGAACTCCGCGACGCCGGGCGCGGCCACGAACAGCAGCGGCAGCGCGCCCAGGCCGGTCACCACCACCAGGGCGAGCCGCAGCGCGAGCGCGAGTTGCGCACGCATCAGGCCCTTGACCAGAGCCTCGCCCACGGGTGTCTGCTCCGCGAGGTCGGTGCGTGTCCGGTCGGCAGGGCGGCCGCGGGCCGCGACTTCTCCCAGCACGACCCTCGTACGCGTCGGGGTCTTGTCGTCGGCCATGCCCCGGAGTCTGTCCGCCGCCGACGGGATGTCAAGACCCGCGGGCCCTTGCTGCCTTTCGTGGCTCAGATGAGGGGCAGGGTGACCTGGATGTGGCAGCCGGGCCGGCCCCGATCGGGGTCGACCACGGCAATCGTTCCGCGGTGCATCTGCACCACCCAGCGGGCGATCGCGAGCCCCAGGCCGGTGCCGCCGCCCGCGGCGCGCTCGCCTCGGGTGAACCGTTCGAAGACCCGGTCGCGCTCGGCCGCCGGGATGCCCTCGCCCTCGTCGGCCACCGAGATCAGCAGGTGTTCGCCGCGGCGCTCGGCGCGCACCTGCACGGTGCCGCCGGGCGGGCTGTGCCGGGCCGCGTTGTCGAGCAGGTTGGCGAAGACCTGATGCAGCCGCTGCGGGTCGCCGGGCACGACGATCGGGGACGAGGCGACCTTGAAGAGCACGTCGCGGCCGGCTCCCGCGGCGTTGACCTCTGCCTCGCGTACGACATCGTCGAGGAACGACGGGACCTCGATCGGCTGACGAGCCAGCGGAGCCACGCCGGCGTCCACCCGGGACAGGTCGAGCAGCTCGGTGACCAGGCGGCCGAGGCGCTCGGTCTGTGCCAGGGCGGTCTGCATCATCGCGGGATCGGCCTCGGCGACCCCGTCGACGATGTTCTCCAGCAGGCCCTGGAGGGCCGTGATCGGCGTACGCAACTCGTGCGAGACGTTGGCGATCAGCTCGCGCCGCTGCCGGTCGGCGGCGCCCAGGTCGGCGGCCATCTGGTTGAACGCGACCGCGAGCTCGCCCACCTCGTCGGCGGAGGTCGCGCGTACCCGCCGGTCGTAGTCGCCCTGCGCCATGGCCCGGACCGCTGCGGTCATCTCGCGCAGCGGCGACGTCATGCCGCGCGCCAGGAACTGCACGATCGTCACGCCGATGACCGTGGCCGTGACGCCGGTCCAGATCGGGAACCAGCCCAGCCACAGGTAGAACCAGATGAGCCCGCTGCCGCCGCCGGCCAGCAGCACCATGATGATCTTCATCTTGATCGACCGCACCGGATCGAGCGGCCGGGGCAGCCTCATCGCTCGACCTCCAGCGCATAGCCGACCCCGTGCACCGTACGGATGAGGTCGGAACCCAGCTTGCGGCGCAGGCCCTTGATGTGGCTGTCGACCGTGCGGGTGCCGGAGGCGTCGGCCCAGCCCCACACGTCGGCGAGCAGGCGCTCGCGGGGCAGGACCGTGCGCGGGTGCGCGGCGAGGTGAGCGAGCAGGTCGAACTCCGTCGGGGTCAGATGGGCCTCGACCCCGGCCCGCGTCACCCGCCGCTCGGCCTGATTGATCTCGAGGTCGCCGAGCTTGATCGCGGACGGCTTCTTCGCCGTCGTCGACATGTCGGCCTTGGCGGCGCGGCGCAGCAGCGCGTGCACCCGGGCGGAGAGCTCGCGCATCGAGAACGGCTTGACCATGTAGTCGTCGGCGCCGACCGCGAGGCCCACCAGCAGGTCGGTCTCGTCGTCGCGGGCGGTCAGCATGAGGATCGGCACCGGGCGCTCGGCCTGGATGCGGCGGCACACCTCGAGGCCGTCGAAGCCGGGGAGCATCACGTCGAGGACGATCGCGTCGGGTGGCGTACGCCGCGCGGCCTCCACCGCGGCGGGCCCGTCGCCGGCCACCTCGACCGTGAAGCCCTCGGCCCGCAGCCTGGCCGCGACCGCGTCGGCGATCGTCCGCTCGTCCTCGACGACCAGCACCCGTCGCTGCGTCTCCACGACCCGAGCCTCCTCTGTTTCCCTCCGGCCGGTGCGCCCCCGTGGCTCACCGGCCGTCGGCGGTCAGCCTATTGATCACCCGTGCGGACGAGGCGGCGAGTTTGTGAACGACCTGTGGAGATCGGGCCGTCACCCGTTGAGGGTATCCGCGGACATTTTCCCTAGCCGGGACGTTTCAACTGACAAAACACATCAAACCGGCCAAGGGGAAAAGTTGGACATCATTGACCCTCTCATTGGCGCGCTGGTTGCACAGATCATCAACTGGATGGTGGCGGAGCTGCCCGCGCCGCGGCTCCACCTCGACATCCGCGTCACCTGGCGCCGGGCGCCGTGGTGACCTTCGCCGCGTTCTACGAGAGCCACTACCGGTGGCTCTTCGTGCGGATGCGGGCCGAAGGGCTCGGCGAACAGGACGCCGGCGACGTCGCCCAGGAGGCCATGCTGCGGCTCTACCGGCAATGGTCCGAACTGGACCGCCACTCCGAGAAGGCGCTCAAGGTGTACGCCTTCACCACGGCCAAGCGGATCCGCATCGACCGCGCCCGCCAGGCCGTCCGGCAGCGCACCGGCTACGCGGCGATGGCACCCCTCGTGCGAACCGCCGAGGACGACGCGTACGGCAGCACCGAGGCGCTCGACATCCTCCGCGTCCTGGACGAGCCGTCCCGCGAGGTCATGTCCCTGCTCTACGACGGCCTGCGGATCTGCGAGATCGCGGAGAAGCTCGGCCGGAACCCGTCGACCGTGCGGTCGCAGCTCCAGAAAGCCCGGGAAATTCTGCGGCCCTTGTTGGCCCTTGGAAAGGAGACGAAGCATGGCCGATGAGGAGCTTACGGTCGCCGAGCGGCGCCTGTTCGAGGCCGCCGAGGCGGAGGCCCTCGCCGGCCTCCGCTTCGACTGCGAGGCCGGGCTGGCGGATCTGCTGGCCCGCGCCTCCGAGGCGCCGCCGCGGTTGTCATTGCGGGCTTCTGTTCCTCGCTCCTTCGTGCGGGTGCGGGTCGGTGTCGTCGCGCTGGTTGCGCTGGCTGCTTTCGGGACGACCGCCGGGATCCAGCAGGTGATGATCGGCGCGCGCGAGGAACTGGTCGAGCCGCCGACGCTCGCCGTTCCCTCGCCGTCGGTCATCGCACCTGGCCGGTCTCGGCCGGCGCGCGATCCTGTTGCGCCCTTGCCGTCGGTGACCGCGCGGCCGTTCGGGTCGGCATCTTCCGATGCGCCCTCTTTGTCGCCTGGCTCGCGGTCGTCCGCCTCTTCGTCCGGGATTCCGTCGTCGGCTTCGCCTGCCCGCTCGCCGTCTTCCTCGCCCTCTTCCTTGCCTTCTTCTTCGCCTTCTTCTTTGCCGCCTTCTTTGCCTTCTTCTTCGCCGGCCCGGCCGTCGCCTTTGCTGCCGCCGTCTCACGCCGCCCCCGCGACTTTTCGGGTCCGCTACCCGGCCACCCTCGTCACCGTGCCGATCGACGACACCGGCCCACAGAGCCTCGACCTGGCCCAGCCGAAGATCGTCGATGACGGCCCCGTCCAGATCAGCGCATCCCCCGCCACCGGCGACTCGCTGCTTGCCAACGACGACAACGTCCGGGCCGCCATGATCCCGGCCGCCGACGTGACCCCCGACGACTGCGCCGACGCCTTGCGCGCCACGCCCGGCCCCGGGTCACCGCTGCCGCTGCGCACGGACCGCACCTATTGCCTTATGACGGCGAGCCCCGCCGAGCCGCAGACCCTCGTCCGCCTCAACGTCGAGGAGCCACAGCAGCCTGGCGAGATCACGCTCCGCTTGAAGGCTTGGGATGCGATGCCGTGACCGCCTTGGTCTTCCGGCAGGACGACGGCACTCCCGATGGGGTGAGCCGACGTCGACGGCACGGTCGCTGCGGGTCGAAGGCACGGGCATTGCGCTTCGAAGGGTCGGACGCTGCGCTCGAAGGCCCGGACGCTGCGCGTCGAAAGCCGAAAGGCAGCACGTCGAAGGCCCGAAAGCAGTCGGAGGTCGAGAGCAGCACGTACCCGAGTCCATCCCGAGCCCCCACCCACCCGGGGAACGAGGGCAGAGCCTACGCCCGGAGCAAGTTATCCACCGCGGGCCTGTGGATAACTCTGTGGACAAGCCTGTGGGGTTGTGGATAACCGTGTGGATTGCGTGAGGGCAAGCAGCGGATCGGGCTTCTGACGTCCCAGCTCACAGGCATCGGCAGGTTCGGGCAGGCTGGCGACGGTGTGGGCTTCGGGCCAGTTGCGCCTTTCGGGCGAGAGCGGCGGCGGGCCGAGAGGCAGGCTGGTGCTGGAAGCGTGCCGGGGCGATGGCTGGACCGGGGCGGTGGCTGGCCGGGCAGGGGCGGTGGCTGCCAGGCGGTGGCCGACCTGGGCGGTCGCTGGGCCGGGGCGACGGCTGGGCCGGGGCGATGGCTGGGCCCAGCGGTGGCCGACCCGGACGGTTGCTGGATCGGGCGATGCTGGACCGGGCAATGCCGGCTCGGGCGGTGGCTGGAGCCGGTGGAGGGCGGAACGGCAGCTGGAGGGCGGCCGTCGACGTGCGATGGGACCCGGGCGGCGTCAGCGCTGCCAATCGTGCTTGGCGGCTCTGATCAGGCGGTCCTTCAGCTCTCGGGTGTGGCGGCGGCTCACCGGCAGCTCCACGCCGTCGACCGTCACCACGTAGCCCGATGGGGTGAGGCGCAGCTCGGCGATCAGGCGGATCTGGACCAGGTACGACCTGTGGATGCGGACGAAGCCGGCGTCGGCCCAGCGTTCGGCGAGGGTGGCCAGGGAGACTCGCACCAGGTGGGAGGCGTCGGATGTGTGCAGGCGGGCGTAGTCGCCCTGTGCCTCGACCCAGCGGACCGAGGAGCGGGGGAGCATGCGCGTCGTGCCCGCCAGCTCGACGGGGATGGCCGGCTCGTCGGCGGGCTGGGTGGGTGTGGCCGCGGGGACCATGGTGCGCAGGCCGGCCACTCGGCGCAGGGACTCGCCCAGGCGTTCGGCTCGGACGGGTTTGCGGACGTAGTCGGTCACGCCCAGGTCGAAGGCGTCCACGGCGCCGTCGTCGTAGGCCGTGACGAAGACGATGGCGGGTGGGCGGGCGAAGCGGCGCAGGATGCGGGCCAGCTCCATGCCGTCGAGGCCGGGCATGCGGATGTCGAGGAAGACCGCGTCGACTTCGGTGTCGCGCAGGACGCGCAGGGCTTCCGTCGCGTCGCCGGCGCGGTGGACGTGTGCCACCCGGCCGTCGGCGTTGAGCAGGTAGGCCAGCTCGTCCAGGGCCGGTGGCTCGTCGTCCACGGCCAGTACGACAAGGCTCACGCCCGTACCCCCGGGTGGAATTTCGGCACTCGCATGCTCACCTTCGTTCCGGCGCCGGGCGCGGTCTCGACCACCAGGCCGAAGTGGTCGCCGAAGACCGAGCGGAGGCGCTCGTCCACATTTGCCAGGCCCACGTGCTGCCCGTCGTCGGTCTCGGGCCCGCCCGCCGCGAAGACCTCCGGATCCATCCCGACGCCGTCGTCCTCCACGGTGATGTGGCATTCGGCGCCGGCGTCCTGTGCCTCGATGCTCACCATACCGACGCCCGGCTTGCGGGACAGACCGTGGCGGACCGCGTTCTCGACGAGCGGTTGCAGGCACAGGAACGGCAGGCCGACCGGCAGCACCTCGGGCGCGATCTGCAGGCGTACCTGGAGGCGGTCGCCGAACCGGGCCCGCTCGATGGTCAGATAGCGGTCGATCGAGCGAAGCTCCTCGGCGAGCGTGGTGAAGTCGCCGTGCGCCCGGAACGAGTAGCGGGTGAACTCGGCGAACTCGAGGATCAGCTCGCGGGCGCGTTCCGGGTCGGTGCGCACGAACGAGGCGATCGCGGTGAGCGCGTTGTAGATGAAGTGCGGGCTGATCTGCGCCCGCAGCGCGCGCACCTCGGCGCGCGCCAGGCGTTCCCGGGACGATTCGAGCTCGGCGAGGGCGATCTGCGTCGCGGCCCATCGGGCGGTTTCCAGAGTCGCCTGTACGAGGCCAGGCGCGGGCTGGTCGTCGGCGACCGCCACCAGAGCGGCGGAGGCCCGGCCGTCCGGCCCGGAGAGCGGGGCCACCACGGCGCCGCGCACAACGCAGTCGACCCGGTCGCAGGGCAGGTCGGCGGCGGCGAGCACCACCGAGCGGTGGGTGTCGAGCGCGCGGGTGGCCGCGGCGGTGAACTGGTCGCCGTGGTGGCTGCCGCGGCCGTCGAAGGCGAGGCAGCGGTCGCGGTCGGCGATCGTCAGGCCGGCCGCGCCGACGAGGGCGCGCAGGTGGCGGGCGGCCTTGCCGGCGCCGGCGGGGCTCAGGCCGCCGCGCAGCGGCTCGGCGGCGAGCGCGGCGGTGTGCAGGACGTCGTAGGTGGCCCGCTGCATGGCGGTGGCGATGCCGCGGCGGGCACGCAGCCGCACCACGGCGACCACGGCGGCGGCCAGGCCGGCGAGCACCGCGACGACCGCGAGCACGCTTCCGACCTGATCCACGCAGCAGATATTGACGGCTCCCCGCGGGAACGTCCACTCGTCATACCGTGTTGGCAGGGTGCCAATTGGGATTACCGGCGAGTAACAGAGCGATCAACAATCGAACAACATCGATACATCAGGTACACCCACACCCCCAGGGAGTGCCCCATGAAAGTCCTCGCTCTGTTCACCGCGGTCACCCTCGCCGTCACCGCCCCGGCAGCCCCGGCCCAGGCGGCGAACCCCTACGAGCGTGGCCCCGCCCCCACCAACGCCAGCATCGAGGCGTCGCGCGGATCCTTCGCGATCGCCCAGGTGACCGTCGCGCGCTCGGCGGTCAGCGGCCGCTTCGGCGGCGGCACGATCTACTACCCGACGAGCACGGCGGAGGGCACCTTCGGCGCCGTCGCCATCTCGCCCGGCTTCACCGCCTCGCAGTCGAGCGTCGCGTGGCTGGGGCCGCGGCTCGCCTCGCAGGGCTTCGTGGTGATCACCATCGACACGAACAACACGCTCGACCAGCCGGACAGCCGCGGCACGCAGCTGCTCGCCGCGCTCGACTACCTGACCGGGCAGAGTTCGGTCCGCACCCGTATCGACGCCACCCGTCTGGGCGTCATGGGTCACTCGATGGGCGGAGGCGGCAGCCTGTCGGCGTCGCGCACCCGGCCGGCCCTGCAGGCGGCCATCCCGCTGACCCCGTGGCACACGACGAAGAGCTGGACCACCGACCGGGTGCCGACGATGATCATCGGCGCCGAGAACGACACCGTCGCGCCGGTCAGCTCACACTCCGAGCCGTTCTACACCAGCCTGACGGTGGCGCCGGAGAAGGCGTACCTGGAACTGAACAACGCCGGCCACTCGGCGCCGACCGCCACGAACGTGACCGTCGCGAAGTACTCGATCTCGTGGCTCAAGCGCTTCATCGACAACGACACCCGCTACGACCAGTTCCTCTGCCCGGCACCCTCCGGATCGGCGATCCAGGAGTACCGGGCCACCTGCCCGCACAGCTGAGGACTAGTAAGCGCCCTTGCGCTTGAGCACGACCCAGATCGTGCGCCACAGGATGCTGAGGTCGTACGTCAAGGACCAGTTGTCCACGTAGTAGAGGTCCAGGCGTACGGCCTCGTCCCACGACAGGTCGGAGCGGCCCGACACCTGCCACAGGCCCGTTATCCCCGGCCGCACCAGCAGGCGGCGCCGGACGTCGCCCAGGTAGTCGCCGTCGTCGGCGGGCAGCGGGCGAGGACCGACCAGCGACATCTCGCCCTTGAGCACGTTTATCAGCTGGGGCAGCTCGTCCATCGAGGTGGCCCGCAGCTTGGCGCCGAAGGTGAACACCCGAGGGTCGTTCTTCATCTTGAAGAGCATGCCGTCGGACTCGTTGAGCTCCTCGAGCGTGCGCTTGCGCTCCTCGGCGTCCACGTACATGGTGCGGAACTTCCACACCCGGAACGTGCGCCCCTCGTGGCCGACGCGGGGCTGGCGGAAGAAGACCGGGCCCGGGTCGGAGAGCTTGATGCCGATCGCGATGATCAGCAGGATCGGGCTGAGCAGCAGCAGGCCGATGCCGGCGGCGACCCGGTCGAGCAGGTTCTTGATCAGCCAGCCCGGGCCGGAGAGGGTCGGCTCCTCGACGTGCAGTAGCGGCAGGCCCTCGATCGGCCGGATGTGCACGCGCGGGCCGGCGATGTCGGTGAGCTGGGGCGCGACCACCAGGTCGACGCCCGTGCCCTCGAGCTGCCAGGCCAGGCGGCGCAGCTCACCCGGCTCGGCGCTGGCCGAGCCGCAGACCGCGATCGTGTCGGCGCCGACCTCGCGCACCAGCGAGAGCACGTCGCGGGCGGCGTAGACGGGCACCGGCGTCTCGATGCCGCGGGCGGCGGCGTAACCGTCGGTGATGTGGATCGCGACCGGGATGAGGCCGGCGGCGGGGCTGCGGGTGACAGCGGTGTAGACCTCGAGCGCCTCGGGCAGCGTGCCGACCAGGATCATCCGGTGGGCACCGTGGCCCGTGCGGCGCCGCGCGAAGTGCAGCACCTGGCGGGCGATCACCCGGTCGAGCAGCAGGAACAGCACGGCGCTGATCGAGACCAGGGCGACCGTGCCACGCGAGAGCTGGGTCTTGGTGGCGAACGCGAGCAGCGACACGCACGCCACCACGGTGACCGAGGTGCGGACGATGCGCTTGAACTCCTCGCTGCCCAGCCCGAGGTAGCGGCGGTCGTACGTGCCGTTCGCCCAGAGCAGGACGAGCCAGCCGAGCGGCAGCACCACGTATGCGAAGAAGTAGAAGAGCTCGGCGCCGTGCAGGAACCCGAGGGTGCGCTCCTGGAAGCCGGACTTCGCCTTTTCGAGGTAGGTCGCGGCGAGGTAGCTCGCCAGCACCACCGACACCAGGTCGAGGAGAACCAGAACCGCGGTGTACGGGCGATGCCAGCGGGACAGGCGCTTGTGCTGCCGGTTCCACGCTGATCGGGGTACGCCGTTGCTCGGCGGCGGCTCCTGCCGCCACTCGAAGCTGTCGTACGGCACGGGTTTGCTCCGGCTGCTGTCGGTCACTGGGCGATGCAGGCTAGCGGTCACCTCGCCTACGTCCTCCCGCATCCGGAAAAGATTACGCACCGCCACGAAGTCTGAGGACAGCCGCGACACCGGGGCCCGCTCGAACGCGTGACGGTTACGTTGGACCGGGCCACTATACCGATGGATCGGGCGGAAAGAAGCGGACGTTCAGGCCGCTTTCCCACTCCTGTACGCAGGGTGACCGTTGCGACGCTAACGGATCAACTTGGACAGGCGTCGGTCGGCCAGCGGCTTTCCCCCGGTCTGGCAGGTCGCACAGTACTGGAGGCTCTTGTCGGCGAACGACACCTCCCTGACCGTGTCGCCGCAGACCGGGCACGGCAGCCCGGTGCGCGCGTGCACCCGCATGCCGGCGCGCTTCTCACCCTTGAGCTCCGCCGCCTTTTGCCCCACGGAGCGCTCGACCGCGTCGGTCTCCACCTCGCGCATGGCCTCGTACAGCGTGGTGATCTGCTCGTCGGTCAGCTTGCCGGTCAGGGCGAAGGGGGACATCCGCGCCACGTGCAGGATCTCGTCGGAGTAGGCGTTGCCGATGCCGGCGAGCACCTCCTGATCCGTGATCACGCCCTTGATCTGGCCGTTGCGCGAGCGGATGCGCTCGGCGAACTCGTCGCGGGAGACGGCCAGCGCGTCCGGGCCGAGCCGCGACACGCCGGGCACCTCGGCCGGGTCGCGCACCAGGTAGGCGGCGAGCGACTTCTGGGTGCCGGCCTCGGTGAGGTCGAAGCCGGAGCCGTCGTCGAGGCGCACCCGGATGGCGATCGGGCCGCTGCCGGGCTTGAGCGGCGCCGGCGACTTGAAGGAGTCGCGGTAGTGCAGCCACCCGGCCCGGGCCAGATGGATCACAAGATGAAGATCAGGCCCCATCCCGATGTCGAGGAACTTGCCGTGCCGGCCGGCGGAGGTGATCTCCAGGCCGTTGACGGCGGTCGCGGGCGGGTCGTACGTCTTGAGGGCGCTGAACGAGGACACCTCGAAGCGCTGCACGGTGTGGCCGACCGCGCGCTCACGCAGGTAGGCCGCGAGCGCCTCGACCTCGGGAAGTTCGGGCACGACCTCAACGGTAGCGTTTCCCACCGTGAAGGTCGTCGTTGCGCACAACCGGTATCGGGAAGCGATGCCGTCGGGTGAGAACGTCATCGTGGACACCGAGATCGGCCAGCTCCGGGCGGCCGGGGTAGAGGTGATCCCGTTCCAGCGCAGCTCCGACGCGATCGGTGACCTGCCGCTCGCCGAGAAGGCGCTGCTGCCGCTCTCGCCGATCTACGGCCGGGCCGCCCAGCGCGACCTCGCCCGGCTGCTCGAGGCGGAACGGCCGGATGTGCTTCATCTGCACAACCCGTACCCCTTGCTCTCGCCCTGGGTCGTGCGCACGGCGCACAAGCACGGCGTGCCCGTGGTGCAAACCGTGCACAACTACCGGCAGGTCTGCTCCTCGGGCCTCTACTTCCGCGACGGGCACAACTGCCAGGACTGCCGCGGCAAGATCGTCGGCTGGCCCGCGGTGCAGCACAAGTGCTACCGCGGCTCGGCGGCGCAGAGCGCGCTGATGGCGACGACCCTGGCCGTGCACCGGCCGACCTGGCGCTCGGTCGACCGGTACATCGCCCTCACCGACCGGATCGCCGCGCACCTTCGCGACTACGGCATCGCGGAGGAGCGCATCGTGGTGAAGCCGAACGGCCTGCCCGACCCGGGCGAGCCCGAGCCGCTCGGCGACGGCTTCCTCTACGGCGCCCGGCTCTCCCCCGAGAAGGGCCTGGGCCTGCTGCTCGACGCGTGGCAGCGGCACCCGGACGGCTCGCTCGGCACGCTGCGCATCGCCGGCGACGGTGAGCTGCGGCCGCTGGCCGAGCGCGTCGCGGCCGAGCGGAACGACGTGCGATACCTGGGCATCATCGACCGCGAAGCGATGAGCGAGATGCGCCGCCGGTCGGCCGTGGTGGTGCACACCCCGACGTGGAACGACACCCTGCCCACGGTGCTCCTCGAGGCGCTGTCGGCGGGCCGGCCGGCGCTCGGCACGGCGGTGGGCGGCATCCCGTACATCATCGGGGACGCCGGCTGGGTCGTACCGCCGGAACCGGAGGCGATCGCCGCCGCCCTGCTCCTTGCCCGGGACCAGGCGGCCGGTTTGGCGAAGGCGGCTCGGGAGCGCTACCTGCACCACTTCCACCCCGATGTGCTCACCGCCCGGCTTCTGGAGATCTACGGCGGACTCACAGCGAACTCTGATCGTCAATCAAGGTAGAAGAAGACACCGACGGGGAACGCTCGGTCGGTGACGACCCGCAGAAACCTCCTGCTCGGTGCCGGTGCGGCCGTGCTGACCGGGGCCGCCGGTGGCGGCTTCGGCTACGCGATCGGCACGCCCGCCGCCGCTGAGCAGGAGGAAACCGCCGCCGCCCCGAAATACCGATCACGCCCCGACTTCCAGGGCATCGCCGACGTCACGATCACGACGCCGGCCGCCGGGACCGTGCCCGGCCACATCTTCTTCAGCCCCGCCTCCGGCACGAGCCTGTGGGGTCCGCTGATGGTCGACGAGGCCGGCTCGCCGATCTGGTTCCGGCAGACGCCGCCGCCGGCCACCGTGTCGATCGACTTCAAGGCGCAGACGTACCGCAAGCAGCCGGTCCTGACCTGGTGGGAGGGGACCATCGGGGGTACCGGCGGGCAGGGCGTCGGCCAGGGCGAGTTCGTGATCGCCGACCGGTCGTACCGGGAGATCACCCGCATCCGCGCGGCCGGCAGCGAGCAGGCCGACCAGCACGACCTGATCATCACGCCGCAGGACACGGCGCTCTTCTGGGTGTACGACCCGGTGGCCTACGACCTGACGTCGATGGGCGGCCCGAAGGACGGGGTGCTGCACGACGGCGTGCTTCAGGAGATCGACATCGCCACCGGCAAGAGGCTCTTCGAGTGGCGGTCCAGCGACCACGTCGGGGTGGACGAGTCGTACGCGCCGCTGCCGCAGGGCGACTCGGCCCACCTGCCGTACGACTACTTCCACGCCAACTCGGTGGGCCTCGCCGCGGACGGCGACCTGATCATCTCGGCGCGGCACACCTGGGCCGTCTACAAGATCGACCGGAGGACGGGCGCGGTCCGCTGGCGGCTGGGCGGCAAGAAGTCGGATTTCGTCGTGGACGAGCGGACCACGTTCTCCTGGCAGCACGACTTCCGGCAGCGGCGCGACGGCTCGTGGAGCGTCTTCGACAACGGCGCCGGGGTGACCAAGGAACGCGACTACTCGCGCGGCGTCGTGTTCACAGTGGACGAGGACGCTCGGAAGACCGCGTTCGTCGCCGAGTACGTGCACCCCGACAAGATCTCGGCGCCGACGCAGGGCAACTTCCGCGAGCTGTCCGACGGCGGGTCGTTCATCGGCTGGGGCCAGATGCCGCACTTCACCGAGCACAACGCGGACGGGTCGGTGCGGCTGGCCGGGCACATCCCGCTCGACAACCAGTCGTACCGGGCGTACAAGGCCGAGTGGACGGCGCAGCCGCTCGACCGTCCCGCGCTCGGCCTGCACGTCGAGGGCGGCAACGTGATCGTCTCGGCGAGCTGGAACGGCGCCACGGAGGTCGCGAAGTGGCGCGCTCGCTGGGGCGCCCAGCCGGACGTGCTGAACGGCGGCACCCTGGAGGCGGCCCGCACGGGCTTCGAGACCCGGCTGACGGTGCCCGGCACTCCCGAATACGTGGTGGCCGAGGCGCTGGACCGCAACGGCAAGCTCCTCGGCGTCTCGTCGGCCATCCCGGTGCGCGTGTGACCGGAGCCACTTGACGAGCATGGCTAACTCCATTAGCTTTTAGCTAACGAAGATAGCCAGGAGGTTGTCATGCAGCTCGACGTCGACGGCGGCACCATCGCCTACGAGGTGACCGGCGAAGGCCCGCTCGTGGTGCTCGCGCACGGGATGGGCAACAGCCGCGACGCGTACCGGTTCGTGGTTCCGCGCCTCGTGGCGGCCGGCTACCGGGTCGCCGCGGTCGACATCCGCGGCGCCGGCGAGTCGAGTGCCACGTGGCCGTCCTATTCGCGTACGGACATCGCCGGTGACCTGATCGCGGTGATCCGCCACCTGGGCGGCCCGGCGGTGCTGGTCGGCCACTCGATCTCCGGCGGGGCGGCCACCATCGCCGCGGCGCGGGCCCCCGAGCTCGTCGCCGGGGTCGTCGAGATCGGCCCGTTCACCCGCAAGCAGGCGATCAGCCTGGGCGACCTGCGGGTGAAGCGCTACCGGACCGGCATGCTGCGGCTGCTCGCCGCCGGCATCCTGGGCAGCGCGAAATGGTGGCACCGCTACCTCGACGTCGCCTTCCCGGGCCGCAAGCCCGCCGACTGGGCCCGGCAGCTCGACCGCAACGCCGCGATGCTCGCCGAGCCCGGCCGCATGAAGGCCCTGCAGAAGATGGGCCGGACAACCCCGGCCGACGCCGGCGCGCAGCTGGCGAACGTGCACCAGCCGGCCCTGATCATCGAAGGCACGCTCGACCCCGACTGGGCCGACCCCCGCGCCGAGGGCGAGGCCATCGTCGCCGCCATGCCGAACGCCCGCCTCGCGATGATCGAGGGCGCGGGCCACTACCCGCACACCCAGTACCCCGACGAGACGGTCGCGCTCCTGCTGTCGTTCCTCCGCGAGCACGCGCACGCCTAGAACCGCCGCCGCAGCCCCGCCACCGCGTCCACAACTCGGGTCTCGGAGGGCGAACCGTGCGGGGCCGTCACCCGGACGTGCCGGCGGCGTCCGGGTTGAGCAGGACCTGGGGGCCGGTGCCGTCCGAGGCGAGGCGGTCGTCCGGGTTGATGAGCTTGCAGCGGTGCAGCGAGAGGCACCCGCAGCCGATGCAGCCCGTCAGCTGGTCGCGGAGGCGTTCCATCAGGGCGATCTTCTCGTCCAGGCGGTGGCGCCAGTGTGCCGACAGGCGGGCCCAGTCCGCTTTGGTCGGTGTGCGGTTCTCCGGGAGGTCGGCCAGGGCCGTCCTGATCTCGTCGAGCGAGACGCCGACCTGCTGGGCTATCCGGATGAAGGCGACGCGCCGCAGCTCGGCGCGGTCGTAGCGGCGCTGGTTGCCGCCGGTGCGGGTGGAGCGGATCAGGCCCTCGCGCTCGTAGAAGCGCAGGGCCGACGGCGCCACGCCGCTGCGGGCCGCGAAGTCGCCGATGGTGAGGGTCTCCATGCGGGTCCTTGAGTTGAAGTGAACTTCAACTTGCAGCCTATCCGTATGACAGTGACCGCGACGCACACCGACCGGCTCCGTCCGCTGTTGCGGCGGCTGACCGGCGACGAGAAGCACGCGCCGAGCGCACACTCGACGCTGGACGTGATCTGGGTGCTCTACGACCGCGTTCTGCGGATCACCCCGGAGACCGTCGACGATCCCGGCCGTGACCGGTTCCTGCTCTCCAAGGGGCACGGCCCGGCCGCCTACTACGCCGTTCTGGCCGCCAAGGGCTTCATCCCGGAGTCCGCGCTCGACGATCTGGGCGGGTGGGACAGCCCGCTGGGTCACCATCCCGACCGCGTACGCATCCCGGGCGTCGAGATCGGCACCGGCTCCCTCGGGCACGGCCTCGGGCTGGCGGTCGGCACCGCGCTGGGCCTGCGGGCGCAAGGCTTCACAACCGCGCGGACCTTTGTATTGGTCGGTGACGCCGAGCTCGACGAGGGCTCCAACCACGAGGCCATCGCGTACGCCGGAGCGACGCGGCTGCCGCTGACCGCCATCGTGATCGACAACCAGTCCTCGACGCACGGATGGCCGGGTGGGATAGCCGCCCGGTTCGTCGGCTGGGACGTCACGTTCGCCGACGGCCACGACCACGACGAGCTGGAGTTCGCGCTCACCAGGCCGCACGCGGGGCCGAACCTGGTGATCGCCACCGTCGAGAAGAAGGGGAGCTGAGACCGATGCGGCAGACGTTCATCGACACCACCACCCAGCTGCTCGCCGACGATCCGCGCACCGCGCTGGTCCTCGCCGACATCTCCGCCGAGCCGTTCGAGCCGGCGCGGCGGCGGCACCCCGACCGGGTGCTCAACGTGGGCATCCGGGAGCAGCTCATGACCGGCGTCGCGGGTGGGCTGGCGCTCACCGGGATGCGGCCGTACGTGCACACGTACGCCCCGTTCCTGATCGATCGGGCGTACGAGCAGGTGAAATTGGATCTCGGCCATCAGGACGTGGGCGCCGTGCTGGTCAGCATCGGCGGCTCCTACGACGCCGCGGCCGAGGGCTACACCCACCAGTCGCCCGGCGATGTGGCGCTGCTGGACACGCTCGACGGCTGGACCGTGCATGTGCCCGGCCACCGCGACGAGGTGCCCGCGTTGCTGCGTGCGGCGGCGCGGCACGACGACCGCGTCTACGTCCGGCTCGGCGTGCAGGAGAACGCCCGGGCGCATCCGGACAGCGATCGGCTGACCGTCATCAGGTCCGGTGGCCCGCTGGTGGTCGCGGTCGGCCCGATGCTCGACCCGGTGCTGGAGGCGACCCGCGGCCTGGACGTCACCGTGGCGTACACGCACACGCCACGCCCGCTCGACGCCGAGGGGCTGCGCGCCATGACCGAGCACGCGGTGGTCATGGTCGAGCCGTACCTGGCCGGGACGTCGGCGGCAGCGGTCAGCGCGGCCCTGGCGGGCCTGCCGCATCGCGCGCTGCATCTGGGCGTCGGCCGGGCGGAGGTGCGCCGGTACGGCACCTGGCGCGACCACGCGCGGCAGCACGGCCTGGACGCCGCGGGCCTCCGCGCGTCGATCAGCGCCTTCCTGTGACCGGCTCCTAGGCGGCGAGCGCGCGCGACCCGAAGACGTTCTGAAGCAGCTTGTCGGAGTGCGCGACCGCCTTGGGGGTGGCCAGCCGCATCCGGAACCGCTCCCGCACGCCGTCCACCGCCGTCGCCGTGACGTCCACGGTGGACCGTGCGGGGTCCGGCCGCCACGACACGTTGCTCAGATGGCGCAAATTGGCGTTCAGGTGCAGCCGCAGCCGGTGCAGCACCTTGGTCTCCTGCGTCACCACCAACCGGCGGTACGTCAGCACCAGCATGAACTCGCCGGCCAGCGGCGCGTCCGGTCGCAGGCATCGGCCGACCAGCACCGTCTTCTCGTCCGGCTCGATGCAGCGGCGGAAGATCGGCATGTGCCGGCTCACGGTCGGGATGGCCACGCCGGCCTCGGCCGCGGCGGGAAGGAACGTACGGGAGAACACGTCCATACGGCGTTCAACGGTGCCGGCGCGAGGAAGTCACTGCATAGTTGGGGCATGCGATGGCGCGTCAAGCCGGTCCTGCCGGTCTCGAAGCTGATGGGTGCGGTAGCGGTCGTGGTCCTGGCGGTGGCCTTCGCCGGCAACGACCCGGTCCGATGGGTGCTCGCCGCCGTCGCCTGCCTCGCGCTGACGCTCTGGGCGTTGCGCGACCTGATCGCGCCGGTCCGCCTGGCGGCGGATCCGCAGGGGGTCACGGTGGTCGCGGGCTACGCGCGCCGTCGCCGCCTGCGCTGGGATCAGATCGAGAGGGTGCGCGTCGACCGCCGCACCCACCGCGGCCTGCGCAGCGAGATGCTCGAGCTGGACGCGGGCGACGCGATCTACCTGTTCAGCATGCACGACCTGGGCACCGAGCCCGAGGAGGTCGCCACCGCGCTGGCCGACCTGCGGCTCACGCCGTCCTCAGGCGAGCAACATCTGCGTCCGCACGACCGCGCCGATCAATAGCAGCAGCAGGATCGCGGCGCAGCCGACGATCTGGATCCGGTTGCGGTTGCCCCGCGGGGCGTAGGCGAGGACGTAGGCGACGGCGCCGCCGGCGATCAGGCCGCCGAGGTGCCCGGCGATCGACACGTTCGGCACCGCGAAGGTGAACAGCAGGTTGACCACCAGCAGCGGGATGAGCTGGCTGATGTCCCGTTTCAGCCGTCTGTTCACCACGATCATCGCGAGGAAGAGGCCGAAGATCGCCGTGGAGGCGCCCGCGGCGGGCTGATTTTGCGGCGTGAACAGGTAGGCCGCGACGTTGCCGCCGAGACCGGCGAGCAGATAGAGCCCGGCGAAGCGCAGCGGGCCCAGCTGGATCTCGAGGTAGCGGCCCAGCTGCCAGAGCAGCCACATGTTCAGCGCCAGATGCAGGATGCCGTAGTGCAGGAACATGGCGGTGACGAGCCGCCACCACTCGCCCGCGGCGACGCCGTGCGGATCGCCGCCGAGGGTGTAGGGCGCGTAGCCCAGAACCTCACCCCACCGGGTGAGCGGCGTCTCGGACCCCATCAGGCCGAACCAGCCGCCGGCGCCGGCGAGGGCCGTGGCCCCGCCCAGGATCGCCGACAGGGCCATGACGGCCACGTTGATGCCGATCAGCGTGCGGGTCACGTAGCCGGCGGTGCCGGCGCGGCTGCCTCCGAAGGCTGTACGCGCCGGCCGCTGGCTGCGCCGGCCCTCCGCGACGCACTCCGGGCACTGGTGCCCGACGGCCGCCTCGTTCATGCAATCGGGGCAGATCGGCCGGTCACAGCGGGTGCACCGGATGTAGGTCTCCCGCGACGGATGGCGATAACAGACCGGAACCGTCGAGGGAGCCTCACTCATGCGTCAACGGTACTTCAGGCCTGCACTCGCTCGATTTCCACACGCTCGATGACGACGTCCTCGCGGGGACGGTCGCCGGGGCCGGTCTGGGTGTTCGCGATCGAGTCGACGACCTTGGCCGACTCCTCGTCCGCGACCTGGCCGAAGATGGTGTGCCGACGGTTGAGGTGCGGGGTCGGCGCCACCGTGATGAAGAACTGCGAGCCGTTGGTGCCCGGGCCGGCGTTCGCCATCGCGAGCAGGTACGGGCGGTCGAACCGGAGCTCCGGGTGGAACTCGTCGCCGAACTGGAAGCCCGGGCCGCCGCGGCCGGTGCCGGTCGGGTCGCCCATCTGGATCATGAAGCCGGCGATGACCCGGTGCGAGATGGTGCCGTCGTAGTACGGGCCGCTGCTCTTCTGGCCGGTGCGCGGGTCGATGTAGTCCTTCGTGCCCTCCGCGAGCTCCACGAAGTTGCGCACGGTCGCCGGGGCGTGATCCGGGAACAGCTGGAGTCGGATCGGGCCGTGGTTGGTGTGCAGGGTGGCGTAAAGCTTCTCGGCCACGGGTACTCCTGTCTGCGTCACGGTCGCCCCACAGGTACCTCTCAGGGGCGATTGGACAGTTCTTTGCAGTTCGGATCCTCCCCCATGTGTCTGAAAGCGGCAGCGCGGGGGTACCGAAGCAGGGCACGATTGACGTGGGAGAGAGCCACAGGAGGTGGGCACTGGTGTTCGCAACGATGCGCCGTAAGAACCGCAACCGGCGGATGAGGAACGAGCTCGGGCAGAGCGTGGATCACTTCAAGCGCGCCGCGTCGCTGGCCGCGCAGGAGACGAGCGCGACGGTGGGCCCGACGCTCAGCGCGGCCGTCGACCGGGTGCAGCCGGCCGCGGTCAAGGCCAAGGACGCGGCCACGACCGGTTGGGGCAGCGCCGTGGCGACCATCACCCCACTGGTCGCCGCCGCTACCGACAACGTCAAGCAGGCCGGCAAGGTGAGCAAGAAGTCGGCCAAGAAGTCGGCGAAGCAGAACAAGAAGGACGCGAAGAAGCTTCAGAAGCGCGCGAACAAGGCCGTCTCCCGCAAGGAGAAGAAGGGCCGCGGTTCCAAGCTTCTCGGCTTCGCGCTGCTCGGCACGGCCGTCGGCGTCGGCGCGGCCTATGTGTCGAAGCGCCGCCGGGCCGCTCAGTGGGACGAGTACGAGCCGGCCGCCCCGCTGACCACGACCAGCACGGGCGCGGACGACGCCGCCTTCGAGCCGATCTCGCCGAACGGCACGGTGCCGACGAACACCACGCCGAACACCCCTCGGTGACTTATTGAGGATCTGTCTGACGGGCCCGCGCCGGATCGAGCGCCGGGCCCGTCGGCATGAGCGCGAACAGCTCGGACGGGATCTGCTGGGGCCGCACCCCGCCGTAGCCCAGCTTGGTGAGCAGGGCGCGGTCGGCCAGCGGATATTGCCGGCCGGTGTCGGTGACGACGCTGACCGTGCCCGACCCGGCCGGCGCGGTCGGCGACGGGGCCAGGACGGTGATCGCGCCCCGGCCACGCTCGACGAAGACGCGGTCGGCCTGCACGCTGTTCGGCGCCCCGGCGACGCCGGCGACCGCCACGCCCTGAGGCACGGTCGGGTCGATCCGGATGCCGTCGCCGTTCTTGTCGACCGGCAGGGTGATGCACGCCCGCGACGGGGTGCCGTCGGCGAGCGCCGGCACCGTGGGCGGCAGGCCGTCCGGGTCGCCGGCGTCGCTCACCCTCGTACGCGATGTCGGGATGGTCAGGAAGTCGTTGCCGACCGCCACCGGCTGCTGGGCGCCCGGCACCGTGCGCATCAGCGCGGCCTGCATCTCGGTCAGCACGGCCTTGCCGTCCGCCAGGATCACCGCGACCTGCCGCGAGTCGGTGACGAGCTGACCCACCCGGAAGTCGCTGCCGTCCGAGCGGCCGCCGGTGCCGGGGATCGCCGGGGCGACCAGATCGGGGCCGGCGGGCACCGCGTTGATCCACGCGGTCGACACCGGCCACGGCTCCTGAGCGCCGAGCCGCAGCGCGTTGAGCGTGACGTCGACCCGGCTCGCCGGGATGGCGAAGCGCCGGTTGCCGGAGACCAGGTAGGTGCGGTTGGCGGGATCGCGGACGAGCAGCGCCTTGCCGTCCCGCGCGATCACCGTGCCGTCGGTGAGCTTCACCCCGGCCAGCAGCGTGCTCGTCGGCGAGCCGGCCGACTTGTCGGTGCAGACCGACCAGCGCTCGGTGAGCAGCGCCTTCTTGCCGGGCAGGGAGTCGGGCGCGTCCGGGATGCCGAGCGGGGCGCCGAGCGGCACACTGGCGAGCTTCTCGGCCGAGATGCCCTTCATCTCGGGCGCCTCGGCGTTGGCCAGCAGCAGCCCGGAGGTGTAGTTGAGCACCGGGTGCAGCCTGCCGTCGGCCTCGGAGTAGACGAAGCGGGCGCCGGTGCCCTTCTCCTGGAAGACGACGCTCGGGTTCTCGGGGCTGATGTTGCTGTTGCCGGTGAAGATGCCGTAGATCGTGGCCGCGAGCACCGCGAGCGCGGCGATCAGCAGGCTGACCAGCGCGGTCGTGCCGGCCCGGCGCAGCGGCGAGCGCTGCGGGTCGGGGTCGTGCGTGACCAGCGCGGCCACCACTCGCTGCAGCGAGTACTGGTAGGAGTGGAGCTGGTCCTGACGCGACGGCACGCCCTCACTTTAGGGTCCGCTGTCGATGTCGTCACAACCAGCCGCTTCGCCGCAGCGCACGGTAGAGCAGCACCGAAATGATCAGGATGACCGTCCACCAGGCCGGATAGCCGTACTGCCAGTCGAGCTCGGGCATGAACTTGAAGTTCATGCCGTAGATGCCGGCGCCCGCGGTCCAGACGGTCGCGATGGCCGCCCACGCCGCGATCTTGCGCATGTCGTTGTTCTGGTCGACGGTGACCTGCGCGAGCCGGGCCTGGAGGATCGAGTTGAGCAGGTCGTCGAAGGACGAGACCTGCTCGACCGTACGCGTGAGGTGGTCCTGCACGTCGCGGAAGTACTTGCCGATGCGCTTGGGCACGAGCGCGACGACCATCGCGAGCGGACGCTGGAGCGGCACCACCGCGCGGCGGAACTCCACCAGCTCGCGCTTCATCTGATAGATCGCCGGGATCGGGCTGGCCTGGTCGCGGGCGAAGACGCCCTCCTCGATCTGGTCGAGGTCGACCTCCACCTTGTCGGCGACCGCGACGTAGTGGTCGACGACGCGGTCGGTCACCGCGTACGCCACCGCCCACGGGCCCTGCTCGAGCAGGTCGGCCCGGGTGGCCTCGAGGTCAGCGCGGACCGAGCCCATCTCGGAGGCGTCACCGTGGCGCACGGTGATGACGAACTGCTCGCCCACGAAGATCATCATCTGGCCGGTCTCGACCACCTGCGAGGTCTCGGTGATCTGGCTGTGCGGCACGTAGCGGGCGGTGCGCATGACCAGGAAGTGCACCGAGCCGAAGTTCTCCAGCTTGGGACGCTGCTCGGCCTTGACCGCGTCCTCGACGGCCAGTTCGTGCAGGCCGTACGTGCGGGCGACGGCGGCCATCTCCTGTTCGCCGGGCTCGTGCAGGCCGAGCCAGACGAAGGCGTTCTCCTGCGAGCAGGCGATCTTCAGCGCCTCGTCGGGCGCGTGGTCGCCGGGAAGACGCCGGCCGGCCACGTACACCGCGCAGTCGACCACCGCGCTGCCCTCGCCGTGGCCGGGGCGGTTGCCGTTCGGGCTGCCGTCGGCGGCGCCCAGCACGCGGTTCATCGCCCGCAGCGGTGCGGCGAAGGCTCGCGAAAGCGGCCTGTTCCGTTCGCGATCGCTCACTCGAACCTCCCCCACACAAACGTCGACCGGGCAGGGTGCAACGTACCCGCCCGGCCGACGATCAAGACTGTCGCGTCAGGCACGTACCTCTTCGATGGCCTCGGCCAGCCGGCGCACGCCCTCGTCGATCTGGTCGACGGTGACCGCCGAGTAGGCCAGGCGCAGCGAGCTCCGGCCGCCCTCGAGCAGGAAGTCGCTGCCCTTGACGACCGCCACGCCCTTCTTCATCGCGGCCGGGAACAGCTTGTCCACGTCGACGTCGCCGGGCAGGTCGACCCAGAGGAAGTAACCGCCGTCGGGCTCGGTGAACGTGGCGCCCGGGATGTGCTTGCGCAGCGACTCGGCCAGCACCTGGGCGCGCTCGCTGAGCGCCGAGCTCACCTTGGCGATCGAGCGCTCGATGTCGCCCGAGACGCAGAACTGGTGCACGATCGCCTCGGAGACCATACCGGGCGAGATGTACAGGCTGGTGGCCTTCTTGGCGATCGCGTCGATCAGCGCGGCCGGGCCGACCAGGTAGCCGACGCGCACGCCGGGGCAGACCGTCTTGGTGAAACTGGACGCGTGCACGACCGCGTTCTCGGAGTCCATCGACAGCATCGAGGGCAGGGCATCGCCGCGGAACCGGATGTCCACGTACGGGTCGTCCTCGAAGATGGTGAAGCCGTACTCGACGGCGAGCGAAAGCAGCGCGCGGCGCTTTTCGACCGAGAGGGTGATGCCGGCCGGGTTCTGGTAGTTGGGGATGATGTGCGCGAGCTTGGGGCGCACCCCCGACTCGAGCAGCGTGCGCAGCTCGTCGACGTCGATGCCGTCGGACCGCAGCGTCACCTGGTGCACCTTGGCGCCGAGGTTCTGCAGGCTGAGCAGCGTGCGGTCGTAGGTCGGCTTCTCGACCACGACGTCGTCGCCGGGCTGCACCAGGTGGTTGAAGAGGAAGGCGTCGGCCTGGAGCGAGCCGTTGGTGACGATGACCTGATCGGGCGAGACGCTGTGCTTCTCGGCGATCCACTTGCGCAGCGGGACGTAACCGACGGACGTGCCGTAAGCGGTCACCCCGGCGGGGTCGGCGTCGAACGCGCGCGCGGCGGCGGCCTTGAGGCCCTCGACGTCGATGATGTCCAGCGACGGAGCGCCACGGGCGAAGGAGATCAGCTGCTCAGCGGTCATGCCGACAAGCTTACGAGCCGCCTCTATAGAATTTTCGTCTGCCTCGCGCGGTCCGGGCTCTGGGACACGGAGCGGTATCGTGCTGCCTTTACGACCTGGGAGACCTCATGATCGGCCTGATCCTCGCCGCCGGCGCCGGACGCAGACTCCGCCCGTACACGGACACGCTGCCCAAGGCCCTCGTCCCGGTGGACGGCGAGACCACGATCATGGACATCTCGCTGCGCAACCTCGCGGCCGCGGGCCTGACGGACGTGACGATCGTGGTCGGCTACCGCGCGAACGCGGTCGAGGAGCGCGTGCCCGCCTTCGAGAGCAGGTACGGCGTCAAGATCTCGCTCGTGCACAACGACAAGGCCGAGGAGTGGAACAACGCGTACTCGCTCTGGCTCGCCCGTGACCACTTCGCGCAGGGCGCGTTGATGGTCAACGGAGACACCGTGCACCCGGTCAGCGTCGAACAGACCCTCCTCGATCAGCGCGGCCCGAGCATCCTGCTCGCCATCGACAATCTGAAGAAGCTCGCTGAAGAGGAGATGAAGACCGTCTTCAGCGCGGATGGACAGCTCACCAAGATTACGAAGCTGATGGAGCCGGCCGAGGCCTTCGGCGAGTACATCGGTGCCACCATCATCGAGGCCTCCGCGGCTGCCGCGCTGGCCGACGCGCTCGAGGCCACCTGGAAGCGCAACCCCGACCTCTACTACGAGGACGGCTTCCAGGAATACGCGAACCGCGGCGGCGAGGTCCGGGCCGCGACGATCGGCGAGGTCGACTGGGTCGAGGTCGACAACCACGACGACCTGGCCAAGGCGCGGGACATCGCATGCCGCTACTAGCCCGCAGCGTCCAGGCGCCCCTGCACATCATCGTGCGCCGTGGCGCCGTCGCCGACCTCGGCCGGATCCTCGCCGACGGCCGCATCTCGGCCGGCGGCGACGTGGCCGTGGTGGTCGGGCCCGGGCTGGGCGAGCGCATCGTCGAGCTGATCCGCCCGTCGCTGGGCTCGGCCGACATCTTCACCACGGCCGGCGGCACCCTCGACGCCGCCCTCGAGCTGGCCGACAAGCTCCGCTCCCGGCACTACGACGCGGTCGTCGGCATCGGCGGCGGCACCACCGTCGACGTGGCCAAATACGCGGCCAGCCGGTGGGGCCTGCCGATGGTCTCGGTCGCCACGAGCCTCGCCAACGACGGCATCGCCTCCCCGGTGGCCAGCCTGATCAACGACGGGCTGAAGGGCTCGTACGGCGTGCACATCCCGTTCGGCGTGATCATCGATCTCGACTTCGTGGAGACCGGCCCCGACCGGGTCAACCGCGGCGGCATCGGCGACGCGATCAGCAAGATCAGTGCCCTGGCCGACTGGGAGCTGGCCCGCGAGGTGCGCGGGGAGCCCGTCGACGGCCTCGCGGTCTCGCTGGCCCGGATGGGCGCCGAGGCCGTGCTCACCATGCCCGGCGACCTCAGCGACGACGCCTTCGCCACGGTGCTGGCCGAAGCGCTGATCTCCAGCGGCCTGGCCATGGCCGTCTGCGGCAGCAGCCGCCCGGCCAGCGGCGGCGACCACGAGATCATGCACGCGATCGACTCGCTCTACCCGGGCACCGCCTCGCACGGCGAGCTGGCCGGGCTGGGCGCGCTGTTCTGCACGTTCCTGCGCGGCGACGAGCGGCGATTCGCCCAGATCTCCGCCTGCCTCAGCCGGCACGGCCTGCCCCGGTTGCCGTCCGACGTCGGACTCACCGACGAGCAGTTCGTCGAGGCGGTCGCGTTCGCGCCGCGCACCCGCCCCGACCGCTACACGATCCTCGAGCACCTCGCCATGTCCCCCGACGAGATCAGCCGAAAGCTGGCCAGCTATGTCGAAGCAGTCGCCGCCCACTGATCCTCCGGCCCCCGCTCCCACGGCCGCCGACTACTACGCGGTCAACCGTGGTGGCGGCCTCTTCAGCGAGGCCCTCAGCCAGCACATCGGCGCCCGCATAGCCGTGCGGGCGTACAAGCATCGCATCGCCCCGTCGGTGCTGACCGTGCTCAACCTGGGCCTCGGCTGCCTGGTCTCGTTCGTCGTGGTCGCGGCCGCCGGCCCGGTCGCGGAGGGCCGCGTCTGGGCCTGGCCGATCGGCCTGCTCGCCCTGGCCGGCTGGCAGTTCGCGTACGCCTTCGACTGCGCCGACGGTCAGCTGGCCCGGGTGACCGGCCAGACCAGCCCCGCCGGCGGCCGCCTCGACGTGCTCTGCGACGTGGCCGTGCAGATCTCGCTGGTAGCCGCCCTGGCCGCGACCGCCGAGGCGCAGGTGCCCGACACCCCGGCCTGGCTGCTCGCCGCCTTCGCCGGCACGTGGATGGTCAACCTGGTCACGTCGGTCATGCAGTCCGGAGCCCAGGCGGCCAGCATGGTCACCAGCCGCTCCCTGCCGGTCCGCATCGTCAAGCTGGTCCGCGACTACGGCGCGGTGATCGCCCTGGCCGGCCTGGTCCTCACCATCGCCCCACAGTGGACGATCTGGTTCGTCGGCCTGTTCACCCTGGTGAACGCCGCCTTCCTGGCCGCCAGCGTGGTCTTCTCCGCCCGCGAGGCCCTGCGCGGCTGACCTTGGCCTGGCGCGCCGGGCCCTCTGGCCCGGCGCGCCCACGCCTTGCTTACCGCTTCGCCGTGCGGCGCTCACACCCTGGGCGGCTGGACTTCGCCCTGCGCGGCATGATTCCGGTGCTGTGCCATGACCTCGCCCGGAGGCTGGCTCTTCTTGTGCGGGCTGGCCCTTCCTGCCGGCATAACCTGCCTCGCGTATGCCCTTTTCCGTGCGGCTGACCTCGTCAGCGCGCCTCGCCTTGTTTGCCCGCCTGCTCCTGCTTGGCCACCCGCCGCCGGCCGCGACATCGTTGGGGGGTGTCGGTGCTCCCCCGGCTGAGGGCTGGGTTGGGCGTGCTGCTCGTGCTTGCCTGCTCCTGGCCGGCCGCGATGGTGGTGTTGGGTGTGCCCGGTTGAGAGGGCTGGGCTGAGGGTTCGGGGCGCGCTGCTCTTGCTTGCTTCCTCTTCGCTGGCCGTGGCGTGGGTGTCCCGTGTGTCTGGTTGAGTGTTGGGCTGGAAGTGGGCCGCGCCGCTCGTGCTGCCTGCTCCTCGCTGCTGCGATGGTGGTGTTGCGTATGCCCGGCCGGGGCCTGAGCTGAGGGCTCGCGGCGCGTTCTGAGGCTTTTGTCCAGCCACTCCTCGCCGACCGTAACGGTGGTGTTGGGTGTGCCCGGCTGAGTGGTGGGCCGAGTTCGAGACGCGCTCGTCGCGCTTGCCCGCTCTTCGCCGGTCGCGACGGACGGTGTTGGGTGTGCCACGGTGTTGGCTGGAACTTTGGAGCCTTTTGTCCGTCCGCTGTCCGCTGGCCACGATGGTGTGTTGGGTGTGCGGTTGAGGGGTGGGCTGGGGGTTTGCGGCGTGCTGCTTGCGGTTTCCCGCTCTTCGCCTGCCGCGCTGTGCGGGTGGTCGGGGTGCTCGGCTGAGGGTGCTCGTGTCCGCCTGGTCTTCGCCGGTCGCGGCGCTGGTGTTGGGTGTGCCCGGCTGGGGAGAGCACCGCGTGAGTGGCGACGCTGGTGTTGGGTGTGCCTGGCTGGGGGAGGGCACCGCGGGCGGCGACGCTGGTGTGGGTTTGCCCGGCCGGAGGCTGGGCTGGGGTTCGGAGCGTAAGTAGGCAGCACAGCCCGGCGGCGGCGTGAGGGCGTGAGCAGCGACGGCGCCGGCTGTTACGGCGGGAGCCTTCGGTGCCCGTATCTCTGAAGGCGGCGTAAGCAAAAGGCGGCGTAAGCAAAAGGCGACCCCCTCACCAGGAGGAAGCCGCCTATGCCGGAAAAATCAGCTGATGTCGGGGCCGGTCAGGACCGCGTTCGGGTCGTCGACCAGGTGGCGGACGTCCCAGACCCAGGCGCCGTCCGTCCACGTGGGGGAGAAGCCGAGGAGGTTGGTCATGGCGCGCAGCATCTCGGTGTCGCGGAGCTGCGGTGTCAGGACGATGACGGCGGCCTTCCAGTAGCGCAGGTCGGCCAGGGTCATCTCGCGCCGGGTGTCGGTGATCTCGGGGACCGGGTTGCCCTGGCGGATCGAGGCCATCAGGCCGCTGGTGGGGCGCCACGGGGGCGAGAAGATCGCGGTGCGGTCGGCCGGGTTGAGCGGATTTTGGTTGGGGAGCAGGGCGTACGCGCCGGCGATGCGCATGTCCTGGCCGGTCATGGCGGACCAGCGCAGCGGGTCGGGGTAGGTCGAGTCGGGCAGCGGCAGGGTGACGACGGTGTGGTTGTCGTCGACGTACTGCCGCCAGGCGCCCGAGGTGACGAACTCGGGGGTCGGCGCCATCGGCGTGGTCTGGAGCTGGATGGGGGCGAGCGGCACCAGGGCCATCGCCACCGCCGTGATCATGGCGACGCGGACCGGGCCGCGGGCCGAGGGCTGGGCCTTGACGAGGTCGGCGGCGCGCTGGCAGCCGAGGGCCAGGATGATGCCGACGACCGGGGCGATGGCCATGGCCCAGCGGGTCGGCACCGCCGAGTTGAGGACCGGGACGCTGTGCAGAACGGCCCAGATGCCGGGGATGCCGGTGTTGATCCCGTTGAGGAAAATTCGCGGTCCGAGCGACATTGCGGCGAACAGCAGGGCCAGGCCGCCGAGGGTCACGATCGTGGCCGTGCGGCGCATCCAGACGATCAGGCCGAAGAAGAGAATGACGAGTCCCCACCCGAAGAACGCATTTTCTTCGGCCGGGTTCTGCGCGAGCTGGGCGGCAACAGCGGAATTGCCGGCCACGGAACGGCTCGAATAGGCGGTGAACGACGCGAGGTCGGCGCCGAAGTTACGGACGAACTGCGGCAGGCCGTGGTAGCTCTGCGGGCCGAAGAACTGCACGGTCAGCGGATATGCCAGGACGGCAAGCGTCACCGCGCCGGCGACGGACAGCCCGGTGACGAACTGCCGGGTCTCGCCGCGGTGCCTCTTGCGCCGGACGATCGCCATGACCAGGCAGAACACGCCCAGGCCTACGGCGGTCATGAAGAGGATCTCGAGGTTGATGAAGGCCTGCCAGATCAGCAGGCCGGCCAGGATCAGGCCGTTGCGCATCGCCCGGCCGGGCTCACGCAGGCGCAATGTGCGCACGATGATCCAGGGCACCAGGAATTGCGAGACGATGTTCGGGTGGCCGCCCGCATGCGAGATCATGCTCGGCGCGAAGGTGCAGAAGAGGGCGCCGACCCATGCCGCGAGCCGCGAGCTGACGAAGTGGCGCGAGAGAGCGAAGTACCACGACACGCCGGTGATCGCCAAAGCGAGAGTGAGGAATACGTTGAAGGCCACATGCGGGCCGAACAACAAAGTCACCGGCGTCATCGGCAACGAAACGGCCAGCACCGAGGTGTTGGCCATCATGTTCACCCCATCGGGGTAATTCATGCGATCGGAGAAGAACGGATATGCGCCATCGGTGAGCACCCGCGCACCATGCGCCATCATCCACTCAAAGAAAGCCTGATCCTGTGGATCATCACGCAACTGGTGATCAAGATTGAGCCACAACGGCGCGGTGACGTAGAGCGCGATGACGACGAAGGTCGCGCCGGCCAGCACATCTCGCCAGTTGGGAAGGCGTCGCCGTCTGACTTTCGGCTGTTCAGGCGCTTGGGCGGGAGGAGCGGCGACGGCGGTTTCGAGTGCCGCCAACTCGGCGTCTAGATCCTCGGTCCCGGTCACTTGACGGGGCGGCCGAACGTTCCCGCCGGCCGACTGGCCTGTCGAGTCAATACCCGTAATCGTCATAGCGTCGGCGAGCCTATCCGAGGTCGGTAACGTTGCAGTGACAAGCGGGCGATGCGTGACCGAGCCGATATGAACTGGGCTATCCGGACGCGAAGCAACCACACGGAGTACCCAGCTTGCCTATGTCTCAATCAGGCAAATAATGGGCGGGCTTCCCGGGCTCAACTTTCGGTTGTGAACCGAAGATGGTTAACTCTTCCGGTCCCGGTGTCAGCTTCGATCGGCAAGACGAGGGAACCTTACATATGGCAGACATCACTGGAGACCAGCGGATCCAGTCCGAAGTGCTCGAAGGCCTCGCCACGGCCGTGAACCACCGCCGGTGGTTCGTCGAGCTCGCTCTTCCGTACCTCGGGGACAACCCGATCGAGATCGGCAGCGGTCTCGGCGACTACGCGATCGAGTGGGCAGAGCACCTTCCGCGGTTCACGGCGACTGAAGCCGACCCCGACCGGCTCGTGCTCCTCAAGGAGCGGATGGCCGAGCACCCCAACATCGACGTGCGGCAGATGCTGCTGCCGGCGGCTGACGCCTCCGGCGAATACAGCGCCGCCGTCTCGTACAACGTGCTCGAGCACATCGAGGACCACGTCGGTGCGCTGCGCAGCATGGCCGAGCTCGTCCGCCCCGGCGGCCGGATCATCCTGATCGTGCCGGCGTTCATGTTCGCGATGAGCCAGGTCGACATCGCGACCGGCCACATCCGGCGGTACACGAAGAAGACGATGCGCGCGGCGATGACCGAGGCCGGGCTTCAGATCGAGAAGCTGCACTACGCGAACGCGCTCGGGCTGATCGGCTACTACGGCGCCACCAGCATCTTCAAGCTGGCCCCCAAGGAGGGCCCGATGGTCAAGGTGTACGACTCGCTCGTGCTTCCGGTGACCAAGGCCGTCGAGCAGGTCGTGAAGCCGCCGTTCGGCCAGTCGGTCTTCGTGGTGGCGCGCACGCCCTCGCAGTAGGAAAGAGGGCTGCCCGTGCAGCCCTCTCACACCCCTAGCTCTGGTACGTCGGGCGCATCGTCGCCCGCGCCAGCGTGTGGAACGCCAGGTTGAAGCCGACGTAGGCGGGCGTGGCGTCCGGGCCGACGTCGAGCTTGTCCACGTCGATCGCGTGCACCGCGAAGACGTAGCGGTGCGGGCGGTCGCCGGGCGGCGGGGCGGAACCGCCGTAGGTGCGCTCGCCGTAGTCGTTGCGCACGCAGAACGCGTCGCCGGGCAGCGGGTCGGCGCCGCGCGGCAGCTCCGTCACGGTCGCGGGCAGGTTGACCAGGACCCAGTGCCAGAAGCCGCTGCCGGTCGGCGCGTCCGGATCGAAGCACGTCACCACGAAGCCGCGGGTCTCGTCGGGGAAGCCCGACCAGGCGAGCTGGGGTGACACGTTCTTGCCGCCCGCGCTGGGGTGCGCGAACAGATCGTCGAGCGGCCGGCCGTCCTGCATGTCCGTGCTGGTCACCGTGAACGACGGAACCTGGGGCAACAGATCGTACGGGTCCGGGGCTACGGCGCGGTCGAGACTCATGGTGATTTGTCCTCCGGCCAGACGGTGGAAAGCTCTCTCCGTACGCAGAGTAGCCCGAAAAGCCGGGCTGTCACCCGATCGGGCGGACGCACATGGGGTGCGCGGCGTGTCCCCTGTGCCGGGTGATGCTTCTGTCCGACATCCGATCGGGTGCGTGCGGCGGAGATCCCCGTGCCCGGTGGCGATAAGCAAGTCGGCACCCGCTTCCTCGAGCGGGTGCCGACTGCTTTAGCCCCATTTGCGCATCGGCAGATGAGACCATCGGGACATGAGAGCGCCGCTGCCCGCCAACGAACCCGCCCGGCTGGCCGCTCTGCACGACGCGCAGGTGCTCGACACCCCGCCCGAGGAGGACTTCGACGACATCGCCCTGCTGGCGTCGGAGATCTGCGGCACGCCGATGGGCCTGGTCAGCCTCGTCGACCGGGAGCGGCAGTGGTTCAAGGCCAAGGTCGGCCTGGACGTCGAGGAGACCGACCGGGACACGTCGTTCTGCGCCCACACGATCAACGGGCACGATCTGCTCGAGGTGTCCGACGCGACGGCCGACCCGCGCTTCGCCGACAACCCGGCGGTGCCGGACGAGATCCGGTTCTACGCCGGCGCGCCGGTGGTGCTCGACGGCACCTATTCGGTGGGCACGGTCTGCGTCGTCGACCGCGTGCCCCGGGTGCTCACCTCGCCGCAGCGGCGCGCCCTGCGCAGCCTCGCCCGGCACGCCGCGGTCCAACTCGAGCTGCGCCGCTACGCCCGGCACGCCGGCGAGATCGCCGACCGGATGCGCCAGCTCGACCGCATGAAGGACTCGTTCCTCGCCACGGTCAGCCACGAGCTGCGCACACCGCTGTCGACCATCCGCGGTTACCTGGAGATGCTGCTCGAGGACGACTTCGACCCGGACACCTCGCGCCGGTTCCTGTCGGTGATGTCGCGCAACTCCGACCGGCTGCTGCGGCTCATCGACGAGCTGCTGCTGGTCGCCCGGCTCACCGACGAGCGCATGCAGCTCGACCTCGCCGAGATCGACCTGGCCGAGCTCGGCCACCAGGCCGCCGCGGCGTGCCGTCCGCTCGCCGAGCACCGCCAGGTCAAGCTGCGCGACCGCACCGAGACCCCGGTGCCGGCGCGCGGCGACGCCAGGAGGCTCGCCCAGGCGCTCAACCACCTCATGGTCAACGCCATCAAGTTCACCCACCCCGGCGGCGAGATCACGGTGGACTCGACCTCGGACGGCGAGCCGGAGCTGACCATCACGGACAACGGCGTGGGCATCGCGGCGGACGAGCTGCCGCACGTCTTCGACCGCTTCTACCGCTGCCAGGCGGCGGAGGTGATGGCGGCGCAGGGCCCGGGCCTCGGCCTGGCCATCGTCAAGTCGATCATCGACGCCCATCACGGCAGCGTCCACCTGGAGAGCGAGCCCGGCGTCGGGACGACAGTGCGCCTGACGCTACCCCGCTCCTAGGAACATCTCGCGGCAAGGATCCAGACCCTCGATCCGTACGGGTACGGAGCGCGCCGCCTGCCACGCGGCCCGGTCGAGGCGCAACCGCCGGCCGACGGTCACCCGGTCGCGGACGACGTGCCGGGCGATGCCGTCGTCGGCGTAGCCGAGCTTGCGGGACACCGCGTACGAGGCGTGGTTGTCGCCGAACGCCTCGGAGGTCGCGAACTCGGCGCCCAGCCCGGCGAAGGCCAGCTCGAGCACGGCGGCGCGCATCTCGGTGCCGTACCCCTGGCCGTGATGGGCGCGCGCCAGCCACGAGCCCGTGCCGACCTCGCGGAGCCGGGCGAAGTCCTCCGCGCCGATGCCCTGCGTGCCGATCACCCGCCCGCCGGCGATCGTCACCAGGCCCAGCTCCCACTTGCGCGGGCTCCACCCGGCCCGCAGGCCCCAGTGCCACTGGAGGACGCTGCGGGCGACCTGATCGGGCGGCGCGTCGGTCCATCCGGCGACGAAAGGCTGCGTCGCCGGATCGTGAATGCCCTCGGTGGCACGGGTGGCGAGCTCGTCGAGCCGGCGCTCATCGGGCAACCGCAATTCCAGCCGCGGAGTGCGCAGAACGAGCCCGTACAGCGGCCAATGGTCGCTCAGCATGACGCCGATTCTGCGGGCCTTCGCGACCCTATTTCAAGCGCTCGACATGCAACCCCGAATAGAGCCTGCGGTAGACGACTCCGGTGCGCGAGTTGCCCGCGTCGATCATCATGCCGCGGCCCATGTAGATGCCGACGTGGCCGGGGCCGACGACCAGGTCGCCGGGGCGCGCCTCGGCCCGCGAGATGCTGCGGGCCTGTGCCGCCTGGGCGCCGGAGGAGTGCGGCAGCTCGATGCCGGCGAGGGCGTACGCCCGCTTGGTGAAGCCGGAGCAGTCGAAGCCGAACGGGCCGGTGCCGCCCCGGACGTAGCGCTTGCCGACCTGAGAGCGGGCGTACGCGATGACGGCGGTCATGCCGTTGCCGAGGGGCATGACGTGGTGCGTGCGCCGCGACGTGACGACGTGCGACCGCTTCACGCTGCGGTGGATCCGGTTGTGGATCCGCTTCTGGACGGTGCGGTGGACGCGCTTGTGCAGCCGTTTGACGGCCCGGGGCGTCACCCTGTGGACCACGGCGCGGGCGATGGCGCGGCGCGCCGGGGCCGCCCGCGTGCCGGCCGGCTGCTCGGGCGGCGGGCCGCCGCGCAGGTCGCGGATCTGCTCGGCGGTGGTGGCGCTCAGGGCTCCGGCCAGCCGGGCGGCGTGGGCCTGCGCCATCTGGGCGCTGAAGACCCCGGGTCGTCGGGCGCCGGCTCCTTGGGCGTCGCGGGCCTCGTTCGCGGGGGCGTCGCTTGGTTCCGCGACGGCGTCACGGAGGATCTCGCGGGCCTCCGCGGCCGCCTCCGCCGCCGGGCCGCGCAGTGCCACGCGGTCGTCGGCCACGGCGAGGGCGGTCGCGGCGACGACGGCCGCCCGGCGCAGTTCCTCGTAGGTTTCCGGGCTCATCTCCGGCAGGGGGACATCGCCGGCGACGGTGCTGAGGGCGAGCTGGGCCGCGGCCACCCGGCGCGGGAGGGCCGGGCGGTCGCCGGCCGGGCGGCGCGGGTCGGCCCGGGAGGCGCGCTCGGCCAGGGCGGCGCGGGCGGCCTCCGTCTCCGCGAGATGGGCGGCGGTGTGCTCGGGGTCGGTGTGCTCGGCGGGCGGTGTGGCCTCGGCGGCATGATCGGCAGGGTCGAGGGCCGGTGAGATGACGGCCAGCGCCATGGCGCCGGCGGTCAAGGCCCGGCTCGGGGACGGACGATGCAGTGTTGCCTCCGAAATCGGCCCGGGGCACTCGCGCGTATCCCAGTCCAGCGTGGCATTACCGTGCGCCGCGCCGGCACCGCGCGTGAGACGCACAGCAATGGGAACCCGGACAACTCGCTAATTCCGACGACCATGCCAACACACATCAGGAATGTTTCGGGGCCGAATTCCCACAATCACCCTCGCCCAATCGAGGAAAGAAAGGACTTTTGAGGTGTCGATCGGCCGTTATGGATTTCCGAAATATGCCCGTGATCTGCTTCCGGGAACTCAGGTCACCGGAACACGGGCGCCCGGACTGTCCATCGAACTGTGCAGGACGAGCTCGGACAGCCCCGATCCGGCGGGCACGTCGAAGGGCAGGACGCCCTTCACCGCGGCGCCGGGCGGGATCTCGTCGAGCAGCGTGGGCTGCCGCTCGTTGAGGAAGACCAGCGCCTGCTCGGCCACGCGATGCTCGCCGCCGCCGTTGTCGATCGCGCGCTGAGCGCCCGGATCGAGCAGCTGGGATTCGGCACCCGTGTTGCGGACGGTCACGTCGACCAGGCAGAACTGGCCCTGGGCGTGCTGCGGAAGCTCCTGGGGCCCGACCGAGTCGAACCCGCATCGGCTGCCGTCGACGGTGAGCTGGAAGACGCCCTCGAAGGCCCGCGGAGCCTCGGGCGGCGGCGGCTCGTCACGCGACAGCGCGAACGCCGCCCCGCCGGCCGCGACCACGGCGACGACCGCCCCCACGATCCACGGCCAGCGGCGGCGGCGTCGCGGCGGCGGCTCCACTTCGGTGAGCGCTGATCGTGCGGGGCGCAGTGGCGTGTTGGTCACCGGACCCATGCTCGACTCCGTGGCGACACCTGAGGCGCCGCCACGCCGCAAATCCGGACCAACCTGTCGTAAAGCGCCCGTAAAGGTCGCCCATGGGTGGTAACTTCGGCCCCGGCACCCTCGTTGATCGAGGTGAGCCCGGCTCAGGGATCCCTCTGCCCGGCGCTCGCCGGCCGGCGGTCAGGGCAGCAGCAGGATCTTGCCCAGGTGGTCGCTCGACTCCATGAGGGCGTGTGCCTCGGCGGCCTCGGAGAGGGGCATCGTCGTGTGGATGATGGGCTTGATGGCACCGGCCTCGACCAGGGGCCAGACGTCGCGGGTCACCGCCGCGACGATGCGGGCCTTGTCGGGGATCGGGCGGGCGCGCAGCGACGTGGACGAGAGCGACGCGCGCTTGGCCATCAGCTCAACCAGGTCGACCTCGGCCTTGCGGCCGCCCTGGAAGCCGATGACCGTGATGCGGCCGCCGGGCGCGAGGACGTCGATGTTGCGGGAAAGATATTTGGCGCCGACGATGTCGAGCACGACGTCGGCGCCCCGGCCGCCGGTGAAGTCCTTTGTGGCGGCGACGAAGTCGTCGGTCGTGTAGTCGACGACCAGGTCGGCGCCGAGCTCGCGGAGCTTGTCGTGCTTGCTCGCGCGGGCGGTGGCGACGACCGTGGCGCCGAGCGCGTGGCCGAGCTGGATCGCGAACGTGCCGATGCCGCTGCCGCCGCCGTGCACCAGCAGGGTCTCGCCCTTGCGCAGCCGGTCGCGGTCGACGACGTTGGACCAGACCGTGCAGCTGACCTCGGGCAGCGCGGCCGCCTCGTGCAGCGAGAGGCCGGTCGGCACGGGCAGCAGCTGACCGGCCGGCACGGCGACCCGCTGTGCGTAGCCGCCGCCGGCGAGCAGGGCGCTGACCCGCTCGCCGACGTGACGGCCGGACACGCCGGGACCGACCGCGCTGATCACGCCGGCACACTCGAGGCCCGGATAGTCCGGAGCGCCGGGCGGCGGGGGATAGAAGCCCTGGCGCTGGGACACGTCGGCGCGGTTGACCCCGGCGGCGGTGACATCCACGACGACCTCGCCCTCCGCGGGCACCGGGTCGGGCACCTCGCGGAAGGCGAGCTTCTTGTCCTCGATCACGATCGCGTGCATGGCTTCACTGTGCCCGAGGGGTATGACAGAAAACCACTCGGTCAACTCACAGTGACCACTTTTGGTGCGCGGCGCCCGTACAGGCCCAGATCTGTAGTTTTGCCCCGTTGGCCGTGCTGTTGTCCTTGACGTCCAGGCACTTGCCCGAGGCGGTGTTGACGATGTCCCCGGCCGCGGTGACCGTCCACTTCTGACTGGCGACCGTGCCGATGCAGTCCCAGAGGTGCACCGCGGCGCCGTCGGCGGTCGAGTTGTTCGCCACGTCGAGACACTTGCCGAGCCCGGTGATCGTGCCGTCGGCGTTGCGCGCCCACTGCTGGTTGGTGTTGCCGGCGGTGCAGTCCCACATCTGCGGCTGGTTGCCGTTCGCCGTGGAGCCGTCGGTCACGTCGAGGCACTTCCCGCCGAGCCCTCGGATCGTTCCGCCGGTCGACGAGCCCTGCGATCCGGACCAGGTGAAGGTCGCCGACGTCCGGGGCGGCAGGGAGTACACAAAGGACTGGCTGCCCCAGTTCACCTTGACGCTCTGTGCGCCGCCGTTGGTGTTGTACGCGATCAGCGCCTTGGAGCCGTCCGGGTTGCGGAACGCGACGTTCGGGACCGTGCCGTTGGCGGTCGAGTCGATCCGCACCGCGCCCGGCCGCACGAACTTGGTCAGGTGGCCCATCGTGTAGTACTCGATGGTGTAGTCGACCTGGCCGCGCCGCCCGTCGTTGCGGTGCACGGTCACCAGCCCGGTGCAGGTGCCGCAGCCGCCGTTGTGCGGGCCCATGCTCTCGTCCACGGCCAGCGACCACTTCGTCCAGCTGCGGCCCCAGTTCCGGAAGTAGTCGATCAGGTCGCCCATGTCCTCGGCGTGCTGATTGCTCACCCACGTACCGCCGGAGTGCTCGGTCATGTAGGCGTTGACCTGCGGATACTGGTTGTGCACGGCGGTCGCCGTCGACGGGCTGCCGCCGTAGTCGTGCCACGCCACGCCGCCGAAGTTGGGATGGTTGCGGATCGCCGTGTCCGCGAGCAGAGGCGCCACCCACGTGTCGTACGTGTCGAAGTTCCAGTCCCCGACCAGCAGCTTCGTGCCCAGTCCCGCGCTCTGCAGGGCCGGCAGCAGGTTGGTCTTGGAGAAGTACTGGAGCCCGGCGGTGTTCCACTGCATCGACGGGTAGCCGGGGCAGCAGGTCGGCTCGTTCTGCGCGGTCACGTACCGGATCGGCACGCCCTGCGCCTGGTAGCCCTGGATGTAGCGGACGAAGTACTGCGCGTACGTGCCGTAGTACTGCGACTGGAGCCATCCCTGGCTGTACGCGTTGTTGTCCTTCATCCACGGCGGCGCCGACCAGGGCGAGGCCATCACGAACGCGGACGGGTTGAGCGCCAGCGCCTGCTTGGTCAGCGCCATCACGTCGGCGTCCCGGCTCAGCGAGAAGTCGTTGAGGTCGCAGCAGGTGGTGTCGTACGAGTAGCTGTTCTGCGCGAGGTCGGACGAGCCGATGACGTTGCGCAGCGCGCTCACCCCGATGCCGGAGGTGGGGCTGAAGAGCTTCGTCATCACGTCGTTCTGGGTGGCCGCCGAGAGCGCGCCGCTGCCGCGGATGGTGAAGGCGGCGGTGTCGGTGAACGACGCGCCCGCCCCCTCGAACGGCTGGTAGGTGGTGTTCTCGTTGACGGTGATGGTCTGCCCGGCGCTGCCCGAGCCGCTGCCGAACGCCACGGGCGCCTGCTGCTGAAGCCCGCGCGTGACGGCGCGCCCGCCGCTGTCGCTCGTGGTGGTCAGATAGACGTTGACCGTCTCGCCGGCCGCGAGCGCCTGCGGCGCGCTCAGCACGCTCACCGAGACGACAGCGGCCGCCGCGACGGCCCAACCGATCTTCCTGGACATGGTGGGGACTCCCTTGCCATAGGTGGGGGCCTAGGCCGGAAAAGGTAAAGGCGGTGAACAATAAACATCCACGTCGATGTGGTGTCAACCGTCACGCCCGCGTCAGGGAAGCCGGTTCTTGCAGGCCAGGGCTATTTTTGCCGACTTGATACAAGGTCCTTCGCGAGTGGCTGCCGACCACCGTGCGGACGTCTGGCAAACTGGGACCGCAACATCGGGAGGGCTCGCCTAGTGGCCGATGGCGCCGGTCTTGAAAACCGGTATGGGGAAACTCATCGTGGGTTCGAATCCCACGCCCTCCGCTCGATTTCCGGCCGATCCGGCCATGATCTGACTGCCGGTCGGTGGGCTCGCGCGTAGCTTCTCGCGCATGACGGGCCAAGCGGAGCCGGCCAAGACCGGCGGCGCCGAGGGGCGGCAGGGTTACTTCGGCAGGCTGGAACGGCTCCTGGGGGCCGCGGCCGTGCTCGGTGCGGCCATCTATGCGCTGCTCAACGTGCTGTACGTCGAGTTCTACGACGACTTCGGCGTGCGTCCCGAAGAGGTCGGCTGGGACCGCCTGACCATGCTGAGCCGGGCCGCGTGGGTGGTGCTCGGCGTCCTCATCGGCACCGTGCTGTTCCTGCTGGGCCGCCGGCTGCTGGGCCGGCTGCCGGGCAGGACGGTCGGCGCCGGGCCCGAGCATCCCGTCTTCACCTGGTTCGCCGTCGCGCTGCTGGTCGTCCTCGCCGGCTACTGGCTGCTCACCCTGAAGATGGAGCGCGAAGCCGACCGGGTCGTGCGCGGCGAGACCGTGAACGGTGTCGGCCTGTTCGTGCCTTTCATCGACGTGCACGCCTACCGGGCGGAGGTGGCCTGGCTGGGCGAGCCGGAGAAGATGCCCGCGCGACTCCGCTCCCCGCACCTCACCTATCTGGGCCGGGGCGACGACGTCGCCGTGTTCGTGGCCTGCGGCACCACGACCGTTGTCGTGCCGGCCGACCAGGTGGTCATCGACATCCGAAACCAGGGCCACAGCGACGTCGACCGCGAGACCCAGCGCCAGGAGTTCCAGCGGCTCTGCCCCTGATTCGGGCGGACGTGCTGGGCCGTCAAAGCCCGGCCTTGGTGACCCCGTAGACGGCCTGCGAGTGGGTGAAACCCTCACCGGCGTCCGACTCCAGCTGCCGGATCAGGCCCTTGCGCGAGAAGCTCGTCATGGCGAGGTAATTCTTGGCCGACTTGTACGCCTGCTCGTTGAAGTTGATGTGCAGGGAGTCGACCGCGTAGGTCGCCGCCTTCACCGAGTAGCCCTCACCCGCCTCCGAGGACAGCTGCCTGATCAGGCCCTTGCGGGAGAACGCGGCGAACTCGAGGTAGCTCTGCGCCGACCGAATGGCGTTCTCTTCTTCCGCCGACACCGGCCTGGTGGCGGGAGCCTTTGTCGTGGGCGCCTTGGTCGTGGGTGCGACCGCCGTGGCAGCTGCCTCTGTGGTGGGCGTGACCGTTGGAGGCTCGGTCGTCGCGTCCGGCGTGGGCTCGGTGGTTGCCACGGTCGGGTCAGCGGTCGCCGCTGTGGTCGCGGACGCGGTGTCCGCGGCGTTCGACACCGCTGACCCTAAGGCCGCGAGCACGATGACGTTGATGATGAGCGCGATGACACCGAGCGTGAGCCCGATCGCGGCCGCCGTCCTGCTCATCGCCTTGGCGAGCGTGATGGCGCTGAGGACGACGGCGACCAGGCCGAGGAGCAGCCCGAGGACCGGCACCCAGGACAGATTGCGCGGGAGCGCCGATCTGGCCAAAGGGGCTGGTCCGGTTCCAGCCCTTCGGCGCCGAAAGTGGGAGCAGGCACCGTCTGACGGTGGAGGGCGTTCCGAGACGACGGTGAGGCCCGAGCCGTTGCGGCCCGGGCCTCACCGAGAGGGTTTTTACTTGGCGTTGCTGTTGAACTTCGCGGTGGCCCAGAAGTAGCCGAGCAGGGTGAGGCCGAGGCACCAGGCGATGGTGAGCCAGCCGTTGTGGCCGATGCCGGTGCCGAGGAGCAGGCCGCGCAGGGTTTCGATCGCGGGGGTGAACGGCTGGTACTCGGCGATGGGCTGGAACCAGCCGGGCATGGAGTCGACCGGGACGAAGGCGCTGGACAGCAGCGGGAGCAGGATCAGCGGCATGGCGTTGTTGCTGGCGGCTTCGGCGTTCGGGGAGACCAGGCCCATGCCGACGGCGATCCAGGTCAGGGCGAGGGCGAACAGGGCGAGCAGTCCGAACGCGGCGAGCCATTCGATCGGGGTGGCGTCGGTGGAGCGGAAGCCGATGGCGACGGCGACGGCGCCGACCAGGATGACGCTGAGGACTGATTGCAGGACGCTGCCGATGACGTGGCCGATCAGGACGGAGCCGCGGTGGATGGCCATGGTGCGGAAGCGGGCGATGATGCCTTCGGTCATGTCGTTGGCCACTGATACCGCGGTGCCGATCACGGTGCTGCCGATGGTCATCAGCAGCAGGCCGGGCACGAGGTAGGCGATATATCGGGCTCGGTCGGGTTCGCCGCCGTTTATGCCGGCGCTGAGCG